>CAKRIL010000021.1 GCA_934343915.1 uncultured Lachnospiraceae bacterium | reverse complement strand
GCAATAAGCCATGGATGGCTGTTTTGCAGCGTTGGCGTATGTATATGTAAAGCCCCGCCGGAGTTCTTAGAATATCTTAACCTTGAACATTTAGTTGTCGGACATACATGAAATCCATTATATTCTCTTAACAACTCAAGGATATTTTACATCCACACCTTTCCCTCAATCTTGCCATTGATTACATAGTACGCTGTGTAATCCTGTGGCTTTATGTATACGTCAAGAGACTTGATTGTAGATAATCTGTGACCAGCTGCAACCCACTCGTCCTTAATCTTTGCAACGATCTCGTCAACCTTGCGCTGTGTGCCGTTGAACTCAACAACAACATTAACGCCTGATGCCTCTTCCTTCTCTGCCTTAACTGTCTTTGCAGTCTTGGTTGTCTTAGCTGCTGCCTTGGCAGTCTTGGCTGCCGGCTTCTTTTCTGCCTTAGCGGCTGTCTCTGTATTCTTGCGTGGTCTGCCAACCTTCTTGGCTGCCGGCTTAGTCTCCTTAGAAGGCTCAGCCTTAGCTTCCTCAGCCTTCACCTCAGGCTCGGTCTGTGCTGCCTTAGTCTCTGCCTTAACTTCCTCTGTCTTTACCTCAGCCTCGCTCTGTGCTGCCTTTGCTTCTGTCTTAACTTCCTCTGCCTTTACCTCAGGCTTAACCTCTGTCTTTACCTGTGTTGCCTTAGCCTCTGCTGCCTTTGCTGCCTTCTTAGCTGCTCTTGCATTTGCCATTTTGATTTCCTCCTTCTTCCTTTTCCAATTCCCTTTTTCATTTTCTTTTTCTGCCGAAGCAATCATATTTACGGATGCTTTGCAAGCAGATATCTGACCTTCTTATTTTCCACACGAATATCCACATTCGTCTGGTCACCTCCGAATTCCCCGTCTAATACCCATGGTATCGGCTCCTTGCTTGTAAAAGTAATCTTGCTGCACTTAAGGTGCGTAACCATACTGTTGTCATTCTGAAATATAAAACCATTGAACATGGTCTGGAATTCAACAGGATTCTTCGGTCCCCTTATTAGTATAACCTCAAATAATCCGTCGTCAAGTCTAATTTCTTTTCCGGCAATTCCCTTCATTCCGCCGACTGACTTGGAGTTGGATACCATTCCATATATGAACTTGTCCTCCAGCACCTCGCCGTTGACCTCAATTTTCAGTTCATACGCCTTAAGACTCGCGAAGCTTTTTACACTCTCAATTATGTATGCCTGATGTCCCAATGTATTCTTAAGCTGCTGTGGTGTAGCATAAGATACCTCAGTGAACAATCCGAAGGCAGCGACATAATTGAACCATCTTCCGTTAAACAGACCGACATCACACAGATATTCCGTGCCTTCAAGAATATTGCTGACAGCATGCGTTACCGTCTTAGGGATAAGAAGGCTTGCCGCAAAATCATTCGTGCTTCCGCTCGGAATATAGCCCATTGGCTTGTCAATTCCGCTGTCAAGCATTCCCGAAACCGCCTCATTGAGGGTTCCGTCGCCCCCGCTGCACACTATAACATCATAGTCCGCTGCATTATCTCTTATGTATTCGTAGCAGTCCTTCTCACGCTTTGTCGGATACACCGTGACGAGATATCCTGCCTTGGAAAATTCATTGGTAATTTCAAAAAGATGGTCCTTAACATGAGCCTTACCTGACCACGGATTAAATATAAACAATAACCGGTTCATAGGAATCCTCCTTTTTTATCAATCAATTATCTCTGAGTTAATGATTTTGGTTCATTACTTAAGCAGCTCCGAAAGTACATTCACAACCACGTCGTTCTCCTCGTCCGTCTTGACCGAAAGACGTATATAACTGCCTCCGTTAAGCCCTTCCTTGGTCGAGAGATCTTTTATAAGAATATTGTATTTATTGAGCATTATATCGGCAAGCTTTCTTGATGACATCCCGTTCTCAAGACGGCACATGACATAGTTAGCCTGTGACGGAAATACCCTGAGCGCCGGAATCTTCGCAAGCTTGTCAAGGTACCTTGTTCTGACATCCATGAACCTTCTCATGGCATCCTCATAGTCATCCTTGTACTTTTCAATTATCTGCATATAGTACTCGGCAAAGGAATTGATATTCCATATTGCGACATCCTTCTTCATTGCGGCAATCATCTTATCATCCGCGGACGCTATTATTCCGAGGCGAAGTCCCGGAACACCGAAGGACTTGGAAATGCTCTTTAGCACAATAAGCTTTCTATGCTTATCTATTATCTCCTGTGTGAGAAGTGTCTGCTCCGGAATATCTGCGAAGTCAACGAATGACTCATCGACGATTATACTGACATCTCTCTTGGAAGCCCACTCCTCAAGCCTTAATATATCATCCCTCATGATAAAGTGTCCCGAAGGATTGTCCGGATTTACAAGCACAATCGCCTGAATATCCTTATCCTCATAGAACTCCATAATATCATCAACGGTGTATGTGAAATCCTCATTGATAACCCAAAACGGAACAAGCTGTTCCTTCTTCTTTCTGTGAGGATATTCCTCGAAGGTAGGATATATAAGCCCTATATTTCCGGAGAAATTCTCCATCAGAGACTTGATAAGCTCCGCCGTTCCATTTCCGACACATACCTGCTCAGGTCTCAACTCAAAATACTTAGCTGCGAGAAGACTGTTGACAGCCATGCCCGACGGATATTCTCTTATGAGAGTCTCGAAATTGGCCTTCATCTCATCCATAAAGCGCTGATTAGGGAAGAACGGATTGACAAGATAGCAGAAATCGTACATTCCCTCATATCTCCAATATCCGCCGAAACGCTTCATGTACTTGGTGAGCTTCTCATCACCCTCGGCAAATATGCTCTCGGCTATGTCTATATCCTGTATATCATTAATCTCATACCACTTCTCGTTCTCAAGAACAAGTGCCTTCAGCACACGCTGTTCCTTAAATGCCACAACCTTAAGTGCAGACTCATAATGTGTCTTATTGCCCCACGCCTGCACATATGCGGCAAGAAGCGGAAGATAGACCTTATTGAGATAATTCTTGGAGAGCTTGTACATACTGACTGTCTTATAGTAGCTGTCCATATCCTGAAAAGCAAAATTATCGGCACCTATGAAGTCATTGATATACCCGTCCTTATCAAGTGTGACTATTGAACCGTCCATCCACGGCTTAGGTCTCGACACAAAGGTAAGACACTCCTCGTCCGACTCCAGTATTCTGTCAACAACAGCCTTCTCATACAAAATATCCGACTCGATAATCAATGTATCCTCTGTCTTAAGGTACTCCCCTGCAAGATTCAGCGAGTACAGATTGCTTGTAGCAGCATACTCTTCATTATAGATGTATACGACAGGTGTTGTAAGCCCCAGCCCGTCAACATGTGTCCTAAGACCATCGCTCTTATATCCGGTCACAATAACTATTCTTGACAGCTTCTTTTCATCAAGAATTCGTAAACCTCGCTCTATTATGGTCTGTCCGCCAACCTCAACCATGCACTTAGTCTTGTCACTCGTATGTTCCTTAAGTCTCCTGCCCATTCCGGCAGCAAGTATTACAGCCTGCATTGCAAGTCCTCCATAAATTTATCCGATTATCAGTCCGCGTAGCCGCTCTTAACCCAGGCTACCGCATGCTCATAATCAGCCATTGTATCTATCTCTTTTGTTCTGATAAGCTTCATAGGAAGCGGAAGAAGCGGAACCATCATATCGCATACATGATGATCTCCCGGAGTAAGCCTTGAGGTCTTAACCTGTGCAAGACCTGTCCACTCATATTCGCCTTCCTCCCTTGAAAAGCCGACACCATATATCTGTCCGTTCTGTGTGAGCGTCTTCATAAGCATCGGATCCTCCGTGCATGGTATGGCACCGCATACACACTCATCATCAGAATGAAGCACACTCATAAGGTCATCAGGATGGACAAGAAGGTCTCCGTCAAGCGACACCACCATATCGGTAGCATGCTTGATTGCAAGAGAGAAGCTTCCGCCCGTTCCGGTATTTCTGTAATTGTGATTGAACACGAACAGAATATCCTTGCGGTATGAATTGACCACCTCTATAACCTTCTCCATCTGATATCCTACCACGATTCTGATATCGTCAAAATCCTTCAAAAGCTCAAGCTGTCTTATAATAAGCGGCTTCCCGTCTATATCGATAAGTGCCTTTGTTGAGCCTATTCCAAGTCTTGTACCCATTCCGGCACAGCTTATAACAATCGTCTTAGAAACTGACATAGCTTATCCTCCGAATATGTTGCATGTGTTGCGCACTTAAGTACTGCCGGTGCAATGTCCCTTACACCGCCGAAGCCGATTCCGACCTCTGCTGCTGCAATCATCTGTGCATCATTGTTGCCGTCGCCTATGGCTACAAAAGGTCTGTCCTTGAATTCATTCACAACCTCGCCCTTGTCAACCACATAATCAACACTGACAATCCTATCGTTCTCTACCGAAGCCTTCGAGCAGAAATAATGTCCGTCCATTCCAAGCTCCGTCATGAGGTCCTTAATCCATATATCGAGATTTCCGGTTACCACATAGCAGTGCTCCCTATTCTCCCTTATGAACTGCACAAGCTTCTCATTGAGCGGGACACCCGCAATGATGCTTCTCACCGTGCTCACAGGTATCTCCGACAGAAGCTTCACCCTCTCGAGGAAGCTGTGGTCAAACGGAATCTCACCCGCCATCGTCCTCTCCGTCAGTTCTCTCATCTCCTGCTCTTTATTTATCTTTATTGCAATCTCAGGGAGTATCTCAGCCCTTGTGATTGTCGCATCAAGGTCAAACAAAAATACATAATCGCTCAAAATCAACCCTCCATACGTCATATTATACATCCGCTCATAATCATGGCAAGATATGTTAGATATTAACACGTTACAGATAAATGTGCAAGAGAGCGGTTCTTAAAAGAACCGAATGTATTATAAAACATTTCATACACAAATAACCCCGCGGACATCATTAACCAATGCCTGCGGGGTATCAACCACCTTCATCCACACAGGAAGCTTATTCCTGTTCATCATCCTCATCAACACACTCAATTTTGCTTACTGACACCTCGTAAGCGATTCTCTTAATCTGGGTATCCTCATCAAGCTTCTTAGTATATTCCCTGCTCTGAACACGTCCCCATATACGGATATGCTCACCAATCTTGAAGCCCGCAGCATATCTCGCATTGCGTCCCCACGCAATACAAGGTATGTAATCCGACTTGCCATATGGACGATTGACAGCAATAAGAATATCAGCTATCTCTCTTCCGAGAGGAGTCTTTCTGTATACAGGCGGCTTGCAGATATATCCGTCGAGGAATATCTGATTCGTATTGGTTGCCTCCTCGGTCTCCTCAGCAAGAGCAAATTCTCTTGCAAAAATGGAAAGTACCAGACGGTTGTGATTCTCCTCATGACGATTGTAAGAACGGAACTGTCCTGTTGCCTCAATAATCATTCCGCGATAATCCTCCGTCACATCGACGAGTCTCTCAGACACCATAAGCGGTATGATGTCAACACTGTTGCTCAGTCGATTAACTGCGATGTCAACCATGTAGAATCCCTCCCCAAAGACTTCATGGCTGTAAGTGAAGTCCGAAACCACCTCACCTATGATTGTTACCCTGTTGTTTTCAATTACTTTGTCAAGCATTCTTCTGTTTCTCCCTTCATTTTTGGCGGCATCGCATTTTAAATAACGATACTGTACGCCTGATAATATCTTTATCTCTAAATATATATGCAAAATGTGTTCAAATATTCACGAAAGCATAAAAAAAATATAAAAAAATTTAAAATTCGCATAAAAACTTATCACTCATCCGCGTTTTCTTCCCGTAAAATGAAAAGAAACCCCATGGCAGCGCTTATTTTCCGTCCATGGAGTTCCTTTTTCTATGCTTATGCTGTTAAATTGTTCTTAATATTAGTTAGAAGCGTTTCTCTTAGCACGATATCTTGCAGTTCCGTCGAGAATCTTCTTGCGGATACGAAGGTTCTTAGGAGTAATCTCAAGAAGCTCATCCGTATCAATGAATTCAAGTGCCTGCTCAAGGCTTAATACCTTAGGCGGTGTAAGACGGAGTGCTTCATCTGCACTTGAAGAACGTGTATTGGTGAGCTGCTTCTTCTTACATACATTAACCTCGATGTCCTCTGCCTTGCCGTTCTGACCTACTATCATACCGCCGTATACCTGCTCGCCCGGACCTACGAAGAGAAGCCCTCTTTCCTGAGCATTGTAAAGACCATAGGTTACCGTCTCACCGGCCTCACTTGCAATAAGTGAACCCTGCTTACGGTACTGGATATCTCCCTTGTATGGGCCGTAGCCGTCGAAGGTAGTATTAAGAATACCGTTACCCTTGGTATCTGTCATGAACTCGCCTCTGTATCCGATAAGTCCACGGGATGGAATTGAGAACTCAAGTCTTGTATATCCGCCGTTGGCAGGTGACATACCGTTAAGCTCTCCCTTACGGTTGCTTAACTTCTGAATTACCGTACCCGAGAATTCATCAGGAACGTCAACATATGCGATTTCCATAGGCTCAAGCTTCTGTCCGCGCTCGTCGTAATGATAGAGAACCTCTGCCTTACTAACAGCGAACTCATAACCCTCACGGCGCATGTTCTCGATGAGAACGGAAAGATGGAGCTCACCACGTCCTGATACCTTGAACGCCTCAGTTGTATCTGTCTCCTCAACTCTTAAGCTGACATCAGTGTTAAGCTCTCTGAAAAGTCTGTCACGAAGATGACGGGAGGTAATATACTTTCCTTCCTTACCTGCAAGAGGGCTGTCGTTTACTATGAAGTTCATCGCGATTGTAGGCTCAGAAATCTTCTGGAAAGGAATTGCGACAGGGTTGTTAATCGATGTAAGTGTATCACCGATATGAAGCTCTGCAATACCTGATATTGCAACGATTGAACCGATGGTTGCTTCGTTGACTTCCTTCTTATTAAGGCCCTCGAACTCATAGAGCTTGCCAATCTTAACCTTCATCTTCTTGTCAGGGTTGTGGTGGTTCACAAGCATAAGATCCTGATTAACCTTAATTGTTCCGTTGTCCACCTTACCTACACCGATTCTTCCCACATACTCGTTGTAGTCGATTGTGCTTATAAGAATCTGTGGATCTGCATCAGGGTCTCCCTCCGGTGCAGGAATATGCTTAAGAATAGTCTCAAAGAGAGGTGTCATATCTGTTGAGTCATCATCAAGGCTGTACTTTGCAAAGCCTGCCTTAGCAGATGCGAAGATGAACGGACAGTCAAGCTGCTTGTCGCTGGCATTAAGATCCATCAAAAGCTCTAATACCTCATCTACAACCTCATTAGGTCTTGCCTCAGGACGGTCAATCTTGTTGACACATACGATTACGTCAAGGTCAAGCTCAAGTGCCTTTCTGAGAACGAACTTTGTCTGCGGCATAGCACCCTCATAGGCATCTACCACAAGTACAACACCATTAACCATCTTAAGAACTCGCTCAACCTCGCCGCCGAAATCAGCATGGCCCGGAGTATCAATAATATTAATCTTAGTATCCTTATAATATACGGCAGTGTTCTTGGAGAGAATTGTGATTCCTCTTTCACGCTCAATATCGTTGGAATCCATTACTCTTTCTGCTACTTCCTGATTTTCACGGAATGTTCCGCTCTGCTTCAACAGTACGTCTACTAATGTTGTCTTACCATGATCAACATGGGCGATAATCGCAATATTTCTGACATCATTACGTGTTGTTTTCATAAATTTCCTCATTTCTGCGCCAATCGGCGCTCCTAAAAACGTAAACCTAAATTTTAACTTTATTAGTGTATCACAAATTTTGATAAAAACAAGTGGTGATTTACATTTTATAGGAAGAAAATTTATCAAATATGCCCTGAAGGCACAGTGCGCCCCACCCTGTTCTCTTCGACGGCACCGGTTCTCCGGGCAGATGTCTGGCACTTTTTATCAGGTATGCCTTCACCTTCTCACCGTACAGGTACGGGTCGTTGCCCTGTGCTATGCCCCACTGCATGAGAAGAGCTGCGCTTCCGCTGACGAACGGAACAGCCATCGACGTGCCGCTTCGCACGGTATAACCTCCGTTCACCGCAGTCGATACAATATTCACCCCCGGTGCGACAATATCGGGCTTAACATTGTTATTAAGCCTTGTGTAGCCCCTGCCCGAGAAGTCGGCATATGCGTCCGTTCTTGAGTTATATGCTCCGACGGTAATCACCTTGTCAGCCGCCGACGGAACGGTGAGCGTGGTATCCTCGGACGGAAAGAAAAATCTAGTGTCCTCATTGAGCGTGCTGCTGTCGGGCAGCCATAAATCATATTGTCCGTCCACAATTCTCACCGGGGTGAGAATAATTTTCCACACACCGGACGCAATATATCCACCATTCGGAATAAGCTCGAAGTAAATCTGCTGATATCTGCTGTAAGGCGTAGGCTCACCATAGTACACATACACTCCCGTGCCATCAAGAATATATCTTCCCGTTCCATAGGCTCTTAACTGTCCGCTGCTCTGTCCTGAGGGCGATACAAGCTCAATTCCATAGTCGTCCGCATAGCTTTTCCACAGCTGGATGTTTAAATCCGTCTCATATTCACCTATCGCAAGCTCAACAATATCCGCCCTTGTACTGCTCAGTATGCCTCCCGTATGAATCCCGTTACCGGCTTCGTTGCCGCTCCCGCATACAATCACATTCTTCCACACGTCTGCCGCCGCATTAAGATATGTAGATAACAAGTCTGTTCCGTCATGCGAGCCCTGATTATTGCCATAGCTCAGATTAATCGCAACAGGCTTTCTTAAGCGCTTTGCCTCGTTTATGCAGTAGTTGACCGCCTCCATAAGCCTTGTTGTCCTCGGAAACTGCCTCTGTTCATTGTCACCAAGCTTAACTATAATAAGCTCACTTTCATAAGCCACGCCACGGTATACCCCCGACGAGCCCGCTGCATTCCCCGCAGCTATTCCCGCAACAAAGGTACCATGCCCCGAATAGTCCCTCGACAGTCTGAGTGCCGCAATTGCCTCCTCATCCCCAAAAAGAGCTCTGTCTATCATCTCCCTGTCATACTCTGTCCCCACATTATAGCCCTCGGGCGGTGCATAGCCGGAACGGCTCTGGTCAACCGTCTGGTCCCACAGCTTCACTATCCTCGTACTGCTGTCAGCATTCCTGAAATCCCTGTTGCTCCAGTCGATTCCGCTGTCTATAATGGCAACCAGCGTACCCTCTCCGCTCAGCTCATACGGTTCATTCCATGCATAGTAGATGCAGGAACGTGCTGCAGCCTGACTGACCGTATAGAACAGCCTTCGCGGCTTCTCAATATATTCCACCTCCGAAAAAGCTGCGAACGTGTCTATCATGTCCTGCGGCATTGTGACAACAGCATATCCGCCCAACAGTAATACCGCTGTTCCGCCAAGCTGTTCTGCACGTTCCCTTATATCTCCGTTGTATTTTACTATAAGCTCCCACGTCTTAAGTGTATCATCATATCCTGCATCAAGCTCCGACGAGCCGGCACGTATGCTGCTTCCGATTTCGATTGCAAGATTGAGATCATCCGAGAGCTTTTGGCTTCTTCCACCCGTAGAGCCGTTTTCATTGATATTGTCCATAAAAAAGTATACTACCATTTTTTTAATCTATATAACATAGCATATTACGCAAAAAAAAATTCCCGCAATATGCTATGTTTATACAGATAGTTACGGTTTATTATTATAACCGGAAGTTCACAATTCACTTCCGGTTATCTGAACAATATATGTAATGCCCCTGCCACGGCATTATGACGCTCATTTTACACGAAGGAGGTTCAATGATATTTAAGTCTATTTTCTTTTTTGATTTTCTTGAAATCATGTGGGACTGCTGAGCTTTGGCACTCCTATACATTCAAGGTCTCTGTTATACACTTCTGACAGAGATGAACGAAGCTTTGCGGCATCCTCATCCATTCCCATATTTTTGAACATGATATAGGCATTGATGTACTCTTTTAATACCTCTTCTTCATCCGCTTTCATTCCTTGAAGAACAGTTGCGCGACAGCTGCACAGGTAAGGGAGCATGCGGAACTTTCCGCTGTTTATGCACACCTCCCGTCCAAGCTTGATGTATTCGTCCGCCTCCTCGAAGCGGAACTGTTCACTCAGCCATTTGGCAAGATTGCACAGGAGCATCGGATATCTGATATCACTGATTCCGACCATCGAATACTGTTCCTTTAACGCATCTGTGAGGTTAATCATAAGATTGAGTGCCACAATATTCTTTTTGTTCCACCAATATGAGACAGCCATCACGTTAATGACATTCACTTCCATATCGGTCATAAAAAATCTTATCTTCTTTGATTTATCGAACTGCGGGCAGGTATACCTGATTGCTTCCTCTGTCTTGCTGATTGCTGTTTCGTATTGTCTGTCAACATAGCATGCCTTTACCGCATCAACAGCGGCAGAAAACTGCCTTCTGAACTTGTTTTTCTTCATAAGCTCTTTATGCCCGTTCACATACTCATACGCTTCAAGGAACTTCCTGTGCGCAATCATACGCTCAACCTTGCGGCTTATCTTGTAGAACTCATACTCTTCCTCCGATACGAACGACAGATAGGCACTGCCCTCAAGCCCAAGCCTGTTAAGAAGTGCCATCGCCTTCTCCATGGACGGAGTCTGCTCGCTGTGCTCTATTCTTGACAATGTGCTTACCGCACATATTCCGAAGCACAGCTCCTCCTGTGATATTCCCAGTTTCTCACGTTCACTTTTTATAACAGAACCGACAACGTACATAATATTATCTCCTTTACCTAATCGTAATGCCGGTCACATCCGTCAGGCGGAAAAAAGATAATATCAGAAATGTTTACAAAAGACCATACAAGCTCGTTATAATTTTATTTCACGATTAACAGATACCGAATAGATTATACATTCCTTTACTTTAACACGGCTTATCTGTTCCACCGCCTTGGCATACAGCTTAAGCTGTTCATTGTATCGGCTTCTCAATATATCCTCTGCATCTTCTTCATTCACATGGTCTGTCTTATAATCGACAATCACCATCCCACCGTCTTCCTCGAAGCAGCAGTCAACAATACCCTGCACAAGAATGATATCCCTGCATCCGGCATACTCACTCTTTAATTCCTCCGCAGGAAATCCTGTTATGAACTGTCTTTCCCTGTACATTTTGCCTGACAGTGCAGCCTTCTTCATGCGTGTACCAAGCTCCGTCTCAAGAAAAGCTGCGAATCTGCGCGGGTCGGCAAGCTTCCCGTATTCCGCATCCAGTCTTCCGTCAGCCACAAGTCCGTGAATGAATGCCTTTATCGAGCTGTAATCAGATGTAACATTATAATCGAGCAGTTCAAATACCTTGTGGTATGCGTTGCCTCTCCGGGCTCCATAGTTCTTCTCAACCGTATCATCCTCACGCATCACAGGCTTATTCTCATTAAGCTGTACAATATGTACGGCTTCATCATCAGCCTGTTCGACTGCCTCATGCTTTAACTCCGATACAGAGAACTTGCCCGGAAGCTGAACCGCCTCCTCATGTGCATACTGAAAGTCAAAGCGATGTCTGAACTCATCCTCAGCGCTCTCATCCGTCGCTGCGGCACTGCTCTCCTGCACTGCCTCCACGACAGCTTCGGATGTGTTAAGACTGTCTATGTTCTCAACAATCTGACAGCCTGTTTTTGCCGTCATGCTCTTAAAGAATGCCGGAGCTGCAAGGTCAAGATAATCCGTGGAATCATATACATAGCCGTAATCACCGCCCGCTGCTTCAGCTCTTGCCCTCCATGCTGCCACGGAATTCTCAGCATTCTTAACTGCTCCCACCAAAATAAGCTTCTCAACGGCTCTTGTGAGTGCCACATACAGCACTCTTAACTCCTCGCCTATCGAATTCACCCTCATGCTCTCTGCCATGGCTCTCTTATGGAAGCTCTTCTTCCTCACTCTAAGTGCTGTGTCCACCATATCGCAGCCCACGCCATAGTCGGCATGGAAGCTTACCCTCTCGGTAAGGTCTCTCAGATTATATTTCTTTTCCATATCCGCAACGAACACTATCGGGAACTCCAAGCCCTTGCTCTTGTGGATGCTCATTATTCTGACAACATTGTCATTCTCAGACAGCGTATCCGCCTCACCGGAATCAATCTCATACTTCTGAATCTTGTCAATATACCTGAGGAAATTGAACAGTCCGTGATAGCTTGTCTGCTCGAACTGTGCCGCCTTCTCCACAAGTATGTCAAGATTGGCAATTCTTCTCCTGCCATTAACCTTAGAAGCCGCATACACTATATACTCAGTATTGTATATGATATCCTTTATAAGTTCATGTATAGGTGTATATGCTGCCTTTTCACGATAGCTCTTAATGAATTCCAAAAAGTCGGTAAGCTTCTTTATAAGAGCCGGATTATGATTTTCTCCGTCCTCATTTTCCACATACTTAAGCACAGCCGAATACAGGTCAGTCTTAGGCGAACAACCCTTGACATATGCAAGCTCCTCCGCCGTCAGATAACAGAAATATGAGCGGAGCGCACCGGCAAGGGCTATGTCCTGACGTGGATTGTCAATAACCCTTAATATATTGAGCACCTGAGTAATCTCATAAGCGCTGAAATATCCGTACGCGGTACTGCACACCGCAGGAATCCCGGCATCATTCAAAGCCTTGGCATATTCAGGTCCCGCCACATTGGCACTCCTTAACAGAATGACCATATCGCGGTACTGTGCCTTCCTGTATCCGCCTTCGCCGCCGTTGAGTGAATCATCCCACAGCATATGCGGCTTAGTGCCTGTAAGCTCCTTTATCCTGCTTACGATAACCTGTGCCTCGGCAGCCCTTTTTCCGAGCTCCTCTTCATCCATTCCTTCTTCAATATCAGCATTGTCATAAGCCTGTCTGCTGTTTTCCGTCACCGCTGCCATATCACATACGATAAGTTCAACGGTATCATCCGCTTCTCTGCCTTCTTCATCAGCCGTTTCTGAATTATTGAAGGTCTTGAACACCTTGCCCGGCACAAGCGCGGCATCCTCATCATATTCCACTCCGCCGAGCCCCGCATGCATTATTGATACGAATATGTCATTGACTGCATTCAATACGTTCGCACGGCTTCTGAAATTTTTATGGAGGCATATAAGAACATTTTCCGCATCAGGATTTCCCTCATAGGTATTGTATTTTTCAAGGAATATTCCCGGATCTGCCTGTCTGAAGCTGTATATACTCTGCTTGATATCTCCTACCATGAAGATATTGCTGCCTCTTGACACAGCCGTAAGAATAAGCTCCTGCACCATGTTGCTGTCCTGATACTCGTCAATGTATATCTCCTCGTATAACGATTGAAGCTCCTCCGCCGCCGGTGTAAGTCCCTCCTCCGAGCGCAGCACCTTAAGAGCAAGGTGCTCCACATCAGAAAAGCTCAATATATTATTCTCACTCTTACTGTGCGCATATTTTTCGGTGAATCGGATAACAAGCTCGATAAATGCAGTCATCGGACGGCTCATATGCTGAATCATCTCAACATTCTCCTGTGAGCTCCATGCAAGGAGCTCACTCCTTATCTTGTCGACACGGCTCTTAAGCTTCTTTCTGGTGTCCTGCGCATATTTTTTCAGTTCCTCATCCGAGCCCTTCGGCGCACTTGCAAGCTTCTCAAAGTTGAAGTCAAGCTTCTCCCTAAGCTCATCATAGCTGTCCGCCTCACTCGCGCGCTCAAGCAGCTCACAGTCCTTTAAAAATGCCGGAATATATTTCTCAATTCCGCCCGGCGCGTCAAGCAGCTCTATGACCTTCCTGTGCTCCTCTATGGCTGCCTGAATAAGACTTTTTACATGCGCTGTTATGAACTTTACAACAGCAGAATTGTTAAATTCCTCAACAGATGAAATCTTATACCATTCCTCACACCCGGAAAGCCATTTTTCAGGGTATGGATGGCTCTGCGAGAAGGTGTACAGCGATATTATCCATTCTGACAGGTTCTTATCGCTCTTAGCCGGAAGCTGACCTTCGACGAACTCTATAAATGCGGGATTTTTCTCGGCGTATGCCTCCTCTATCACCTCGTCTGCCACATCCGACATCATAAGCGTGAGCTCTCCCTCATCACCGATTCTGTATGCCGGGTCCAAGTCAATCGTGTTAAAATAATTTCTTAAAATATAATTGCAGAAGCTGTCAATCGTGCATATAACAGCATTATCCAAGAGTGCAAGCTGGTTTTTGAGTCTCCTTATCCTGCTCTCGTTCTGCTCCGACACAAGCCCGCCAGCCAATGCCGCTCCTATTCTCTCCCTCATCTGGGTTGCGGCAGCCTTCGTGAAGGTAACGACAACGATTCTGTCAATATCCATCGGGTTCTCATCATCGAGCACTCTTCTTATTATTCTCTCAACCATAACCGCGGTCTTACCGGAACCCGCTGCGGCAGCCACAAGCAGGTTGGAATTCTTCTGTTCTATTACCTTAATCTGCTCATCAGTCCAGCTTCTTGCCATCTTTTTTCAACCTCTCATTGAACATTTCATAACACTCGTCATCATTCTTAAGCTTGGTTGGCTTCCTGTATCTTCCTTTTTCAGGGTCAAAGCCGCACACAAGCTTATACGGACAGTAATCGCAGCTGTCCGGATAAGGATTCGGAGCTACCTTTCCGCCTGTTATCTCTCCTCCGAGCTGTGTAAGCCTCATGGCTGAATATTCACCGAGAAGTCTTAATCTGCTCTCAGTCGTCGCGGATGATGTCTTGGCAAGGCTTCCGTCCTTGTTATATGCAATCGGAATGTAGCTTGACTTTCCCGATTTCGTAATCCTGTCAAGCAGCTCTATCGCATTAATCTCACCATTGACTATACCCTGAGGTCTCAGCGCCGCGAGTATGTTATCCTCCGGATTCTCGCCCGCCGCATAGTCAACTATCGGGTTGTCAATATTGTAATACATGGCTGCACCCGGAATATTATCCTTCATAAGACTTTCAAGATATATCATAAGCTGGAGCGACAGTCCGTCGTATATCCTGCCGAGGTCAAGCGTCTTTTTTCCCGACTTGTAATCTATAATCTTTACATAGCTCTTATCCGCGTCATGTGCATAATCTATTCTGTCAATCTTACCAACAATCTGCATTCCCTCATGCTCGAACACGAAGCCCTTCTCGAACTGTGCAGGGACAAAGCTTCCCGCCGCAAGCTGCTTTCCGAGAGCCCAGGTCGTCCTCTCCAGCATCGAGAGAATCTTCTCCCTCATATATTCATTGCGGCTGCTGTCATAGAACACGGAATTATTGTAATCCGTCATCGCATACTCAACAGCCTCGCGTATATACATTGTTCTCTTTTCCTCATCCACACCGGCAAAGTCAAGTCTCTCCTTGGCAAGCCTCATGGAATATGCCTTAAGTGCCTCATGGAACAGCGTGCCTAAGTCTGCTGCCCCTATCTCATACAGTTTCCTCTCCTCAAGTGCCAGTCCGTACTTGGCAAAGTGCTCGAATGCACACGCGGCAAAGGTTTCCATCCTCGACACGCTTCCCGTAAGCCGTTCTCCGTACAGAAGCTGTGCCGCCCTTCTGCTTATTGTCTCCTCGCTGACACTTCTTAACATAGTATCCGCAAACTGCCTGTACTTTTTTGCATACCCGGTATCTGATTTTAACACCTTAAGAAGTGCATTCTCCTCAGCATCAAGCTCCACGCCCTCATTAAAGCGCGAAAAGATATATCGGAAGCCCTCGGTGCTGTTATATATAAGCTGTGTCGGCTTCACGGTATCATCCGACTCGTACACCGCATCCGGGAACATTCTTCTTATGTCCGCAATAAGCTTCGACGGCTTTCCCTCACGGTTCACGGTGAAGGTCAATGTATCCGATGGTTTTGTAAGAAGCAGATACAGATAAAAGCTCTGCATGAATGCCTTCTGTCTTGATGTCGGAGCCAGTTCAAGCTGCGCCATATTAAGAAGCTCCCTCTCCGCCTCGGAAAACAGTCCATGATTCGTATTTACCTGCGGTACAAGCCCCTCATTAACCCCGACAAAAAACAATGCAGATATATGGTCAAGTCTTGTTCTTTCAATATCTCCCACCATGACCATATCTATTGTCGGCGGAACAATTCCTATCTTAATCTCATTAAAGCCCGCATCGAGTACATCCGAAAAGCCTCGTATGCTCAATTTTTCATCTCCCAGAAGCTTCTTCGTCTGCTCGAATAATTCAATTATCTTCTCGTAGCACTGTCCGTATTCCTTTGCCGCAGCCGCCTGATGCTCCTCCTCCATACGTTCCTTAAGCCCGTTAAGCTTCTCATACACCTCGCTGTCATTGAGGAATGCATTGAGCGCATCAATGTAATCCGCCACTCTGCTGTCCTCATCATGGAACACCCTGTATAATGGTTCCATAAGCTCACACAAGCGTTCTTTCACGGCATTGACTATATCCATGTCAAGCTCACGCCTTGAAGGGAACTTCCTGCGGAACGGCTCATTATATCTTTTGTGTCCTCTTATTCCGAGCGCGAGCACATAGTTCTCAAATATATCGACCTCATCCTTGTCAAATGAACACATATATCCCTTCAACAGGCGGAATACCGCTTCATATGAAAAATCCTTCTCGATTATGGCAAGTGCCGCCCTTATATACTCAACTGCGGGATTGGCAAGAATTGCCCTCTTGTTATCCATGAACGCAGGAATATTATTCTCCTCGAACACGTTCGCAATAAGCTCCCTGTAATCCTCCATGCTGCTTGCTATAACGCCAATCTGCTTATATCTGACACCGCTTTGAACAAGCTGCTTAATCTTAGCGGCAGCATACTGCACCTCCGCCTTTTTTCCAAGTGCGGAATATACTCTTATTTTTTCAGTCGGCTTCCGATAGCGTTCAAGCCCTCTGTACAGGTTCGCTTCAAGATGTGCAAGCTCCGGACTGTCCTTAAATCTATACGGAACAGCCTGACCTGCACTCTCCCTCTTCACCGTGACATGGTTTCTGTCTGCGCACTCTCCTATACGAGCCATCATGTCATAGCTCATATTGAACAGCCATCGGTCACCGTTCTCTGGCAGCGTCACTGTAAAATACATTCTCTGTGCCTTGTCAAACAATAGTTCAATAAGGCGGTACTGCACAGGAGTAAAGCCTGTGAAGCCATCGAAGGCTATGACTGCATTGTCAAGTATCTTAGACTTATCCACATAGCCGCAGAGTATCCCCGTTATCTCCTCCGTTGTGATGTACTTATCCGATATGTACTCACGAAATTCATTGTATATGAGCGCAATATCATTCAGCTTTCTTTTTAATCTCTCGTTATTGTTCATGCCTCCCGCATCGAGTCTGCCGCATGTCTCATCAAGCATCTGCGGTGTAACCGAATACTGTAAAAGCTCCGATATAATCGACTTAATCTCACTTACAAAGCCCTGACTGTCCTTCGGTCTTATAATCGACAGCTTCTTCTTATTCTCATCAATAATCTTTCTTAATATCAGATTCTTTCCTGTATCATCTATCGCTGTCGGGAGCTCTATTCCCAGCTCCTCGAACACTCTGTATGCAAGGCGGTTAAAGCTCACAATATCTATGCTGAAGGTTCCATGTCCCGGACTGTTCTCAACAATATTTCTCTGTGCCTGCATTGTGAACTGCTCCGGCACCACCAAAAAGAGCCTCCTATCCGGCTCCCTCTCGGAAATATCAAGCAGTGTATCATATAATATCTTGGATTTTCCGCTTCCGCTGCTGCCCGTAAGAAATCTTATTTCCATATACGATAAAGTCCTCCGTTCTGCTAACCTTTATCTATGACTGAAGTCTTATCGTGCAAGCACGAACGACTTTCGACCTTTTGACCCTGATATCATCATAACATGTAATCCCTGCCCTGTGTAAAATTATTTTCGGCAGGCTCCCCATAATTCTATCATATTTCCTTTTCCTTCTCATACATTATACAAAGCAGCCTTGCAAGGAGCCTATAATGAGTTCAGCAACAAAAATCGTTGTCTTCAAACTGAAGGAGCTGGTTATCACCGGTGTACTCGCCCTGTTAGCAGTCATTCTGCTTGTTCTTTTTATCATACATATCACGTCGGGTTCTGCAAAGAAGAACTCTGACGATACGCAGAGCACCTTCACCCCCGGCGTATACACGGCATCCATCATGCTGTCCGGAAATACCATGGATCTTGAAGTAACGGTTGATTCGGACAATGTAAAGTCAATCCGTCTTGTCAATACCTCGGAAACTGTTGAGACCATGTATCCTCTTCTTACTTCCTCAGTGAAGGCACTTGAAGATCAGGTCAGAGAAAAAGGAAGCACCGACGGAATAACCTACTCCGCCGATGCCAAGTACACCTCTTTGGTGCTTATAGGTGCAATAGACACTGCACTCGATAAAGCACGAAAGTAACATATTTGATATTTTAATTATCTGCTTTTATTGATGCCAGGTCCTCAAGCCATAAGGTTCTCACGGCATCGCTCGGCATACGAAGGTCACCCCTCGGAGATACAGCAACCGAGCCGACCTTCGGGCCATCAGGCAGACAGGAGCGCTTGAACTGCTGTGCAAAAAATCTTCTGTAAAATGTGTCAAGCCAGTGGTATATGGTCTGTGCATCATACTCTCCGTCGAAGGCATGACATGCAAGTCTGTACACCTTATGAGGCATATATCCGAATCTTAGTATATAATACAGGAAGAAATCATGAAGCTCATAAGGTCCTACCAAGTCCTCCGTCTTCTGTGAAATCTGTCCCTCGGACGGCGGAAGAAGCTCAGGACTTACCGGTGTATCAAGAACATCCTCCAATATCTCGCTGAGTGCTGCATCCCCACAGGTGTCCGCATAGTACTTTACAAGATGCCTTACGAGTGTCTTAGGCACCGAACAGTTGACTCCGTACATTGACATGTGGTCTCCATTGTAGGTTGCCCATCCAAGCGCAAGCTCGGACATGTCGCCTGTTCCGATTACCATTCCGCCCGACTTGTTGGCTATATCCATCAATATCTGTGTTCTCTCTCTTGCCTGTCCGTTCTCATAGGTCACATCATGTACGTTCTCATCCTGACCTATATCCCTGAAATGTATTCTGACTGCCTCTTTTATATTCACCTCATAGAGAGCTGCCCCAAGTCTTTTGGTGAGCTCCACGGCGTTATTGTAGGTTCTGTCTGTTGTTCCAAAGCAAGGCATCGTGACTGCCGTTATATTCTTTCTGTCGATTCCGAGGCTGTCGAAGGCTCTTGCCGTCACAAGCAGTGCAAGCGTGGAATCAAGTCCTCCCGATATTCCAATCACTGCATTCTTACAGCCCGTATGTGCCAGTCTTTTCTTAAGCCCCATCGCCTGTATTGACAGAATCTCCTCACAGCGAACATCCCTGTCCGACTTATTCGACGGAACGAAAGGCGCTCTCGCATAGAATCTGTTAAGCTTAAGCTCGTACTCCTCAAGCTCAAACGTCACCACCTTATAGGTGCTGTTATCCATAACCTGATAGGTGTTCATTCTTCTGCGCTCATTCACAAGTCTCTGTAAATCAATCTCTGCAATCGCGGTACCATTGTTAAAACGCTTAGTCTCAGCAAGCACATTTCCGTTCTCACAGACAATATTCTGTCCGCCGAACACAAGATCCTGCGTCGACTCTCCCTCACCTGCATTCGCATATACATAGCCGCACACAAGTCTTGCCGACTGTCCCTCTATCAATGCTCTCCTGTATATATCCTTTCCCGTTGTCTCATCACTTGCAGAACAATTAACAATAAGCGTAGCTCCCGCCTGTGCATGATATGTACTCGGCGGACATGCTACCCATACATCCTCACATATCTCAGCTGCAACCGTTAAATTCTTAACATTCTCACAGGTAAACAGCATTCTGCTTCCCATGCTCACCCCGAGTGCCGTGTCAACACACTCATCCATTCCCGGAGTGAAATGCCTCATCTCATAAAATTCCGAATAATTCGGAATATTCTTCTTCGGGACAAGCCCCAAAATTCTGCCGTCACACACTGCTGCTGCCACATTGTAGAGCTTTCCATGATGCACATACGGAAGTCCCACGAACACAAGCATCTTCATGCCGCTGCTGTGCTCAGCTATGTGCTTAAGGCTCTCCTGTGCCGCATTAAGCAGTGCATCCTGCAAAAATAAATCACCACATGTATAGCCCGTAATGCACAGCTCCGGAAACGCAAGCACTGACACCTGCTTCTCATACGCCTCATCCATGAGCTTTACAATATTGCTCTCATTATATGTGCAGTCAGCCACCCTGATATCCGGTGTTGCGGCACATACCCTTATAAATCCGTCCTTCATGTATGCCTCCTAATTATCGTTATCTTCCAGCAGCATTCGCTGCAATCTTGTTATATCCGTAAAAGTAACTTTTATCCCTTTTGTGTTCAGGGCTAAAAAATGTTTGACATTCTTTGTTATTTCTTTTTGTAATTCTCTTTTAACAGGAACCGGATTTCCGTTTTTGGTATGAACATGGTCAAGATATTTCTCTGTCACAGGGAACATATTTTGAAGTAAAAATGCAGCCTTATGACCATCAAATTCCCCTAAAACTATTCCTTTACACTGTTTTCCCCGGCTCACAATTTTTTCCTTTATTGCAAAAAACTTATCATATTGAGAAGTAATCGGTATCATCCAATACAATCCGTTCTTACTATCTTTAACACAATAAAGTGTCGGGCGATAACTTCCCTGTTCTTTATTCTGCATAAGCTTAGAATCCCGCGCAAACTCAAAATAGGAATCTTTAATATGATATGCATACCCCTGTTGTATTTCCATATATTTCTCCCCAAACTGACTTTATTGTAAAATAATAACCCTTTCGCTATAAAGAGAAAGGGTTAATTTTCAAGCCGCTCATTTATCAGCCGCCAACGGTGAGCGAACATTATTTTCAAGCCGTTCATTTATCAGCCGCCAACGGTGAGCGAACATTATTTACATTTATATAATATGTTGAACAAGCCTATTTGTCAACAAATATTATCAATTTTGCTAACTTTTGCCACATAGAGAAAAGAAGAAGGAAACCTCTTCACAAGTCCCCTTCTTCCCTTCCCATCACAGCATGTAAAAGCTCATGCTATCTCATTCTTGAATTGTTGCCGTTAGTATTATTTCCGTCAATGTCATCAATAACTGTCTCAATCTCATCAAGACCGTCATTAATCATATCACCTACATCGTCTATGATATTGCCGTTCTGAGTTGAACCGTTGGTACCGTTTCCGTTATGACTGTTTCCATTGTTGGTGTTTCCGTTATTGGAGTTACCATTCTGTGTTGTACCGTTGTTGGTATTGCCTGTCGTAGCATTGTTATTGTTTCCGGTTGTTGTCTGGCTGGCTGTGTTTCCATTACCAGTTCCCTGTTGGTTGCTCCCGTCATTGAAACAGCCCGTGAGACCGAAAACGCCGATTACCGATATAACAGTGCACACCAAAAGTAATTTCAGCTTTTTCATAATAATCTCCTTTTCATACTTGATTGATGCCGCGTATCTTATACAATACAGATGCGCAAATCTATTCACAACAGGAGCAGTATACTCCTGATATGCTTAGTATGTTCGGAAATAAATTATAATAAAGATGAAAATTTTGCTAAAAAATGAACACTATCCAATTACTTCCTTCATGGTGTATCTTCCTGCCGGCTTTCCTGCAAGATACTTCGCAGCTTCAATGGCCCCCTTGGCAAATACAGCCTTGGAGTAAGCAGTGTGCTTAAGCTCGATAACCTCATCCTCTCCCGCAAAGATGACCTCATGCTCGCCTACGATTGTACCGCCGCGGACTGCACTTATGCCTATCTCATTGTCGGTTCTCTTCTCTCTCACCTGACTGCGGTCGAACTTGTAGGTGTACTTGTTGTCATTGGCTGCATTGATTGAATCCGCAAGTGCAAGTGCGGTTCCGCTCGGTGCATCCACCTTGAGCCTGTGATGCTTCTCAACTATCTCAATGTCAAAGCCTGCTGCCGAAAGAAGCGGTGACACATCTGCAAGAACCTTGAACAATGTGTTGATTCCAAGTGACATGTTGGCTGACTTAAGAATCGCAACCTCCTTAGCTGCCTCCTCAACCTTATCAAGCTGCTCCGGTGAGAGCCCTGTCGTACATAATACAACCGGAACATTCTTCTTAACAGCATAGTCGAGAAGATTATTGACAGCACCCGCTGCCGCAAAGTCTATGATAACGTCGGCATCTATCCCACACTCAAAAATAGAGCGGTACACAGGATATGCATTATGTCCGTCATCATGCGGGTCAATTCCCGCTACAATCTCTATGTCCGAATCAGCCGCAGCAAGATTAGTGATAACCTGACCCATCTTGCCGTTGCAGCCGTGCATAATTGCCTTAATCATTCTTTTTTCCTCCGGGTAAATTTTTATAACACTCCATAGTTCTTCATCGCTGTCTTAAGCTTCTCAACATTAGCCGGCTCCATAGGCGATAATGGTCTTCTGAGAGGTCCGACCTCCCAGCCTAAAAGATTCATCGCAGTCTTAACAGGAATAGGATTAACCTCACAGAAAAGAGCATCCACAAGCTCGATTGCCTCAAGCTGTAACCTTGCACTTGTCTTTACGTCACCTGCCAGATATGCCGCAACAATATCATGCGTCTTCTGCGGTGCAACATTGGCAAGAACAGAGATAACTCCTCTTCCTCCGAGTGAGAGAATCGGCACAATCTGGTCATCATTGCCGGAATACAGCTCTATCTCTCCGTTGGTGAGTGACATAAGCTTTGCAACCTGTGAAATATTGCCGGTAGCTTCCTTGATTCCCACTACATTGTCAATTTCCTTAAAAATTCTTGCAGCCGTAGGCGCTAAGATATTACAGCCTGTTCTGCTCGGAACATTGTACATGATAATAGGAAGATCAACGCTCGCTGCTATCTCCTTGTAATGCTCATACAGACCATTCTGTGTAGCCTTGTTATAATAAGGTGTTACAACCAAAAGACCGTCAACACCTGCCTTCTGTGCCTCTGTTGAAAGGTATACCGCGGTCTCCGTGCAGTTAGAACCGGTTCCCGCTATTACAGGGATTCTCTTATTCACTCTCTCGCTGCAGAATCTTATACAGTCAAGATGCTCCTCATGTGTGAGCGTGGAAGCCTCTCCTGTCGTTCCGCATATAATAATCGCATCAGTGTGGTTCTTAATCTGATCGTCGATAATCTCTCCAAGCTTGTCAAAATTAACCGACTTATCCTCATTCATAGGTGTAATAATTGCAACTCCCGAACCTGTAAATAATGACATATTTCTCCTCTTTTCCGCACTGCAATATATGTCAGAGATTCATGCCGCAGTGCTGACATAAAATCTGCTTAAATGCGCATCCTCGCGGAGCGTTTAATTTACAGGAAAACAACTTCCCGTAAATTAGAAAAGGACTGACGAAAAGCCAGTCCTTAAGGTTCCATTCCATGTAGCGGACTATGTATGTTCCGATACAAACAAAACTTCAAGTAGCTCTCCATCAAATCAAGTATGATGACAGTCACACAGCTCTTAACCATGCGCCCAGCCGGACAGTCCCACAGACCGTTCTGCCCGCTTCGGCACCGCTTCCTTTCTAACATCTTCCTCCATGTCTGTCATGTCCGATGAAATACTGATAATCGGTGCAACCTCTACCATAAATATATAGGTATGATACCATTATATGCCGTATTAGTCAATATGTTCAGAAAATTAATGTTTCTTTCTCTTCGGCTCTTCCTCTTCGATGTCCTGATGTGCTCTACTATTCTTCTGCTCCAGTCTTCTGTTGTATCTGTTATTTCTCTTAATTGAAATCGAAGCAATAACTATAAGCGCTATCATTAACACGATAAGCACAATAAGCACCGCTATTATCCAGTCCATTGATTTACTCTCCTTCTTAATATCAGGGCTGTCCGTTTCCGTCTGACTGCCTGCATTATCTTTTTCTGTCCGTGAAGCGGTTGACGACTCCTTTTCACTTACGGCTTCCGATGTCTCGGATTCGTTATTTTCCGCTGCCGTCTCAGACTCGGATTCGCTCTGAGTCTCTGTCGTTGTCTCGGTCTGTGGCTGCTCTGTGCTCTCAGTCTCCTGCACTGAGGTTGTCTCCTCAGCGGCTGACTCAGTCTCAGTAGGTGCCTGTGTCGTTGTCTCAGGCTGAGTCGGCTTCTCATTGTTCTCAAAGCCGTTGCTCGTATAAGGCGAACCTGACACACCGGATATCGATACCAGCTCAGGATACGTGAATATGTCCGCATAATCACCCTTTATCTGATAAAGATAATCCGAATAATTTCCCGCGTCCGCTCCCGGATCAAGTCTTATGAGCAGCGATGCATTAAAGCCGTTATGTGACACATTGACATACTGTCTTCCCTCGTAATAAGGGTCTATGTCAGCGATAGTGTAGCCCGAGGTCTGCTGTCTGCTTGTTCCGTCACTGTATATTGCCTTAACGATAATCTTGCTCTTGTCTATCGCCGCAATCTGCTCTGAGCTTTTGTATACCGTAGGATTAATACCCGCGGACACCGCAACCTGAACAACCGGCTTGGCTGTGAAGGTACAGCTGCCGCTTGTTCCGTCTTCATATGTATATGTTATCGTGGCTGTACCCGCATTGACAGCGGTTATAAGTCCGTCACTTCTCACATGTGCCACATTCTCGTCGGAGCTTGAAAAACTCACTGTTCCGCTTCTCTGATTGGCAGGTATAAAATATGCGCTGTAACTTCTGTCAAGCTCCACGCTCTGTCCGTCGCTTATTGTTCTCTTGGAAAGTCCGAAATACTCAGCTACCGCCGTTGCATCTGCCACTCCCATCTTCCTCTGATTATCGGTCTGATGCATGAAAGCCGCATCTGATGAGTTGGATAAGAAGCAGTGCTCAGCGATTATGGTAGGAATTCCCGACTTAACACCCTCGTCGATAACCGTGTAATAATCCGCAGACGGATTAGAGCCCGACCTTGTGAGGTAGCCGTTGCTGAACAGTCCAAGTCCCGCCGCCTGTGCGTAACGTGCCATATTAAGGCACAGATTCCTGGTGGCATCAACATAGCCGTCTGCAACCGAACCATATGCAACGAAGCCGTTCGTCGATTCCGTTGATGATGAATTATTGTGAATGCTTATGACAAAATCAGCTCCCACTGACTTTCCCATATGAGCTCGTCCCGTATTGGTGTTCCACTCATTGTTAGCTCTTGTGACATACACGCGCACTCCGGCATATGTCTCAAGCTCTGCCTTCATGTACTTGGCTATATTCCAGTTCAAGTCACTCTCATTATCACCTGTTGAAGCCGCATTTGCTCCGCCGTCATAGCCTCCGTGTCCCGGGTCTATTACGATTACTATGTCACCATTGGAATCCTTCGCGTATACTCTTTCCCCCGAAAGTGAAAGTGCAGCAGCCGCGGATAACAAAAATACCATAACCATGGCAGCCGCTTTATACAATCCTGCTTTAACCTTTTTTGTTCTGCTCATCTTTATCTATGTCTCCTTCTTCCTCTGCTTGAACGTCTTCTTCTGCTCATTCTGTTCTCCAGCACGAACACAACCGTGGCAAGCACTATGACTATAACGATTCCCGCAGCCATCTTGACAACCATCATAATATCAAAATCAGTGGTCTCCTCCTGCGCCTTATCGGACTCCTCAGGACGTATCACAGGCTCCGTGTTTTCAGCACTTACCGACTCACTCTCTGTCTCGGCGGCGGTAGTTGTCTCCGTCTGGGGTTCTCTTGATGTAACCTCAGGAATATAATCCTCTGTCTGATATACGACTCGAAGCAGCCCCTCAAGTACTCCGTATCTTATAGCAATATCCTGTATTCCCGGCTTGTTGAAATCAACACTTCCGAGAATATCCGGCTTGACCTCCATGACAGAACCGTCGCTGTACACAATAACCGCTGAAGCTGTATCAAGCTGTATCTCTGAGAATTTTTCCGCTGTCTTATAGAATGTAGGGTCAATAAAGCCCGTTATGGTAAGCTGCTCAGGTATTCTTACCGTGACATCAATGCTTCCGGTCTTTCCGTCAGCAGTTGTATATGTCACAACGGCATTTCCGCTGTTCACCGCCTTGATATTGCCATCTCCGTCAACCGCTACCGTATTCTCACTGCTGCTTGACCATGTGACACTTCCGACCGACGTTGTGTCAGCCTTCACGCTGTATCCCTTTTCAAGCTCAAGCTTATCCTGTGAACCTATCTCAATTACATTCTTCTGAAGATTGAAGTAGGTCACAACCGCATCCGCATCCGCTTTTCCTATAATGGCAATCTTATCGTAATCAAGGCTTCCATCCTCATGCGATATGAAAAGTACATCCGCAGGATTGCTCATAAAGCAGTGCTCAATAAGTACAGTCGGCACTCCTGCTCTCATTCCCTCGCCCATAACGGTATAGAAGTCCTCGCCGGCATATTCCGTTGAGTTTCTTGTCTGAATACCATTGCTGCTTATTCCTGCCTCGGCAAGGTTATTAAGAATATAGTTGCCCATATCGGCTGTGATTGTGCTGTATAACGGCAGCACTGATGTAAATACTATCGCTCCTGCACTTGTCTCCGTTCCGCTGTTATTGTGAACACTTATAAGGAAATCCGCATTAAGTGAAGCTGCCAGCATTGCTCTTCCGTTCTGGGTCACACATGTATCCTCAGGTCTTGTAAGATACACTCTCACTCCTGAATACTGCTTAAGATTCTCCATCATTGCCTGTGCTATCGCATAATTGGCATCATCCTCCTGAACGCCGTTGACTCCAAGCATTCCCGGGTCATTTCCTCCGTGTCCCGGATCTATTACAATGACAATATTCCCGTCGGAATCCTTCGCGGCAACATCAGTCGCAAAGGCTGCCCCGCCAACAATAAGAGTCATGGCAAGAACTGCCGCGTATGAACATAATTTTTTAATCTGTCGTATCATTTTCTCTCCAATCTTTAATAATTATTTTACAGTGCCAAAATGTATTTAAATATTAATTTTCCGAATATACCAAGACGACCATACACCATACTGCGCACATTGTCAACATACGCCATAACCTTCATAACCTCGCTCTCGTCCGGCTGCCTGTCGGAATACATTGCCTTATCGACAATCCTGAATGCCTCATCGAAGCCCTCAACATCACCGAAGACATCTGCCGAAAGCTCCTTAAGCGTTCTGCTCTTTACATCCTCCGCCTTGGAATATTTAAGCAGTCTCGCATAGTAGCACATAATACGTCTTATTCTCTCGTCCTGCAAAAATCCGCAGTCCTTATTATATAACTTCACACGATTTTGTTCCATACATTTTTGTCTTATTGCCAAAAATACCACAATAAGCGCCGGCACTGCCGCAATCTCAAGGCACAGCAAAAGCACCGAAAGAACCTTTCTTATGGCAGTCCATGCCTTTTCCAAAAATACGCTTATGTCTATGCCGCCCGCAGCCTGCTCATCATAGGTCTCTCCCTCCTTTGAGCTCTCACCGGATACAGCCGCACTGCCTCCGCCCTCATTCTTCGATGAAGGGACTTCGTTCACAGCCTCGGTAGTGGTAGCAGTCTCGGGCTCTCCATCTTCGGTAGTTCTCTCCCCAGGCTCTCCCGCGCTTAATTCCTCTGAGCTTTTCTCGGCGGTGCCGGTCTCACTGCTGCTCTCATCCGTATCAGACTCTGTTGTATCCTCCTGCGTGTTATTTTCATTATCCTGCTCATCAACGGAATAATTCTGTGAACGGAGATACTGCGTCGCATAACCCGGTGTCGGATCGACATTAACCCAGCCGATGCCATCAATATACACCTCAATCCATGCATGTGCATATCTGTCCGTTACCACCACATCATAGTAACTCCAGTTCTCACGGCAGAGCCCGCCGTCACCTCTTATGCTTACGCTCTCAGCTGCCGAAGCATTGCCCCTGAACAGATTCTCCGGTACAACATAGCCCTCAACATATCTTGTAGGAATTCCGGCACTTCTTAATATCATTGCCGCCGCACTTGCAAAATGAGTACATAATCCCTTTTTCTGTTCAAAAAGAAAATACTCAACATAATCCTTCCCCGAAGGTGTGGTTCCCGGCGACAATGTATACTGATAGTTATCTGCAAGATACGCAAGTGTATCTAATATGAACGCTGCCTTTCCCGACGACGTGACCAGTGAATAATCATCACTCTTTATAAGCTCAAACAGTTCATTCTTAATTCTGTCATCACAAGCATCATCCGTGTCAAGGTAATAGTCATACACAAAACGTCTATACTCATCATTCACATCTGCAAGCACTGCTCCGTTTACGACAAGCTTATATATTGAAGAGAAATTACGCCACTCGGCAAGCCTGTAACCGTGGGTTATCTCCTCGGCTCCCTCCTTATCTCCCGCAAGCCGTATATTCATATCCGTGTCAGCAATAAAATCTACTGATTTTCCGTCAATCTGAATAGCTGACATAGGTATATAGCTGTTGCCGTCGCCGACATGCTGTGTGACCTTTATATCGTATGATGCGCTTTTTATGCCGACAGCTCCCATGTCCGTGAGCTTCGACACGGCATGGTATCCCATAAGCAGAGGTGTATTACTTCCATCATTGAGCCTCTCAAACATGCCGCTGTACGCTTCGTATACCGAACCATCAAGCTCCTTCCATCTTCTCTTACTGTAATCAGCAGCCTGAAACGCCTTCAGGTACAATGTTCCGCCGTTCTTCGGTGCATGCACGACGAATACAGGCTCATCCTTATATACGACTCATCAACCTTTCCTATGATTCCGGTTCCGACACTTGAACTGCCTCTTTCTGCCTTTCCCTTATAACCGTCTATCGCAACCTGCACATCCTTTGCCGAAAGGAATATTTTTCCCTTCATCTCGTCAAACACAGCCGGCACGGTGTAATTCTTCTTAGGAACAAGCTTCATATACAATGCAGATAAGCCCAATGACAGCACAAGTACCGGAAGCACGGCATATATTAAAGATGCTCTTCCCGACAGCTTCTTTGATCCGCGCGCTATCGCTCCCTGAACCATAAGACACACGGCAAAGCTCAGCACACCAAGCAGAACAAGCTCCGACGGTGCCGCCTCAAGCGTGGCAGGAAGCATATATAACACAATAGCTGCCGTCACGGCAAGCAATACTCCTCTTCCGTTAAGAAGAACCGACATATAGCCATAGCCCGCTATACCACACACAATGGTGGCAAAAAGCGGCTGATTTACAGCTTCAATCATTTCGGGCGTGATGTATATATAATACATACCCACGCCGTAATACCCGTTAATCTCCTCTATAAAAAAGTTAATGATATAAGCCATTCCTCCGGCTATCTCATCGAACCTCTTCCACACCGCCACAGCAAGCGCAGCAGCGGCAAGAAGCCTTATTATATGTCTTAGAACCTTAACATGCTTAAGTTTTAACAGATATATTATGCTGCCAAAGCATGCTCCGCATGCAGCTCCCGCCGCGCACAGCAGCACAGGAAGTGTAACCGTTGCATATATCTGCATGAACTGCCATGCTGTTATTATGCTGCCCCACACCGCCAATGCAAATAAACTCAGGAAGGTAAATATTCTCTTCAATGCTTTCATATGCTGCCACCTCCCGGGAATATCTGCACAACCTTTCCAAGCAGCATGTCAGCCGCCTTCTTACATTCTGCCGGTACATACATAACTGTACTCCCTGCCTGTGCCTCCATACTGAACTCAACCAGCTCCTGTGTGACATCGGCAGCATATATTTTAGCTCCATCAGGACAGCTTATGTGCATATGTGGTGAAGCAAAGCCGTCGAATATTTTCTCAAAAAACAGATCCAGCTCATCGTTCGTGGCAATACCGTAACGCATTCCCGCTTCAACAGCTGTTGCTCCCGGAATATATCCCGTGACCTTTCCCTTCTGCTTAAGCTTAAGATTCATCATATTGTACATGAGCTCGAGCATGTTGTCAGCCGTATCCGTTCCCGCCTTATCAGCCTGATAAAATACATATACATTTTCTTCCTCTTCATCTGCTATGTATTCCTTTACCATGAGACTTGACATTCTGCTGCTCAGCTTGTGATGGATATTTTTTATATTGTCCCCGTCCGCATACGGTCTTATCTCACTTATCTCACTTCCGCTTCTTTCTTTTCCCTTGCCTTCGTTCTCCTGTATTCCGGTCATGGTGTAAATATAATCTTCTGTATTAACGTCAAATAAGCGCGGCAAAGAGATAATCTTCACCACGCCGGGATTCTTGATTCTGAATCTGAATACACGAAAAAAATCATAAAGGCATACTCCCTTTACCTCTATGCTGCGGCATCCGCAGTGCTCTGTTCTTTCCTTCCCTGCCACACATGTCTCACTCCCGGCACCGACAACAAAGCTCTGAGCCTTCTTCTGTCCCACCGTGAGCAATCGAGCATTGACAACCGGAAACGGTGCCGTATTCTTGATGCGGTATTTTATCTCGAACTCATCCTTTATGTGTACATATATCGCAGAGCTGTCATATCCGCATTTTAAGTTAAATCCGCATACAAGCATAACCGTCAGTGAGGCAAGTGATGCCGCGGCAACGAATATAAGCATTACCATTCCGTCATGTGTCTGATAGAGAACATTGTATGCCAAAACCGCATACAGCATAATAAAATAAATTATTTTTCCTGCTATCATCTGCTCAGTCTTTCCCCTTTTTAAGTCTCGGAACCGCCGTCGCGTTCAGTATCTCCCCTGCTGCCTCACTCTCCGATATTCTGTTTACCCTTGCCTTCGGGCTGAGTACAAGTCTATGGCTCACCACGTCGACGAACACACTCCTTATGTCGGACGGAATACAGTAATCCCTGCCCTCATACAGTGCATATGCCTTCGCCATCGCTGTAAGTGCAAGTGTTCCTCTCGGGCTTACGCCGAGTGCTATCTGCTCATTCTCACGAGTAGCCTGTGCAAGTCTTACTATATAGTCATATATTGCATCATGTATATATACATTCTCTGCGGCAGACTGCATAGCGATAATCTTCTCCTCATCGGCAACCCTATTGATTGCATCAAGAGGATTTCCCGAAGCTCTTGCCTTAAGAATGTTGATTTCCTGTTCTTTGTCCGGATACCCCATTGAAAGCTTAATCATGAATCGGTCAAGCTGTGATTCCGGAAGCTGCATCGTACCTATCGACCCTATCGGATTCTGAGTCGCGATAACGGTGAATGGATTAGGTACCGGTCTTGTGACCGAATCGACTGACACCCTGCGCTCCTCCATAACCTCGAGAAGTGCAGAATGAGTCTTGCTTGAAGTTCTGTTGATCTCATCGGCAAGCAGCAGATTGCACATTGCCGCACCGCTTCTGTATTCGAATTCCTGTGTCTTGGGATTATACGCCGAAAATCCCATAATATCGGAAGGCATAATATCCGTCGTGAACTGTATTCTGTTGCATTTACAGCCCATCGCCTTGGCAAAGCCCATTGCCATAGTGGTCTTACCGACTCCGGGTATATCATCAATCAGAATATGTCCCTTTGCGATTATTGCGAGCATGACCTTAAGTATCACCTCGTCCTTGCCCGCAACTGCCTTTTTAACTTCATCAATAATAGCCTGCATAAGCCCCTGCATTATCTATACCCCCATATATCATCATAACGAGTTCTATTCCGTGACCGACTGCATATCCACAATAAGCCACTCGTCATTAATTTTTGCGTAATAGTATCTTGTATTAGTGATATCCTGTCTGCTCTCTCCGTTAAGAGTGAGTATCATATTCTTTTCAAAATATACTTCGACCGAAAACAGTTCAGGTGTGTACACAATATAATTGGATACCGCCTCATTTGAAAATACCGGTGTCTCATGCGCACTGTACATCCACATATCATTCTGTCTGTAATTCTCAGCCAGTTCAAGATAGTATGAATCCTCAGGGAACATATAGGCTATCGGTGCAACACTGTTGCGGCAGCCCTCTATATCACGCGAGAAGAAATTAGAATAATTCTCGGCATTCGTAAGCACCATCGATGACAGCCCGCTGTCTATCGTCGATGTTGTGAAAGTATCTATTGTAATATCACCATTCTCATCAGATGTATACATAATCTGTTCACCCTGATTATTATATATCACAACCTGCGGCTCGTCAAAAAGTCCGTCAACATGATACTTTACAAGCTGCGGTACAGTCACATAGTCAGCCGCGTACTTAAGAGTGTCAATCTGTATTACATCCCCTGTAAGCTCCCTTGAATCAAGCTTCACATTATTGATAAATACACTGTATGTGTCCGGTGCAGTTATTGTTATTTCCTTGTTTCCTGTCTCATATACAGGCTCAACACTGTCAAGCTCCCACTTCTGCTCTGAGAGTATGAACATAAGCTGCCTGTTGGAGGTCTCGTTAAGCGTGAGCTGTGCCACAGTCTTTCCATCCGCGTATATATTGTATACCGGCTTCTTCGCATCATAGCTTGACTGTGACTTCTCGTAGGTTATAGTCTTCCCTTCGAGTTCTTTTTCATATGCATTCCTGTATATACTGCCGTCCTCGAAGCGGCTTGCACTCTCCTCAAAGCTCATAAGCTCAAGTATGCTGCCGTCCTCAAAGCTCTTTACATAACTCTCAACCGTGTACTCCGGCTGTGAATTCTCATATATTACAAGGCATTTTTGGGCATATGATATTACCCACACCCAGAACACTGCCATAACAGCAACAAACACTGCAAAGCCTATCCAAAAGACAGGCACTTTTTTCTTCCCTGCCATCGCTTATTCCTCCCTCTCTTCCACTACAAAGGCTGTCGGAAGCCGCCATGAAGAAGTGGAATAATACAATGTAACGCTTGTCATCTCGTAAGCTCCGTTGTAGTACATTGCCGAAGAGCTTCCTCCGTCAAGATTAGCTGCATTGACTGCGCCGTACTCCTGCATGATGGAGATTAAGTCCTGTGCAGTGGCACCAAGGTGTCCTGCCGCACCTCTTCCGTCGGTTACAAGCATAAGTACGGTTCCGTCCGCTCTCTGTCCTATCGCAGTACGTGGATTAGCTCCGCTTCCGTTGCCGGACACCTCCCTTGCCGTACCGTTGATGATAAGCTTGGTAAAGTGGTTGTTGTCACCGTCGTCTATATCCTTGAAGCTTACCGCATCCCTTATCTTATTTTCCTCAACAAATGACTGAACCTGCTCAGCACTCATGCTGCCGATATCCGTAATCATGAGGATATTGTCCTCACTGAAGCCGACCATTACATCACCTGCCTGCGGACTGTTGTACTGAATCTGACCGTCACATACGACAAGTCCCTTAGGAATTCCGCCCCAGTTTCCTTCGGAGTAGTATTCTCCTCCGTTAATTCCTGCGACATAGTTCCCGCGCTGTACAAGCTGCTCAAGTGTCTCGCCGTACTTGTTCTTGCTGAAATCAGACCAAGGGTATATTGTCGAGAGCTTCACTCTTGAAGGGTCATTGATAATAAGCATCTTTGCGAAGAATGAACGTCCCGAAATCTCGACAATCTCCATACCGTTAATGTCAAATTCCGTGTTGTTGTCATCATCGCTGACAGAAGGAATCTCAATAAGGTCAGGATTAACATTCTCATCATTCTTAGCCATTCCGTTCCTGTTCGTTATGGCAAGAATCTCATCCTCATCAAAATACCATGATGCAAGGAACTTCATCTGTCCTGTCTCAAGAATTGTCGACACGAACAGGTCTCTCGCCGCCTTGGAAGGACCGTGGCATATCGTCCACAGTGTCATATATGCGCCAATGAAGGTTACCGCAAGGAATGTAACTATACAAAGGAATACCCTTCCGACAATGTGCAGTGCCTTATTCTTCTTTTTGGGTGTCTTTTTAGAAGCTTCCTTTGGTGCAGGTACCTTTGAAGGCTCAGGCTTTTTTTCAGCCGTGCTCTTCACTGCTTTTACTTCCTTCGCCTTGGCAGTCTTTACACCGCTGTCGGTCTCATCCATATTGATATCAATAATTTCTATATCCTCTTTCATTTAGCCTCCTTGAATACCCATCTGTGCTGTATCTGAAAGCTTATCATAAACAACACTATATCAACCACAAGCTTTAATACAACCTCGAGAAACGAACCCGCTCTGCACAATGAGCTTAAAAGATATACAAGCCCGTATGAGGCTGCCGTCTGAAATACACACAGTATATAGTATCTCGCAAGAGAACGCCCTACTGATGCCTTCGACTTAAATACAGCCTTCTTGTTCATCGTGTAATTGCAGATTGAGGATACCGCTCTCGCCGCGAACGTGGCAATAAGAAGTCTGAAGCCTCTCTCTAAATTCCCTCCGATTAAGAACACAAGAAGCGTGTATATTCCGTAATCAATCAAAAATGATGCACCGGAGCTCAGCATGAACTTAAAAATAATCCTGTATATCTTAAGGGAATCCTTAATCGGATTAAAGTGCGTGGACGCATTGTCCTCGAGATATACTGTCTCTATCTTTACCTCCTCCATGCCGATATGATTCTGCTTAATCGCAAAGAGCATCTGTGTCTCATACTCGAACCTCTCACCCTCAACCTCGCACATAAGAGGAAGATACTGTGATGGTACGGCTCTGAGCCCCGTCTGGGTATCCGAAATCTTTATTCCGCAGAACAGCCTGAACACAAGGCTTGTGCTTACATTTCCCACTCTGCTTTTCCACGGAACATTCTTCTGTGAGAAATCACGGCAGCCGAGAATCACCTTATCCCTACATTCAAGCATTCTGACCGCACACGCCTTAATATCCTTGACGGTATGCTGATTGTCACCGTCAACGGTTATAACTCCGGCTGTATCCGGTCTGTTATTCACAACATAGGAAAAAGCGGTCTTAAGAGCTCTTCCCTTCCCCTTGTTGACCTCATGTGTCAGAAGTGTAACCTCTTTATGCGCCGCAGCCTGACGGAAGGGCTCAAGATGAGCCTCATCACTTCCGTCATTTACAAGCACAATATCCGTAAATCCCGCACCGAGCAGCCCGTCGACAACCTTGTTGAGCTTGTCGTCCGGGTTGAGCGAAGGAAGGACAATCGTTACATTCAAAATATCCCCATTCATATCCATAGCCTATTATCCTCTAAGATGAACAAGACGTTCCTTAACCTGTTCCATCATCTGTGTATATTTCTCAAGCTTATCCTTCTCTTCCTGTATCTTAGCCGCAGGAGCCTTGCTTACAAAGCGCTCATTGGAAAGCATACCATTGACTCTTGCAAGCTCTCCGGTAAGTCTCTTCTCCTCAGCCTCAAGACGTTCAATCTCCTTGGCAATGTCTACAAGCTCTGCAAACGGCATATAGATTGTTCCGTTAGGTATAACAACCGATACGGCATCGGAATCTATTCCGTCCTTATTATCCTGTATGATAACTTCGCTTGCATATCCTAAAGAAGCGAAAAATACTCTGCCGTTCTCGAATATCTCTCTGAGTGCAGCATCCTGTGATACGACATATACCTTCGCCTTGCGGCTAGGTGCAACGTTCATCGAGGTTCTCATGTTGCGGATGCCTCTTACAGCCTCCTTGATTGTCTCGATGGCGTTCTCCTCAACAGGGAAGTTGTACTCCTCCTTATATACAGGCCAGTCGGAAATCATGATTGACTCCTCCTCGTCCTGAAGGTTGCAGAATATCTCCTCTGTGATGAAAGGCATATATGGATGAAGCAGCTTAAGAGATTCAATGAGAACCGTCTTAAGTGTATAGAGTGCTGCTGCCTTGGTTGTATCCTCATCATTGTAAAGACGAGGCTTAACCATCTCGATATACCAGTCGCAGAACTCCTCCCAGATGAAATCATATATCTTGCCTACGGCTACACCGAGGTCGAAGTTCTCCATGTTCTCGGTTACGTCCTTGGCAAGAGTATTAAGCTTGGATAAAATCCACTTATCGGCAGGTGTAAGCTCATCAAGGCTTACCTTCTTATCCTCCGCCTTGTCGAGGTTCATCATAATGAATCTTGAAGCATTCCATACCTTGTTGGCAAAGTTACGGCTTGCCTCAACTCTCTCCCAGTAGAAGCGCATATCATTTCCAGGTGCATTACCTGTCACAAGAGTAAGTCTTAACGCATCTGCACCGTACTTGTCTATAACCTCAAGAGGGTCTATGCCATTGCCGAGAGACTTGCTCATCTTGCGTCCCTGTGAATCTCTCACAAGTCCGTGAATGAGAACGTTCTTAAACGGAACCTCACCCATATGCTCAAGTCCTGAGAACATCATTCTTACTACCCAGAAGAATATGATGTCGTAGCCTGTAACAAGCACGTCGGTAGGATAAAAATATTCAAGCTCAGGCGTCTTCTCCGGCCATCCGAGTGTTGAGAAAGGCCAAAGAGCTGATGAGAACCATGTATCAAGCGTATCAGGATCCTGTCTCATAGGCTTGCCGCACTTAGGACATACCGCTGATTCCTCCTTCGTTACTACCATCTCACCGCACTCATCGCAGTAGAATGCAGGAATTCTGTGTCCCCACCATAACTGACGTGATATACACCAGTCCTTGATTCCCTCAAGCCAGTGGAAATATGTCTTATCAAAATGCTCCGGAACGAACTTGGTATCACCGTTCTTTACAGCCTCGATTGCAGGTGTGGCAAGCTCCTTCATCTTAACGAACCACTGCTTGGATACTCTAGGCTCGACAGTTGTATGGCAGCGGTAGCAGGTTCCTACATTGTGGCTGTAATCCTCAATCTTTACAAGTGCGCCCTCTGCCTCAAGATCCTTTACAATAGCCTCTCTCGCCTCATAGCGGTCCATTCCCGCATACTTAGGGTAATCATCTACAATCCTGGCATCCTCTGTCATAACATTGATTACAGGGAGGTTATGTCTTAAGCCGACCTCGAAGTCGTTAGGGTCGTGTGCAGGTGTAATCTTAACAACACCCGTACCGAACTCCATCTCAACATACTCATCCGCAATAATAGGAATCTCTCTGTGAACGATAGGAAGAATAACCGTCTTTCCTACCATATCCTTGTATCTCTCATCATTAGGATTTACAGCAACCGCTGTATCTCCAAGCATTGTCTCAGGTCTTGTGGTAGCCATCTGAATATAGCCGCTTCCGTCTGAAAGAGGGTATCTTAAGTGCCAGAAGTGTCCTGCCTGATCCTCATACTCAACCTCAGCATCAGAGATTGATGTAAGACACTTAGGACACCAGTTGATGATTCTCTCACCTTTGTATATCTGTCCCTTGTTGTAGAGGTTTACGAACACCTCCTTGACAGCCTTGGAACAGCCCTCGTCCATTGTAAAGCGCTCTCTGTCCCAGTCTGCCGATGAACCTATCTTCTTTAACTGGCTTACGATTCTTCCGCCGTACTCAGCCTTCCAGTCCCATGCACGCTTAAGGAATTCATCTCTTCCGATTTCTTCCTTGGTGATGCCTTCCTTTCTCATGGCCTCAACAATCTTAGCCTCTGTCGCTATTGAAGCATGGTCGGTTCCCGGAACCCACAGTGCCTCGTAGCCCTGCATTCTCTTAAATCTTATGAGAATATCCTGAAGTGTGTTGTCAAGCGCATGACCCATGTGAAGCTGTCCGGTAATGTTAGGAGGCGGCATCACTATTGTGAAAGGCTTCTTATCCTTATTCACCTGTGCGTGAAAATACTTGTTGTCAAGCCACTTCTGATACAGTCTTCCTTCAAGCTCTGAAGGATTGTAATTCTTTTCAAGTTCCTTTGCCATTTTTCATTCTCCTTTTCCTTTTAAATGGATGAAATGTTATCTGCGAAACAGGCTAAAAAAATAACCCTCCGCAGAAATAAAATCTGCGAAGGGCGATTAATCTTACCGCGGTACCACCTTCATTGACTTATAATAAGTCCTCTCTGTCACGGCGCGAATATAATTCGTACACCATGTCTGTCCTTGTAACGGGAACAAATCCGTCATCAGCTAATCAAACAAGGTTATCTTATTCGATAATCATTCTTTCACCGATGCTGCTCAGAAGCTACCTTCCCATACAGCACAATCCGGAAACGCTCCCAGCAGTGTTATGTCACTGCGTTCCCTCTCTGTGGGTATACTATACGGTACTCCTCTTCGTCATAGCATTTATACATATCCTTAATATATACGTTACTGCAAGGATTTGTCAACATCATTCTGATTTTTTGTCTCTATTTTATCATCCTTATGCGCCCATCTGTCCTTGAACACAAAGTACATCAGCACGCCGAAGCCCGCACCTAACAGAGCCATTCTTACCCACAGCTTTTCAAGAAGTCCCTTCTCCTTGTTAATTGTGAGAACAATCCTCTGAACTGCCACGGCATCCCCGTTCTCGTCCTTCTCATCACCGAGAAGCTCGAACCAGAATACATGGCTTCCGCCGTCAAGGTTCTCATATATTATGTGATCTAAGCTGCTTAGACGCTCCTCTGTGAATTCATTGTCCACACCATGAAGTATATAGCGTATCCGAGGGTCAGCATTGGAGAAGTTGAACACCGAACATAATATATCCACTGTCCTGGCATCCTTCGTGAGGCTGACCTCATATTCACCCTCTCCGGTCTCGATAACCTCAACCTGCCGTTCATCAACCTTCACGCTCTGAAGCATAAGCTTAAGACTGCTTAAGTCCGTGTTCTCATTCTTCTTTGCATATGAAAATATTTTATTCTGACATGCGATATATATTCTTCCGTCATCATCCATAATACCGTGGCTTCCCTCAGTCACGGTTCCGTAAAAGCCAGACTGTCCATCATACAGCACATATTCCGCCTCAAGCTCATCAGCTTCACTGCTCAGCAGACTGTCAAGGCTTACTATGAACACTTCATTTTGGCATACCACATATAAATCACTGCCCGATACGAAGAGATTCTCACACTTTTTTCCTTCAAGAGCCTCCGGCATTCTCTTTAGCTCTGCGATTCTTTTGCCGTTATAATATGCGACTCCCATATCCGTTGCTATGAAGAAGCCTGAATCATACGCTGCCATATCATTGACATTTTTCGAAGGAAGTCCTGTATTCTCATCTATAATCTCTTCAAGAGTGCCGTCAAGGAATACATATATTCCCGCGCCCCTGCTCGCCAGGTACAGTCTGTCCTCCGTCTTTCTTCCGAAGCTGCCGTAACCGGCTCCCGTGATATGCGTATTGAACAGACCATCCTCCTCTGATATGGCATATATATCCCCTGACATATTCATCACATAGCAGCCCGAAGCCGCAAGCATGTACATATCATCATCTATTATCTGTATGCGTCCGACTCTTTTTTCATCAAGTATAAGCTTTCCATGCTCATCATACACACCTTCGCCGTATACGGCAAAGTACATAACACCATCGAACATGGCAATATCGGTGATACGCCTTCCGTCATACAGCTCCGTCATGTCATTGTGAAGCTGTGCATCGCTGTTCGTATCAATCATGATAAGTCCGCTGTCAGTTCCTGCGTAGATGATATCGCCTTTTTTATATACGGAATTGATAATGTCCGCATCTATGTTAAGCTGCAGCAGTTCATCCTTAAATTCCGACCTTCTGAGTAAAAGAGCCCCCCTCTTAGACGAGCTTATCCAGTAATTTCCCTGATAGTCCATCATCATATCGGTAAAGCCGCTCTCAAAATTATCGAATGCACACTGAATGAATCTGCAGTCCTTAAGCTTATCAATACCCTTATCGAGAACATAGTAGCCGATGCCGCCCTCCGAGAGAACCCACAACCTCTTACCTTCCTCGTAATAAAAATTATTGATTGCTCCGTCCGTTCCGGCAGCACTCTCCATCGGCACCTTAATGGTGCTTACAAAGCCCTTATCGATATTGTTCTCATCGATTATTCCAATGCTTCCGTCGCTCATTCCCACAAGATAATATCCCTGTGCATAGCCGAGGCTTGACTGACCTGATGTGATGCCTTCAAGCTTTGTAGCCATATCATAGCCTGACATAAAGAACACATCGCCGTTCACCGTGATTCCGCATACATACTTATCGCCCGACACAAGCGCCGTCGTAAAGAAATAGTCATCACCGACAAGCTCCGTTCTTGTGTAGCCCGCTTCCGGGTCAATGGCAATCATATTCCTTAGTGAGCCCACATATATAATTCCGTCGCTGCCCTCGGCAACCGCAGTCGCATAGTTGGATACAAGCTCGCTCACATCATCAAAATGGTGAAATCTTGAGCCAAGATACACGGCGGCACCATATGTCGTAGTCGCGCACCACATACTTCCTGCGCGCGTCTTAACCATGTCATTCACACCATCAAAATAGTAGAATGAGCCATACTCCGTGAACTCATTTCCGTCATATCCCGAAAGTCCCGCTCCCGTTCCAATCCACACCATACCATCATCTGTCTGAACAAGTGAAGTGACATTGTTGGACATAAGACCGTTGGTTGTATTATATATATACTGGCTGTAATTCTGCCACTCCATGATTCGTCCGTCATCCGCGGTGTTATCCGATATATCAGTGTCCGCACTGACACCTGCCGTCATTCCCGATATTGACAGCACGGCAGCCATGATAAAGGCAGCACCCTTTAATATTCTTTTTTTAATCATACCATGCATCTCCTTACACATCACCCATGTCATAGCTGTCAACTATCTGCATAATCTCATTCGCATATTTAGGATTGTTCTTGATGTACTCCTTGACATTCTCCTTCGCCTCATCTATGCGCTTCATATTGTATTCCATCTGCTCTCTGAGCTTCTGTCTGCGCACATTGAGCCCATGTCTTACCTCGACCATCTCCTTCGGATTAAAGAGAGCCTCAAGCTGGTTCTGCCATATCTCCGGGTCATGCAGTCCGAGCCCGGCAAGAATAACCGTAAGCTGGTCTGTCGCCCTTCCGAGCATTCCCGTGGTATGTGCATAATGCTCGCGCTCCTTCTTATCCTCAAGATACATCTGATATGCATTGGAAAACTCGTATGAATTCTTCACACCGTATTTTGCATACTGATACTCTATATTATTAACCATATTGATATATTTAATTTTCACTTTATTCTGAAGCACTATGGCACGGTTAAGCTTCTTTTCCGACAGCTTCATCGTATATACGGCATTCCTGTTGAGTACGAACATAAATACCATAAATACCGTTATCACAAATAACACCACTGTGAGCATATAATTGTCCGCCTCCGGAACTATTTTTCCCGTAACGGCAAGAGCTATGAATGCTACAATGGCTGCCACAACACCTATTATCGAAATATTTCTCACATTGCTCCTTCTGTTGACGCAGTTCTCAATGTCATCCTTAAGCCCGGTCTTTTCAGCCTCAAGGACATTGAGGTCATTTCGTATCATCTGAAAATACTGCTCATCATTCTGCATTCTCTTAAGAGCCTCAGGCAGCTCATCCTCATGCATGCTGTAATAATTATATTTTGACGAAGGCAGCCTCATCTTGCGCCGTCTGCTCTCCACCCTGTCATGATTAAGCCCATACATATCCTCGGCAGTCTCCGCGATAAGCTTCCTCGGCTCCTCATCAAGCTGGTCCAATATCTGTATGTCGTTGAGATACTCCGTCACCGAAGCATACTCTTTTCTGGCATCCTCGATGTATTTTGAAGACTCTATTATCTGCTCACACTGCATTCCGACATACTGTGACCTCTCAACCGAGTCAAACATCTGGTCACTCACATTATCGCTTGAAAGTATTTCCTGCATATCCATATCGGATATATCATATTCCTTTTTCCTTTTCTTTTTTCCGAAAAGTCCCATAACGTTCCTCATTTCTAACGACTATCTGATATATTTAAGATATTCTTCATGCCATTCAGCTATACGCTGACCCTTATCCTGTCGTGACACTGCCTCACCCGAAGGCTGTATGCCAAGCTCATCTGCAATTGTTGTGTACTCACCGTTAAGAAGCTTCCATGCAAGTCCCGCATTCTTCATCGCGTCATCCAAGCCGCCAAGCTCGAATGCCTTGGCAAAGCACTTATGCGCTGTCTCGTAATTGAACAGTCCCGCATATGCAGTTCCCATATTATTCCATATCTTTGCATAGAAATCTGCTCCCAATGCATCGTCAGTCTTATCATATACAATCTCCTCATAACAGGAGATTGCACTGTTGTACCGCTCATTTTGAAGGTAATTGTCCGCCCTGGCCTTAAGCCTCTCCCGCGGATTCTGCGTGTCAAGCTTCTCAATCAGGTCTCCAAGCTCGGCAATCTCATCCTCGGTATAAAAATCCACATATCTCAATACCGTAAGAACCAGCTCCGACAGCTGTGCTCCCTTATTTTTAAGTATCATAAGACGCTGTGCAAGCTCAGGCTCCTTAATATTCTTCTCTATAAAGACAAAAAGCTCGTCCTTGAAAAAATCCGCACCGACAAGGTATATATCATGATACAGGAAATAGCTTATCTCCTCTATCGAATACACATTAATGTCCGCACCGTCTATATAATACGGAACCTTAGAATATTCACTTCTGCACAGAATCATTCCACTCATAGCGTTATATCCTCTTCTATAACTTTTCCGCTGCTCTTTACGAATTCTCCGAAGCCTCTGTCGGTAATCTTAAGATGACAGCTCGAATCGTTCCTGAATCCAAGCTCCACGCTTATCCTCGATGCCTTATCCTCCCTCACCGGGAAATCGGTAAGAGGTATTTTCAGAAGCCTCTTTCCCTTCTGCGCAGCCGGCGACAAAAACAATTCCACCTCGCGGCAGTCATCCACAATAAAATCATATGCACAGCCCGCCTTGTACCAGTTCACTCCCGGTCTTACAAGTCTTAATATCTTGTCAACGCCTCTGTCGCATATCTTCATCTCTATTCCGGTTGTTATACGTTCACTGCAGCCTATAACGAAGTCCTTGAACTTACCTCCGACCGTAGCCTCAAACGCCTGACAGCATGCACCCTTTGCGTATAGATTCTGTCCGGCGAACACTCGTCTTCTGTTGCACACAAAGTTGATAAAGCGCTCACATGAAAAATCTCCCTCAAAGCCCTCTCCCGTAAGATATACAGTGGTTATAAGCTTTCTGTCAAAAAGCTCCTGCGAAACCGAGAGAAGCTTCTCCTCAAGCTCATCCATGTCGATTGTGTAGCCGACGTCCTCTCTTAGGTCAATCTTCTCAGACATTACAATGCGCTTTCCCATATCAAGCATGGTCGCCATCCGGCAGTACATAAGTCCGTCCTTACCGTAATCGAACATCACATTGTCATTCTTCCACAGCTCAGGCTTTTGGCTGAGCGCATAATATACGAATGCCTCGACATGGCTTGAATAGATAACCTTATCCTTTGGAATTCCCATGGAAGTTACAGCCTCGTCTATGACATCAAGAATCTCAATACAGTAATCTGCGATTGTAATACATATTACATCCGGCTCCTCTTCACCGCCGAACGCCCTCTTTGCCGATTGAAGAAGGAAGGTTAGATACACCATTAAAAGCTGTGACGGCATGACCGATATATTCTTTTTTTCAACTGCCTTCCCTGCCTTTGCCGCATCAAGCAGCCCGTCAAAAAGCACGCCCTCGCCAAGTGTATTGCATGAGAGTGCCACTTCACCTGCCATCCAGCCGTTGTCCTTGCCGTACTCCTTAAGCACAACCGTCGGAACCCTCAGATTGGCTGCAGGCATCTGGAACGCTATCGACTCCGGCTCACCCTTGGCAAGATTGTAATAGCATACCTGTGAATATTCATTTCCAAGGTCAATTCCTACAATAAACATATGGGTTCCTCTCTTCGTTGTTCATCCTACAATGCAGTCTTAAACAGTCTTACTGCCTCATTCTGCATAGAATACAAATCCATATGGCTGTTAAGGCTGTCATTATCCCCGACCGCCTCATCCTCCATAATTCTGTTAAGAAGTTCATAACGTCCTGTCGCAATGTCTCCGTCTGCGGACGTATATTCAATGCTGTATTCCTCCGAGGTCTTCTCCGTGCCATCGGCTTCCTCGGTGATATAATACCTTACCCTGTCACCGTAGAACAGCACGAAGCTCTTCACAAAAACACCCTCATACATATTCTTCATATCCATCGCCGTGTACTCTTCTTCCTTACCCATGGCATAATGGATAACCACTCTATGCTCCGGGTCAGCCTTGTACTCCACCACCGTCTTATCGACAATTCTGTATGGAAGCGGAAAATACCGCGAAAAGCATGAAAAACATGAAAATACATAGCCCTTTCGCGACAGTGCTTCTATAAGTCTCTGCGCAGCTGCGGCTTTTTCCTCGGACAGTATATCCGACTCGGAATACGACCTTATAAGTGCCAGTCTGCACACCAAGATAACATCCTTATCCGCCTGTATTCTGTCCTCAATAAAGCTGAATACCTCCTGCGGCACTGTCTCGCCCTTGACAAAATACATATATGAATTGTAAGCAAGATAGGCTTCTATCATTCTCTCTCCGGCACCGTTTCTGATATAATGCGCGAACACGTCCTCCATATCCGCACAGCTGCATCTGCAAAACAACATCTGCCCGGTAAGTCTCTCCTCAAGCTCATAGACATCTATTCCCTGCTCAACGGATGCCTTCCACAGCTTATGCATCTCCTCTGTTCCGCCGTTAAAATGTATGTTGAGCAGCCGAAGCGTATACTCACTGTATTTTCCCTTGGAAAAAGCGTAGTAAGCAAGTGATACAAGACTTGCCTCAGGTTCAAAAAGCTCCTCCGACTCAGCAGCCCTCTTTATGATATAATCACACAGCTTAAGCACTCTCTTAGGATTAAGCCTCTCATGCCGCACCCTGTGTATGAGCTTGTACGCGTCATCATACTTTCCATGTATTATAAGTGCCTCTATGTACTTTACAAGCTGCGGCTCCAAAAGCTCATCCGGCACAAAAAGCCCGTCCTCCTGCTGTGCATCAAGCAGTCTGTCAAGGTCTTCACCCTCATAATTGTCAAAATAATAATCTATAATAAGTGCAACAAGCTGTCTCTTATACGCAGGTATTATTTCCTTTCTGCGCGCTGTCTTTCCGTACAGTCTTATCGTGTCAAGAGAATTATCCTTATACGCCCTGCTTCTCTCGCAAAAATACAGCGACGGCATAAGCTCGTCCTCGCAGTAAGGCATAAGCGGCTTAATCAGCACGTCATTCGAATATACCTTTTCAAGCTTGTACCCGATGGTGTCCTTATACACGTTCTTATATCCGTCAATAAAGCATATACAAGGCTCCTCCGTATATATCTTTACATATGCCTCACCATCGGTAAGGGTATATAATTCGAAGCAGTCAAGCTCCTTATGTCCCACTATGACACCCTTTATACCGGGTTCGCTGCACTCCAGCTTATATGTGAAGAAGGTCTCCGCAGCCGTAACCGCATTCTTCTCGTCTATCATATCCTTTTTTAGATATTCCTTAAATATGATTCCGGTGTTCTCATCGGCTGTGCCTCTTCTAAGCTCATCCCTCACAAATTCATCCATCTGCACCGAATAGCTTGCATATATCTGCTGATAGTCCTCGCGGTTTCTTATAAGATTCGCGTACAGATACGCTCTTAACTCCCTGTTAAGCTCGTTGTTATAGCCAAAATACAGGAGCACCATCTTAGGCAGCGGAGACAAGTCATCCCTGCGCCTTGATGCAAGATAATACTCATACAGCTTCGTTACGCGTATGTCCTTCCTGATTCCGCGCTCATACCACTTAAGGTATTTTTCGCCCTTCATTCCGTTCCGTATAAGAATGCCGCATACAGCCTCAAGCACATCATCATTCTGCGAAATATCGTACATTCTCGTAAGCAGTCTGTACAAAAGCCTCTGTCTGCACTCGGAATTATATGCCAGTCCCGCTGCCTGTCTCAACAGCTTGTCCTCAATAATTCCTTCCTTGCAGCCGAACAAAAGCACATGTATCTCAAATTCGTTCAATACCCTCAAAAGCAGCGGCTGTTCGTTGAGAATAAGACAGGCTTCAAGGAACATAACCGGACTTCTCATCCCCTTGTTGAACTGTTCCTTAATTCTAAGAAGCTTAAGACTCTTGTTCTTTGACATCTCGACATCAAGGTAAAGCAGAATCCAAAGTATTCTCCAGTCACTGTTTCCTCTCTCGTATATATCCTTCACAGTCTGTGCAGTCTCAAGCGCATACGTCCTGTCCCTGTTATACAAGGTGCTCACATACAGATAATAGCAGTATAACATCTGTCTGCTGTTCTGTCCGCTCACAGCCTCATCCTTGGCACAGTCGAGATAGTACTTCGCCTCGTTCATCTTCTTTTCAGTGATTAAAAGCTGGCTCATAAGCAGACAGCAGTACGGATTGTCCTCATCACGCTTAAGCAGCTCGCCGAGTGCTCCCTTCGACCGTTCAAGCCAGTCATTCAGGCCTATCCTGTGCAGCCTGAAATCCATATATGCCCTCATAAGCGCAACAACGCTGCGCTTTTCGAACATATTGAATACCTTTCCCTCGTTCTCGGAAATATTATCTATTCTTATTATCAGCACCTTTTTCTCAAACGGTGTTGAAAATACAATTCTTCCTATATTTTTGCCGGCATGTATCTTACTTCGTATTATCGAAAAGCGGAATTCAAGCTTGCCTCCCGTGAAATTCTCCTCCGTAAGATTCTTTTTAGATACCTCTATGAAATCACCGTCAGTTTCAATATTGAGTATCAGCCTTCCCCATACGTTCTTGGATATTACAACCCCTGCAACCGTATCTGTCTCGGGATATGGAATATTCATCTCCTCTTCGCTGAGGCTGATATGTACAGGACTCTTTTTATGGATAGCAATAAGGAATTCTTCAAGAGCTGTCCTGATATCTCCTCCCGTCATAAGCTCGTCCTTAAGCTTTAGGAGGCTTAAATCGCCCTTCAAAAATACATCATTAAAATCCTTCGACGCAAATATCCTGAGCGCGCGGGCAGAATCATTCTGTGCAAGTGAAGCGAACTGAAAAAGATTCCTGATTTCTTCATTCTCTGAAATGTATCCGCCGGACGCAACCTCGAACTCATACGGAATCTCAAGCTCTCCTCCGCTGCTCACAATTCTGAAACAGCCCGTTATTCTGTCACCCGGTTCTATCGTGTCCGCATCCACGTTGTAGGCTATGACAGCCCTCTCGCCCATGAAGCGGTCAAGCTTCAACTGCACTCTGTTATTGCTTGAATATATAAGCCCCTTAATCTCTCTGCCATGCAGCTCCGATATGCGCAGACTTCCGCTGTATTCCTTGTTCTTCCATACCACATCATTAATAGACTGTGGCTCTGTCACAGCAGATAATGGCTCATATTCAAATGCACCTCTCGCATATCTGTTAATCTGTTCCTTCAAGAGTTCTCCTCCAGTCGCTTCATGTGTTCACATATCTGCTTCTCATACCCGTTATCCGTAGGCTCATAGAACTTACGTCCAACAAGCGTATCGGGAAGATACTGCTGCTTTACATAATGCATAGGGTAATCATGTGCATACAGATACCCTGTTCCATGTCCTAACTTCGCTGCTCCCTTGTAGTGCGCATCCTGAAGATGCGGCGGGATAACCGCCGTCTTCTCTCCCGCAACCTGTGCCATCGCCTTATCAATTCCCATATATGAAGCATTGCTCTTAGGTGCCGTGGCAATATATGTAACCGCCTGTGCAAGTATTATCTGTGCCTCAGGCATTCCGATGCGTTCTATCGCCTGACATGCCGACACCGCAACCACAAGTGCCTGAGGGTCAGCATTGCCCACATCCTCACTCGCACATATCATAATTCTTCTCGCAATGAACTTGATGTCCTCGCCCGCATACAGCATCCTCGCAAGATAATACAATGCCGCATCAGGGTCAGAGCCTCTCATGCTCTTAATAAAAGCCGATATTGTGTCGTAATGGTTGTCCCCTGTCTTATCATATCTTATAACACGTTTCTGAATACATTCCTCTGCAACCTCGAGCGTAATATGAATCTTTCCGTCGTCACTTCTGTTGGTTGACATGATTCCGAGCTCCACCGCATTGAGTGCGTTCCTTGCATCACCGTTGGCAATATCAGCAAGAAATTCCGCCGCGTCATCATCAATAACCGCGTCATATGCCCCCATTCCGCGTTCCTTATCATACACGGCAGTATGAATGAGAGAAAGGATATCTTCCTTTTCAAGTGCCTTAAGCTCGAATATTATCGAGCGCGATATAAGCGCGGAATTGACCTCGAAGTATGGATTCTCGGTCGTCGCTCCGATAAGTATAAGCGTTCCATCCTCAACGAACGGCAGAAGATAATCCTGCTGCCCCTTGTTAAAGCGATGTATCTCGTCCACGAATAATATGGTCTTCCTTCCGTACATACCCATATTGTTCTTCGCCGCCTCGACGACATCCTCCATATCCTTCTTTCCGGCAACGGTCGCATTAATCTGCCTGAAATCAGCACTTGTTGTATTAGCTATGACCTTCGCAAGCGTCGTCTTTCCGGTTCCCGGAGGCCCGTAGAATATGATTGAGCTTAATTTATCCGCCTTGATTGCACGATACAGAAGCTTATCCGGCCCGATAATATGTCTCTGTCCGACAACTTCATCAAGGTTCCTCGGTCGCATGCGCTGTGCAAGCGGTGAATTGTCCTTCATTGAATTTTCTCTCATATAATCAAACAAATCCATTGCATATCTTCCTTCTACTTAATCACTATATCATCCACTGTCACGAATATATATCCGCGTGCCTTAAGCTCATCCACAATCCGAAGTGCCGCCGCCACTGATGATGGGTAAATATCATGCAGCAGTATTATGTCTCCATCCTTGACATTCCTGACAACATGCCTCACAATCGCATCCGTATCGGTCGTATTCCAGTCCTGCGGGTCAACCGTCCACAGAACCTTGTTAAGATTAATCATGCATTCAAGCTCTTCATTGTAAGCCCCGTATGGAGGTCTTATGTACTCAACCTTCTCACCTGTTATGCTCTCTATCGCTTCGCAGGTTCTCCTCACCTCATCACATGCCGCAGCATCATTGAGAGTATCCAGCTTCACATGTGAAAAGGTATGGTTGCCGATGAGGTGGCCTTCCTCCTTCATTCTCAGAATCAGCTCCTCATTCCCCTCAATATGCTCTCCCAGCACAAAGAAGCTTGCAACAACTCCTCTCTGCTTAAGACCGTCAAGCAGCTCACTTGTATATGTGCCATGCGGCCCGTCGTCGAACGTAAGTGCAACCACATTCTCATAAAAGGTAGTTGATACGGGAGCCTTCTCCTCCTGCATCTTCTCCTCATATATAATTACAAATAAAAATAAATCAAGGCACAGCATTGTACAGATAATCAAAAGCTTCTTTGCCATAAGCATCCTCAAAATGGTCTCTCTCGATTATATGCCGCATAAGCCTGTACTTATCATTAATTACCGCTGTCTTTTGAACCTGAATTATTAATGTTTCCCTTATCGTCAACCGACCTTGATGAATCGACAAAGCCTTCAAGCTTCATGTTGACAAATCTGTCCTCCTTAAGTCCCGGTTCAGGGAATCTGTCCCTTCCCGAACGCTTAGGCTTATCAGCCTCCTTGTCCTTTCTGTTCTTCTTAACATCCTCGGACACCTTGTATCTGTGTATCGCAGTCACGGTATGATAACCGCTGCCGCCGTTCTCCTCCGCCTTGATAGGGTCGACCGCCGCGTGATACATGATATGTCTCGGTATTGTCAATATAATAAAAACACCGAGCGATATGTAATGAAAAGGCTCGTCAAAGTCTCCAACATTCACAACGAACATGGCAAGAAAGCACAGCTCTACAACATCAAAAATCATGTACCCGAAATAGCTTCTTCCCTGCTGCCGTGTCATCTTCTCAAAAGCATTCATCCCGTACAGCCCTGCAATGTTGAACAGAAGTGAGTAGCCCATCATGAGTATCATAACTGACATCTTGTACCACAATGTGCTGTTACGACCCGACACCGTCACTGCAACTACATAAGCAAGTCCCAATAAAAGCAGTACCATATTGGTTATCATCGTAATCACCCGCATATCCGGTTTCTTATTCTTTTGTTCCAATCCCATAATCTCCTCGTTCCGCCGCCCATAACGGCACAAATAGTAGTTAAAGTGCAAATAAACACCACCTGCTTATAAGCACAGACTGCTTATAAGCAATCATTGTTTATTGTAGCACATTTTTCATTACAGTACAATATTGTAAATTTGCAGGGAGGATTATAAAATATAGTAGATTTCAGATGCAGAATTTCAGACTTTACGTTGTATAATTATCTATTATAAACCATTTAAAGGAGGCACACCATGTACACACTTCCAAAAGACCCCGTAATGCTGTTAAGCTTCGTGAACATGAAGCTGCGCGACGAATTTTCAAGCCTTGATGAGCTTGCGGCAGCATGCTCGACGACGACAGATGAGATAAAGAGCGCGCTTGCGAAAATAAATTACGAGTACAATGAAGGGCAGAACCAGTTTAAGTAATCAGTGCGGCAGGAACGAAATTACCTATACCGATTCAGGTGTCAAAACATCCTGATTTATTTCTTTAATAAAAATGTATAGCATGTTATATTTATACATATCAGCTCCATTGTACGAAGCAAGTTGTTCTAAGGGCTCTGAAAAAAGTATTTCTGCTTCCGCCATCGTTGCAAAATCAGCCTTCCATGGCTGTTTGCAACTCAGCCGGCATCCATGCCGTCTGTGGCTGTACGATAAACAGAGCCCGAAGAACAACTAAGCTTCT
>CAKRIL010000020.1 GCA_934343915.1 uncultured Lachnospiraceae bacterium | reverse complement strand
TACAAGAACAGAGATATATGAAGCAATATCAAATGTATATCTTGAACAGAATGAATGTATAAAAGCAATAGATGTTTTGATTAAAGGTGAGAAAGCAACAGGCGATTCAGGATTAAGTGATAGGGAGAAGTATGTCAGAGAACATGTTGTGATATTGAAAAAAGATGAGCTTGATCCTGACGACAGAAAAACATTATGGTCGAGGAAAGAGTATGAATATAATGCTTCGGGAAATGTTACGAAGGAAGTCGATTACAGCTCGGATGAAATGATAGCAAAGTGGTATGAGTATGAATATGATAATTTTGGAAATAAAACAAATAAGGTTCTTTATAGTTCAGATGGAACGGTACTAGAGCGCAAAGAATATGATACTTCAGGAAATGTTACGAAGGAAATACAATACAATGTGGACGGAACAATATCAAGTTTTGATGAATATGAATATGATATTTCGGGAAATGAGACAAAGGAAGCACGTTACAGTTCGGATGGCGTGATGTTATGGAAAAAAGAGTATCAATATGAATATGATTCCGTTGGAAATGTAACACAGAAAGTCGATTACAATTCGGATGGTGTGATAACTGCTTGGACAGAATATGAATATGATGATTCGGAAAATGTTAAGAAGGAAGTTAGTTATGACTCAGAAAGGGTGATAATAGGCTGGAGAGAATATGAATATGATGATTCATGGAATGTAACAAAGGAAGTTAGTTGCAATTCAGAAGGAATTGTATCAAGTTGGATGGAATATGAATATGATGATTTTGGAAATATGACAAAGTTCGTTGGCTATAATTCGGATGGTACAATGTACAGTTGGTTTGAATATAAATATGATATGTTTAATAATATAACAGAGCAGAGAAACAGCAATGGTTTTTATAATCAGAGTTGGGAATATACATACAAATACATAGGCGACTAATCTTCGTATTTCAGGTGAAAAGTCCGAGGGGTATTTTTATCCTTCGGACTTTTTGCATTTAATTATTGAATTATATTCATCGCTGTGTTATCATATTTTTGGTAAGAAATAATGAGTCTTTGTAATATCGGCGGTATCCCGATTCCCACGGAGCCGATTGTCAGTGTATCCCATCAATACGAAAATTTGTTCGATTTAGATATTGACTTTTGAGATTGTATGTATTATAGTGTGTACATACGAACATTAGTTTGCGTCGAACGTGATTAGAGAAGGAGATTAGGTTATGGCTAAGGAAGATAAGATTAAGGCATTGGAAGCTGCTATTTCGAATATAGAGCGTTCTTATGGCAAGGGAGCTGTTATGAAGCTCGGAGACCCATCTGCATCGATGAATGTTGAGACTATACCGACAGGTTCAATCAGTCTTGATATTGCACTCGGAATGGGAGGAGTTCCTAAGGGAAGAATTATTGAGATATACGGCCCTGAATCAAGTGGTAAGACTACGGTTGCACTTCATATGGTTGCTGAGGTTCAGAAGAGAGGCGGTATAGCAGGTTTCATAGATGCCGAGCATGCACTTGACCCTGTATACGCGAAGAACATAGGTGTAGATATTGATAATCTGTATATTTCACAGCCGGATAACGGCGAACAGGCTCTCGAGATTACAGAGACCATGGTTCGTTCGGGTGCGGTCGACATTATAATTGTCGATTCTGTTGCAGCACTTGTTCCGAAGGCTGAGATTGATGGTGACATGGGTGATTCCCACGTCGGACTTCAGGCGAGACTTATGTCACAGGCACTTCGTAAGCTCACAGCGGTTATAAGCAAGACTAACTGTGTTGTTATATTCATCAACCAGCTCCGTGAGAAGGTCGGAGTCATGTTCGGTAATCCTGAGACTACAACCGGTGGACGTGCGCTTAAGTTCTACTCATCAATTCGTCTTGATGTCAGAAGAATCGAGGCTCTTAAGTCGGGCGGAGAGGTTGTAGGAAACAGAACCAGAATTAAGGTTGTTAAGAATAAGATTGCTCCACCTTTTAAGGAGGCTGAGTTCGATATTATGTTCGGACAGGGAATCTCGAGAGAGGGAGATATTCTTGACCTTGCAGTTAATCTCAACATTATTGTTAAGAGCGGTGCGTGGTTCGCATACAATGATGCCAAGATTGGTCAGGGACGTGAGAATGCGAAGCAGTATCTCCGTGATAACCCTGCTGTTATGGCTGAGGTTGAGAAGAAGGTGCGTGAGCACTACGGACTTCCGGCTGACGTGGTAGTTGGCGAGAATGCGGCTGCTTCACTTGCACAGGACGAGGAGTAGTGAATAGCTGCATAATTTGATTGTTTAAGAGGATGGCATGATTGTAACGGATATTACTGAGCTTGATAAGAAGCGCAAGAGAATAAGCATTGATGGTGAGTATGCTTTTTCACTGTATAATCAGGAGGTATACAGATATGGTCTTGAGGTCGGTGAGGAAGTTGAAGAGTCGGTATATCGCGAGATAGATGAGGAACTTATTCCCAAGCGTGTCAAGGCGAGAACTCTCTATATACTTAAGTCTGCACAGAAGACGGAGAAGCAGGTGTATGACAAGCTTATTGAGGGCGGATATGTCGAGAGATATGCGCTGATAGGCATAGAGTATGCCAAGAAGTTCGGCTATATCGATGACCTCAGATATGCGCAGTATTTTGTCGAGAATTCATGCCATGGCAGAAGCAGAAGAGATATCGAACAGAGGCTGTACAGAAGAGGAATTGACAGGGACATTATACGACAGGTGCTTGAAGAATTGAGACCTGATTCTGAGGATGATACGGAGGCTGTATGGGCTGCACTTCGGAAGAAATCAGTGACACAGGACAACATAGGCGGACTTGATTTTGATGACAGAAGGAAGCTGTATGCGTATCTTATGAGGAAGGGATTTTCCTCTAAGTGTGTCGGAAGAGTACTCAGAAGTGATGAGTGATATATACATGACTGAGAATGCCTGATTAATGTTGAATTTGTTGTAATTTTGTATATTATTTGTTTAACACTTGACACAAATGCCAAAAAAGTATACAATTTAAATGTTGTATTTTGTACAATGAAAACTAAATAAGGAGGTGCTCCTGTGTTACAGACGATTTTAGCTGTAGTAATTTCCATTATTATAGTTGCACCTATTACTTGGTTTGTCGCTAATGCATATAGACGTAATGTAATCGAGAAGAAGATTGGCAGTGCGGAAGACAAAGCAAGAGAGATAATAGATGAAGCCCTCAAGACAGCAGAGACCAAGAAGAAAGAAGCTCTTTTGGAAGTGAAGGAAGAGTCCATCAGGACTAAGAATGAACTTGACAAGGAGACTAAGGAGAGAAGAGCCGAGGTTCAGAAGTATGAGCGTCGTGTTCTTGCGAAGGAAGAGACCTTAGATAAGAAGCTTGAAGCTGTTGAGCGTCGGGATACTAATCTTGGACGTAAGGAAGAGGAACTTAATCGTAAGAGACAGGAAGTTGAAGAGCTCAGCTCTAAGAGAGTACAGGAACTGGAGAGGATTTCCGGTTTAACCTCCGAACAAGCAAAAGATTATCTTTTGAAGACTGTTGAAGATGAAGTAAAGCATGAAACCGCAGTTATGGTCAAGGAATTAGAGACCAGAGCTAAGGAAGAGGCGAACAAGAAGGCGAAGGAATACATAGTAACAGCGATACAGAAGTGTGCTGCTGATCATGTATCCGAAGCCACAATTTCAGTTGTTCAGCTTCCTAATGATGAGATGAAGGGCAGAATCATTGGTAGAGAGGGACGTAACATCAGAACTCTTGAGACATTGACGGGAGTTGATTTAATAATCGACGATACTCCTGAGGCAGTTATCCTGTCCGGATTTGATCCGGTGCGCCGTGAGGTCGCAAGAATAGCTCTTGAGAAGCTTATTGTTGACGGTCGTATCCATCCTGCAAGAATTGAAGAGATGGTTGAGAAGGCACAGAAGGAAGTTGAGACCATGATGAGAGAAGAGGGCGAGGCTGCGACACTTGAAGTTGGTGTTCACGGCATACACCCTGAACTTGTAAGACTTCTCGGTAAGATGAAGTTCAGAACAAGTTATGGTCAGAATGCACTCAAGCATTCGATTGAGGTTGCACATCTTTCCGGTTTACTTGCCGGTGAGATTGGTGTTGATATCAGAACCGCCAAGCGTGCAGGTCTCCTGCATGATATTGGTAAGGCACTTGATCACGAGATGGAAGGCTCACATATTCAGATTGGTGTTGACCTTTGTAAGAAGTACAAGGAGTCCGATATTGTTATTAATGCAGTAGAGGCACACCACGGAGATGTTGAACCTCAGTCACTCATTGCATGCATCGTACAGGCTGCGGATGCTATATCTGCTGCAAGACCTGGTGCGCGCAGAGAGACACTTGAGACATATACCAACAGACTTAAACAGTTAGAAGATATTACCAATTCCTTTGATGGCGTTGAGAAGTCTTTTGCTATTCAGGCAGGTAGGGAAGTCAGAATTATGGTAGTTCCTGAAACAGTTGATGATGCTGAGATGGTACTTCTTGCAAGGGATATTTCTAAGAAGATAGAAGCAGAGTTACAGTATCCCGGTCAGATTAAGGTCAGCTTAATCCGCGAGTCGCGAGTAGTTGATTATGCTAAGTAGAACTTACATAGTCATAAGTTAATAAAGAATAGCAAGCAACAATTAAGAGGCTTGATTCCGATATGGAATCAAGCCTCTTTTTGTCATGTCGGGAATAATTTATTTTAATTTCTTGAAACAATTTCCGCATATATGTACACTTATTATATGACTTTAAAGTTGATGAATGCGTAAGCAGTAATGTATACGCATTGATAAAAGACAATCCGCCAGGGGGATTTTACATGAAGGATGAATTTATCGAATTATATACTGCAGTATATAAGGATTTATACAGGTATGCGCTCTATGTCCTTGGAAACAGGGAGGACGCGGAGGATGCCGTGAGTGAAGCGGTGGTCGATGCGTATGCCGAATTCGGGAAATTGAGGGATAAGGGGGCATTTAAAGGCTGGATATTTAAGATATTATCCGCGAAGTGCAAGAGAAAGCTTAAGGGGTATGTCAACAAGACCTTGGAGCTTGATGAGGCATTGGATACGGTGGTATCTGTGGAGGCAGAGGATATCGCGGGCAGAGTTGACTTACAGAATGCATTTGCGATGCTTGATGACAGGGAACGTCAGGTGATTGCCATGTCCTTGATTGCAGGGTATGAAGGCGAGACAATCGCGAGGCTGATGAAGATGAACCACAATACGGTTCGGACGGTCAAGAGCAGGGCACTTGAAAAGCTCAGAAAAATGTTGGTATAGAATATGCGGGTTATATGTGAAATGGAGGAATGAACATGGATGATAAATTTTTGAGGGATAGGATAAAGGATGATGAAGTGGATGTGCCTGAATCTCTCCTGCCTGAGAATATATCAAAAAAGCTGGATGCAGGGGCAGATAATACAAAGAAGCAAGGTGTAAAGAAGCTATCAAGGAATATAAGAAGCTTTGCACTGGCGGCAGCGGCAGTAATTGTGGTTGCGGCGGGAGCGTCGATGGTGGGCAGACTGTCTCCGAAAAATACTTCCGGCAGCAATGAGGATATGTATGGGTATGAAAAGATGCTGGAGACAACGGCTGAAGAAACAACAGGGGTGACAGCTGGCATGGAAATGACGATATATGATGAGCTTTATGAAAAGCTTATAGGAAGAAATTATATTGATGACGGTTATTATATTCTGAATGACAGTGGTATAACAGGCAGTGCGGAAACAGGTGCAGGACATTATGACAGTGCGGTTAATGAGAATGTGCGGAATGATATAACTACGGACACTGCCTCAGGCTCAGACAGTAAAGATTTTTCGAAGAATAATGACCAGGAGGAGGGGGTGTCAGAGGGCAATATTTTTATCACCGACGGAAAGTATCTCTATGTGATGAAGAAGCCGGATGATGTGTATGTGGGAACACGTTCTGTCTCGATATGTGCCGTAGACGGCGGAGTGCTTGATGAGAGCAGCCGGATACAGCTTGATAAGCTTGCGGGGTATGAGTATGTAGATTACAACACGATGTATGTTGATGGAAATTTACTGGTTATTACGGGATATGCCTATAACAGCTATGTCTATGAATCCGGCTGCATAAGCTTCGGGATATTTTATGATATATCGGACAAAGAAGCTCCTAAGTATATCAATATGGTGACTCAGAGCGGATACTATGTATCATCGAGAATTACCGACGGCGTGCTATATATGATATCACACTATACGCCGGATTACAGCTGCAGCGAGGGTGAATATGAAAGCTATATTCCGATGTATGACGGTATGCTTGCAGGTGAGAATAATATATATTGTCCTGAGTATGTGAGCGACAGAAGCTATACGGTAATAGGCTCTGTTGACTTGAAGAATCCGATGTCATATAAGGACACAGAGGCGGTGGTATTGAGCTCTGACAATATGTATGTGAGTGAGAATGCAATATATTTTCTCTCATATCAGCCGTATATGTGGTATGGTTATGAGATAATTAATGATGTGGAGAATGATGAATCGCAGACGGATGGCGTGCAGAGTGAAGGAATAACCGGATATGAGACTGAGAAATCAAGAAGCAGGCTTATGAAGTTCTCCATAGAAAACGGAAATATTGAATATGCAGGTGAGACAGAGGTATGCGGAAGCGCTGACAGTCAGTTCTCTTTCAGTGAGTATAACGGATATATCAGAATTGTGACGACCACATATGATTATACCTATTATGAACCGAGCTGCGGACTGTATATTTTTGACAGCGACTTAAAGCTTGTGGGAAGCATCGAGGATATCGCTAATGGTGAGACAGTTAAATCATCAAGATTTCTCGGCAATATGGCATATTTTGTGACGTTTAGAAATACGGACCCACTGTTCGTGGTCGATATGTCCGACCCGGCTGATCCGGTCATAGTTGATGAACTTAAGCTTCCGGGATTTTCAGAATATCTTCATCCTTACGGAGAAGGAAAAATGTTCGGTCTTGGGTACGAAGCGGATGAGAGCAGCGGCAGAGTCAGCAATGTCAAGATGAGTATGTTTGACATAAGTGATCCTTATGATATATATGAGGAGAACAGGCTGCAGCTTGAAGCGTATTATTCGGGTGCTCTCTATGAGCACAGGGCAATACTTGTGAACGCAGAGAGGAACCTTATAGGCTTTGTGGCCGAGGAGAATATAATCGAAACGGATAAAACCGGAGCTAATCTGGTTGGAAGGCTTGCCCAGGTGTACAGACTGTATTCATATGATGAGAATGAAGGCTTTGTACAGCTTATCGAATGTGTGCTTGATGTGTACTCATACGATTATCCGAGGGCTGTATATATAGGGGATTATCTCTACATTTTTGACGGTGTCGAGAGCATATATACTTATGAATTGAATGATTACAGCCTTATTGGTGTGACTGAACTTTGATGGGGGTATAATTTAACGTGGAAGTCCGGCTTGGGGAGAGCCGGACTTTTTGCACCCAAATTGATTTGATATAGTTTAAAAAAGGTATTGACAAAACTGTGCATAAGCTGTATATATTGTATATACACAGATATACACAGCACATAACAGATATATAGAAACTTATATAACAAAAAATAAAACACGGTTATAGTCAATGCACAGTGATGGCAGGGAGGGATTGTATGAAAGGGCTGCATATAAGAAACTTAAAAAAGAAATACAACGATTTTGAACTCGGACCGATTGACATGGACGTCGACGCCGGATATATTGTGGCGGTCATCGGAAGAAACGGCTGCGGCAAGAGCACGTTGTTTAACTGCCTGCTAGGGACGGAGAAGGCTGAAGGTGAGTGTGGGTGGATTTCAGAGGATGATGAGGATGTGAAAAAACACTTTGCGTTTATTCTTGAGAGGTGTCCTTTTCCGAAAGATTACACGCCGAAGGAGCTTTATAAGTGCTTCGGAAGCTTTTATGAGGGTTTTGACGGCGAAAAGTATTATGATGTTCTGAGAAGGTACAATATTCCTCAGGGAAAGCCGCTTGAGAAGCTGTCGAGAGGAAATATCATGGTTGTGCAGATGGCATTTGCGTTCGCGTACAAGTCGGAGGTATTGTTTCTTGATGAGCCGTCGGCACATCTTGACAGCTATGCGAGGGAGGAACTCTATAAGCTGGTAAGTGATTATGAGGATGAGGGGCATATCATATTCTGGGCGAGCCATGTGATGGAGGAGCTTGACAAGATGGCTGATTATGTGCTCGCCATAAAGAAAGGCCAGCAGGCATACTTCGGGACGAAGGAGGAGCTGACGGAAAGGTATCATATCGTGAAGGGAAGCAGAAATCAGCTCGATTATATGCAGAAGGCACTTGTAGGAAGAAGGGATGAGGAGAGCTTTTCGGTTGGAGTGATTGATACGTCGAAGGATTATCTAAAGCTTGCGCCCGTAGATGAACCGGCAGGGCTTGGAGATGTTGTGGAATATCTTTTGTAGGATTTGAGGAGGAGATTATTATGAATAACAGAATGTTTAAGCTGGCTTTTAATACGGCTTGGTGCGACATAAAGCATTGCTTTACGGGATACAGGGTTATTCTTATGCTTGTGATAGCGGCGTGTGCGGCAGTACCGCCGGACAACACGACGGTGCTGTGTTTTGCATGGGTAATCGAGATGATGGTGATTAAAATGATGCCGTGCTGTGAGAGGATGCTTTTCATCATGCCGATGGATGAGCGGGAAAGAAAAAGGTTTATGGTGTACAGACAGCTTATTATGGAAGGGGTATTAGCTGCACTTATTTTTTTGCTGGGCATTATGAGATATGTCATTTACGGATATAAGGGTGCCGTGCAGGCATATTTTATCAACAATCTTTTTGTGGTTGCACTTATGCTGTTCGAGATGGGAAGTGCGGTATATTTCTGCGGGTGGTATAAAAACGCGACGGTAAATGAAAAGGGGTTCGGAATTTTTTTCAGCATAATCGCGTGGAACAGCCTTTTTACGGGGACTGTGATAAGTATGTCGGCGTATGAGGCGGGAAGCACATTCTGCAATGTGGCGACGGGACTGGGAATTGCCGGGGTTATTGTTCAGGGACTTGTGAAGCTGTATTATATGGTTCGTTCTGAGTTCGATGAATACAAGTATGTGAATGTAGGTCAGGGCTTGTACGGTGGGCAGAGAAAGAAAAGCAACGCGGCTGATGAGAGGTTCTGACAGAAACACAATGCATGATGTGATATGACGAAAGGGCAGGGATTTGATGCGGATAATTATTTCAGACAAGAGCAATGTGCCGATTTATGAGCAGATTACAAAGCAGATAAAGGAAGGTATATTAAGCCACGCGCTTGAGGCGGATGAGATGCTTCCGTCGATAAGACAGCTTGCAAAGGAGCTCCAAATCAGCGTGATAACGACCAAGAGAGCCTACGAGGAGCTTGAAAATGAGGGCATGATATATTCAGTGCCGCAGAAGGGCTTCTTCGTGTCGCCGAGCAAGGTCGAGATTCTTAAGGAAAAGAGACTTAAGCTTATAGAGGATACGGCGGCACAGCTTATTAAAGAGGGTAAGGCGGCAGGACTTTCACTTGATGAAATACAGTCCATGATTGAGCTTCTTTGGGAATAGTGTGAACATAACGGCGAGGTGGGAAAATGAAGAGTGAGACAGATAAAAATGCATTGGTGGTCAGTGGATTATGCAGAAAACAGGGAAGGTTCAAGCTTGAGAATATAAGCTTTACGTTAGAGCACGGCTATATAATGGGGCTTGTAGGAAGAATGGGTTCGGGAAAGACGACGCTTTTAAAGAGTATATTAAATCCGGGTCTTACGGACAGCGGATGCGTGCAGTATGATAAGCAGGCTGGCTTTATCATGGAGGACGCACCGTTTATCGAGGGTGCGACATTAAGAGAGAACATGGAGCTGTACAAGAACCTATATAAGGATTACGACGAGGAAGAGTTCTATAACAGACTAAAAAGTGTAGGCCTTGGAGACCATAAGGTATACGGGCTGCTGTCAAAGGGGGAGAAGGTAAGGTTCCAGTTCGCATTTGCCATGGGGCATCACCCGGAGCTTCTGCTCCTTGATGAGCCTACCAGCGGACTTGATGTGGCGTTCCGACGGGAGTTCTTGTATATGCTTCAGGAGGCGGTTGAGAAACAGATGATAAGCGTGATAATATCCACGCACCTTACGGATGAGCTTGAACGTATTGCAGATTTTATAGGGGTTATGGAGAATGGAAGCCTGAGTCTTAATGAGGCTCCGGATATGTCAGATGCGGAGAATTCCGCACATGGAAAGAGCGATGCTCCGGATGTGAATGGGCTTGTCCGCTTTTGCCGCGAGGCATACCTTAAGGGCGCAAACAGATTTATTGCATATGGGATATGCTTTTTTCAGTTTATGTTCGGATGGTTTTCAGGGTTCGGAAATGAAGTGAGCTATTGTGTGGTCGCACTTGGCTTCTGCATAAGCGGAATGCTTGTTCAATATGCAGGGACTGCATCGATGCTTGGCGGTGAGAATGGCAATAGGATAGTGCGTATACGGGCTGACAGATTTTTCGGTATTCAGCCGTGGGCTATGTGGATTGCACGCATGCGGTGTGTGCTGCGAAGTTCGTTGTGTTTTTTGATTGTATATGTTGTGCAGTATGCGATAATAACTGCGCTTACAGGGGGCGGGGAATATATGATTGCAGTGCTTGGAATTATTCTTAATTATGTGATTGTGGCTGCTGTGACAGCGATTGTGACGTTATTTTTTTGTTAGGCATTGCTATAAAAGTTTTTTTGCTTTATAATGAGACTTTAAGATTATATATGTAATGACACGGAGCAGAAAAATGTCTGAGCGCAGTGCAAAAAATGAGAATATGACAACTGAAAATGTAACTGAAAATGTGGAACAGACCCTCATGGAGAGAATAAGCTTAATGATGCCGGAATTCAGCAAGGGACAGAAAAAGCTTGCGGGATATATACTTGACAATTACGATACGGCGGCTTTTCTTACGGCTGCGAAGCTTGGAGAGAAGGCGGGTGTGAGTGAGTCAACGGCGGTAAGATTCGCGGCGATGCTCGGCTATGACGGGTACCCGGAATTTCAAGGGGCGATGGCGGCACTTCTCAAAAGAAGGCTCGATTCCGTGGAGAAGATAGAGGCTGCGTCGGGTGACATACAGCAGTCGAAGGTTCTCTCATATGTACTCGGTGCCGATATTGAGAAGATTAAGCTGACGATGGAGACTATTGAGCCGGATGCATTCGACCTTGCCGTGGATATGCTTGACACGGCGGAGCATATATATGTTGTCGGTGTGAGAAGCTGCGCACCTTTGGCGGAGTTCCTTGGTTTTTATCTCAGAATGATACATGATAATGTTAAGATGGTTACGACGAACAGCGCGTCGGAGATGTTCGAGCAGATGCTTTCCGTGAGCGAGAAGGACGTTGTGGTCGGAATAAGCTTCCCGAGATACTCGATGAGAACGTTAAAATGCCTCGAGTATGCCAATAATAAGAGTGCGGAGGTGATTGCAATAACCGACAGCCGCAATTCTCCGATGAGCCTGTATTCGTCCTGCAATCTTCTTGCGAGAAGCGACATGACATCGATAGTGGATTCACTTGTGGCTCCGATGAGCGTGGTAAATGCACTTATTGTGGCATTATGTATGAGAAATAAGGAGCGCGTGGCTGCTAATCTTGAAGAGCTTGGAAGAGTGTGGAGCGATTATCAGGTATACAATAATGATGAGATTAACCAGCTTGACGAGGATTTGTTCGCGTCGCTTAAGAATATAGAAGAGTAGTCGAAAAGAGGAATATATGAGCAAGGTAATAATAATCGGAGCGGGTGCGGCAGGTATGATGGCTGCGATAGCGGCAGCGTCTGACGGGCATGACGTGACGATTCTTGAAAAGAACGAGAAGGCGGGTAAGAAGATATACATAACGGGAAAAGGGCGCTGCAATATCACGAATGCCTGTGATGTTGAGGAGCTTTTTAACAATGTTGTCACCAACAGGAAGTTCCTGTACAGTGCATTCTACGGCTTTACGAATGAGGATGTCGTGGCGATGCTTAACGATGCAGGACTTGAGACCAAGGTTGAAAGAGGCAACAGAGTATTTCCTGTGAGCGACAGAGCGGGTGATGTCATATCGACGCTCGTAAGAATAATGAAGAAGCATGGTGTCAAAATTGAGTATGATACAACGGTTACTGAGCTTGTCACGGATAGAGGTGGCGATGCGGAAGCTGATGCCGGCAAAAGAGAGTTCATAACAGGAGTAAAATGTGCGTCAGGCAAGGTATATCCGGCGGATGCTGTTATTGTGGCCACCGGAGGAATATCATACCCGACGACCGGTTCAACCGGGGACGGCTACGGCTTCGCGGAAAAGACGGGACATTCTGTGACGGCGTTAAGCCCTGCACTTGTGCCGTTCACGGTTGCAGAGGAGGATGTAAAGGAGCTTCAGGGACTGGCACTTAAGAATTCAGGTGTCACGATATATGATGGAAAGAAGAAGCTTTATGAGGACTTCGGAGAGCTGTTATTCACGCATTTCGGTGTTAGCGGTCCGACGGTACTTAGCGCAAGCAGCTATGTGGCAAAGAAGATTAAGGAGCATCCGTTAAGACTTGTTATCGACCTTAAGCCGGGGCTTGATGCAGAGCAGCTTGATGCGAGGGTTCTGAGGGATTTTGAAGAGTATATGAATAAGAATTTTAATAACTCTCTTGACAAGCTCCTGCCTAAGTCACTTATTCCGGTCATTATAAAGAGAAGCGGAATCGATGAATATAAGAAGGTTCATGAGATAAGCCGTGAGGAGAGAATGAGGCTTATCGATACGATAAAGAACTTTGAATTCACGCTTACCGGACTTCGTGGATACAATGAGGCGATAGTCACGCAGGGCGGTGTGAGCGTCAAGGATGTTGACCCGTCCACAATGGAGTCGAAGAAGGTTAAAGGACTTTATTTTGCAGGAGAGGTGCTTGACCTTGATGCGGTGACGGGAGGCTTCAATCTTCAGATTGCATGGTCAACAGGACATCTTGCGGGAGCAAGTATTTAAAAATATACGATTAATATATGCCGCCGCATGGCGGACGAATGGAGGAGCAAAATGGCATACAGTATAGCAATAGATGGTCCGGCAGGAGCCGGCAAGAGCACAATAGCGAAGAGAGTGGCTAAGGAGTTAGGTTTCATATATGTTGATACGGGGGCTATGTACCGTGCAATGGCAATATACTTTGTCGACAATGGAATTGACGGCAGTGATGAGGCAGCAGTGTCGAAGGCGTGTGCGGATGTTGATGTAAAGATTGCTTATGAGGACGGGGTGCAGCAGGTAATACTTAACGGTGTGAATGTGACCGGAAGATTAAGACATGAGGAAGTCGGACGCATGGCGAGTGCGGTTGCCGTATATGCGGCAGTCAGAAGCAAGCTTGTTGAGCTTCAGAGACAGCTTGCAGCCGGAACGAATGTAATTATGGACGGAAGAGATATAGGAACCTGTGTACTTCCGAAGGCAACCGTGAAGATATATCTTACGGCGAGCGTTGATGCCAGAGCGAAGAGAAGATATGATGAGCTCGTCGAGAAGGGCGAGAAGCAGGATATGGATGTAATTAAGGCTGATATTGAGAAACGCGATTACAACGATATGCACAGGGACATATCTCCTCTGAGACAGGCTGAGGACGCAGTGCTGCTTGATTCCTCAGATATGAATATCGAGGAAGTTACTGATGCGATTATGAGAATTTTCAATAATGCACGCGGATAAGCAGCATGAAAATCAGATTAATCAGGAAATGAGGTTTTGTACAGATGGAAGTGATTGTCGCAAAGACCGCGGGCTTCTGTTTCGGTGTAAAGCGTGCCGTCGAGAAGGTATATGCCAATGCCGATAAGGAGCATGTCTACACATACGGACCGATTATTCATAATGAGCAGGTTGTGGCAGACCTTGAAAAGCATGGTGTGAAGGTCGTTGATGAGGATACTGATATATCAGTTCTTTCTAAGGGAACGATAGTTGTGAGAGCGCATGGCGCGAGCCGTGCGGAATTCGACAGACTGCGCGGATGCGGAATGGAGATCGAGGATGCCACCTGTCCTTTTGTATCCAAGATATACCGAATAGTCGAGGAGGAATCAAAGGCGGGACGAACGGTTGTCATTGTCGGCAACGCTGCACACCCTGAGGTTAAAGGAATAAGAGGCTGGTCAGGTGAAGACACCTATGTTGTAGGAAACGTTGAGGAGGCAAAAAATATTAATATATTGTCTCAAAAAATAAGTATTGTTTCACAGACAACATTTAATTTAAAGAAATTTCAAGAAATAGTTGAAATTTTTGATAAAAAGGGTTATGATATAAAGTGTTTAAATACGATTTGCAACGCCACTGAAGTTCGGCAGACCGAGGCAAGACAGATAGCTTCACAGGTAGATGCCATGATTGTCATTGGTGGAAAGAACAGTTCCAATACCCAGAAATTGTTTGAGATTTGCAAGGAGGAATGTAGTAATACCTATTATATTCAGACTGCCGAGGACATGGATTTTACAGCAATAAGGGGAATGCAAAGAATAGGAATTACTGCCGGGGCATCAACCCCAAAGAATATTATTGAGGAGGTTCAAACGAGATGTCAGATTTAAGTTTTGAACAGATGTTAGAAGAATCTTTAAAAACAATCAGAACAGGAGAGGTCGTAGAAGGAACAGTCATCGGCGTTAAAGAAGATGAGATAATACTGAACATCGGCTATAAGGCTGACGGTATCATCACCAGAAATGAGTACACTAACACACCTAACGTTGATTTAACCACGCTTGTACATGAGGGCGATAAGATGCAGGCTAAGGTTCTTAAGGTTAATGATGGCGATGGTTATGTTATGCTTACATATAAGAGACTTGCTGCTGAGAATGGTAAGAAGAGACTTGAGGAGGCTTTTGAGAATAAGGAAGTCCTCACTGCCAAGGTTTCACAGGTTACTAACGGAGGTCTTACAGTTGTTGTCGAGGAGACAAGAGTATTTATTCCATCAAGCCTTGTTTCAGACACATACGAGAAGGATTTAAGCAAGTATGCAGGTCAGGAGATTTCATTCGTTATCACTGAGTTCAACACAGCTAAGAGAAGAATTATCGGTGACCGCAAGCAGCTTTTAGTTGCTGAGAAGCAGAAGCGTCAGGAAGAGGTTCTTTCTAAGATTTCTGTTGGTCAGACAGTAGAAGGTACAGTTAAGAATGTTACTGATTTCGGTGTATTCATCGATATCGGCGGCGTAGATGGTCTTCTTCACATCTCTGAGATGTCATGGGGAAGAATTGAGAATCCTAAGAAGGTATTCAAGCCTGGCGATACAGTTAAGGCTTTCATTAAGGATATTCAGGGCGATAAGATTGCTCTTTCTCTTAAGTTCGAGGATACCAACCCATGGCCTAAGGCAGAAGAGAAGTATGCAGTAGGCAATGTTGTTAAGGGCAAGGTTGCCAGAATGACAGACTTCGGTGCGTTCGTTGAGCTTGAGCCGGGCATTGATGCATTACTTCATGTATCACAGATTGCCTTAGAGCATGTTGACAAGCCATCAGATGTTCTTAAGATTGGTCAGGAGATCGAAGCTAAGGTTGTAGATTTCAACGCAGAAGCTAAGAAGATCAGCTTAAGCATCAAGGCTTTACTTGCTCCTGCTAAGAATGAGGAGAATGCTGAGGACGAGCAGTAATAATTGATTTTGAACGCCACATTTTAAGTGAGATTTCTCTTGAAGTGTGGCGTTTATTATGGTATTACAGAATATATAGTTTTAAGACATAAGGAGAAGAGGCTGATATTATGGCAATGGATTATGAGGGATTTAAGAAGAACGTATATGCCCTTACAAGCATTGATTTGAATGCATATAAGGAGCGTCAGATGAAGAGGCGTATCGATACCCTTATTGCAAAGAATAAGTATAAGGGCTACGAGGATTATACCGCTGCAATTAAGAAGGATAAGGCACTCTATGAGGAGTTCGTTAATTATCTGACAATTAATGTTTCCGAGTTTTTCAGAAATCCTGAACAGTGGAAGATATTGGAAGCTGAGGTATTCCCGGAGCTTGTCAGGAAGTACGGAAGCGGAGTGAGAATATGGAGCGCCGCATGCTCTACCGGTGATGAGCCGTATTCACTTGCAATGCTTCTTTCTAAGTTCATGCCGCTCAGCAAGATTAAGATTATCGCAACGGACATAGACGAGCAGGTGCTTGACAAGGCGAGAATGGGACTGTACAGAGCACAGAGTCTCAATGCACTTCCTGACGAGTTCAAGACCAAGTATTTTACCAAGGTCGGTGAGAATTCATATCAGATTAAGGATGAGGTGAAGAAGTGCGTTGAGTTCAAGAAACACAATCTTCTTAAGGACCCGTACCCATCAAGACTCAACCTCATTGTATGCCGCAACGTTGTAATATACTTTACTGAGGACGCTAAGACTGAGATATACAAGAAGTTCTATGATTCGCTTGTTCCGGGAGGAACGCTCTTCGTCGGAAGTACGGAGCAGATTGTAAATTACAGGGATTTAGGATACACTTCCAACCGTTCTTTCTTCTATAAGAAGGCAGAATAGTATTTACGACATTGGGTACATAGAAGCTTATAATGTAATATAAAATATCCCCGGGCATATGGATTAATGTTCCATATGTATCGGGGATTTTTGTGTTATACATGCTGTTCTGTAAGATGTGACATAATGTGAAGAATATACTTTTTGACTGCTTCAGTGTTATCCTTGAAGTCGTCTGTGAATTCAAAATAGGTTATCTTATCATAGTAATCTATCTTAAAGTAGGGAGTGATAATCTCGTCATATTGAGGCAGGAAACAGCCGGTCTTCCTGCTGTAACAGTTCGCAGCTTTTGCCCTGGTGCGGAAGTTCTTGTCTACATAGAAGGCAACGCTCTTATGGATGGCTGTGTCCTCCTCGGGAAGATAGTAATAATCCTTGTAATTAGGATAAAAATATTTCAATTCGTCGGTGTGTGCCTTCACGGTCAGAGTGGCACTGTCCTTGTACATTGAAAAATATGTCGATTCATTCCCGAAGGATATGCGCTTTGGAACGGGGCTTGAAAGACTTATTGTAAAAATTATCTCGGTTCCGGGAGCACGGTCGGAGGAATTATATGACATTTTTTTTGTATTCTTGATTGTGAAGCCGCCGTTGTATGCTATGCGGTATGACAGCATGGCAAGAAGGGAGGTCATTCCAATTAAGTCTTCGCGATTGTGAAGCGTGAGCAGATTGAGGCTCTCATTGGAATGGTTTTCGAGATATTTCAGGTAGATTTCGATAAGCTCACCGCCGTTGTATTTGTCCTCGCGGTTGATTCCGAGAAATGCTTCGACGGATTTCTGCTTAAGGTTAGGGGTATGAAATACACTGCGGTACGGCTGAAGCTGCTTGTAGATATCGAGCACAGCCATCTGCCCGATGGGATATGCAAGCTTGTACATATGACATTTTTTTTGAAGATAAGGTATGTCAAAGCCGAGTCCGTTGTAGCACACAAGGAGCTTGTACTTATCAATAAATTCCATGAATGCGATGAGCACATCTTTTTGGGAATCCTTGCTGTCGGAAAACCATTGGGTGCATATGAGCCTGTTCTGCTGATAGTAGATACAGCCTATCATATAGAGAATGGTTGTCTCCGGCGAAAAGCCTGTGGTCTCGATATCGAAGAATACAATATCCTCCTTCTTATACCCTGTATATTCAATGTGTTCAATATTATATTCAAGCTCTTTTGTAATACACAGCATGGCAGCCTCCCGGTATAGCAGTCTGAATAACAGCTTAGTCTGCCGGCAATTTTCCGGCAGCTTATTGACAGAATTATTATATCAAAAATACATACTGTAAAAAAGCACAAAAATATAAAATTATTTTGTGGATTATTTCCAAAGTTAATTAAATAAAGTATTTTGTTAAGTTTTAGACTATATTTTGAGGTGCAAGTGATATATAATGTAATACAAATCATGTGTTAAGGAGGAAGAATATGTATGTCGGTGTTGACGTTTAAAGGCGGCGTTCATCCTTTTGACGGCAAAGCAATGTCTAAGGATACACCAATTCAGGAACTAAAGCCCGGAAAAGAGCTGGTATTCATGCTGTCGCAGCATATAGGTGCTCCGGCGGTGCCGTTGGTTGCCAAGGGCGACAGGGTTCTGATGGGTCAGAAGATTGCGGAGGGTCAGGCTTTTATATCAGCCAATATCCATTCTTCGGTATCGGGAACAGTCAAGGGGATTGAGCCGAGACTTACGGCGACCGGAATGAAGGTGAATGCCATTATTGTAGAGAATGATGGTCTGTATGAGGCGGTGGAGACAGAGCCGCAGACTAAGAGCATAGATGAACTCGAGGCTTCCGAGATAAGAGCCCTTGTAAAGGAAGCAGGAGTTGTCGGAATGGGCGGTGCCGGTTTCCCTACGCACGTCAAGCTTACCCCTAAAAATGAAGGGGATATTGACACAATTATTGTCAACGGAGCGGAGTGTGAGCCGTATCTTACATCCGACTATCGAAGAATGCTTGAGGAGACAGATAAGCTTATAAATGGTCTTAAGATTGTACTTAGAATCTTCCCTAAGGCGACGGGACATATTGCGATAGAGGACAATAAGCCTGATGCAATCAAGCTTTTGAGAGAGCGGACACAGGGAGAGGATAGAATAGTCGTTGATGCCCTTAAGACGAAGTATCCTCAGGGCGGTGAGCGCTGCCTTATATATGCTGTGACCAAGAGAAAGATTAATTCCTCCATGCTTCCTGCGGATGCAGGCTGTATTGTACATAATGTAGATACAATAGTGTCAATTTATAATGCTGTAATGGAAAAGAAGCCGCTTACAAGGCGAATCGTCACGGTTACGGGAGATGCAGTGAAGAATCCGCGCAACTTCTTTGTCTATGTCGGAACTCCTTACACGGAGCTTGTTGAGGCAGTGGGAGGCTTTATAAGTGAACCTGAGAAGATTATTTCGGGAGGTCCTATGATGGGCTTCGCAATGTACAGCCTTAACGTGCCGGTTACCAAGAACACGTCCTCCTTGCTTGCGTTTACGCATGATACGGTTAAGGATAAGGTTGAGAGCCCGTGTATCAGATGCGGACGCTGCGGAGAGGTATGCCCTGAGAATCTTCTTCCGGCTAAGCTCTCCACACTTGCAAGAAGAGGAGCCATGGATGCCTTTGTTGCCAATTACGGTATGGAATGTGTTGAGTGCGGCTGCTGTTCATATATCTGTCCTGCCGAGAGGCAGCTCACGCAGTCAATTAAGGCAATGAGAAAAATGGTAATGGCAGAAAGAAGAAAGAAATAGGAGGAAGAAGCAGTATGGCTTATGTATCATCATCACCACATGTGAGTGATAAGACAACAACCCGGACGATAATGCTTGATGTGATTATAGCACTTCTTCCGGCGACGATTTTCGGTATATATAATTTCGGATGGAGAGCGGCACTTATAGTTGCAGTGTCGGTTCTGTCCTGTGTGGGCGCGGAGGCTGTCTATGAGTTCCTCATGAAAAAGCCTATATCCATAACTGATCTGAGTGCCGTTGTGACGGGACTTCTGATTGCACTTAATATGCCTTCGACAATGCCTGTCGGACTGGTTATATTGGGCTGCCTTTTCGGTATAATAGTTGTCAAGCAGCTTTTTGGCGGACTTGGACAGAACTTTATGAATCCGGCTCTTGCCGCAAGGTGCTTCCTGCTCATATCGTTTGCAGGACATATGACTAACTTTGTGTATGACGGAGTTTCATCCGCAACACCTCTTGCAGTTTTAAAGGCGGGCGGCGAGGTCAATGTACTCTCCATGTTCGTTGGTACAATCGGCGGTACAATCGGAGAGACATCGGTTATTGCAATACTTATCGGTGCCGTGTATCTTCTTATAAAAAAAGTAATTTCCATAAGAATACCTCTTGCGTACATCGCAACCTTTGCTGTATATACACTTCTCTTCGGAGGAAGAGGCTTCGACCTTACATATCTTGCGGCAGAGCTTTGCGGCGGCGGACTTATGCTTGGTGCATTCTTTATGGCTACCGATTATGTGACAAGTCCTGTCACAAAGAACGGAAAGATTGTGTTCGGTATTATTCTCGGTATTCTCACGGGAATATTCCGTTATCAGGGCAATTCGGCGGAGGGCGTGTCCTACGCAATCATCTTCTCGAACCTGCTGGTTCCTGTTATAGAGAAGCTTACTGCTCCTACCGCCTTCGGCGTTGTTAAGAAAAAAGCAAAGAAGGAGGGTAAGTAGATGAAAAGAATTGTTAAGGATACGCTTATCCTCTTCGCGATAACATTAATTGCGGGACTGCTCCTGGGAGGTGTCTATAAGATTACCAAGTCGCCTATCGAGGCACAGGCGAAGGCTAAGACGGAGAAGGCTTATAAGGCGGTTTTTCAGAAATATTATGAACAGGTGTCTGATGCGGAGGGTGCTGCTGAGAGCATAGTATCGGCAATGAGCTTCAATGAGTGGAGTGCGGATGAGCTTGCACAGCTCACTGATGACTTTGGAAGGGAGCTCGGAGCCAACACAGCCAACACGCTGGACGCTCTTGTGACGGCTTATGATGGTGACAGTGTGGCAGGTTATGTTGTGACGATTACCAATTCGGAGGCATATGGCGGAAGCATACAGATGTCGGTAGGAATACTTGCTGACGGAACGGTCGCAGGTGTTGAGATTCTTTCAATCAGTGAGACACCGGGACTTGGAATGAATGCACAGAATGACAGCTTCCTCGGACAGTTCACGGGTGTTGCGACGGACGCATTCACCTACACTAAGACAGGTAAACAGGCGGATAATGAGATTGATGCAATCTCATCCGCGACATATACAACCAAGTCCATGACTAACGGTGTGAATGCGGCTCTTGCGGCATACAGGGCTATGATGAAAAAAGGAGGTGCCATCGTAAATGAATAAGTGTGTTGAACGTCTTTACAACGGCATTGTAAAGGAGAATCCTACATTCGTGCTCATGCTCGGTATGTGTCCTACACTTGCCGTAACGACAGCTGCGATTAACGGTGTCGGCATGGGACTTGCGTCGACAGTGGTTCTTACATTGTCCAATATTATGATTTCAATGCTGCGAAAGGTAATTCCGGGAAGAGTGAGAATGCCGGCATTTATCGTTATCGTAGCGACCTTCGTTACAGTGGTTGATTTCCTCATGCAGGCATACTGCCCGCCTTCACTTTATGATGCTCTCGGAATCTATATTCCGCTCATTGTTGTAAACTGTATTATTCTCGGACGTGCGGAAGCATATGCATCCAAGAATCCGGTGCTTCCTAGTATGTTTGACGGACTGGGAATGGGGCTTGGATTCACGGTGGGACTTACCGTGCTCGGCGCATTCAGAGAGCTTATCGGTGCAGGTACGGTATTCGGACTTCATATTATGCCGGCATCCTATGAGCCTATGATTATATTCATACTTCCTCCGGGAGCGTTCTTCGTTCTTGCGGCACTTGTTGCAATTCAGAACAAGTTCAAGAACAAAAAGAAGAAGGAATACTCAGATATCGAAATCTGCAAGGATGGTGGCTGCGCTTCCTGTACGAACATGATGTGCGGTGGAAGAATCTTTGCGGAGAGTCAGAATGAGGCTGCTTCAAAAGAAGTGAATACGGTTAAGAAGGAGGAAGGCTGATGAAGGAGTTAATTCTTATTGCGATAGGCTCAGCACTTGTAAATAATGTCGTGCTCAGCCAGTTTCTTGGTATATGTCCGTTCCTCGGTGTTTCAAAAAGGACGGATACAGCGGCAGGTATGGGCGGTGCCGTAATATTCGTAATTACAATATCCTCGCTGCTTACAAGTGTAATTTACAATTATCTGCTGGCAGGTCTGCATATCGAGTATTTGAAGACGATAGTGTTCATTCTTGTGATTGCGGCACTTGTACAGTTCGTTGAGATGTTCCTTAAAAAGACCAGTCCGTCGTTATATAAGTCACTCGGAGTGTATCTCCCTCTCATCACAACCAACTGTGCGGTGCTTGGAGTTGCACTTACCAATGTGCAGAAGGATTACGGCATATTGCCATCGGTTGTGAACGGATTCGCAACTGCCGTGGGCTTCACAATCTCCATCGTAATACTTGCAGGTGTGAGAGAGCGAATTGAATACAACGACATTCCGGAGAGCTTTAAGGGTACGCCTATCGTCCTTGTAACAGCGGGACTTATGGCTATCGCTTTCATGGGCTTTTCCGGTATTATCTAGGGAGGTGCGGCAATGAACGGAGTATTGATTGCGGCGGCTGTCGTAGGTATATTGGGAATTATTATCGGTATTTTCCTCGGAGTATCGGGTGCGAAGTTCGAGGTCAAGGTGGACGAGAGAGAGACTCTTGTGCGCGAGCAGCTGCCCGGGAATAACTGCGGAGGCTGTGGCTATGCCGGCTGTGATGCTTACGCAAAGGCTATTGTCGAGAGCGGCGCACCGATTAATCTATGTGCAAGCTGCAGTGCCGGTAATCTTGATGTGATTTCATCAATTATGGGTGTCGAGGCGGAGGCTGCCGAGAAGAAGGTTGCCTATGTGAAGTGCTCGGGCGACTGCGATAAGGCTAAGACCAACTATGTGTACACGGGAATTGAGGATTGCAGGATTGCGGCTCAGATGCAGGGCGGAGGTCCTAAGGCCTGCTCCTACGGATGTCTTGGCTACGGAAGCTGTAAAAAGGCATGTCCTTATAATGCAATCACGATAGTGAACGGACTTCCTGTTGTGGACGAAGCCAAGTGTGTAGGCTGCGGAAGCTGTGTCGTCACATGTCCTAAGCAGCTCATGGCGCTTCGCCCGGTGCGTAAGAGAACGGTTGCTCTCGCATGTAACTCGCCTGAGAAGGGTAAGCCTGTCATGGATGCCTGCTCGGCGGGCTGTATCGGCTGTACGCTCTGCACGAAGGAGTGTCCTTTCGGTGCAATCGCGATGAACGGGAATATTCCTGTTATTGATTACGAGAAATGCAAGGGCTGCGGCAAGTGTGCCATGAAGTGCCCGAAGAAGGTTATAAAGCTGGTGCAGGGGTAAGGGGGACTGCATCCAATGGTATCAGAGCTGTAATGTGTATGCATTGCGGCTCTGAGTTTTTTTATAACAAGAAAAATATTATGCTGAAGAATTTATAATTTGAGTGTATAACGGATTATATTTATACATATCAGCTCCGTTGTACGAAGCGAGGTGTTCTAATGTCTCTGAATAATTTTACTCATGCTTCCGCCATCGTTGCAAAATCAGCCATCCATGGCTGTTTGCAACTCAGCCGGCATTCATGCCGGCTGTGGCTGTACTTTAAACAGAGCCATAAGAACAACTACGCTTCTCCCAAAAATCGTGATATGTATAAATATAATCAGTTATACACAGCGTAGGTTTTAAATACAGTAAAAAGTAAGCAATGCTTGTAAAAACAAGCGAAGAAATTAAAAAATGCATCAGAGCCATGATGCGTGGGCATTACGGCTCTTTTTTTGCCGTCTGTTTGTCAAAAACGACCATTTACGTTGAAATAGTAGATAATAATTTTTGCTAATATATAATGAAAGTCAGAAAGGAGGTAATGTATGAAGCTGAATATCAAGATTGACACATCAGTTGAGGAGCCTGAGGCATTGATTATCACTCCGAGGATGAGTGAAGAGGTTAATAAAATTGTTGATTACATAGGAAAGCTGAACGAAGAGCCGACGGTAATTTCGGGTGTGAAGGATGACAAGGTGGAGATACTGGAACAGGGTGAGTTTATAAGGGCTTATGCGGAGGGAGGAAAGGTATTTGTAAGAACGGAGAAGGGGCTGTATCAGGTCAGGCTTCGCTTGTATGAGTTGGAGGAGCGCTTGGATGGCAGTATATTTGTGAGAATTTCCAACTCGGAAATCGTAAATTTGAAAAAGGTCAAGAGTATTGATTTGAGTTTTATCGGGACTATCTGCATGGAAATGTCGGACGGGGAAGTAAGCTATGTTTCAAGAAGATATGTCTCTAAAATCAAGAAAATATTGGGATTGTGAGGTGTTTTGAATGAAGAAAAAAATAATAATCAGAGCCATTTTAGGTGCGCTTATCGGAATCGTAATAAATTATCTGATAACGATAGTTATTTCAGCAGTAATAGGGGACGGAACTTTTTATTCGTGTGTGCCGAGCTTTGCCGAGCGTTATGGCAATGAGGTGACGGCAGTGATTATTCAGACGATACTTAGTGCGGTTTTGGGTGGCGGATTTTCGATGGCATCGCTTATATGGGAAATGGATGACTGGAGCCTGTTAAAGCAGACCGGAGTATACTTTGCAATAATAACGATTCTAATGATGACGGTTGCATATACATGCGAATGGATGGAACATTCGCTCAGAGGAGTATTGACATACTTTGGAATATTCTTTGGAATTTTTGTCGTAATCTGGATAATAAGGTATATGTCGTGGAAAATACGAATTTCCAAGATAAAAGAAAAGCTCATAAAAAATGAGTGAAATAGAATGCGACGGCGGGTGGAGCGCCAATAATAAAATATAATGGCAAGTTGACGGGATGTGTGGTAAAATAACATAGAATAGTTTTGAAATCTACTATGTATACAGAGCGTAAAAATGAAAAAAGTATCAAAGATTCGTGTAAATGACATACTTTTAGGCGCAGGGCTTCTCTTGGGAGCTCTGTGTCTTTGGTGTGTCATTTATTTTGTGGGAAGAAATACGGACAAAAATGCGCTCATGGTTGTGATTACCGTGGATGGGAAAGAATATTACACGGGGAGATTGACCGAGAGCATAAGCGGCGAGGATGATGTGAAAAATGCCAACGGTGACAAAAGAAAAGAGATAGATATTGACGATCATAACAAGGTGGTTATCGCGGGCGGTGAGGTGTGGATGGAGTCCGCCGACTGCCCGGATAAGCTCTGCGTGGAGCAGGGCAGGATAAGCAGGTCGGGGCAGACGATAATATGTCTCCCGAACAAGGTTATGGTGACGATAAAGGGCGGAAAGAGCGAATATGACGGGGTGGCGCAGTGAAAAAGACGGATATTAAAAAGATTGCCTTCTGTGGTATGTTCACCGCCGTGGCAATTATAATGGGTTACATAGAGAGCTTTATAGTGATACCGGGGCTGCTTCCGGGCATGAAGCTGGGACTTGCCAACTGCGTTATACTTTTTGTGCTTATGACATACGGAATTCCGAGTGCGGTGCTTGTGAGCATGGTGCGGATAATCGTGGTGAACAGCCTGTTCGGAAATATGACTGCGGCTGTATTTTCACTTGCGGGAGCTGCACTCAGCCTCATTATTATGAGTGTGTTAAAAAGGAGCAGACACTTTTCGACGGTAGGAATAAGTCTTGCAGGGGGTGCAGCACACAATCTCGGACAGGTGCTTGTGGCAATGCTTATATTTGATAATGCGGGAATGCTCTGTTATTTTCCGATACTTATTGTGACGGGTGTTGCTGCGGGAGTATTTGTGGGGATACTTGCGGGACTTGTAATTAGTAAAATGGGCAAAGTTACTAAAATATAGCTAAGAAATGGGAATGGAATGGATAGTGGTTGGTTGAACGAAAAAATCGTGATATAATAAATCCATCAATAGATATAGTGTGTGGCTGCTTGCAGACAGAGCACTATATCTATTAGATGGATAAACAGACATGAGCAAAACAGGGCGATAGCCCGATTTGCGAATGGCGGTTGTGATTTCGAGAGTTCGTAGAACGGAGAAATCACAATTATTATGACATAATGAACGCAAGAGAGTCAATATGCCTGCTCACTCTTGGCGAACGGCGTACAGTACAAAAACATGTGTGGAGGAGATGCTTATGAAGTCAAAATTCGGTGCGAGGTTAAGAAAAATTATTTTTACTGCCGTGGCTTTGATTCTGTTTCTTGTAGCCACCAATCCGGCTATACTGTGGTTTTTGCCGGAGAACACGAAGGAATTAATATCGGAATCGTGGCAGAGGGTGTTCGGTGATGTAGGGTCTGTGACTAAGACAATACATATCAACTGGATTACGATTTTTCAGGTGGTTGCCATAATCCTTTTTATGATACTTGCGGCCAATGTTTTCAAGTTTATAATTGAACGCATTCAACCTAAGACAGGGAAAGGAAAAAGTGTACATTCATTGATTTCGAGTGTCATAACCTATATGATTTTTCTTGTGGCATGTGTATGGTGTCTTGCGGTGATTGGCGTAAATATCAGCACAATATTTGCAAGCATTGGAATACTGGCACTCATAGTAGGCTTTGCGGCGGAGAGTCTTATTGCAGATATTATCACGGGAATATTTTTGGTGTTCGAGGATGAATTTAATGTGGGTGATATAATCGAAATCGGAAGCTTCAGAGGTGAGGTCGTGAGTATCGGTGTCAGGGTTACCTGCGTGCGTGACAGCGGGGGCAATGTCAAGATGATTAACAATTCGGATATAAGAAATGTTCTCAACCGTTCCAAGTCGATAAGCAAGGCAGTGTGTGATATTCCGATTTCGTATAATGCGGATTTGAGTGAGGTCGAGAGCGTGCTTGCCGGAATTTTAGAGGAGCTCCCGAAGAACTATCCGGAGGTGTTCGGTGAACCTGTGAGCTATGCAGGTGTTCAGGAGCTTGCGGAGAGCTCGGTTAATTTAAGACTTGTAGCTACGGTGGCTGAGAAGAACGTGTATACCGCTGTAAGAATCATGAACAGAGAGGTCAAGCTTGGATTTGACAAGGCGGGAATTGAGATACCATTCCCTCAGGTTGTTGTACATATGTCGTAAGGCGGTGGAATGCCATGGAGGATAAGAAGAGACCTGAGGAGTTCAATGCTCCGTTAAATGAATATAATATGACCGATGAATACTATTCGGCAGATAATGCAGAAGCTGATGAGAATGAGGAGAACCATGAGAATCGGGACAGGAGAATATCTCAGAGGAAGAAAACCAAGAAGTGCGTTATGCTTTTTTCGTCAGCGGTTGCAGGTGTTGTGGTTATATACAGTTCATTCAATATTGATATTCTGGGAAGAGATATTTTTGCCAACAGCCACAAGGAGGAAGTCGTAGGGACAGTTGAGCCGGATACAACACAGGATATTATTGAGGAGACAACCACTGAGGTGACGGAGAAGCCGACAAGCCTTGATGTGCCTGACGATATTGGCGAATGTGCTGATGATGCATTCCCTGTTCTGCCCAATATGGCTGTTGACTCAACGATGAATGAGGATTTCATTATAGTTGTAAATGAGGAGAATCCTGACGGAATATATATTCACCTCAATGACAGGCTTATCGGCGACAGGGGTACGGTTGATAATATTACCTATGATGAGAACACCAATACCATTACGCTTGACAATGCCGATGCCGATGTCATAGTGGCTAATCTTATGGGAAACGGATTTAAGATGGAGCTCATAGGAGAAAGCCATATCGGGATGGTTCTTGTATATGGCTTCTATTATGGCGGAAGTGTCACCTTCACAGGGAACGGTACACTCTATGTCAATGAAAACTATGAGAATGATATAGGAATTGTGCTGGAAGCTGAGTATTCAAAAAGCTGTATAATGGTTGACAAGGAAGTAACCATAAATGCTTACGGAACGTCTGCGGCAGTCATGGTGTTCGACACGAAGGCGGACAAGGGCCTGTATTATCTTAGACCGCAGAGGCTGGACTGTGGAATGAGGATGGCGGACCATAGAAGAACGTATGGTGTAAGCGGAGAGGAAAGCCATGGGGAGAAGGATGACTGGACGATAGTTGACGCTGATGATAATAGCAGGGTAATCACTAAGCTCGTTATAAGTCCGGAATGAAGGTAAGCTTTGTCTATATATTAGAATGGCTCATGCGCAGGCATGAGCCGTTTTATTTATGAATATATTATCTACGCTGAAATATCTCTTCGATATCTTTTTTGACAGCCTGTTCCTCAAGCTTTAATTCAGGATGTTCCTCAATCTCTTCCTTGATGAACATTAGTAAGAAGCTGATAAGAAGGAGTCCGCTTGAAAGCCATATGGTGTGCATCCCGAGCACGGGAATGAAACGGCTTCCGATACCTGCACCTATCGCAAACAGAAAGATTATACCGAAGTAGTGGGAAGCTTTGTATAAGATTTCCTTGTTGTGCGTTCGGCGGTATGCACATAGGGAATCCATACCGCTTCGGAGGTTTCCGATGCACATGGTGCTCGCGTAGGCATAGCCGTTCACCTTGCGGAAGGTCTGAACCTGCATCGCGCAGGAGAAGGAGACTATCGCGTTGGCTATGAGGTTCATGCTCTCGGGCATGAAGCCGACAAAAAAGAGCAGTATGATTTCAAGAATCAACACAAGCTGCCGCCAATGTATGCGGCGGGCATTCTGATAGTGTTCGCGGATAAGCTCTGCCGCGGCGACACCAAGCGCAAAGAATATGAGAGGGACAAGGTAGTGCATTCCGGCACGAAAATTCCCTTCAAAGATATGCTGGCTTAGAAGGACGATGTTTCCCGTCTGTGCGTTGGCGAACACCTTTCCCCGGGATATATATGTGTAGGCATCCTGAAGCCCGCCGGATAATGATAAAAAGGCGGCTGTGAGGAACGCCTCCGACATCTGCTTGTGTGCTTTTAATCTTGCTGATAATTTCATAACTGCTCCTTAAAATAGAATAACTTTTTCTTATGTCAAAAAAGATTACTGTATTTTGACAGGTATTTCATGATTGCAATAAATACAGCGGTATTTTTGTGATGATGACATGCGGAAAATATGATCGCAGGTCTTCTCGGCACTTGTTATACACCGCGGATTGTTACATTGTACCACATTTTTTAATTCTTTTGGCGGAATCGGGTGATATTTTTTAATTATTTTTCCGTCTTTGATATGAATTAATGTGATTTTCGAATCCAGATAGCCTAAAATATCAAGGCGTTCGGGAAGAGAAGTACATTCTATTTTTATTAAATCCTTATATCCGTATTTCTGGCTCCTTACGGACTGGAGCAGTGCAACGGACTGCTTAATCGATTCGAGCTGTAAAAGTCTGTAAATATTCATGCCGCAGCCCGCACTTATATGGTCTATAACAATTCCGTTCTGAATTGACTCCACGTTTAACATGATAAGGTCTCCTTTCCTGTAACAGGGTCAGGTATATTTAAAAGCGACATAATCAATGCCATTCGGATATAGACACCGTTCTGAACCTGGTCAAAATACGCTGCACGGCTGTCGTTATCCACGTCGAGAGCTATCTCATCAACTCTTGGGAGAGGATGCAGGACAGGCATGTCAGGAGCGGCAAGCCCAAGCATATCCGCGGTCAGTGTGTAGGTTCCTTTAAGTCTTATATATTCCTCCTCATTGAAAAAACGTTCCTTCTGTACTCTGGTCATGTACAGAACGTCAAGCCTTGGAAGTACGTCCTCAAGGCTGTGAACCTCATGGTAGACGGAGTGATTAGGCTTTAAGGTGTCGTCGATGAGGTAATCGGGAACCTTGAGCTCGTCGGGGGATATGAAGTAAAAGCTGTTGTTCGGATAGCGGACGAGGCTGTTTACAAGAGAGTGTACGGTTCGACCGAATTTTAAGTCACCGCAGAAGCCTACGGTAAGATCGTCAAGTCTTCCCTTGCGTTGGCGTATAGTCATCAGATCAATCAAGGTCTGGGTCGGGTGGTTGTGTCCACCGTCGCCGGCATTGATTACAGGTATTTTTGAGTACATTGAGGCGAGAAGGGGGGCTCCTTCTTTTGGGTGGCGCATTGCGATTATGTCTGCGTAGCAGCTTACAACGCGGGCTGTATCTGCGACGGTCTCACCTTTTGTGGCACTGGACTGGTCTGCACTTGAAAAGCCGAGTGTGCGCCCGCCGAGATTGAGCATGGCAGCTTCGAAAGACAGGCGTGTCCTTGTGCTTGGCTCATAGAATAATGTTGCGATTTTCTTTCCGTCTGCGACATGTGAGTATGCTGCCGGGTCTGCCTTTATCCTCTCTGCGAGGTCTAATACGGCTTCGGTCTCGGCATCAGTAAAATCCAGTGGGTCGATTAAATGTCTCATAGCCATTCTCCTTTGATAATATATTGATTACGATTGGCACCGACGGATACGAACTGTATTTCGGTGTCAAGTGCCCTTTCAAGATAAGCTATATAGCTTTTGGCTTTATCGGGCATCTCGGACATGCTTCGACAACCGGAAATATCGGTCTGCCAGCCGGGAAGTGTCTCGACAATCGGTTCACAGGCATCAAGGTTCTCGGTCGGATCGAATGAATCAAGTGTGATGCCGTTTTTTCTGTATCCGGTTATTACAGGTATTTCTTTGAGATAGCTGAGTACGTCGAGCTTTGTGAGGGCGAGTCTGTCGGCATTCTGACACTTTATACCATAGCGGCTGGCGAGTACATCAAATGGACCTACGCGGCGCGGACGGCCTGTTGCGGCACCATATTCGCCGCCCTCCTTTCTGAGTGCCTCAAGCCACTCGTCAGGCATGGCTTTTTCTGCCGTGAACGGTCCGGCACCTACACATGTTGAGTAAGCCTTAAGAACTCCGACCACATGGTCAAGGTGAGCCCATGGAATACCGGCTCCGATAGGACCATAGGCTGAGATTGTTGATGAGCTTGATGTGTAAGGGAAAATTCCGTAATCAATATCCCGCATTGCACCGAGCTGCGCTTCAAGAACTACCTTTTTGCCAGCTAAAAGAGCTGTGTCGAGAAAGCTGCCCGTATTACATATGTATGAATAAAAGCGGTCGGCATATTTTTTGCACCAGGACAGCAGAGCAGGGTATGACATAGGCTCCTGATGATAACAGCCTGCAAGTTCGAGATTTTTGGCTTCGAGCATGGTCTTTAATCTGGCTTGGACATATTCCTCGTCAAGATGCAGAAGGTCACCAAGGCGAAGGGTCTTTTTGCGGTATTTGTCACTGTAAGCGTAAGCTATTCCGCGGCGGGTTGAGCCGAAAGCGGAACCGCTCTTTGCAAGTCTGTCCTCCTCAAGCTCGTCCTGAACGCGGTGCCATGGCATGGAGATTGTGGCTTTGGATGATAACTTGAGATTCTTTGGGCTGACCTGAATTCCCTTGGCCTCGATGGCATCGATTTCCTTTGTGAGATGTTCAAGGTCAATTACCATACCATCGCCAAGAACACATACGACATCGGGGTGAAGGATGCCCGATGGAAGAAGATTAAGAATAAATTTGCCGTCATCCGTGACGACCGTGTGTCCTGCGTTGTTGCCGCCCTGATAGCGTACAACAACATCCGCATGTTCAGCGAGAAGGTCTATTACACGTCCTTTTCCTTCATCGCCCCAGTTGATTCCCGTGACTGCTGTAAGCATTTTTTTGCCTCCTGTAATTAGTAAATTGTGATTGCTTTGTGTTGCTTTATGAACCGGGGCATATTATACTTAGAAAAAAGCAATATGTAAAAGCTATTATTGATATAACTATAATATCAAAATGATATGATGAGGTCTGCAATGAATGTCAATTATGAGTATTACAAGATTTTCTACTATGTGGCAAAATACGGCAATTTTACCAAGGCGGCTAAGGTGCTTCAAAACAGCCAGCCCAATATAACAAGAGCCATGAACTGCCTTGAACAGCAGCTCAACTGTTCTTTGTTTGTGAGAAGTCATCGTGGTGTAAGCCTTACACCTGAGGGAGAGAATCTGTATGTGCGTGTGTCGGCAGCCATGGCACAGTTTTTTGCCGCGGAGGAGGAGCTTGCGGACAGCACGGGACTTTTCAAGGGAAGTGTTTCGATAGGAGCGAGCGAGACAGCGCTTAATATGTACCTGCTTGACAGACTTAAGGCTTTTCACATGGAATATCCGGGAATAAGGCTCAAGATATATAACCATTCCACGCCTCAGGCGGTGAGAGCGGTTAAGAGCGGAGAAATTGATTTTGCGGTTGTCACGACACCGACGGATGTTGAAGAACCATTGGTGGAGATAAAGCTTCAGCACTTTAGGGAGGTTCTTGTGGGAGGAAAGACGTTCACGGCACTTGCAAGTCAGGAGCTTTCACTGGCTGAGCTGTCAAAATATCCGCTTATATGCCTTGGAAGGGAGACCAAGACTTACAGCTTTTATGAGAAGCTGTTTTTCTCCTATGGGCTTGAGCTTAAGCCTGACACCGAGGCGGCGACCACGGATCAGATTCTTCCTCTTGTAAAATGCGAGCTTGGTCTTGCATTTATTCCGGAACCGATGGCTGCGGAAGCGGTAAAAAGACATGAGATTGTGCGGATTGCTCTTAGAGAAAGCATTCCCGAAAGGCATATATGTATTGTATATGACAGACATCGGCAGATGAGTGCGGCTGCTAAGCCGTTAAAAAATACAATAATGGAAATGTGTCCGCCTGCCAAACATTAAGGTTGCAAAACTGCCGTTTTAAGGTTATTATATAAACAAATGTTTTGGTGCGGGAAGGCACCTGGCAGAATATTATTTGTTAGTGAAAGGATCTATTTAATATGAAGGGTGAAGTATTTCAGATTTGCAGTATAGTTACATCCGCAAAGAATGCGTTAAATACAAAGACATTTATACAGTATGAACCGCTCAGCTACGAGCTCAGCACAGTATTCCAGTTCGTCCCTGAGAGAGAAGGCGAGAAGGGTGAGATGATAGAGGATGTCGAGGGCTGGTATGCAAGATGTGTGTACAACGGCATGGAGGACATCAAGATTCTTGCGCCTACGGGGGTTAAGGACAGAAGAGTACTCGGTTTTATAAATACATCACAGAACATTATGCTCTGTTTTTATCCTAATGATGTTATACATATGTGGATGCCGAAATGGATCTTTGACAAGGAAAGAAAGGGCTGGAGAATTATCTTTCAGGAGAAGATATGGGAGAATCACCCTGCCGGAAAGCCGAACTACAAGGATAATACGGAGACCTTCATACAGGTTCTTGGCGATATAGGAAAGCTTGCAGGAGACCTTGGACTTGAGCACTGGGCGGATGTGTTCGACCGTTCGATAAGCATGTTAAAGGGCGGCTTTGACTACGAGGCATATGACAAGGAAGTTGAGGAGAGGTTCAAGGAGAAGGGTAAGATTATTCCTGCAAGAAGACATCTTGACATTCCGGGACATTATAAGGATGTGTTCGAGGCTGCTTCCAATGCCGATGTGTTCGGAGGCATGGGCTCATGGAATGATTCTCCGGCAGCCGTGGCTGCTCAGAATGGAAAGGACAAGGAGTACAATGAGCTGTCTGATAAGCTTTTCAATCAGATTGCGCTGGCTGTAATGTACTCAATCAATCAGTGGTAGGTTTTTGATATGATTTCATATATTAAGGGCGAATTAGTTGAGGTTACGGATAATTCCATAGTGTTGGACCATCATGGAATGGGCTTTTCGATAATGATGCCGGGTTCGATACTGGACAAGCTTCCTCCGGTGGGAAGTGAGCTTAAGGTGCATACATATCTGTATGTCAAGGAGGACATTCTTGACCTCTACGGATTCCTTACGAGGGATGACCTTAAGATATTCAAGCTTCTTATCACGGTGAACGGAATCGGACCTAAGGGGGCGCTTGGCATACTGTCGGCACTTTCTCCGGATGATTTAAGATTTGCGGTTCTTGCAGGGGATTCAAAGACCATATCCAAGGCTCCGGGAATCGGAAGCAAGACGGCACAGAAGCTTATAATCGAGCTTAAGGATAAGCTTAAGATTGAGGATGTGTTAGACGGAAGCGGTGACGGATATGTCTCACAGTCCGATATGTCGGATACAGCGTCGGCTGAGGCAGTTATGGCGCTTACATCGCTCGGCTATTCGGCAGCGGATGCGACAAGAGCTGTCAGAATGGTAGAGAATGTGCAGAGCATGGATTCCGAGACGATTTTAAAGGCGGCACTTAAGAAGCTTGCATTTATGTAGAGATTAAGAGGTAATTATAGATGGAAAAGAGGATGATTTCCACTGAATTTACGGAAGAGGATATGCCTATTGAGTCAAGTCTTCGACCGCTTGCACTGGCAGATTACATCGGTCAGGAGAAGGTGAAAAAGAATCTTAAGGTATATATTGAGGCGGCTAAGAGCAGACAGGAGGCACTTGACCACTGCCTGTTCTACGGACCACCGGGACTTGGCAAGACAACACTTGCAGGCATCATCGCGAATGAGATGGGAGTGCATATCAAGGTCACATCCGGTCCGGCGATTGAGAAGCCGGGAGATATGGCGGCAATCCTTAACAATCTGCAGGAGGGGGATCTGCTCTTCGTGGATGAGATTCACAGACTTAACAGGCAGGTTGAGGAGGTTCTGTATCCTGCCATGGAGGACTTTGCGATTGATATTATGATTGGAAAGGGTTCGTCAGCGCGTTCGATACGTCTTGACCTTCCTAAGTTCACGCTTGTGGGTGCCACAACAAGAGCGGGACTTTTAACGGCACCGCTAAGAGACCGCTTCGGTGTCATATGCAAGATGGATTTTTATACCGAGAGTGAGCTTAAGAGCATTATACTTCGTTCGGCACAGGTGCTCGGAGTTGAGATAGACGATGCGGGAGCACAGGAGATGGCGAGAAGGTCGAGGGGAACACCGAGACTTGCCAACAGACTGCTTAAGCGGGTGAGGGATTTTGCACAGGTTCAGTATGATGGTAAGATAGATTATGAGGTGGCTAAGGCATCACTTGACAGGATGGATGTAGATACGATGGGACTTGATCGAAGCGACAGACTGTTATTGTCAACCATCATGGAAAAGTTCTCCGGAGGACCGGTCGGACTTGACACGCTTGCGGCAGCCATCGGTGAGGATGCGGGAACGATAGAGGACGTATATGAGCCGTATCTTATCCAGAACGGACTTATCAACCGCACACCTAAGGGACGTGTCGCCACGGAGCTGTGCTATAAGCACTTTGGCATAAGCAGGTAAGCCATGGATGAGATGAAGGTAATCGCTCATATCTATACGGATTTTGAGGAAAAGTTCGGTATACCTAGGCAGAGCGGAATAGTAGCAGACAGCGTAGGGCGCATAGTATTCGAGCCTGAGTACCGTGATGAGGATGCTTTGACCGGAATAGAAGGTTATTCGTATCTGTGGCTTGTGTGGAAGTTCTCAAAGAGTGTTCGAAGTGAGTGGAGTCCTACGGTCAGACCGCCGAGACTTGGCGGAAATACACATATGGGAGTGTTCGCGACACGTTCACCGTTTCGCCCGAACCCGATAGGCTTGTCAAGTGTGAGACTGTTAGAGGTGCACCGCGGCACGGAGAACGGAGCGGAGCTTATTGTGTCGGGCGTTGACATGCTTGACGGGACACCGATTTATGACATTAAGCCGTATCTCGCATATACGGACAGTCATCCTGATGCGCTTGGCGGCTTTGCCGACGAGGTCAGGGAATACAGGCTGTCAGTGGAGATTCCGGCTGATATCGAAGATAGGATACTGGCTGACGGGCATGGTGAGATAAGAGAGCTGTTAGCACAGGATCCGAGACCGGGATATAAGAATTCCAAAGGGGATTCGGAGCATATATATGGAATGAAATATGCAGGACATAATGTGAAGTTCAGGGTAAAGGACGGAGTACTGACGGTTGTGGCATATGAGAATGCGTAAGTCAGGCAGCATAATGACAGAGAAGTACAGTATTGAATATGAAAAAGTAGGAAATTTTTATTGTATGGATATAATTTCTGTGCTATACTAACCAATATATGTACAATAAGGATAAGGAGTGGATTGTATGTCGGCAAAGAACGAGGCGGAAGTGCTGATTGGCGGCAAGGTGCTGACACTGAGCGGCTACGAGAGTCAGGAATATTTACAGAAGGTAGCGGCTTATCTGAATAACAAGCTGACGGATTGCAAGCAGTCGGAATCATTCAGAAGACAGGCTTTGGAGCTTCAGAACATTATGATCCAACTGAATATAGCGGATGATTATTTTAAGGCTAAGAAGATAGCTGATACTCTTGAAGGCGACCTTGAGAGCAAGGACAAAGAAATCTATGACCTTAAGCATGAGCTTATCGCTCTCCAGATTAAGTATGACAATCAGGCCGGAGAGATTAAGCAGCTCAAGAAGGATATACAGGAATATCAGAATACTATTATCAAGCTGGAGACACAGAAGGATACGAAGGATTGATTATCGGGGGATTTCCGCAGGGAAAGCCCCTTTTTACTTTTAATACGGAGGCTGTTATGGCGTACAGATATAATGATACAACACAGGCGGAGATACTTGCACCTGCCGGAACCTATGAGTGCTTCAGGGCGGCGCTCAATGCGGGAGCGGATGCGGTGTATCTTGGAGGAAGCATGTTCGGTGCAAGAGCATTCGCCGGAAATTTTGATGAAGAGGAGCTTTTGCGGGCGATTAAGACGGCACACCTGTATGGAAAAAAGGTCTACCTGACTGTCAATACGCTGTTAAGAAATGACGAGATAATTAAACTGACTGATTATATAAGACCATATTATGAAGCGGGGCTGGATGCTGCCATCGTGCAGGATTACGGTGTATTCTCCGTGCTGAGGGACAGCTTTCCGGGGCTTGCACTCCATGCCAGCACACAGATGACGATTACGGGCAGATATGGTGCCGGGCTTTTGAAGGATATGGGGGCATCAAGAGTAGTGACTGCCAGAGAATTGTCCGCGGCTGAGATTAAGGATATACATGACAATGTGGATGTTGAGATAGAGAGCTTCGTGCATGGTGCGCTGTGCTACTGCTATTCGGGACAGTGCCTTTTAAGCAGTATGATAGGCGGAAGAAGCGGCAACAGGGGAAGATGCGCGCAACCGTGCAGACTTATGTACAGCGCGAACGGCATCAATGACAGATATCTGCTCAGCCCCAAGGATATGTGTACGATAGAGGCTGTTCCGGATATATTGGAGGCAGGTGTGTATTCGCTCAAGATTGAGGGTAGAATGAAGAGTCCGGAATATGTCGCGGGTGTCACGGCGGCATACAGAAAGTATGTCGATATGTACCTTGAAAAGGGACGTGAAGGCTTCCATGTCGATAAGAACGATATTAAGGAGCTTATGGACTTATACAACAGAGGCGGCTTCTGCAAGGGTTATTATTTTTCACATAATGATAAAAACATGATGACCTTTGACAGACCTAATCATCAGGGAATTGCCGTGGGAAGCTTTAAGAACGGTGAGATTTTGCTCACTGAGGCGGTTAATGCTGGGGACGTGCTTGAGCTTTGTGACGGCAGTGAGTACACGGTGCCAGGTGCGAAGAAGGACGACAGGATAGCTGTTCCGAAGAGCATTTCCAAGAACGTAAAGAATTCGACAATGGTGTACAGAACCAGAAACAATACTCTTATTGCAAAATTGCGGGAAAAATATATTGATAATGATGTGAAACTTCCGGTGAAGATGAGCGCATATCTTAAACCGGGCGAAAAGGCAGCACTTACTGTATGCCTTAAGCATGAAAGCACCGCAGGGACAGCAGATAATCATGAGGTTACGGTATATTCGGATATTCTTGAGACATCGGACAAGCATCCGGCAGTGAGGACGGATGTCCTTAAGCAGCTTAAAAAGCTCGGAACAACGGTGTTTTCGTGTGATGATGAAGATATATCCACTATTATCGGGGACAATACCTTTGTGCCGGTGAAGCTTCTCAATGATATGAGAAGAAATGCATTGACTGAGCTTGAGAACAGGATAATCGACGGCTCGCTTGACAGAGCTGAAGATAATGTATGTCCTGCTAAAGCTGTTTTGTCATGTCCCTCACACAAGGAGGAAAATGACTGCACGGGAAAGCTGAGTGTGCTGGTAATGAAAAAGGAGCAGCTCAGTGCGGTATTAAAGGCAGCAGGGAATGAAGGCGGTATAGCAAGGGTGTATCTTGCGACGGAGCTTGAAGGAATCGACGGCGTGCTTAATATGAAGCGCATGATAGATGAATATAATTCCGGCAGTAAGGAAGAATGCATTAAGACATATATTGCCATGCCGTACATTTTCAGAAAGAATACTGTATCAATGTATGACGGGCGGCTTAGGGATATAGAGAATGCCGGCTTTGACGGTATGCTGATAAGGAGCCCGGAGGAGCTTATGTATGTGAAGGATAGGGGCTTGTATGAGCACTATGACGGCAGAATCATGGCAGATTACAATATGTATACCTATAACAGAGAGGCTTTGGCGGAGTACAAGAGACTTGGAATAACGGATTTTACCCTGTCGGAGGAGCTCAATGCAGGACAGCTGAGAGGCTTATGCAAGAGCCTTAAGTCTGAAAATGTATATACGGAAAAGCTTGTGTACGGATATGTTCCGCTTATGGTGACAGCGGGCTGTACACTTAAGTATACATCTAAGGAGAAGCCTTGCGGCAGAGCGGGAGTATACAGCTTAAAAGACAGGAAGGGCAAGACACTTTCAGCCGTCAACAGCTGTTATTACTGCTACAACCTCATATACAACAGTGTTCCGGAATATCTGCTTGATAAGCTTGATGAGCTTAAGAATATGGGTGTTGATGGTATGAGAGCGGCATTTTCTGTTGAAAATGAAGATGAAGTGTATGACGTGCTTATGCTTTCACTGAAGGCACTAAAGGGAAGCTCGCCTGAGCCTGTAAATGGGAATGACGGATATACAAGAGGGCATTATAACAGAGGAGTGGATTAATTGAACAGTACAACAACCATCAGTATAATTACTGCGGTATCAAAATATTTATTTATATTGCTTGGAGCAGTGTTCTGCCTTCATGGATTTTTGGGGCATGTATTTTATAAAAAAAGGCGTGAGCAGGGTAAGCTCAGAAAAGGCATAGTGCAGATAATCATTGTGCTGTGCATGACTGTCATGGGAAATATTGTGCTTTTTCTTAACAGGCAGGACTTTCTGTTTATAGTGTTCCTTTTTATGGAGCTGTTTTACTTTTTCTTCCTGTTAAATATCTTTCCGATGATATACAAAAAGTGCAACAGGATACTGTTAAATGACATGGCATTCTTAATGTGTGTCGGAATGATAATACTGGCGAGGCTTGATACGGATAAGCTTATAAGGCAGTATGTTCTGATATGGGCGGGAACGATGATACTGCTGCTGGTTCCCGTGATTGTGGAAAAGCTGCACTTTCTTATAAAGCTGGATGTTCTGTACTGTGTAGTCGGAATATTACTGCTTGGCTTTGTCCTCATTATGGGAAATACCGTGTATGGGGCAAATCTCTCGATTAATATAGGTGGATTTTCGCTCCAGCCGTCAGAATTTGTGAAGCTTACCTATGTGATGTTCATTGCCTGTATGCTGTATAAGGGCAAATCATTGCAGAGAATTATCATAACGTCAATATGTGCTGCTGCACATGTGCTCATACTTGTGGCATCGAATGACCTCGGAGCGGCACTTATATTCTATGTAACATATGTTGTAATGCTGTACGATGCGACACACAAGCACAGGTATCTGATTCTCGGAGGCGTGTGCGGCATTATCGCGGGAGTCGGAGCATATTTTCTTGTGTCACATGTTCGTGTTCGTGTAGATGTATGGCTTAATCCGTTCAAGTATATTGATGGCAAGGGATATCAGCTTGTCCAGTCAATATATGCGATAGGCAACGGCGGATGGTTTGGAACAGGACTTACCAAGGGGCTTCCGGGCTCGATTCCTGTTGTCACGAAGGACTTTATCTTTCCTGCAATATCGGAGGAATTCGGCGGGTTGTTCGGTATTCTTGTAATAATGGTATGCCTTAATATTTTTCTTGAGATTATTACGGTTCTGTCGGAGAGCAGGGACATGTTCAACAGGCAGCTCCTCGGCGGATTTGCGATTATGTATATATTCCAGTGCTTTTTGAATATAGGAGGCACAATCAACTGCATACCGAGCACCGGAGTTACCCTTCCGTTCGTAAGCTACGGAGGAAGCTCGATTATAAGCTCGATGATTATGGTTGCAATTATACAGGGCGTTGCTGCGAAGAATCTTGAAGCGGAGAAGGCTGAGGTGAGTGTCCGTTCTCCGCGAATGGTTGTAGGAAGCCTTGTGCTTGTGCTGCTGATAAGCGGTTATTATATATACAGCCTTGCTTCATTTGATGAGAGCATGCTTGACAGCACATATAACAGAAGGTTAAGCAAGATGAAGGAGCAGACTGTCAGAGGCTCAATATATGCGGCATCAGGGGAGGAGCTTGCCTTAACTGATACTGAGGATGGCGATGAGAACAGAATATACACATACGGAAGGCTGTTCTCGCATGTTGTCGGTTATACCTATGGTGAGGGTGCCGGGCTTGAGGGCATGCTTAACTATCAGCTTTCAAGAAGCAGTGACACATTTGACAATAAGCTGCATGCCGACCTCACGGGGCAGAAGTACAGGGGCAACAGCGTGGTGACGACACTTGATTTCGATATGCAGCTTGCAGCCTACAATGCGCTGGGAGAGAATGATGGTGCAGTGGTTGTCATGGACAGGAACGGGGCAGTCATAGCGATGGTTTCCAAGCCTGATTTTAACCCGAACACATTTATGACACAGGGTGTTGACGCGGATGCGGATGCTCCGCTTCTCAACAGGGCGGTGTCGGGAATGTATCCGCCGGGCTCAACCTTTAAGACGGTCACGCTTCTTTCGTATTACAGGGACTGCGCAGAGAGTGGAAGCTTTGACAGGTTTACACAGTTTTTGTATGACTGTAATGGTGTATTTACAAGGGATAATATATCAATAGCATGTGTCGGACATACGGCGCATGGAAGCGTTGACACATATAATGCCTTTGCCCACTCATGCAACGGCGCGTTCATCACGATGGGGCTTGACACGGACTTGGATGTGAGCCTTGATACCGCACAGGCGCTTCTTTTTAACAACGAGATTCATTACCACGATGGACTAGGACTCGTGACTGCCAGGTCACAGTACGCGCTTACCGATGAATCGTCGGAGTGGGAGATAATGCAGACAAGTTTCGGACAGGGAAATACGCTTATAACGCCGCTTCACAATGCGTTAATAATGCAGGCTGTGGCTAATGACGGTGTGCTGTATGAACCGTATATTGTAAGCGGAATATTATCGCCGTCGGGAAGCAGCCTGTATTCATATGACGGAAGCACGGGCGGTGAATATTACGGCAGCGTTATGAGCAGCGAGGAGGCGCAGATGCTTGCTGAGCATCTTGAAGGTGTCATCAATGTCAGCTTCTCACATGTATTTTCGGATGCGGAATATTCGGTAAGAGGCAAATCGGGAACGGCACAGTATGGAACACAGGGCTATGAACATTCGCTGTTCGTCGGCTATATGTCAGAGGAGGAGCCGGAAATTATTGTGAGCGTGGTGCTTGAAGGCTACAACAAAAACGGAGCACCCGACAGATATGCGGTCAACGTGGCAAGAGATATTTTTGATGCATGGTACAATAAAAATCATTGATATTGTGTGAAAACTGGTTTATACTATATACAAGTCATATGTGACACACCATGATACAGGAGGCATTGCAGTGATAGAAGCAACGAGCTGTGGCGGTGTGGTTATATTCAGAGGAAAGATACTTGTTCTATATAAGAATTACAGGAACAAGTATGAAGGCTGGGTGCTTCCGAAGGGAACCGTTGAGGAAGGCGAAGATTATAAGGAGACGGCTCTTCGTGAAGTGAAGGAAGAGACAGGAGTATCAGCCCAGATTATCAAGTATGTAGGCAGAAGCCAGTACACGTTCTCGGTGCCGTCGGATGTGGTGGACAAGGAAGTCCACTGGTATCTGATGATGGCTGACAGCTATTACAGTAAGCCGCAGAAGGAGGAATTTTTCGAGGATTCGGGATATTACAAGTTCCATGAAGCATATCATCTTCTCAAGTTCTCCAATGAGAAGCAGATTTTAGAGAAGGCGTATGCAGAGTATCTTGAACTCAAGAAAGCGAATCTGTGGGGTAACAGAAAGTATTATTAGTCATATTCGCCACTTATGATGAACAAAAAATAACCGCGGAATCAACCGCGGTTATTTTTTAGTGCGGATGGCGGGAGTCGAACCCGCACGATGTTGCCATCGGCAGATTTTGAGTCTGCTGCGTCTGCCATTTCGCCACATCCGCGCACTTGTACATAATAACAGATAAGGAAGAAAAAAGCAAATGTTTTTTTCACGGATTGAGAAATTAAAGGATTGCCCTTAATGATACATTGTGATAAAATATTTATGATAGTATTATTATCGGATTAATAATATAAAGACAGACAAAAGAGGCAGATTACGATGGCTGGGAGCATGGGAAAGAACGATTTTGACGACAACTCATTTTTGGATTTCGGACCGGATCCGATTGACAAGGAAGTCTATAACGAGATAGTGAACAAGGAGCTTGACGCGGCGAGAGAGGAAGAGGGCAGACACCATTTGGCAAAGCCGGGCGTACGGCATTTTGGAAGAACGAAAAAGAAAAGCAGGACAAGGACAATAATAAAGACGATATTGATTACCGTCGTTTCACTGTGCGTGCTTTACGGTGGCTTAAGCTATTTCATCACCGACTATTACGGCGACAGCAAGATTATCAATAAGATAAAATACTGCGGATATGATTTACAGAGTGATTATAGGATTATTAATAAGGAATTTGACAGTATCGATATACAGCTTGAGAATTGCGACATAAGAGTTTATGAGTCAAGTGATGATAGATTTCACATCTCATATAAGGTTGTGACTGCCGGAAGCGATGGGATTAAGTTCAATGTGGAGGAAAGGGACGGAAGCAGGGTGCTTACCTGCGATATGAACAATAAGAAAAATAATAATTATATATGGAATGCATTCGGACATTATGATTATGAGTATAAGCAATATGTAACGATATATGTTCCGGCCGGACAGTATAAGAACTTCACATTATGTTCCGAAGGGGAAAGCGGATATATTTATGTCGATTTGGATAGGAAGGATCCATCGAAATATTCGATAGATGAGCTTAATGTTAAGATAAGCAACTCCAAAGACTATGGCGGCATTAGAGGTGTGAGTGTGAAAAATTTATCAGTCGAAACGGATAGCCAGCATATTTCTATAGAATTCAACAAGATTGAAAATGCAGTTGTCAAAACGAAAGCCCAAGGGCTGAGCATGCACCACAACAGTATTGCCACACTGTGTGAAGTCTATGCCGAGAATTCATATGTTATAATTGATGACATGGAGGTTGAAGACGGCGGCAGGCTCGTTGTGAATGCAAAGGGGGATGATGTTTCATTGGAACTTTCCGATGATCCTGAGCTTTATCATATAACAGCAGATTCGGAGACCGGCTCGGTGTACTGCTCCGATTATGATTATTATGGAGAGAGCAGCCTTGAGCTTGGCAGCGGCAGCAGGGAGATAGAGCTTCATAATGAAGATGAAGGAATATTTATATACTTTAAGGTGGATGAATAATCCACCTTTTTCTTTACTTTTTCAGACTTGTGGCTTAAAATAAAATAGATAATGTGAAATTATTTTTATCGGAGGCAGACTGTCATGGAATGTCAGGAATTTAGAAAATCAATACCGGAATTTGCATCGATGAGTCTGAAATATGATAAGATGGCGCGCTGTCTCGAACATGTGAAGGGCTGTCCGTCATGCAGGGATGAGCTGGAGATATATTTTATAGTTGAGAGAGGAATCAAGGACAATGAGGCGTTTGACGGCCCCTTTGTTCTCAAGGAGATAGTCAATGAATGTTTTGACAAGGCTCAGCAGACAATAAACAGGGGCAGAAGAATGAAGCACATGGCTGAGCTGTTGAAAATATTTATATATATTGTCGTGTTTTTAATGGTGGTTATTCTTGTGACCTATCTTTTGTAGAGGTATTTTATAGTGATAACGGGTGCGGAAGCATCTGACAGGAGGAATTAATGAAGAAGCTGGTTTTGATAGATGGACATAGTATATTGAACAGAGCATTTTACGGAGTACCGGAGCTTACCAATTCGGAGGGGCTTCACACTAATGCGGTGTACGGCTTTCTCAATATCATGTTCAAGATACTTGATGAGGAGAAGCCGGATTTTCTCACGGTGGCATTCGACCTGAGCGCACCTACGTTCAGACATAAAATGTACGCCGGATACAAGGGAACGCGTAAGCCGATGCCGGCTGAGCTTGCAGAGCAGGTACCTCTTATGAAGGAAGCTCTTACTGCTATGAACATATGCGTTGTGACCAAGGAGGGCTATGAGGCTGATGATATACTCGGAACTTTGGCTAAGAGAGCTGAGTCAGAGGGCATGATGGTGTCCGTGGTATCGGGGGACAGAGACCTCTTACAGCTTGCCACGGACAATATTAAGATTCGTATTCCTAAGACAAAAAAAGGTACAACGGAGATAGAGGATTACAATACGGCGCAGGTTGTTGAGACATACGGTGTTACACCTGTTGAATTTATAGATATGAAGGCACTTATGGGTGATGCTTCGGATAATATTCCGGGAGTTCCGGGAATAGGAGAGAAGACGGCAGGGGCAATCATATCCAAGTATCATTCAATCGAGAGTGCATATGAGCATGTCGATGAGATTACGCCTAATAAGGCGAGAACCAATCTGAAGGAATATTATGAGCAGGCTCAGTTGAGCAAGGTGCTTGCAACGATAGATACCAAGGCACCTGTCGAGTATTCCTTAGACAATGCGGGAATGTCGGATATGTTCTCCAAGGAGGCATACCAGCTGTTCAAGAAGCTTGAATTCAAGTCGATATTGTCGCGCTTTGAGAGCAGTGCGGATGCATACAATGACAGCAGCCTAGAGGACGAATTTAAGGTTATAGAAGATTTTAACGAGGCGGAGAGATTCCTTACGGCGTGCGAAGCCGCAGCATGTGTGGGTGTGTTCATGGTTCCGGGGGATGCGGGTGAACTGATAGGAGCTTCGGTAAGCTGCTGTGACGGTGAGACAGCTTATATTCCGGTTGAAGGCTTCGTGACAGAGCAGTATCTTTCAGGGAGAGCGGCAGAGCTTGTGAGAACGCTTCATAAGAATGGCAGGGCTTCCTGCTTTATTGCACTTAAGGAGCAGCTTGATATCATTCCGATAGCAGAGGAGGATGGCGCGTTCGATGCGGCGCTTATGGCGTATCTGTTAAATCCTCTTAAGGATGCATATGGATATGACGATATTGCAAGAGATTTTTTGGGACAGCTTGTGAAGTCGAGAGCGGACATTATGGGTAAGGAAACTTACGCTGCGTCTGACAAGACAGCGGTATGTGCATGCTACAATGCGTATGTTGCGGCAAGATCGTACGCGGTTCTCAAGGAAAAGCTTGAGCAGACAGGCATGTATACACTGTATACAACCATAGAACAGCCTCTTGTGTACGCTCTTAAGGAGATGGAGAATAACGGAATTCTGGTGGACAGGGATGCACTGATAGCATACGGAGATATGCTTAAGGAGAGAATTGCCGTTGCCGAGAAGGAAGTATATGAGCTTGCGGGAACGCAGTTCAATATTAATTCGCCTAAGCAGCTCGGAGAGGTTCTGTTCGGTCAGATGGGACTTCCGGGTGGAAAAAAGACCAAGACAGGATATTCAACCTCGGCGGATGTGCTTGAGAAGCTTGCACCGGAGCATCCGGTTGTCGGAAAGGTGCTGGAATACAGACAGCTCACAAAGCTCAATTCAACATATGCCGACGGACTGTTACAGTATATATCGGATGATGGAAGAATACACGGAAGATTCAATCAGACAATCACGGCTACGGGAAGAATCAGCAGCACCGAGCCTAATTTACAGAATATACCTATAAGGATGGAGCTTGGAAGCAGGATAAGACAGGTATTCATACCAAGACCGGGATATGTATTCCTCGATTCGGATTATTCTCAGATTGAGCTCAGAATTCTTGCACATATGTCGGGTGATGAGAACCTTATAGAGGCATATAACAGTGATGAGGATATTCACAGAATTACCGCTTCACAGGTGTTCAACACACCGCTTGAAGAGGTAACCAAGACTCAGAGAAGCAATGCGAAGGCGGTCAACTTCGGAATTGTATATGGAATAAGCTCATTCGGATTAAGTCAGGATTTGAGTATTTCAAGAAAAGAAGCGGCACAGTATATAGAGAAGTATTTTCAGACTTATCCTAAGGTTCATGAGTTCCTCAACAATCTTGTCGACAGCGCCAGGAAGAACGGCTATTCCGTGACTATGTACGGCAGAAGGAGACCTATACCTGAGCTTTCAAGCAGCAATTTCATGCAGAGAAGTTTTGGTGAGAGGGTGGCAATGAATGCACCTATTCAGGGAACGGCTGCAGATATTATTAAGCTTGCAATGATAGGCGTATACCACAAGCTTAAGGAACTGAACCTCAAATCAAGACTGATTTTACAGGTCCATGACGAGCTTTTAATTGAGACTGCGGCGGATGAGATTGACACGGTTAAGGCTGTGCTCGATGAGCAGATGAAGAATGCCGCAAGGCTTGCGGTTCCGCTTATTGTGGATACCAACGAAGGAAATAACTGGCTTGAAGCACATTAAAGCCGGATATACGGAGGCACATGTATGAGAGTCATAGGTGTCACAGGAGGAGTCGGCGCGGGAAAATCGACCGTGCTTGATATATTAAGCAGATTGACGAACTGCATTATAATCAGAACAGATGACGTGGCTAAGGAGACAATTCTGCCGGGCGGAGCTGCATATAAGCAGGTTGTGGAGCTGCTCGGAGAAGACGTGCTTGACAGTGACCGTACCATAGACAGGAAGAAGATGGCAGCAGCGATATTTACGGATGAGAAGCTGTGTGCCAAGGTCAATGCAGTCATACATCCGCTTACGATGCAGGAGGTCAAAAAAAGAATTGCCGAAGCAGAGAAAAAGGGTATATATGAGTACGCATTTGTGGAGGCAGCACTTCTTATAGAGGCAGGATACAGCAGTATATGTGAGGAATTTTGGTATGTATATGTTCCTTATGAGGAGCGTATAAGAAGGCTGATGGACAGCAGGGGCTATTCAAGGGAGAAATGCCTTGATATAATGGCAAATCAGCTGTCGGATGAAGAATTTAGAAAGCATTGTAAATATGTGATAGATAATTCCTCGGACAGTGCGGAGCTGGAGAACAGGATAGAGGCTGTTCTAAAAGAAAAGAAGTCAGGTGGAGATAGGGTATGAGCGAGACAATTTATTGTCCGGACGATTTTGTATTCGGACTCGATATCGGAACAAGGAATGTTGTTGGTACGGTGGGGTATATGAAGAACGGACGCTTTCAGGCGGCTGCAATCGTATCTAAGGAGCACGATACCAGAGCAATGCTTGATGGACAGATTCATGACATCAATAAGGTAGGGGACACGATAAGAAGTGTTAAGCATGAGCTTGAGGTCTGCACCGGTAAGAAATTAAAGGAAGTCTGCATAGCTGCTGCCGGACGAGTTCTCCGCACCGTGCAGGTTCATGAGGATGTTGAATTCGAGGGAGAAGTGAGAGTGAATGCCGAGAATATATACTCGCTTGAACTGATTGCTGTCGAGAAGGCTCATAAGGAACTCAATCTTAAGGGCGAAAAGTATAAGTTCTACTGTGTGGGCTACACACCTGTAAGATATTATCTTAATGATTATGCCATCAATAATCTGGATGGACATAAAGCTGAGAAGATAGGCATAGACCTTCTTGCAACATTCCTCCCTGAGGAGGTTGTTGATGGTCTGTATGCGGCGGTTGACTATGCCGGACTTACAGTTGCCAACCTTACACTGGAGCCTATTGCAGCAATGAATGTAGCGATACCTGAGCAGTACAGACTTCTCAATATCGCCCTTGTCGATGTCGGTGCGGGAACCTCCGATATATGTCTTACGAAGGACGGAAGCGTCGTTGCATACGGAATGATACCTGCTGCCGGCGATGAACTCACCGAGATAATTGCAAAGGAGTACCTTGTGGACTTCGCATCGGCTGAGAAGATTAAGCTTGCAGCCGGAAAGAAAAAGACCATTACATACAAAGATATAATGGGAATTACCCATAAGCTCGCAGCGGAAGAGGTACATAAGCTGCTTGATGCACAGCTCACCAAGATTGCGGATGATGTAGCAGACAAGATATGTGAGCTTAACGGCGATAAGCCTGTAAGTGCCGTATTCGTGGTCGGCGGAGGCGGAAAGTTCCCGGGCTTTACCGACAAGATTGCGGACAGGCTTAAGATAGCCCATGAGCGTGTTGCAGTAAGAGGCGAGGAGGTTCTCACAAGCATAGACTTCGTTACCGAGAGTGTAAAGAAGGATGCCCTGCTTGTAACACCAATCGGAATATGTATTAATTACTATAATCAGAAGAGTAACTTTATATTTGCTACAGTGAATGGGGAGCGCGTAAAGCTCTATGACAATAACCATCTGTCCATAGTTGACGCGGTGATGCAGTCGGGAATGCCTAATGAGAGCATTTTCCCAAGACGAGGAAAGGAGCTGTCGTTCACCGTGAACGGCAAGTCGAGACTTGTAAGGGGCTCGACCGGAGATGCAGCGTCGATACTTTTGAACGGACGTGAGAGCAGCATGAATGCAAGGATTGCACATAATGACCAGATTGAAATAAGGGAATCGACAGCCGGAGAGGCGGGGCATATCACCATAGGTGAACTTGAGGAGTATAAGAGCACCGTCAATTTCGTGGTCAATGACAAGCTTATCGTGTGTCCGAAGTTCGCATATGTGAATGGTGAACTGAAAGGTGCTGACTATGATATCAAGCCGGGTGACGATATCATTATGGAGAATTACTATACGGTAAAGCAGCTCTTTGACTTTATGGATGTCAGCACTCAGGGAATAACAATACTTGTGAACAACGTTGAAGCCGAAGCGGATACCATAGTGTATGAGAATTTTAATGTCACATATCATGAAGCTGAACCTGAGGAGAGTGTTGAACAGCTAAAGCAGACAGGCATACAGGCAAAGAGCACCCCGGAAAATGAAGCACAGCCGGAGGAGGCAGCCGAGCCTGTAAGCATTACAATTTCAGTGAATAATTCATCAGTGGTTCTTTCGGGCAAGAGCAGATATACCTTCGTGGATGTATTTGACTTTTATCCGTTCGATTTAAAGACACCGGGGGGAACGGAGCTTATCACGACTCTTAACGGTGAGAAGGTACCTTTCACGGCTCCTGTTTCGGCAGGTGACAAAATAGAATTGTATTGGAGATAATATTCACATGTACAAAAAAGAAGAAATAATCGAATTACAGAAAAACTTCGCGAAGCGTCACTTCCCGGCACTGATTCTGCTCATTGTATACCTGCTTATAGAGACTTTTCAGAGCTTCTCAATCGGAGCTCCGGCGTTTATGCGTGCTGCGATTATATGCTGTGTGCTGATTGTGGAGCAGGCATTCAGAACATCGGATTTTTTTAAGAACACAAGATTCATATTTGCACTTAAGTTCGTTCAGCTGTGTATTATTTCTATGTTAGTAATGCATGATGATTACAGAAATTACGAGTATGCCATATATATCATTATGTATATGTGCATTGCACTCGAGCTTGGAATATTTTTCGACCTGACGGACAGAGGAGTTATATTCATTCATGGCGTGATTATGAATATTCCGATTATTATTATGGGTGCGGTGTATGCGATTATGGATACATCCATAACATATGTGATCAACTCGATTGTAATGCTTGCAGCCTTTGACATTGCGATGTTTTCGACACTTGAGCATATCGGAAGCCGGTATGAGAGGTTCGATAATGCTGTTCTTGCCAAGGAGAGAATAATTGACAAGGCGATGGACAACAACAAGGAGATTATGGAAAAGCAGGAGAAGCTGTATTATGTAAATGAGCAGCTCGGACTTAAGCGTATAGAGCTTGAGAGCGCCAACCGAAAGATTAATGCCAACAATATTGAAGTGAGCTTTCAGAATGATATGCTGCACTTCTTTACCGAGGCATTTGATATGGTCAAAATCGATGAGTTCTTCTCACAGAAGCTTATAAGCAGTATGGATGTAAGATGTGCCGGAATGCTTAAGATATGTGAGGATGAAAAGAGCATCTATGAGGACTATAAGAGAAGCAATCCTCTCTATGATATGGATGTAAGATACAAGATGTACGGGGAAATTAAGGATGAGACCAGCAGACTGCTTTTTGATACGTTCACATCGGATGAGTTCATCGAGAAGATTTCTGACGGTCATACATTCATATGTAATAATGTAAAGCATTCAGAATATTCTTTTTTGAAAAACGAGCATATCTTCTCGTTTGCAGCCAAGCTTATATTAGTTGACGGAAGACGTGCAGGAGTATATGTGATATGTGATAATGAGCAGGATTTCTTTATGCACAGGGATACATTCTTTGATAATATTTTATCAGAGCTTCAGGTAGGAATGAACAATGCCTTCCTGTATATGCAGTTCGAGAACCTCGCAAAGAGGGACGGACTTACGGGACTGTACAACAGACGTATTCTCAATAAGTTCATGGAAAAGTACAGGCATGCGGATGATGAGTTAAAAAAAGAGCGCGTGGCTGCGGCAATGTTCGATATTGATAACTTCAAGTCGATTAATGATACCTACGGACATCTCTTCGGAGATGCCGTTATTGTGGCTGTATCGGCAATAATAAGAAAAATCTCGGAGGAGCACGGCACTGCGGGATACAGATACGGCGGCGAGGAGTTCGTAATATTATTTATCAATAAGGAGTATGATGAAGTTATCACCGTTGTTGAGCAGATACATAAGGAAATCAGGGAAAAGGAAATTACCATGGGCGAACATTCGGTATATATTAATACAAGTGCCGGAGTAAGCTTCTATCCTGAACAGAGTTCTGAGCAGGCATCCGTAATAGACAATGCGGACAGAGCCATGTACATTTCAAAGACCACCGGAAAGGGCAAAATAACCATTGACGGAAAGAGCGAAAATGTATAACATAGAGCGTAAAGCTGTTTAGAAATGAGGATTAACGATGAGAGTAATGACAATTGCCAGCGGAAGCAGCGGCAACTGTATATATGTAGGTGATGATGATACCCATATTCTTATTGATACGGGAATCAGCAAAAAGAAGGTTGAGGAGGGGCTTCATAAGCTGGAGCTTTCCCTCTCGGATATAGATGCAATACTGGTTACACATGAACATTCAGACCATATCTCGGGACTAGGCGTTGTCGAGCGCAAGAGTGAGATACCGATATACGCGACATGGGGAACCATCAACGGAATCAGGAATACCAATCTTGGAAGGATGCCTGAGGATATATATAATGCCGTGGAGTGTGACCACGATTTTACGGTAGGTACGCTCAAGGTGAGGGCAGTAGCAACGTCACATGACGCGCTGTGTCCGTGTGCATTCCGTGTTGAGTCGGGCAATAAGTCATTCGGGCTTGTTACAGACCTCGGAGTGTATAATGATTACATAGTGGACAGCTTCTCCGGAGTCAACTGTATGGTTCTTGAGGCAAACCATGATATAAGAATGCTTGAAACAGGACCGTATCCGTATCCGCTGAAGCAGAGAATACTTGGTGAGAAGGGACATCTTTCCAACGACGCAGCGGGACATCTTATTGACCGGCTGCTTGGCAATCAGGTGCAGGAGATTTTATTAGGGCATCTGAGCAAGGAAAATAATTATCCGGATCTTGCCTATGAGACAGTGAGAACAGAGATTGATATGAGCGCAAGCGAGTATAAATCCGGAGATTTCAGGATAAGTGTGGCAGGGCGCGATAAGCCGAGCCATATTATTACGCTGTGATTGAGCAGTATCGGTAATAAACATTGTAAATATTGATAATATTGGTAATGATTTTCATTATCTTATTATAAATTAAAACAGGATGAAACCAACAACAGAAAGGGATAACACCATGAACAAGACAATTATTACGGTAGTAGGTAAGGACACAGTAGGTATTATTGCGAAGGTATGTACATATCTTGCGGATAGCGGAGTGAACATTCTTGATATTTCACAGACGATTGTTCAGGAATATTTTAATATGATGATGATTGTTGATATGGAGAAGGCTGCTAAGCCGTTTGCCGAGATTACGGAGGATCTTGATAAGCTCGGAGAATCTATTGGTGTTAAGATTAAGTGCCAGCATGAGGAAATCTTCACAAAGATGCATAGAATCTGATAATGTAACACCTGAGCTTTAAAATAAAGTATAGATTAGGAGAATATCATGATTAACATTTTTGAGGTAAATGAGACTAATAAGATGATTGAACAGGAGAACCTTGATGTGCGTACAATCACACTTGGTATTAACCTGTTAGACTGTTCAGATGCAGACCTTTCTGTTACGAATGAAAAGATATATAACAAGATTACGACGGTTGCAAAAGACCTTGTGAAGGTGGGAAAGGAAATCGAGAGGGACTTCGGAATTCCTATCGTTAATAAGAGAATTTCCATTACACCTATCTCGCTTGTCGGTGCGGCATGCTGTAAGAAGCCTGAGGATTATGTTACGATCGCCAAGACACTTGATAAGGCGGCACATGAGGTTGGTGTCAACTTCATAGGCGGTTATTCCGCAATCGTAAGCAAGGGAATGACAAAGAGCGATGAACTGCTTATCCGCTCAATTCCACAGGCACTCGCATCAACAGAGCTTATATGCAGCTCAGTAAATGTCGGTTCAACCAAGACCGGAATCAATATGGATGCCGTAAGACTTATGGGTGAGATTGTAAGGGAGACTGCGGAGGCTACGAAGGAGAAGGATTCTCTTGGCTGTGCCAAGCTTGTAGTTCTGTGCAATGCTCCTGACGATAATCCGTTCATGGCAGGTGCCTTCCACGGTGTGTCCGAGGATGATGCCATCATCAATGTAGGTGTCAGTGGACCGGGCGTTGTAAAGCATGTGCTTGAGACGGTGAGAGGCGAGAGCTTCGAGGTGCTCTGTGAGACTATTAAGAAGACGGCATTTAAGATAACGAGAGTCGGACAGCTTGTTGCGCAGGAGGCATCCAAGCGTCTTGGCATTCCATTCGGAATAATTGACCTTTCACTTGCGCCTACTCCTGCAATCGGAGATTCTGTTGCTGATATTTTACAGGAGATAGGACTTGAGAGAGCAGGAGCACCGGGAACAACGGCTGCACTTGCACTTTTAAATGATCAGGTTAAGAAGGGCGGAGTTATGGCTTCCTCATATGTAGGAGGCTTGAGCGGTGCGTTCATTCCTGTCAGTGAGGATCAGGGAATGATTGATTCCGTTCTTGCGGGAGCACTCACGATTGAGAAGCTCGAGGCAATGACCTGTGTATGCTCGGTAGGTCTTGATATGATAGCTATTCCGGGAGACACCAAGGCAAGCACTATTTCGGGAATTATCGCTGACGAAGCCGCAATCGGTATGGTTAATCAGAAGACTACGGCGGTAAGGATTATTCCTGTTATAGGAAAGGGAGTTGGGGAGACAGTGGAATTCGGAGGTCTTTTGGGATATGCTCCGATTATGCCTGTGAATTCATTTGACTGCTCCGCGTTCGTAAGTCGTGCAGGAAGAATACCTGCGCCTATTCACAGCTTTAAGAACTAATATGCAGTATGGTGGTAAAAGATGAACTCAAAAGAAATTGCTGAAATAAAAAAGACATTTAAGGAAGACAAAAGCTCAATATCCCGCATATGCGGCTGCTATGTGGATGGTGAGAAGAACAAGGTGACAGAGTTTAAGGAGGCTTTTCTTGCACTTCCGGAGGAGGATCTGTTTAAGTACTTTTCAATATTTAAGAAGAGTCTGTCCGGAAGCCTCGGAAAGAATCTTCTTAATATGGAATTTCCTCTTGATGAGGAGTTAAACGGTGAGAAGTATGCACTTCTTATGAAGCTTCGCGAGACAGAACTTAAGGACGATGAGGTGCTTCATATGTTCTATGACCGCGTTATCGAGAACTATGACACGGTTGACAATTACCTGATTCTTCTCATACATCAGGCGTATGACGTTCCGGGAAAGACTACGGACAATATTGAGATGGAGGATGCTTCGGATGAGGTGTACTCACATATTCTCTGCTGTATATGTCCTGTGTCTCTTACCAAGCCGGGCTTGTCATACTTTGCTTCGGAGGGCTGCTTCAGGAACAGAGTAAGGGACTGGGTTGTTGACATGCCTAATATTGCCTTTTTGTTTCCGGCATTCAATGACAGAAGCACTGATATACACAGCCTTCTGTATTATACGGCTAAGCCAGATGAGCTCAGGCTTGACTTCGCAGAGCCGGTGCTCGGCTGCAATATTCCGATGTCCGCGGGAAATCAGAGGGATACCTTCAACAGTGTGATAGAGGAAGCGCTTGGAGAGGAATGTGATTTCGAGGTTGTAAAGAATATTCATGAGATTATAAACAATAAGATAGAGGAGACCAAGGAGGAGCCCGAGCCTCTTGCACTCAATAAGCATGAGGTCAAGCAGATTCTCTCCGACAGTGGTGTCGAGAATGAGCTTCTCGAGCGGTTCGACAGATGCTATGACAGTCAGGCGGGAGAGCAGACACCGCTTCAGGCTACGAATATTGTTGAGACAAGAAAGTTCGAAGTAAAATCACCTGCTGTCACAATCAGGGTTAAGCCTGACAGGACGGACCTTGTAGATACAAGAATAATAGATGGAATACCTTATCTGACCATAAGAATTGAGGATATGGTTGAGGTGAACGGAATACCTGTGAATTTTCCGGGTGTAGAGATACCTTCGCCGGCTGATGGTGAGACAGAGGGAAGCTCTGAGGAAGAATAGAATGTGATATGCCGTGTAATAATACATAAGGATAACAGGTAAAGCCGTTAAACAGGCTTTGCCATGTTAAAATGTTATGAAAGCGAGGTACACGGCATGGATTTTAATGGTATGCCTATGGAAGGGATGGCTGGTATTGGCGGCTATCCCTTTGGTTTTATGGAAGCACTTGCGATGGACGAACGCCTTATGACCGGATACAACGGTCTTACGGAGGCACAGAAGGAAGAAATGATTTTTAAGTATAAGGATGCCAAAAACGATGATGAGAAGCACCGCATCTTAAGCATGCTCATGCCTGAGGAGGACTCCGTCAGGGCTGTGTGCGGTGAGGACGAGATTCCGAGGGGCGACGGAACGCTTCTGTGATTATGGGATTCGCACAACTCCCGCCCTGTACTCATCCGGCAGAGTGTGGTTGAACTTTGCTTTTACGACCGCCGAATAGATGTCGGAGGAGAGTATATCGAAATGAATGAGTGTGCGCGCGTTCTCATCGAGCGCGGATATTGATTTGCCAAGGCTGTTGATAAGCTTAATATCACAGCCTTTTTTTATTGCGCTGATGAAGGTCTTACCGACTCCCGACATGGCGAGAATGCGCGCGTATGGGAGCTGACATTTTTTTAAGTAGTCCGTGGCGATTGCCTGTACGGAATCAGTGTAACCTGTCAAGAGGTGAAGCATGGCACGCTTGATTCTTGCGGCGGTCATGTCCTTGGTCTTTAATTTTAATATGAAATTCTCATAGCTTCCGGAAAACAGTTCGTTTCCGCATCGGTCAATCAGATTGTTGACACGGTTAGATAAAGCCTCGGTGAAATCGGTGTATGAGGTGAGCCTGCCGCGGTTCATTAAGACTGCGTAGCGTAGCAGGATAAAAAAGTCATCGTTAAATACGGGAAAGCACTTGCAGTAAGCTGCCATGAGCTGATTGGAGCTTTCCGTCGGGAGCGTCTCGTTCAGAAATGCTGAGAGCTCGTCTGTCGAGAGAGTGTGTGCGATGTGCTCCCTGAACGCGGACGCGGATATAAAGCCCTTCATGGCAGAGTATTCTCTGTCGTTGTAGCCCGAGCCTGCGCGCTTTACGGCGATTGGCTGTATTGGAGAGCTGAGTCTTTTTAAAGCCTTGATGTACTCGATTGCGAGCGTGTTGTTGGGAGTGAACACATCCGCAGCTCCTCCGCAGCTTATGAACGCCTTCTCTCTCGCGGCAGGAAATGACATGCCCTGTGAAAGAGCAGCGTTCAAGGTATGCTTAAAAAGCGGAGGTTCGCACAGCAGTGTATCGGCGGCTGACGAGAGCATGGATATATCATCATTCTCCGCACCGAAGACAAGGTAATCAATACCTCCGACGGAATTTAACAGGGTGACTGCGCCCGAGGCAAAATATTCGGCGCTTGACGCTGCATAAGCGAACGGAAGCTCGAATACAAGGTCTGCACCGCTTGCAATGGCGGCGGCAGAGCGCACGCTTTTCGGGGCAACGGCAATATCGCCGCGCTGTGTGAAGCTGCCGCTGAGCACCACAACAATGCAGTCGGCATGTGTGAGCTCTCTTGCTTTATTTATAATATATTCATGTCCTAAGTGGAGCGGATTGAATTCCGCGATAATTGCTGTGGTAGTCATGCAAACTCCTAAAATATGATGTTACGGCATCTGCCGTGCCAAAATGTGATTTATATGATTATATCCCATCGGAAGATGAATGTAAATGTCTTTTGGGACTTGTGTGTGCCGCGTGAAAGTATTAAAATTAAAGGCAGTAAATTTAAGGCGGAATAATATATGAAGAAATCAGGTAAGAAAAAAATAGAGGTCAGATATATAATCGGAATCGCAGCACTAGTCTGTATGCTGGTGTGTATCGTGATTCTTGCCGCAGGGCAGTACAAGAGGTGGAAGTCTGAGAGGATATATGAGAAGCTTGCACAGTCTACCACCGTGGAGGCGGTTACGGAAGGTGATGACGCGGATGATGAGACTGAGAGCACCGGAGCCGTGATTGAGGAGTATAAGAGGGAGGCAGCGAGGCTTGCCGTAAAGTATGGCGTTGAGGTTCCTGAGAAGAATATAGACTTTGACATGCTTCACAGTGAGGTGTCGGAGGATATATATGCATGGATTTATATTCCGAATACGAACGTGGATTATCCTGTGTTCCAGCATCCGACTGACAATGCATATTATCTTGAGCACAATGTTGACGGAAGCGAGGGGTACCCGGGCTGCATATATACGGAGAACTATAATTCCAAGGATTTTTCCGATCCGCAGACGGTAATCTATGGTCATAACATGCGTGACGGCACGATGTTCTCAGACCTTCATAAGTATGAGGATGAACAGTTCTTTGATGAGAATAAGTATGTGTTCATATATACCGAGGAGACAGTGTATGTGTACAAAATATTTGCGGCTTATCAGACCAACAATGCACATCAGCTTTTGAACTATGACTTTTCAAGGAAGGAGAATCTCCTTAATTATCTTGAGAATGTGAGGGCGCTTGAGAGTGAGCTTAAGCTGTTTGATGATGATGTGGTATTCTCGGGCGATGACAAGGTGCTTACGCTGTCAACCTGTGTCATGAAGGAGAGACAGTTCCATCTCAGATACCTCGTACAGGCGCTCAGACTTCAGTAATACAGAAAATAAATTGTATTTAATTTAAAACATATCTTATTTTCCCTTGATTTTGAAAAAATATTCTTGTATACAATAAACATAAGGAGTATAATGATACTATCAATGGGCTTTTATGACAAAGCCGAATTTTTACCTGAAAGGAGTCATTTTATTATGGCATTTATTGATGAAATTAAGAAAAAAGCAAGAGCAGTGAGAAAGACAATCGTGTTACCTGAGTCCATGGACAGAAGAACTTGGGAAGCTGTTGAGACAATTCTTAAAGAAGATATCGCTGATGTAGTAGTTCTCGGTACACCTGAGGAGGTTGAGGCTAACAGCAAGGGACTTGAGGTATCAGGTGCTACTGTTATCAATCCTAACACATCAGACAAGCTTGACGAGTATGTTGATGCTTTAGTTGAGCTCAGAAAGAATAAGGGAATGACTCCTGAGGAGGCACGCAGACTTCTCACAACAGATTATATGTTCTATGCATGTATGATGTTAAAGAGCGGCGCAGCAGACGGTATTGTATCAGGTGCCTGCCACTCAACAGCCAATACATTAAGACCTGCACTTCAGATAGTTAAGACTAAGCCGGGTTCAAAGATTGCTTCCGCATTCTTCGTAATGGACGTTCCTAACTGCGAGTACGGCGAGAACGGAACATTTGTATTCGGTGACTGTGGACTTAACCAGAATCCTACTCCTGAGGAGCTTGCAGTTATCGCCGTTTCTTCAGCAGAGAGCTTCAAGTTCTTAGTTGGCGCAGAGCCTAAGGTTGCTATGCTCAGCCACTCATCAAAGGGCAGTGCTAAGCATGCAGATGTAGATAAGGTAGCAGAGGCTACAAGAATCGCCAAGGAGCTCGCTCCTGAGCTTAAGCTTGACGGAGAGCTTCAGGCTGATGCAGCTATGGTTCCTTCAGTTGGTGCTTCCAAGGCTCCGGGCAGTGATGTTGCAGGACAGGCTAACGTTCTTATCTTCCCTGACCTTGATGCAGGCAACATCGGTTACAAGCTCGTTCAGAGACTTGCCAAGGCAGAAGCTTACGGCCCTATGCTTCAGGGGATCGCTAAGCCTGTCAATGACCTTTCAAGAGGATGTTCTGCAAGTGATATCGTAGGTGTAGTTGCAATCACGGCAGTACAGGCTCAGATGCAGTAATACATATTTATTTTGGAGGAATTTATTAATGAAGATTTTAGTTTTAAACTGTGGAAGTTCATCACTTAAGTATCAGTTATTCGATATGGATACACAGGATGTTCTTGCTAAGGGTCTTGTTGAGAGAATCGGTATTGAGGGCTCTAAGCTCACACATAAGCCGGCAGGAAAGGATAGTGCCGTAATCGAGCAGCCAATGCCTGACCACAACGTAGCAGTTAAGCTTGTTCTTGACATGCTTGTTGATCCTGTTCACGGTGTAATTTCAGATGTTAAGGAAATCGGCGCTGTCGGACACAGAGTACTTCATGCAGGCCAGAAGTACTGCACATCAGTTATCGTCAATGAGGATGTTAAGGCAGTTATCCGTGAGTGCTTTGACCTTGGACCTTTACATAATCCTGCTAACCTCATCGGTATTGAGGCAGCAGAGGCAGCTATGCCTGGTACACCTAATGTGGCTGTATGGGATACAGCATTCCATCAGACAATGCCTGAGAAGGCTTATATGTATGCTATTCCTCATGAGTACTATGAGAAGTACGGCATCCGTAAGTACGGCTTCCACGGAACAAGCCATGCATTCGTTTCCAAGAGAGCAATTGAGTTCGGCAACCTTGATCCTAATAACTCCAAGGTTATCGTATGTCACCTTGGCAACGGCGGTTCTCTTTCAGCAGTTGTCAATGGCAAGTGCGTAGATACAAGCATGGGACTTACACCGCTTGAGGGACTTATTATGGGAACAAGAAGCGGTGATATCGATCCTTCAGTTATCCAGTTCATCGCCAATAAGGAAGGCAAGACCATCAATGAGATGATTACAATGCTCAATAAGAAGTCCGGTGTTCTCGGTATGAGCGGTGTATCAAGTGATTTCCGTGATGTACAGAAGGCAGCAGATGAGGGCAACCACAATGCAGAGGTAGCTCTTGAAGCATTCAAGTACAGAGTAATCAAGTACATTGGTGCTTACACGGCAGCTATGGACGGCGTTGACGCTATCGTGTTCACAGCAGGTGTAGGTGAGAATGACAAGAGAACAAGAAAGGATATCTGCAGCGCACTCACATTCCTTGGTATCAAGATTGATGACGCAGCTAACGATAAGAGAGGCGAGGAGGTTGTAATCTCCACACCTGATTCTAAGGTTAAGGTTATGGTTATACCTACCAACGAAGAGCTCAAGATTGCTCAGGAGACATTAGAGCTCGTAAAGTAATATATGTAAATAAAAAGTAGTTGACAAATCTGTTCACAGTGGATATAATAGTCTGCGTGTGATTAAAAGAAGAGGTTTTTATGCTGATTGATTTGTACGGAGTTCTTTCTCACGAAGGAGAAGTTAAG
>CAKRIL010000019.1 GCA_934343915.1 uncultured Lachnospiraceae bacterium | reverse complement strand
AGTTTTCAGTCTCGTAATATCCGCCGCGGTCTTTATTTTTGCCGCGCCTCTCATGAGAATATTCATAGATGCGTCGGAGACAAAGGTAATTGCCGCCGGGGTTCATTACCTCAGAATCGAAGGTGCCTTCTATATAGGAATAGGCTTCCTCTTCCTGCTCTACGGCTATTACCGCGCAGTCAAGAGAGCCGGAATGTCCGTGGTGCTTACAGTCATATCCCTCGGCGCAAGAGTTCTCCTCGCGTATGTGCTGTCAGCCGTCGATACCATCGGCGTGACCGGAATATGGCTTGCCATTCCTATCGGATGGTTCCTCGCTGATGCGGTTGGACTGTTCTACATGAAATCACTCAGCAAAAAACGGGCTGTTTAATACAGCCCGCTCCTACATTATTAGTTTTGCCTAACCTCTCATCAAAATTATACTGCCATACCTGTAATTTATCAATACCTTTTGTATGGCAGCACAATGCATGTCGCTATATTATATCCTGCCCGGCAGTTCAATTTCAAGGACAGTTCCCTCTTTACCACTCTTTTTTACCGAGACGCTTCCGCCATGCAGCCTTACAATCTCTCTGACAAGGGCAAGTCCAAGACCAACACCTCCAAGCTCACGGCTTCTCGATTTATCCACCCGGAAGAACGGCTCGAATATCTTTTCCCTGTACTCACATGGAATTCCATTCCCGGTGTCTTCCACAAGAATAATTACACGGCCGTTATCCTTGTATGCCGATATCCTGACTTTTCCGTTATCTTTATTGTATTTTATAGCGTTCTCGGTCAGATTATATATCATACGGTATATGAGTATATCGCTTCCCATTATATATATATCACACTTATCCGCCTCCGCCACAAGCTCTATATTTCTTTTCTCAGCCAGAGGCTCAAGGTCTGCCACTACCTCATCAATCAAAGAATTCACCTCAATATTATCTGAGCGTTCCACCGTCTGCAGCTCGCTCATATCAAGAAGAGTACCCACAAGACTGCTAAGCCTCTCTGTCTGTTCAGTCACCATCTTTATTACTTCAGCTGTGTCGGCATCATTCCCCTGATGCTCCGCGGAATTGTATAATTCCAGTTGAGCCTGCATAATTGCCAGTGGTGTCCTGAGCTCATGAGCTGCGTTTCCCGTGAACTGTCTCTGTATTTCAAATGCATCAGACAATCTGACAAGCATCTCATTATATGAGTCACTCAGTTTCCTGAACTCCGGCACCCCTTTTCCATCTATGGCACAATCCGTCATGTTACGCGCCTGCACATTTTCTACCCTTTCCGAAAACTCTTTGAGCGGCTTAAGGGCACGTCCGCTCACAAAATATGTCACCGCACCACCTAGAATCGTAACAACTGCAGTAATCAGCCATCCTCTTCTCCGATATCCCGCCTTCGTATCAAATATCTGTATCGAGAACTTATCTGCGAAATCATCCCACTGGCTGTCAGGAATATCAATATAAATATTCTCACCTGAACCATTATAATCTATCACTGTGCTTTGAAGGGAATCTATATAATAGACTCCGTTTCTGTATAAAAGGAAATTAAGGCTTATGCAGACAGCGGCAATAAGCAGAGCCGTAAACAAAGTCAGCCTCCATTGAAGCGAGATTCTTTTCACGCGTTACCTCCTATTCTATATCCTTCACCAATTTTATTCACAATCGGATCATAACCTAATGCTGCTTTAAGCTTCTTTCTAAGTGAAGACATGTGCACACGAATTGAACTTGTTAAGCTGTCAACATTTGCATCCCACACATGCTCAATCAGCTCCTCCTGGCTCACCGGTCTGCCCTGGTTAAGCAGCAGATACTCAAGTATGCCGTTCTCCTTTCTTGTGAGTGTTATCTTCTCTTCCCCCACATACGCAGCTCTCTCCCTTGTATCAAATCTTACCCCCTCGCATTCTAAGCATATATCATTCTGTATAAATCTGCGCCGTGTAAGGCTTCTGATGCGTGCTTCCAGTTCCTGAAGATGAAAAGGTTTTTCCATGTAATCATTTGCTCCTGCGTCCAGCCCCCGCACCTTATCCGCAATCTGACTCCGCGCAGATAATATCAGCACTCTTGTTTCCTCATTATGCTCCCTTAACTGTCTTAGTATCTCCATTCCGTCCGTGCCGGGCAGATTTAAGTCCAGCACAATCAGATCATATTCCTCCGAATAAACCATCTCCAATGCTTCATTTCCGTCGTAACAGACATCTGTCTCATAACCTGAAGCATGCAGGCTCTTTGCGATAGTATCACATAGTTTCTTTTCATCCTCTATTATTAACAGTCTCATAATATTCTCCTGCCGCCTGATTTCTTAACAAAGATTTTACACCAACTATTGTAAAATGATGTTATGAAAAGGTCAATATTATCTTTAAGCCCTGCTGCAGTTGTATTGACCTGCAAAATATACAGTAGAAAGGTGGTATCAATTTGAAAACCCGAGCAAAAGCAATCACACAAATTGTCCTGCTGTGTGCCGGAATTGCCATGATTATATACGGTGCTTATCGCGGAGAAATTGCAACGGTACTTAGCAAAGCAATAAAATTATGTCTGGAGTGTGTTGGAATTGGATAAAAAAACAAATATTTTTTCAAAAGCAGCTGCAAAATTCCGTGGATGGATTCAGCTTGCGGCAGCTCTGCTGACCAATATCCATCTGCCCAATCTTTTTAAAGGAACCATATACCGCGGTAGCATGAAGTCTGTATGTGTACCTGGACTTAACTGTTATTCCTGCCCGGCGGCATCAGGTGCATGCCCGATAGGTGCTTTTCAGGCAGTAGTGGGTTCCTCAAAATTTAAGTTTTCGTACTATATAACCGGTTTTTTTATACTTATCGGAGTGCTCCTTGGCAGATTTGTCTGCGGTTTTCTCTGCCCATTCGGATGGTTTCAGGAGCTTCTGCATAAAATACCGGGAAAAAAGTTCTCCACGGCAAAGCTTAAGCCTTTGCGCTATATCAAGTATATAATACTTGCGGTGTTTGTAATTTTACTGCCTATCGTTGTTACCAACTCAATCGGTATGGGCGATCCGTTTTTCTGTAAGTATATATGTCCGCAAGGTGTGCTTGAAGGAGCAATTCCGCTTTCCCTCACCAACTCCGGAATCCGTTCGGCACTGGGCAGGCTCTTTACCTTCAAGAGTTCTATACTTATACTTTTTATTATATTAAGCATTATTTTTTACAGACCGTTCTGTAAGTGGATATGCCCTCTGGGTGCCATATATTCGCTTTTTAACAAGGTATCCCTGTTGAGCATACAGGTTGATAAAAATAAGTGCATCAATTGTGGAAAATGTGCCCGCGCATGTAAGATGGATGTAAACGTAACAAAAACACCAAACCATCCTGAATGCATACGATGCGGTGCATGTATCAAGGCATGTCCTGCTGACGCAGTCTGCTATAAATACGGTTTTGGTGAAAAAAAGACCAATACCGAAAAGTAAAAAAATAACATTTTAAGGAGATTCATCATGAGAAACAAAAAATTTATTACTTTAGCCGTAACTTTAACACTTACCCTCGCCATCACAGGCTGCTCCGGCAAATCCTCTGACACAAGCGAGCAATCTTCCGCCACACAGCCTCAAAGTTCAAGTGAGCTTTCCACTGAGAGCACGGATGAACTTACCGCCAAGCTTGACGACCTCTATCAGCAGGAAAACCTTCTTTTCAGCGAACACAGTGACGCATGGAATAAGGCATTTTCACTTATGAACAAGGACAATATCACTGCCGACCAGAACATGGACTACGCAGATTTTCTCTCAAGCACTGTTGAAGGTGCCAAGGATCAATTCACCGACGAACAACTGGCAGTTTTAAGGACAGATATTGAAGAAATCCGCTCCATCGAAAAAAATATCACCGAAATCCAGAACAAGATCTCTGAGGCAGGCGGCTTTGCAGAAGGAACAGATGTCGTTTCCAAAAATGTTTTCCCGGGCTTTACCGGAAAAGATCTTGATGGAAATGATGTAGATGATGGTATCTTCTCGGAAAACGCCGTAACAGTACTTAACTTCTGGTTTAACGGCTGTAAGCCATGCGTTGAGGAGCTCTCTAAGCTCAACGAGCTCAATGAGACCCTTAAGAGCATGGGCGGTGAGTTAATCGGCATCAACACAGAAACTCTCGATGGCAACAAGACCGGCATTGAAGAAGCAAAAGCCCTTCTTGAAAGCAAAAATGCCAATTACAGAAACATATACTTCGACTCTGATTCAGAGGCCGGAAAGTATGCCTCAGGTATCATGGCATTCCCTACAACAATTCTTGTCGACAGACACGGCAATATAATAGGCGAACCTCTGCTTGGCGGTGTCGACAATCAGGAAAACTACGATAATCTTCTGTCACAGATTCAGGAAATAATCAACGCCGACTCTGCTGTCAATAAATAACACATTATATAGAAATAAAAGCATGTCCGTGTCATCGGCCATGCTTTTATTGATTATATAATTTGATTCTCTTTATATTATCCCCACGGCTTCCTTCGCCAACCTGTCCGCCTCCTCATTGCCTTCTACTCCCGAGTGTCCTTTTACCTTAACGAAATGAAGCTTAATTTCATTTTTTACCGACTGTATGTAATCGTGGTACGCTATGGTTCCCTTCTTATTTCTCTTCCACGAGCCGTCAGCCCACATCTCAATACCCATATAGTCGTAATAGATTACAAGCTCCTTTATTCCAAGCTCAATCGCACGCTGTATGGCTGCCATGCTTCCTCCGACCTCACCCGATACATTCCTCATGGATGCCATCTCCGGGTCATCGTCATGTCCCTGAAGAACCTCGCGCACACCATCATGCACCAGGAATCCGCCATAGCCGTAGACCTTCGTGGCTGCGTTGTATGAACCGTCGACAAAGGCATATGGAAGGCTGTCCAATTCTTCATTGACAGATTTTTTTTCGGAAGCTGTGTACCCTGCTGCTTTTTCCACTACACTTCCGCTTCCTGACATGCTCACGTTCTCTGCCGCGCCTGCGCCCATGAACGCCTCCGCCTCCGCCTTGGTCTTGAAGCTCTTGTACACCGCACCGGAGAAGCCGTCAATGTTCTTCCTGCATGTATCCCAGCTAAGATATATACCCGGAGTTCTTCCGACTCTCACCGCGTAAAATTTTCCTGCCATTTTATTCCTCACATATATTTTTATTCTTATGATGATGTTGGGGTCAAAACATCATCTTTATAGGTAATTGCGAAACGCAATTTTGACGATAAACAGTTGTGCAAATTTAACAAATTCGCAAGCAGGTACTATGAAGCCGCCGGTACTTAGGCAGTGTATTTTACTGCGTTATGTACCGTTGCGTGATTCATGTAGCGAAAGCGTGCCTGCGGTGAATTGTTAAATTTGTACAATGTCCGCTCTCAAATATATAGTTTCGCAATTACCTGATTTTTATTCTTCAAGCATCATTTTTATAATCTCTTTGTCAGTCTGATGCATTCCGACCTTTCCGATATAGCCGACACAGCTTATTGTCTCACCTGCTTCTTCCTTAAGTATTCCCGTGTACGCCTCATATGCCTTTCCCTTCATCGCAAGGTAATGTCCCATCATCGCTGCGTCAAGGCTTGACGCAATCTTGGCAGCACATGAAATCTTGGCTCCGTCGCAGATTATTCCCGGGATATTGGCAAGCGTGTTGTCGATTGTGTCCTTAATCTGCTTGATTGTTCCTCCCGCAAGGTATGTTATCGCCGTCGCACTCGCACAGGATGCCGACACGGCCCCGCAGAATGCCGACAGCTTTCCGATGAATTCCTTCTGAAACGTGGTTAAAAGGCTTGAAAATACAAGTGCACGATAGAGCTTTTCAGACTGAATATTGTTCTCCCTCGCATATACAATGACCGGAACTGATGATGCAATTCCCTGATTTCCGCTGCCCGAATTGATAATTACAGGCATATCACAGCCGCCCATTCTCGCCTCAGATGCGGCACAGGCATAAGCCTTCATTCTGGTCACTACGCTCTCCGCGTAGGTCTCACGGATAACACGTCCCAGTCCGAGACCATAATTGCCGGACATTCCCTCATAGGCAATATCCATATTGTACTGTATCTGTCTGTCAAAAAGGCGGTGCACCTTGGACAAGTCAACCTCATCCGCGAACTGCTTGATATTCTCGATGCTTAGCTGTGAACGGTCAGCGCATGTCCTGTTATCGTCCTCACTGTTTACCTCCGCTGAAGCGAGCTTAAGAACCTCACCGTTCTTCTTTACACAGTAGATATTGGTGTGTGAATAGCGCACCTCAACCGATGCACTGTCATTTCCCGCGCTCATCTCTATGATAAAATGAAGCGGAATCTCTGAATCAAGGAACTCTACATGGCATCTTTTATCGCCTACGAACTTCTCCGCCGCGCTTCTTCCCTCGTCGTCAACCGCCTCAAGCACCTCCATGCACTTAGATGCATCACCTGCCAGTGCTCCGAGCGCACATGCCGCCTCAATACCTATCATTCCGTTGGAATTCGGTATTGATACACAGCGTACATTCTTAATCATATTTCCCGAGCAGTACGCATTAATTCGCTCCGGCTCACATCCAAGCACCTCCCTGCATCTTGCTGATGCATAGGCAAGCGCAATCGGCTCGGTGCATCCCATCGCAGGAATAAGCTCCTCCTCAAGTATCTTAATAAAATTATCCTGTATATTCTGATTCATGTTATTATTCCTTCTATTGTAAATTTGCTCAATTTTTTATGCCTTAACAGCCCATCTCATTTTGGTCGAGTGTGCCCTGCTGTTGCGCGCACATTCCTCAGCCGACGGTCTTATGACATCCTTAGCGGTATCACTGTATATTCCGTCCTTCTCCATCTGCTTAAAATATTTTTTCACCATTCTGTCCTCACCTGAATGGAATGTTAGAATGGCTGCCCTTCCCCCAGGTGCAAGTATTCCCGGAAGCTTTCTTAGGAATGCGTCAAGCACCTCGAATTCGCTGTTGACATCTATTCTTAATGCCTGAAATGTACGCTGGCACGACTTCTTTACCATCTCCCTGCGCTCCTTCTCAGGAAGGAATTCAAGTGCCTTTTCTATTATCTGTCTGAGTGCCGTTGTCGTATCAATCGGGTGCTTTCTCTTGCGCTCCCTGATAATCTGATCCGCAATCTCAGCCGCATAAGGCTCGTCCGAATTCTCGATAAGCATTCCTATAATCTCATCCTCATCAAGCTCTGCAAGACGCTCCGCTGCTGATACTCCCGACTCAGGATTGAGTCTTAAGTCAAGCGGCCCGTCAACCTTATAGGAAAAGCCTCTCTCAGGATTATCTATCTGCATGGATGACACACCGAGGTCTGCAAGCACGAAGTCGAACAGTCCGCTCTCCGGAACCAGCTTGTCTATGTCCGCAAAGTTCATCTGCTTCACGGTAAGAATATCCTCCCCGTATCCGGCATCACGCAGTCTCTTCGTGGTCTTTTTAATCTCTATCGGGTCAATATCAAGCGCGTACATATGTCCCTGACCTTCAAGCTTCTCGAGCATCTTCCTTGTATGCCCTCCGTAACCGAATGTTGCGTCAAGACCGCTCTGGCCCGGCTTAATCTGTAAAAAATCAAGTATCTCGTTGACACATATGGATATGTGCATTCCCGCAGGTGTCATTCCCTTGCTTATTACATGTTCTATCGTGTCTGCATATTTTTCAGGATTCAACTCCTTATATTTTTCCTCAAAACGCTTCGGATGAGTTCCCGAATAACGCTTTCTTCTTACATGCGGCTTATTCTCTTCCATTACTTTTACCTTTCTGATAAGCTTTGCTTTCGTCGCTTACGCCTTAATTCCATAACTGATTCATTTTATCATACCGCGTGATGTACCGCAACAGCCATTTAGGGACGGAGCCTATAGTATACTCCGTCCCCAAGCGGTCGTCACTTAGTTGTAATGTAGGTATTGTATCTGTACTGCCTGAGCTTATATTCCATCGCAATCGCATTCGAGAGATTCCTGTACGCACCCACCTGAACCTTATAAAGCCCGTCATCGAATACAATGAATGCAGGGAAGCCGTCAACAAGCAGCGAATTTAACATTCTGTCGGCATTGTCCTTATTGCGGTATGCGCCTACCTGAACGCGGTAGAGAACATCCGGGCACTGGCAGCTGCAGGAACGCGTCCCCGGCTCATCATATATCTCGGCACTCTCATCATAGAACCTCTCACTTCCGCGGTTTCCGTATCCCGGCATATCGTCAAGAGGCTTGTTCTGTCCGTCATCCCGCCGTCCATTATCGTCCTGACCATTCTCCATATCATCCCACATGTCCGCTGTAGCTGAAGCAGAGGAGGTATATACTGGATATCCGAGTGTCTTAAGAATTCCGTTGGCAATTCCCTGTGCAAGCTCATCGAAATTCCTGTCAAAGGTCTCGTTATCCTTATCACTGTTGATAAAGCCTGCCTCCACAAGGACTGCCGGCATCCGGGTTCTCCTAAGTACCACCAGGTCCTTTCTCTCATCTATGCCTAAGTTCTTAAGTCCCGCCATTTCCATACCGTCAAGTATGTTATTGGCAAGCTCCTTTCTTATTCCGTTGTCGCTGTATACAAGTACCTCAGCACCAGAATACTGGTTAGGATATTCACTGGAATTTCTGTGGATTGAGACAAAATAATCCGCCCCCACGCTGTTTCCGTCCTGTGCCTTCTTAAAAGGTGTCTCATATATGTCTCCCTCTCTTGTGTACACAACATTGATTCCCTTCGCTTCAAGCAGTGCTCCCACCGCTTTTCCGAGTCTTAATACATCATCCTTCTCCTGTCGTCCGTTATATACAGCTCCCGGATCGCTTCCGCCGTGTCCCGGGTCAATAACAACAAGCATACCTATACCATCCTGTTTTCGATAATATGGTATATTCTATGAAAAAACAGGAAGGATGTGAAAGTATTTTTCATCATCCCTCCCATATGCATCGAACCGTGTATTACACTCTTACATACTTCATAAAATAATATTCCAAGTCAAAGTAGGTCTGCTCATCGCTCTCCGACTCGACCTTCCACTCAGGGCTCTTATCAAGATTAGGAAAATATCTGTCCGCCTGATAGGTGTAATCTATCTTCGTAATGTATGCCGTATCGCAGTATGGCAGAAGCTGTTCATATACGGATTCACCGCCAATGACATAGACATCCTCTGCGTTATACTTCTTAAGCTCATCAAGAAGCTCATCCACGCTGTACACAAGCAGTGCATCCTTGACCTTAAGATTCCTGTCATTCGTGAGAACTATGTTGGTACGGTTCTTGAGCGGCATGCCGTTAGGAAAGGTCTCCATGGTCTTTCTTCCCATCACGACCACTCTGCCTGTTGTGACCTTCTGAAACCATTTCTGATCATTAGGTATCTTTACCAACAATTCATTTTTGTAGCCTATCGCCCAGTTAGAATCAACTGCCGCTATTATGTTCATACCGATATCAACCTCTCTTATTTTACTTTGTCATAGATTTCGGAAGGCACATACGCTTTAACCGCAATTCCCGATTCCGTGTACTCCTCGGACAGAAGCTGCCCGAACTTACGAATCAGCTGTATCTTGCCCGCCATATCATATGGGTACACTGTCTCAATATATATTTTCTGAGCTCTTAAAATCTCCTCTATGGCACTCTTAAGCTCATCAAGTCCTTCCCCTGTTCTCGCGGAGCCGTATATCACGCGCTCAGCCTTAAAGTCCTTCGGAAGCTCGCCGCTCTCACACTTATCCCTCTTGTTAAACAACGTGATAACAGGCTTATCTCCGGCTCCCAAGTCCGCAAGTGTAGAATACACTACATGCATCTGTGTGTCCATCTGAGGACTTGAGCTGTCCACTACATGAACAATTATATCTGCGTACTTAGCCTCCTCAAGCGTACTCTTGAATGCCTCAATAAGATGATGCGGAAGCTTCCTTATGAAGCCGACCGTATCGGTCATAAGCACATTCTGACCACTCTCCAGCTCAATTCCTCTTGTCGTCGGGTCAAGTGTCGCAAAAAGCTTATCCTCAGCAAGAACCCCCGCCTGTGTGAGCTTATTAAGCAGTGTTGACTTTCCCGCATTGGTGTATCCGACAATCGCAGCCACAGGCACCGAGCTTCTCATTCTCTGAGTTCTGGCAAGACTTCTGTGGCTCTCTATATCCTCAAGTTCTCTTCCAAGCTGCACGATTCTGTCCTTGATAAGTCGTCTGTCAAGCTCAAGCTTTTTCTCACCCGGACCTCTTGTTCCTATGGAGCCTGCCATATTACCGCCGACTCTTGAGAGTGAGCTTCTGAGTCCCACAAGACGTGCAAGGCTGTACTTAAGCTGTGCAGCCTCTACCTGTATCTTGCCCTCGCTTGTGACCGCACGCTTGGCAAATATATCGAGTATGACCATAGTTCTGTCCATAACCTTCATCATAAGCTCGCTCTCCAAATTGCGAAGCTGTGCGGGTGACAGCTCATCATCACATACCACGCCCGTTGCACCTATCTCCTGTGCAAGCTCTCTTACCTCCTCAATCTTGCCCGTTCCTATATAGGTTCCGGGATGAATTGATTCGCGATTCTGAATTACCTTGTCGAGCGTCACCGCCCCCGCCGTCTTTACAAGCTCTTCAAGCTCATCAAGCGACTCCTGTGTATCATCATTCTCCGAGGTACACACACCTATAAGAATAACCTTCTCTATATCCTTCGCTGTATCAATTAGTTCTGCCATACTCCTGCCTTTCCGTGTCCGCCATGCACTGTCTATCTTGAACTGAGGAAATCATATTCATGCTGTGCATTGGCATCATCCGGATACACCTTAAGGTACTCTCCGAATTTATCATATGCCATGGTATACTGATGAAGATACTCATAGCAGCACGCCTGATTGAACATAAGCTCTCTCTCAGCCTCATCGCTTCCGAGCGCAAGACCCGCACTGAAATATTCAAGCGCAGATGTGTAATCTCCCTTGTTCATAAAATACATTCCGTACTGATTATACGCCTTCGCATCCGACGGATAGTTCTTGATATATGAGCTGTAAAGCTCAACCGCTTCCTCGCCCTTGCCAAGCTTGTCATAGGTCATTGCAAGATAGAATTCCGCTTCCTGACTTCCATCATCAATCGCCTTGGACAGATACTTTTGTGCATTCTCATAATCATTTATTATGTAGTATGTCCTGCCCTTTAACAGATTATCCGCGCAGTCAAGCTCCAGCGCTCTTCTAAGGTACGATACCGCTCTGTCCTCAAAGCCCGCCTGATGAAGACTGTAATATATATTGTAATATATCTCATAATCATCTCCATATTCCTTAAGAGCCTCCTCATAGTCGAGCACGGCTTCATTCTCCATCTTCTGTGCTGCATACAGACTTCCCCTTAAGAAATACTGCTGAGCAACATTGTGCTTCTTTCTTATAAGCACGGTATAGCTGTCGATGGCACCGGCACAGTCATTATAATAGCTCTGGAGCGACGCATAGTACTGCAGTGCATCGATGTCCGTGTCGTCATAGCTTGCTATATTATCAACTATCTTCCTGAAATATTCCATCGATGAAGCATAATCGCCCGTGTAGTACAGGGCAACTCCCATTCCCCACAGTGCGGTCTTATCATCATCGACGTTACCTAATGCACTTAAGAACGCATCCTCGGCATTCTGATACTGTCCGAGCTCAATATATGCCTTGCCGAGATTATCGTAGTATTCGGCACTCCCGTCCTTGTCCTTCTCTGCCGCCTGTCTGAAGGTATCAACCGCCTTCTCATATTGTGAAGAATTAAAATATTCAATTCCTGTATTGTTAAGCTGCTTTGCGCTCTTTCCGCATGCACTCAGTGACATACAGCATACGGTCATTACGGCAAGCCTTGCCAAAATATATTTTTTCATTAAAATCCTCTCTCATTGCATAGCATGTTGTTAATTAACCAATTATGTACAGTATAATCCACCTTCACATACAACGTCAATGATTATTCGGAATATCGGTGTTTTCGTTCACCTCTATCTTATCCCTTATCTGCTGCATTCTCGCGTCAAGCTGGCTGATAAGCTCGGCACAGTAAAAAAGCTGCTCCGATATGTCCTCCGCCTTCTTTATATCCTTTTTGTACTTGAGCTTGTGTTCAAGACTCGCCCAAAAATCCATTGCGATTGTCCTGAACTGAACCTCAACGCGCATAGGCTTCTTCTTGTCGGTCAGGAAAATCGGCACCTCAACAATCAGATGCACGCTTCTGTACCCGTTAGGCTTAGGATTCTTGATGTAATCCTTCATGACTATGAGCGTTATGTCATCCTGGTCGAGAAGGTAATCTATCAGTGCATAGATGTCATCCGGGAATGAACATATTACACGGATGCCCGCTATATCATTAAGCTCCTTCTCGATATTGTCCACAGAAAAGCCTATTCCCTTGCGGTCAAGCTTCTCTATGATGCTCTCCGGTGTCTTAAGACGGCACTTAATCGACTCAAAGGGATTCCTGCTCTTTCTCAGCGACAGCTCCTTGTTGAGCACGTCAAGCTTAGTCTTCACCTCGAGCATAGCACATTCATAGTACATCATGAGCTCCCTGAAGCGCTTCATCTCTCCCCTGTCAAAATATTCTTTAAATACTTCAAGCTTATACTCATCAATTATTTCCATTGTAATCCTCCGCCAATACTTTTTAATTCTGCTTTGTACCTTTGGAACCATTCTTGTCTGCTATAAGATATCTGTCAATCACATTGTTCGTCATCCATGTTATCACGGGACCGAGTGCAAATGACATTATAACCGTCACTATTCCGAGTGTGGAGCCAAGCGCCCAGCCGGCGGCACACACAACAAGGTCATAACATATTCTCACGACCTTAAAAGGCACCTTCTTAATCTTATCTGCAAGTATATACGAAATCGCATCATACGGTGATGTTCCGAGCGATGCCCCCATGTATGCAGAAGCCGCAATTATGAACAGTGCAAGTGACGGTATCATCACCAGTATTCTCACTGCAAGCGAATCGAACATTCCCTCGGTTATCCACTTATTGTTGAGCCATGTGAAGAAGTCGAAGCTGTATCCCACAAGGAACATATTGGCAAGAGTTCCCCAGCCAATCTGATTTCGCGCAAAAATAAATACGAAAATGAATAAGAAGGAATTAAAAATTGCCTGCCACGTTCCAAGGCTTATTCCAAGCAACCTCGACATACCGAGATTGAACATCGTACATGGGTCAGTACCGAAATTGGTTCTGTTTAAAAATGACAATGCCAGTCCCATCATAATTACTGCACACACAACTATAATTAATCTTCTCTTATCCACATTGCGAAACTTCATATCCACATATCCTCCGGTCTAGACCTCTTTATCGTCTGAAATATTAATACTCTTAAATGCCTCATGGTCTCCCAAACAGCTTCTCTCACGCTGTTGTGAAGCCGTATAGTCCTCATTGAGCTTCCTTGATGCGGCTTCAACCTCTTTTTCAAAATCCCTCGATGATATAAGATGGCATCCCTGTCCTCTTATGATAATCTGCTCGAGCCCGTCGGACGTGACAACGGTGACATCATATTTCTGCCCGTTCTCATGCGCGAAGCGCTCTATATATCTGTCCGCTGTCTCAGCCTCCTTGGTGTAGACGACATGAATATTGTGATAATCAAGATATTCTGTCTCATGCCCCGGAACACGGTAGGCATCGAACACGGCAATCAGATTAATCTTCTTTATCGCCTGATAGTTGCATAGTATATCTAACAGTCTGCCTCTCGCGCCGTCAATATTCACATCCGCGATTTCCTTGAGGCTGTCCCACGCGAACACCACATTATATCCGTCAACAAGAAGATATTTTTCCTTGTTTTCCCGGCTTTTTCCACTGCTCTGCGAAGAGCTTCCGTAATCGTACACAGTCTGCATCCCTCTTGAACGCTTCCACTGCTTGACCTCACCCTTGCCGTGGCTGTTGGCATGGGAGGTTCTCGCGATTATGGCATCTATCTCCTCCGTGCCAAGGGCATAATATGCCTCCTCATCGCTCTGCGCTCTTGCAGCCGCCGCAGGATTGATAAGCTTAAGCTCCTTCTCATTCAGGTCCCTCAGGCTTCCGTCATCAAGAAGCACCGCTTCCAGATGCATGTATTCACTGACCTCATCCCACGGCACCACGAAGCCCGAGCCGTGAGCACAGAACACCGAAGATGAAGGATTGGCTGTATCGGCATCAGGGTCATACCTTCTCTCTGCAATCACCTCGTCAGTGTTATGGCATATATCATATCCGTCTGAGAACAGCGTCAGATGTCCCTCGCCTCTTGTATATGCATTTACTTCCTTCTGATAATTTCTCATGGTTACGACGGGAGCTCTTCCCGTCAGAACCGCCTTTCCTTCATTAAGCTCAGGCGGGGCACACTGTCCCGACATTCTCTCCACATCGGTCATGGCTCGTCCGAGATAGCTCTGCGGCAGCTCAAGGATGAAGCTGTAATATGGCTCAAGCAGCACATTCTCAGCCTTCATAAGCCCCTGTCTCACCGCTCTGTACACTGCCTGTCTGAAATCACCGCCCTCTGTATGCTTCTGATGGGCGCGCCCGGTAAGCAGTGTAAAATGCACATCAGTAAGAACGGAGCCCGTGAGCACGCCCTTGTGCTCCCTCTCCGCAAGATGTGTCATTATAAGCCGCTGCCAGTTACGGTCAAGTATATCCTCCCTGCATTCAGAGGATATGGTGATTCCGCTTCCTCTCTCTCCCGGTTCTATAAGTATATGTACCTCGGCGTAATGCCTTAGCGGTTCAAAATGTCCTATTCCCTCACTCTTCCCCGCGACAGTCTCTTTATATACCACGCTTCCCTCGTCGAACTCGACATCGACATTGTACCTGTCTTTAATGATACTTTTCAGTACCTCCGTCTGTACCTCACCCATAAGCTTGACATGAAGCTCCGCCAATTCCTCGCTCCATGCAATGCTAAGCTGCGGTTCCTCCTCCTCAAGCTCCTTAAGATACATCAGAAGCTTCGCCGGAGTAATATCATCAAGCGGCTTGATTCTGTAATCAAGCACAGGCTCAAGCACCGCATGAACATTACCGACTGCACACCCGAGCGCCTGTCCCGGATACGTCCCGTTAAGTCCCTGCACAGCACATATCATACCCTGATACACCGTATCGCAGGTCTCATATCTGCTGCCCGAATATATTCTAAGCTGTGCCGCCTTATCCTCGCCCACAAGCTGTCTCACCTTGAGAAGTCCCGCCGTCACCTTAAGATATGTGAGTCTGTTATCCTGCTCATCCCTTGAAATCTTGTACACTCTGGCACCGAACTGCTCCTTCGGATATTCGGGCATAATTGTATACTTATCAAGAAGCTCGAACAGCCTGTCCACCCTGTACAGCTTAAGCGCAGAGCCGAATACGCATGGAAACACATTCCTGCGTCTTACCGCCTCCGCCATCGTCCGCTCATCTACCGCCGCATTCTCTAAATACTCCTCCATGCAGTGCTCGTCGCACATTGCAAGATTCTCATATAACTGTGCCTTTTCCTCATCAAAATCTATACAGCAGCCCGACAGCTCACGCTGAAGCTCATCCATAAGCTTATCCCTATTCGTCCCGGGCTGATCCATCTTATTGATAAATACAAATGTCGGTATATTATACTGTGCAAGCAGCTTCCACACCGTCCTTGTATGCGCCTGAACCCCGTCTGCACCGCTTATCACAAGCACGGCATAGTCGAGAACCGCAAGCGTTCTCTCCATCTCCGCCGAGAAATCCACATGTCCGGGAGTGTCAAGCAGGGTAAAATATGTATTATCCGTCTTTATGACAGCCTGCTTCGCAAATATCGTGATTCCCCTCAAGCGCTCAAGCTTATCCGTATCGAGAAAAGCATCCTTATTGTCCACTCTTCCCAGCTTTCTTATGACATTACCTGTATATAAAAGTCCCTCCGACAAGGTCGTCTTGCCCGCATCGACATGTGCAAGCATTCCTACAACTATATTCTTCATATTCTAATTCTTCCAATCACCTGACATCAATGTGTCGTATTCCTTCTGTGTCAGTTCTCTGTATTCTCCCGGCTTGAGGCTGTCATCAAGCCTTACCCCGCCGATTTCAAGCCTTTTAAGATATATAACGCGGCATCCCTCCGCCAGCATCATTCTCTTGACCTGATGCTTTCTTCCCTCATATATCTCAAGCTCCGCCGCAAGCACGGGTCTGTTTCTGTTATATTCATTATCCCTGAACCGCTTCTTAGGTACGAATCGTCCCTCGAACTCCTCATATCTCCCGTTCTCAGTTATGGTAAGCCTTGCTCCCTTGGTCGGCTTCTTCTCACCTTCAAGCTCCTGACCGCTCTCTATTCTGTCTATCGCTGCCTCATCAAGCTGTCCCATCGCGAACAGATAATACAGCTTCGGTGCGTGATGCTTCGGATGCATAAGCCTCTGGTCAAAATGTCCGTCATTGGTAAAAAATAGAAGTCCCTCTGTATCCTTATCAAGTCTCCCTACCGGAAAAAGCTCACCTGCAAGCTCCGGCGGAAAATATTCCATAACCGTCCTCTGCTGCAGGTCACTTCTTGCCGTTATACACCCCTGCGGCTTGTTGAACATATAGTATAGATTTCCCTGCTGCATAAAAAACACCAACCTGTCTAATCACTCTTAATGATTATAACAGATTGGTGCTGTTATTTGTAGTTAAATTTTTGTGTTTTTTTCTTTACTTCTCATAAAGGAATTCTTCAGGAAGTGTAACCTTGAAATCCTTTGCAAGGTGGCGGAAGTCATCAGGCTGTATTGTCTGACGCTTGTCAGGTGTCATAGAGAGCATCTTAACAAGAATCTCTGCCGACTTCTCAACAGTATGCATAAGACCGAAGGTAAGGTCGAAGTCCTCTCCTGCAGCGAACATTCCGTGATGAGCCCATATGGCAACATCATACTTCTTCATAAGCTCACTGGTTGCAACCGCAATATCTCTTCCACCCGGAACCATCCAAGGCACAACACCCACTCCGCTTGGGAATACAACAGGACACTCTGTAGCCATCTCCCAAAGCTCTCTTGTAAATACCTTATCCTCGAGAGGAAGGACGAATGTAAGAGCAATTATATTCGTCGTGTGCGCGTGGTAGATAACTCTGTATCTTCCGTCCGTAAGAACCTTCTTAACCTCATGGTTCATAAGATGTGAAGGAAGCTCGCTTGTAGGTCTGCCGCCATTTACAAGTCCCCACACGATACGGTACTGCTCACCTGTACCATCAATCTCTATCATACAGATAGAGTCCTCAGGCTTAATCGCAACATTACGGAAATACTTTCCGCTTCCGGTAACAAGGAAATACTCTCCCGCAAGCTTAGGAACGCTTGTACCTATCGGCTGCCACTCCTTAGGAGCGAAGAATGTTCTTACGCTCTCAACCTCCTCAGGCTTAACGCGGTATGAAAGATTACCGCCGTTCCTCTCATGCCAGCCCTGCTGCCATCCGTCATCAGCCATTCTGATAAAGCCCTTCACAAATTCTGCTTCCAAAAAGTTCATAGTAACCTCCTATATATTATACTTATAAAACCAATCAAAAACAAACATAAAACAAATTAAAACCACATTCTAAATATACAATACTACTATTTATGCAAAAAATAAACAACCTTATTTGCAAAAGAACTGTCTTTTTTTGCTAACAAAAAAAGACCACATATGAGCAAAGACTATAATGTCTGCCGTAGGCTCATATGTGGTACTTCACATTCATGCATTGATAAATGCCGCTTTATTTACAGCTTAAAATTACTTCTTCATTGCAGATACAACATCTGATATCTTGGTAACTATATCCTCAATATCCTTATTGACAGAAGAACTCTTCTCAGAAAGCTTGCCAACCTCTCCTGCAACTACCGAGAAGCCTGCTCCCATCTCTCCTGCTCTTGCAGCTTCAATACTTGCGTTGAGTGCAAGAATCTTCTGCTTGCTCTGTATTGAACGGAGCTCTCCGGTCTTCTTCTTAATCTCCTCAACAAGATGGTTAGCCTCATTGACACCTTCCGTAAGATTACTGATTATCTCACCGTTGACCTTGCTTGAATACTCGGCATTGATAAAGTTGTTGAGTACCTGTCCCAACAGCTCTGCCGATGCATTGATAGACTCCTCTGTGCGAACATTAACCTTGGCGAGTGCATCAATATACTTATCCTCATCCACGCCAATCTCTCTTGCAACCTGACGGAACTTATCCTCATCAGGATGCTCCGGAAGAACCTGTCCTCCGATAACAGAACCGACCTTCTCTCCATTGATGGTAAGGTCTATTCCGAAATCAATAAGACCTGCATGGCAATGATATACTCCCTTACCCTCTCTGTCACACTTCTCACATCTTCTGCAGCCTTCCTTGCTGCCTCTTGTCAGCTTGATACAGAAATCGGTAAAATTATAGCAATCTGATATGTACTTACCATCCATGCCAACTGCCACTGTCGCAAGCCCTGTCGCCAAAGCCCAGTTCTTCATAATCTCTTCGAACTTGTTCATGTCAGCAAAATCCCTAATCTCCATACGCTACCTCCTACATTCATCCTCACACAATAAATACATATCTATTCTTGTAAAACAAATATGTTTTGATTTATTTTGTTCTACAATTATACCATATTTACATCAGAAAATAAACATTTTTATGCGTAATCTGCACAAAAAATCGCAGCTATGATAATTAAATCATAGCTGCGACAGTTCTGTTATGTTATACCTGTGTAATTAAATCGGCTTCTGTCATACATCAATGGCAATGCCCCTTGCATCTGCTGCAATCACCGCCGCAGACAGGTGACTTACCGGACTTCTTATCTTTAACCATACCACGGATAATAAGCCCAACAACTGCAGCAAGCACTGCTGCTACTATCACTGTTCCCATATCCTCTGACCTCCTATCTTCGTATGTTAGTGTAATCTAACTCCGCTTGAAAGTCAATAGTTTTTTAAAGGGAATACCATCGCGCGACCAAAATCGCACTTACAATAAGAAACAGCACACCGATAATCAACGTCGAATACATCGGCTTGGTATTACGCTTGTCCATCTTATCCTGCTTATAATCGTAATAGCTCTTATTGCTCTTATCAAGTCCCATTCCCGGAATAATCGCATGTGCGCCCTTGCGGAACGCATAGCCGAATATATCAAAGAATCCCGTTGTCGATACCCACATGAGAATACCGAAGCTGATATAGAGCATCGCTGTCACGGAAAATCCGTCACATACTGCTTTGAATCTGTCAGCCGCGGCAGCCTCGGAATCAAATGCACCTCTCAGGTTCATTATTATGAGCGAGAGCATAAGCGCAATCACGGTCTGCACAAGATATTTTATCCAATTATTTTTCAGAAACGTAACAAATTTATTGCCATTACCTGTCATTATTTCTTAAGCTCCAACTGGTATCTGTCGAACTCCTCCTGATTGCAGTGAACAAAATGTCCCGGTGCAACCTCTCGGAGTGTCGGCTGCTCCTTCGTATAATCATGGTCACGGAGCGGAACGTAAGTTATTCTCTTACGCTGCTTCTCGTAATCAGGATCCGGCATAGGAATCGCTGAAAGAAGTGACCTTGTATACGGATGAAGCGGATGCTCGAACAGCTCGTCCGATGTGGCAAGCTCAACAAGCTTACCAAAGTACATAACACCTATTCTGTCGGAGAAGTACTTTACTACTGACAGGTCATGTGCGATGAAAAGAACCGTAAGACCCATCTTATGGCGGAGGTCATCAAGAAGATTGATAACCTGTGCCTGAATGGATACATCGAGAGCACTGACAGGCTCATCTGCGATGATAAGCTCAGGGTTCATAATAACCGCTCTTGCGACACCGATACGCTGTCTCTGTCCACCTGAGAACTCATGAGGATATCTTCCGGCATGCTCTCTTACGAGACCAACCATCTCAAGAACCTCATATACCTTCTCCTCAATCTTCTTCTTATCCTTCTCACCGCGGATGATAAGTCCCTCGGCAATAATCTGACCTACTGTCATACGAGGGTCAAGAGAAGCGATAGGATCCTGGAAAATCATCTGAATCTCAGTGTTGAACTTCTGTCTCTTGTGGTCAGCTCTTGCTGACTTTATCTCTGCACGCTGCTTGTCGATATATTCCTTAAGCTCGCTCTTTTTCTTGGTAAGCTCAGACTTCTTCTCAGTATCACTGAGCGCGGACTTCTTAATCACCTCAACATCAGCCTTGTACTGCTCCTGGGCATTCTCAATATTATTCTTATAGGAAAGAGTACCTGCTGCGATTCTCTTGCCCTTGAAATAGATATTTCCTGATGTGATATTGTAGAGCTTGATAATTGAACGGCCTGTTGTTGTCTTACCACAGCCTGACTCTCCAACAAGACCGAATACCTCGCCCTTCTTGATGTCAAAGCTTACATCATCAACAGCCTTATTAATCTTAAAATACTGGCAAAGGTGCTCTACACGTAATAATACTTCTTCATTCTCATTATTCGGCATTTACGGCACCTCCCTTGGACTTCATTCTGGCAATACGCTCTGTAATAATCTTAGGAAGCTCAACCTTCGGAGCATCCGGATGTAAGAGCCATGTTGCCGCATAGTGTGTATCACTAATCTTAAACATCGGCGGCTGCATCTCGAAATCAATCTGAAGTGCATACTTGTTACGGTCTGCAAATGCATCACCAACCGGTGGATATATCATGTTAGGAGGTGTTCCAGGGATAGCCTCGAGCTTCTCGTTGGTATCAACATCCGGCATGGCTGAAAGAAGAGCCCATGTGTACGGATGTGCAGGAGAATAGAATACATCCTGACATGTACCTGTCTCAACGATCTTACCTGCATACATAACTGCGATTCTGTCCGCCATGTTGGCAACAACACCGAGGTCATGTGTGATGAAGATGATTGAGAGGTTACGATCCTTCTTAATCTTGTTGATAAGCTCAAGTATCTGCGCCTGAATAGTAACGTCGAGTGCTGTTGTAGGCTCATCACAGATAAGGATATCCGGGTCAGCGGCAAGCGCAATCGCGATAACTATACGCTGTCTCATACCACCTGAGAACTCGAACGGATACTGGCGGTATCTCTTTCTGACATCAGGAATACCAACCTCCTCCATAAGCTTAAGAGCCTTGTACTTAGCCATCGACTTAGTAACCTTCATGACAACACCTGATGCATTGTTCTTGAAGAACTTGATAAGCTCACTTGTCTCGTTCTGATAGTTTCTTGAATCAGCTGCCTCAAGAACCTCATTGTAATGATTCTCAAGACGTTCGATAAGATCAACTATATTGTCCTGAACAAGCTCGAGGTCAACTGCTGTTGAAGGTGCAACCTTCCATGAAGGAGTCTTTCCCTTGGCAACAAGCTTGTCATACTTAGCTGACTGCTTGGCATGCTTCTTAGCTGCCGTAACATTCTTATTAATACCTGTAAAATATGAATTAATAAGAATCTTTAAGGTGTTGCCGAATGTATAGGCAACGCTGTCCTTGTGAATCTCAAGCTTATCTATTGAAGCATCAATAGCCTTGGACATAACCGCTGCCGCATCAAGACATACCTTCTTATCAAGGTTATCTGCCTCGAATACAGCCTTCTGCTCTGCAACCACCTTGAGAGCTTCCTTCTTAAGCTCGTTGTACTTCTTGGCATTGTACTCAAGTGCGCCCGCAGCACACTCACGGAAATTATTGATGAAATGCTCATCAGCATAGCTTCTTAAGAACTCATTGAGCTCATTAACACTCTTCTGTGGAAGAGGCTCGTTAGCGAATGTAATGTAATAGCCCATACTGAAGAAATCAGGCTCATCCTTCTTCACTGCCTCCTCAAGAATATTATCCATCTCCTTGAGGATACGAGGAACCTCAACATAGCTCTTGCTCTTTATCTCACTGCCTGACACACTCTTAAGCTCGGAGATAAGTCTGTTAAGCTCGGATGCCTCCGTATCACTTACAACCCAGTCGTTGAATGAGTCACCTGCAAGACGGATAATCTCCTTCAATGTGTACTTCTCATCCTCAAATGCATTCTTTTCAATATAGAAAAGAACGTCCTTTATCTCATCATGAGCCTCAAGAGCTGCCTCATGAGCCTCATTATATGCCTGCTCTAACTCAATGTGCTTGAACTCGAACTTATCGAAGTTCTTACACATCTGTCTTAATTCCTCTGCCTTCACGGAATCGCCCGCAGCCTCAGCCTCTACCATAGCATCAGATAAAAGAGCTAAAGTATCATTGAATGCTGAACGGCATGACTTCTGACGAGCCTTGCCCTTAAGAAGCATAGCCTCAGTAAGCTGCTTACCGATACGCATGATAGGATTGAGTGATGATAACGGATCCTGGAAAATCATGGCAATCTTATCACCGCGCACATGATAGAACTCATCCTCGGATATACGAAGAAGATCCATACCATCATATATTATTGAACCGCTCTCGACAATCGAGTTACCTGCAAGGATACCAAGTATTGCCTTGCTGGTAACTGACTTACCGGAACCGGACTCTCCTACGATGGCAAGAGTCTCGCCCTTATTTAAGTCGAAGCTTATATTACGAACTGCCTGTACCTTTCCTGCCGGAGTACGGAAGGAAATGACAAGATTATTAACTGATAACTTTTTTTCCATTTTGTATTATTCCTCCGTTCCTCTTAAGGATGGGTTAAACGCATCACGAAGACCATTTCCGAACAGGTTGAATGAAATCATGAGTAAGGAAATAACTATTGCAGGGAAGAATATGATGTGAGGGTAAGTTGAAAGGAGCGGCTTACCTGCTGACAGCATACTTCCGAGTGATGACATTGTTGCTGAGTCGAGGTTGACGATACCTAAGTATGTCATGTTGGACTCACTGAATATAACACTAGGAATCATGAGGATTGAACCTGTAATGATTGTTCCCAATGCATTAGGGAATATATGCTTAAACATAAGTCTTGAATCTCTTGCACCAAGTGTACGCGCTGCAAGAATATATTCCTGATTCTTAAAACGATAAAACTGCATACGGACACGGCTTGCCATACCAATCCAGCCTGTGAGCACGAATGCGAACAGGAAGGAAACAACAACTCCGACCTTGCTTGCCAAATGCAGCTGGAAGAGTGTTACTACTACTACGAAAGGAACACCGTTCAGGATATCTGAGATACGCTCCATAATAAGGTCGATTGCGCCGCCGTAATATCCCTCAATAGCACCGTATACGGCACCGAGGAAAAGGTTGATTGCTGATACACCGAGAGCAAGTAAGATTGAGAATCTTACAGCCTTTGCAAGTCTTGTAAGGATATCCTGTCCATAAGCGTTGGTTCCGAAGAGGAATGATGGCTCATGACCGTATCTGTACTGGAAATATGTGTATGTGAATACACGAACCTGATATGACTTGGCTGTGGATGTACCACCTACAAGCGCATATCGATAAGAACCGTCATCACCCTCGACACGGATACTGTCATAATCATCTGAACCCTTTGTCTTGTAAATATTGATAAAATTGCCGTTCTTATCAAGCTTAGGAAGACCCTTGTTGGTACACTGATACCATATATTGGCATCATTCTTAAGAGTTGCCACCTTAAGTGATGATGTATCAACAGCAGGGTATATAACCTGTACACCTGTCTCATTCTGCCATGCCTGAATAGCCTCATAATCCTGTGCGGAAAGTGTGAGATAAATCATGCCATTCTTGAGGTATGAATCTGTTCTTACCTTATAATACACAGCATTGTTGTTGGAAGCATCCTCAAATGTCGAATATACTTCGGCATTAGGATTGTGACCTGTCTCAATAGCAATGGCTTCTCTTCTTAAATAATCGCCCTCCGAGAGTGTCTCTTTGGAGCAGCCGTCCCAGCCTGCCCATGCAAAAAGGCGGCTCTTCGGAAGAAGCTTTCCGTACTGTAAGTATGTCGTGTCCGTAGCTGCCTTCGTGTAATTGTTCTCACAAAAAATCGGAACAAATATTGCAAACAATACAAGCGCAAGAATAATGTAAGCCGCAACAACTGAGCTCTTATTCTTAGCAAATCTTCTCATGGCATCCTTGAAATAACCTACAGGCTTAGTCTCAAGCTTCTTGTCATGAATTGACTCATCTCTTTTATAGAACTCGAATTTTTCCTTAGGGATATTCGTGTAATCTGTATTCTTCTTAACCATCTTAACGCTCCCCCATTCTGATTCTCGGATCGACGATACCGTAGCTGATATCCACAACGATTCCGGCAACAAGACCTATCAATGTGTAAAATACTGTGAGCAGCATAAAGAAGTTATAATCTCTTCCGTTGATGGAGTTAAGGAAGAGCTGTCCAACACCCGGAACACCGAAAATCTGCTCAATGATAAGAGAACCGCCCATGATTCCGACGAACTCACCGAGAATCATCGGGAATATAGGTACCATAGAGTTACGAAGTGCGTGACGCACGGTAGCCTGTGAACGTGTAAGTCCCTTAGTTCTTGCAAGGAGCATGAAGTCGCTTGTAAGTACCTCTGAAAGCTCAGCTCTTGTGTATCTTGCGAAGCCTGCGATACTTCCAAAGCTCAGTGAAAGGATTGCCGGAACCGCCGACTTAAGCATTGCTGGTGAGAACCAGTCCGTACCTGCCTTCAACTGAAGCGGGAAGAGCTTTAACTTAAAGCATAAAATATACTGAATAAGGAAAGCATATACAAAGCTTGGCACTGAAATAAATACCATTACAAGTGTCGAAATGGTGTAATCCTGCCATTTATTTTTCTTAAGTGCCGCATATATTCCAAGCAAAAGCCCGATAGGAATACTTAAAAGAATGGAGCAGACATTAACCATAAGTGTTGCAGGAAGCTTAGATACGAACACGGTCCATACATCCTGCATACGGTATAACGCCTCACTCATACCCCAGTCACCGCCGAGAATACTTCTCTTGAGGAATATACCATACTGCACCAGAATAGGCTTGTTGTAACCCATCATCTCACGTCTCTGTGCAACGAGTGCCGCATCCTTGCCGAACTGCTCGGCATCAATATTAGGCAGCATTTTTATAAGAACAAAGCTCATCGTCATGATTGTGAAAAGCACAAAGAACATGAGTGCAATACGCTTTATCACATACTTTACCATATACATAAAAAATTCAACCTCCGTATTTTATTTGTATTCATGCAGCTTTCTTAAATCGGAAACCGCTTATATGATGTCCAATACATTCATGTTTATAAAAGCGGGATTTACAAAAGCTGTACAAACGCAAAAAGCGATAGAAATACTTAGATAATAAAAATCCTTCAAAGGGGGCAGTTAAAGCCCCCCTTGACCGGATTCATAATCCTTAACGGATTTTTTGTGATTGCTTTTTGTTTCCCAATAATCAATCAGTATTGCAAAACTTAGTTGTAGTTAAGCTGTCCGCCCTGTGATGCAACAAAATCAGTCCACTCAGCATCACTGTAATCGTAAGTTAAGTACTTGAAATCACCATGGCGGCCAACACCGTAAACATACTCCTCTGTGTAGAATTCAACCTGCATACTCTTAAGAGCTGCGGAAGAACTGTCAATCATAGGAATCATCTCGTATGTCTCAAGAACTGCACCCTCAAGAGCACAAAGAACTAAATATCTCTCCTCCTGATTGTCATCAGAAGCACCTGCTCTGAATGTGCTAGTTGTTCCGTCAGCTGCTGTTACGGTGATTTCCTCACCCATAATAGCCTCGTTCCAATCCCATACGGAAGCAGTGTACTCAACACCGTTGAGCTCAACTGTGAGCATCTCTGCTGTTGTGTCCCAGCATCTGTTGTAACGATAAGCCTCTGATGTGTAAGCCTCCATGAGGTTGTATGGGTCAAGAGCCGAACCATTCCAGCCTACACCAAAGAGCATATCAACCTGGTTAGCTCTGAGAGCGTTACCGAAGCCGTTACCAAGTGTATCATCCATTGTGAACTCTAACTTGCCCTCAAGCTTGGTTCCTACAACCGCCTGTGTATAGCAGTTTACAAGGAACTCATAACCCTTAGAATAGAAGTTAGATGTGCTGTTAGGAAGACCAATCTTAATCTGAACCTTATCTCCCTCGTTCATTAAGCCGCTTGCAACTGCGATATCATATGCCTCGTTGAACTTCTCCTGAGCGAGTGCAAGGTTGTAGCCTGTAACGCTCTCGATAGCGTCATCCATTGTCTCATACATCTTACCTGAACCTACTTCATCTGATAAGCCCCAGAAATCTACGAGAACCTTCTTGGCAGCCTCGCCTGAACGGTAGGACTCACCTGTCTCAGGGTTAGCAATGATGAGATCTGAGTAAAGGCTGAATGCAGCGTTGTTGGTAGGAGCTGTTGCAAGTGCGAATGACTTTCTGTCAAGTGCATAGCAAAGTGCCTGTCTGAACTCCTTAACCGTAAGGATTGTCTTATTGTAGCCTGCACCGAGATTAGCCTGCTCTGCCTCGAGAGCTGACATTGTCGGGTTGAGTGCAATGTAGAATGTTGACGGAGTTGATGTATAGTATGTGTAGTCACTTGACTGATATGCTTCCATATCGTCTGCTGTAAGACCATAAGTATCAAGCTCACCGTTTAAGAACATCTCAAGTCTTGTTGCTGCCTCAGGTACACAATCACACTGGATTGTTGTTGTCTGATAGAAGCCGTCCTTAACATCATGATGTAAATCATTTCTCTCAAGTACGAACTGCTTATCAGCCTGGAATGAAGCAAGCTTGTATGGACCATAGGAGATTGTTGTCTCTGCTGATGTACAGTAGGAGTTCTGGTATACACCGTTAACTACTGACTCACAAGCCTTGTAGAGATCCTCATTTACAAGCCATGAGCTTGTTAAAGAGTAAAGAAGGTAGAAACCGCTTAACTCCTTCTCAAGAACAAGTACAAGCTCGTTATCGGATGCTGCTATAACACCTACTGTTGACATATCTGTCTCAGGATAAGATGTACCTAAATAGCAGAACTCCTCCCACTCCTGATAAGCGTAGTCGCCAACCTGCTCAGCGTAAGCTGCTGTATCTGCAGCACCGTGAAGATGTGCAACGATTGTGCTTAACATAGCTGCTGTATCTGCGTTTGCAAGAATCCAACCATCCTCATTAGCAAGTGCGGAAAGTGCCTGATAAAGGTCTGTTCCGTCTGCATCGATGAATGGAGTTGTATCTCCTGCATACTCATCATCGAGAACTGCGCCCCATGCTGCACCGTCTGCAAGGCTGAATGCAACATCATGACCATCGATTGTGTATGTTCCGTTCTCGTCTGTCTCAGCAGTATCCATATCAAAATAATCTGTTCCTACCTGTGTGTCATAAGCATGCTGTCCCTGATAAAGGAATCCCTTAGCACCTACGATTGCCATGTTGCCTGAATATAACATATCTGCACGGTAGTTCTTAGCAACAGGGTTAAGTAATAACTCTGCTGATGTTACGAAATCCTGAGCCTTAATAGGAGTTCCATCCTCCCAGCAAAGGTCGTCACGAAGAGTAATCTTCCAAGCTCTGTTAGCCTCGCCCTCCTCGAGACCGAACTGACCAACATAATCTGCTGTTACATCAACAGGATCGCCTACTGCCATAGCAGGAACCATCTTGTAGCCGTCCATTGTGTCGTTGTAATCGAACTCATAGAAGCCTTCTGTGATGTAGTTGAGAATACCTGTATCAGTCTCTGTCTGATACGTATGCATATTCCAGTTGGTTGGGAAATCAGCAAGTGCATAATTGTATGTGTATGTTGCACCGTCTGCTGCAGGAGTTGAAGATGTCTCCTCATTTCCGCTTGTTGACTCAACGTTGGATTCGCTCTGTGAACCCGATGTTGTTGTATCGTTGCTGTTGTCAGACTTATTACAAGCTGCAAGAGAGAATACCATTGCAGTTGAAAGTGTTACAGCAAGGACACGCTTTGAAAACTTTCTCATAAAATTTTCCTCCTTGTTATATTTTAGCACATCGTTGCTTTACCGAATTAAATTGTTGCTGTATTTAAGAAAAAGGAATGAGACACGCCCACTCCTTTATGTGCAAAAATTCAAGCAACTATTCAGTTAAATAACTCTGTGTTAATAACGTAATAAGAATATATTCTATTCACGCGAATGTCAAGCTATTTTTCTTATTTTTAACTGGAAAATGATGTTTTTTATCCTGTTTTAGAGCCATAGTACTAATGTTTTTTAACTATAAGTGCTACAACCTCCGTGTTGGCTGTTCCAGGGAACATATCGACCGCCATTGCTTTTTCCATATAATAGCCGTTCTCATTGAATACTTCCATGTCACGGACAAGGCTTGTAGGCTTGCAGGACACATATACTATCCTGTCTACCCCGTATGCTATAAGCTTCGGAAGTGCCTTAGGATGTATTCCGTCACGCGGAGGGTCGAGGATTAACAGGTCAGGCTTCTCATCAATCTCATCAATCACCCTGAGCACATCACCTGCAAGGAAATCACAGTTGGTCAGTCCGTTAAGTGCCGCATTCTCTTTCGCCGCCTCAACTGCCTCCTCAACAATCTCAACACCCACAACATGCTTAGCCACCGCTGCGGCAAGCTGCGCTATGGTTCCCGTTCCGCTGTATAAGTCGAACACAATCTTATCCTTGGTGTCACCTATATAGCTTCTTACGGTGTCATACAGCACCTCAGCTCCAAGTGAATTGGTCTGAAAGAACGAAAACGGAGTAATCTTAAATCTCAAGCCCAGCAGTTCTTCATAGAAGAAATCCTGCCCGTACAGTATGTCGGTTCTGTCGCTCTGAACTACATCGGCGAGACTGTCATTCACCGTGTGGAGCACACCTGCCACTCTGCCCTTGAGCTGACCTGTCGCTTCAAGCCCCGTAATCAGTGTCTCAAAGCCTGCGAGCAGTCCATGTTCGAGCACGTCATCCATCTGTGATGTGGTCACAATATCAACTATAAGCTCCTGTGTCTTAACAGCCTTTCTCACAAGAAGATGTCTTAAATATCCTTCATGCTGAAGCTTCTTATAAAAAGGCGTGCCGCATACCGTGAAATAATCGAGTGTCACTGACAGAATCTTCCTGAAGTCAGCGTCCATGATTCTGCAGCCGTCAACCGTGACAATATCGTGAAAGCTTCCTCTCTTATGCATTCCAAGGCTCAGCGGACCGTCCTTAACCTCATCTCCGAAGGAGAATTCCATCTTGTTGCGGTACTCCTCGACAGCAGGGCTTCCCTTAATTCCTTCGAATATATAATCACCGCCCACAGGCTCGAGAAGCTTCTTAATCTGCTCCTCCTTTATCTTAAGCTGTTCCTCATATCTTACAGGCTGATATACGCAGCCGCCGCATCTGCCGAAATGTCTGCATCTGATGCTCTCATCCACAAGCGGTGACTCCTTGATTACCGCATCAGCATGTCCCTCAGCGCGTCCGTTCCTTACCTTATCTATCCTTACATCAAGCACCTGTCCCGGTATGACGTTCTTAACGGTTACCACATCATCACCGCTCACGACCCTTCCCTTGTTGGGAAATGCTACCGAAACCACACTTCCTTCTATGTGCTCTCCTTTTTTCATTGATATATACTTCCTCCTAATCAGCCCTTATTTTTTCCGCCAAAAAGTGCTCTCGCAAGCAGACCTGCTCCTCCGAATATAAGAACAAGATATAAAATCCACTCATAGAGTGTTATTCTAGGAAGGCTGATTGTCGTAGATGCAATGACGGACACAATTATTATCAGTATTCCAAGTCCCGTTACAAGCTTCGCTCCGAAGGAATGCGGCTTAACAAAAAGCCATACTATTCCTATTATGAACGGAATAATCACAAGACCCGAATTGAGTCTCGTTCCAAAAAAGCTTATCGTACCTGCGAAAAAAGATGTGTGTACCGTCGCCTTATTCGTAAACAGAAACAATCCCACAACAAGCATCGCAAGTCCAGCCAAAAACTCAAGTAATTCGTTACGTTCCTTCTTCATATCTATAATTCGCTCCTTTTCGTATGTATCACCGCATAAAACAATAGGAGGGCAGTATGCTCCCTCCTATTTCAGTTCGTCTATTCTTATTCCGATGCTTCAGAAAATATATTACTTATCCTCTGACGCTTCCTTCTCCTCCTCGAAGAAGTCATCTTCGAAGTTATCATCATCCTCGAAGTCATCATCATCTTCATAATCCTCGTCCTCGAAATCCTCAAGGTAATCAGGTGTGAAATATCTGTATACTGCGTATGCAATACCTGCAACTGCTGCCACAAAGCCTACGATTGCGAGAATCCATACTAACGGATTGCACTTTTTCTTCTCTTCGACAACAACCTGCTTCTTGCCGAGAAGCTCCTTAAGGTCTTTTAAATCCTTACCCTTAGCCTGTGCAAGTAATTCTTCGAGCTTATTCATAATACATACTTCCTTTCTGTTAATATTAAATGTCAGTTATAAACTTAAATATAATTTTATCATATTATATAAAAAATATCTAGCCTATTTTTACCAGTTTTGCAAAAGAGGCAAACATTTTTTTGACACCTGAGTTATCGAACTCGACCGTCACCTCAAAATCTCTTCCGCCTGAGGCAATATTCTTCACTATTCCCTCTCCAAACTTGATGTGACGTACTCTGTCACCGGCAGCATAGCCAAGCTCATCTGCGCTTGCCGCCACCTGCGGAGCACCCTTCTTCATGTCAGACAACTGTTGTGTATGGTTAAGTGAGGTTGTATGCTTCCATGAGTTACGGCTGCCTGATGCCTGAAAGCCTCTTTGAAGTACTTCCCTCAAGGCCGACTCAGCCGCCTTCACACCGGGATCATCCGAAAATGCCGCCGGCTTTCTTATTCCCTGTCCCGATTCGGCAATGAGTTCTCTCGGAATCTCATTGATGAATCTTGACTGCTTGCAGAACATCATCTCACCGCGAATCATACGCTGCTTCGCCATGCTGAGAACAAGTCTCCTTCTCGCTCTCGTTATTCCCACATAGCACAGTCTTCTCTCCTCCTCGAGGTCACCCGGGTCATCCGACTGAATCGCCATATAGCTTGGAAACGTGCCGTCCTCCATACCCGCGAGATATACACACGGGAATTCGAGTCCCTTTGCGCTGTGCAGTGTCATGAGTGATACCATATTATTATTCTCATCCATATTGTCGATGTCCGCAACAAGCGCAACCTCTTCAAGAAAGCCCGACAGAGTGGGGCTATCCGTTGTCTCCTCATATGCAGCCGCCTTGGATATAAGCTCGCTTATGTTCTGCATACGGTCAGCTATCTCATCCGGCTCGTCATCATCAGCAAGATACTCCTCATACTTTACATCATTGATAATCTCGCTTATGAGCTCCTTAATCGACAGCTCTCTCGACTTCGCCCGCAGCTCAGATATGAGCATGCAGAAAACATCAAGCTTATTCACCGTAGCCTTGGACAATGATGGTATCTCACCCGCGCGTGCAGCGGCAGCATATAAGCTTATGTCATTCTCCTCCGCATACATTGCAGTCTTCTCTATCGTCGTGAGTCCTATTCCTCTCTTCGGAACATTGATTATTCGCCTTACGGCGACCTCATCCCTCGCATTATCTATCGTCTTAAGATATGCGAGCACATCCTTGATTTCCTTGCGGGCATAGAAGTTGACGGCACCATATATGCGATACGGAACTCCAAGCTCTATGAACTTTTCCTCAAGGCTTCTCGACTGTGCATTGGTTCTGTACAGCACCGCATAATCATTATATGCACCGCCGTCAATAACTCTCTTCTTTATGTCGGAGACAATGCCGTAAGCCTCCTCATATGCTGTATTGTATACATTATATGAAATCTTATCCCCGGCACCTTCCTCCGTCCACAGGCTCTTATCCTTACGCTCGCTGTTGTTCTTAATAACGGCATTGGCGGCATCGAGAATATTCTGTGTCGAACGATAATTCTGTTCGAGCTTTATAACCGTCGCCTCAGGGAACACGCTCTCAAAATTGAGAATATTCTTGACATTGGCACCTCTGAACTTGTATATCGACTGGTCATCATCACCGACCACACAGAGGTTGCGGAATCTCGATGCCAGAAGGCTTATCAGCTTGAACTGTGCCGTGTTGGTATCCTGATACTCATCAACCATTATGTAGCGGAAGCGTTCGCTGTAATAATCGAGCACCTCGGGACATGAGCTGAACAATTCGACCGTCTTGCATATGATGTCGTCGAAGTCAAGTGCATTGTTCGCCTTAAGCTGTCTCTGATATTCACGGTAGGCTTCGGCAATTTTCTTCTTATGGTAATCCGTTCCCGCCGCAAGCTCGTATTCATCAGGCGATATAAGCTCGTCCTTGGCATGGCTTATCTGCGACAGCACCGACTTGTCCTTGTAGAGCTTCGGGTCAAGATCAAGCTTCTTTAATACCTGACGCATTATCGTCTTCTGGTCGTCAGTATCATATATCGTAAATCCATTCATGTATCCTATGCGTTCAATATATCTGCGGAGTATTCTTATGCAGGCAGCATGAAACGTCATAATCATTGCTCCATTGGCATCAATCCCGACAAGTCTGTCAACCCGCTCCCTCATCTCAGCGGCGGCCTTGTTGGTGAATGTGATGGCAAGTATATTGTATGGATTCACATTCTTCTCTTCTATAAGATATGCCACCCTGTGAGTCAGCACTCTCGTCTTTCCGGAACCGGCACCTGCAAGTAAGAGTACAGGGCCTTCCGTCGTGAGCACTCCCTGTCTCTGCCGTTCGTTCAATGTATCGTAAATACTCATCTACCCTCCAAATAAAAACGCCGCAAAACCGTGAGCCGGTTATATGCGGCGCTTCATTGAATACAATTAATTAGTTCTGACCTACCTTAGCCTTGAGAGCTGCAAGCTCATCATCGACCTCGGATGTTGTGTATGAGCCGTACTTGCGCTCAAGATTCTCAACCTCGCCTACGCCGCTGTTGTTAAGCTCTGCCATAGCATTAGCCTCATCGAGCTTGCGATTAACCTTAGCCTCAAGCTTGTCGAATGCGGAAAGGCTCTCAGCAGCACCATTCACACTTGAACCAATCTTGTTGATTGTCTCCTGTGTCTTGGCAACGGCAATCTTAGCCTTGAGGGCATCTCTTCTTGCATTGAGCTGGCTGATGTCGGATACAAGCTTGTCATGCATCTGACGCATCTTGGCAGCATTGTCTGCCGCAAGCTTATATGTCTCCTGAAGAGAAGCCTGCTTAACAACAAGATCCTTCTTCTTCATGAGGAACTTCTTAGCGTCCTCATCATTGCCTGCAAGAACAGCCTTCTCAGCATATGCCTGCATCTTGGCAATCTCCTCGGTACACTCATCTAACTGTCTCTTAGTCTTAGTCTCCTCTGCCATAACGGAAGCTGTCTCCTGCTTAACCTTGGCAAGGTCACTCTCTAAATTACGGAGATACTGGTCGATCATCTTCTCCGGATCCTCAGCCTTATCAAGAAGCGCGTTGATATTGGCTGCCATAATGTCCTTAAATCTTGAAATAATACCCATCTTTATTCCTCCCAGACTATATATTAAAAATATATGCATATAATACCACAAAATTTTTCAAAAGTCACGATATTTATTATAACAGTTTGACATCTTTTTCTTGTTTTATCCGCAGACTTGTTTTATAATATATGTAGACTTTAAAACTACGTCACATAGAAAAGAGGTTACGACATGTCACAGGAACGTTCCGAATTTTTGGCAGACATGCTTCACAAGCTCGCCAAGCTTGACTATATACGTCCGGGCGAGATTCCTAATATAGATTTATATATGGATCAGGTCACAACCTTCATGGATGCGCACCTTGAAGCCACCAAGCGCAGCGAGGCGGACAAGATTCTTACCAAGACCATGATCAACAATTATGCCAAGAACAATCTGCTTCCTCCTCCGGTCAAGAAGAAGTATTCGCACGACCACATGATAACTCTGATGTTCATATACTACTTCAAGACTCTCATGTCCATCAGTGACATACAGGCGGTACTCGGTCCGCTGACCGAGCGGTTCTTCGACGGCAAGGGAAGCATATCGCTAGAGCACATTTACAAGGAGATATATCAGGCTGAGCGCGACAGACTTCCGCAGATAACCAAGGACATCATCAATATGTACAAGAAGTCAGACAGCAGCTTTTCCGATGTCACGGACGAGGAGGAGAGAGAATATCTTCAGACCTTTTCCTTCATATGCTATCTGTGCTTTGACATGTATATAAAAAAAGAGATGGTCGAGAACATAATCGATGAGTTCAACGCCAAGAATGCCGATAAGAGCGAGAATAAGGCTGCCAGGGATAAAGAGAATAAGAATCAGTAACAAAATACACCACAATATCATTCGATGTGAATTGATATCGTGGTGTATTTTAATTTTATGTTCTTTATTGTTCCTCGTCCTTGATATTAAGTCTGTCGAATACCATATCATATGCATCGTTGCCGTAATTGAGCGAACGATTGACACGGCTTATTGTAGCTGTCGATGCGCCGGTCTTCTCTGCGATATCAAGATACGTCTTACGCTGTCTTAACATTCTTGCAACCTCGTATCTCTGCGAGAGCGACAAAAGCTCATTGACCGTGCATACGTCCTCAAAGAAAGCATAATACTCGTCCATGTTCTGCAATGTCATAATTGCCTCAAAAAGATGATCCACTGCATCAGATTTTAAATTCTTACCCATATTCTACTCCTTCTTTTCTAAATGCCATTTTGCCCCTCGTAAACGGCAATATTATCTGCATTAATAATACAACACTTCAATGACACAATAGCATTTTAGCACAATGAAGTCATAAAGTCCACTAAAATTTCAATAAATAATTAAATTTTATGTTTATAATATAAAGCGTTCTATCGCCGCTGCCACTCCGTCCTCATCATTGGAGCAGGTCACATAGTCTGCACTTTCCTTCACTTCATCCCTTGCATTAGCCATAGCCACGCCGAGTCCGGCATATCGAATCATGGTCAGGTCATTAAAGCCATCCCCACAAGCCATAAGCTCCTCCCTGCTGCTGTCAAGCATGTTGAGAAGCCTTTCAAGTGCCTTTGCCTTGTCCACTCCCTTCGGGAGAATCTCAAGAAAATACGGCTCGGAACGGTATACATCCATTCTGTCGCACAGTGCGGCATGCACCTTCTTCTCAACCTCGGCAAGATAATTTCCCTCTCCGAGCATGAGACACTTGTTAATAGGAAAATTAATGTGCTCAACCAGATTGTCAACCTTCTTGATTCCCAGTCCGTTAATTCTCGCCTCTATCGCGAGGAATTCATCATCAGGTGTCTCTGTTATGAGGTCATCACCCTCATAGGACATGAGATTTACCCCGTACTCCTTCGACAGCGCATAAATTTCCGGAAGATATTCAAGCGGAAGCTTCATATCATGTATAATCTCTCCCGTTCTGCATGAGATAAGCCTTCCTCCGTTGAACGACAGAATATACCCATCATTCTCCTCAAGCCTTAATTCCCTCGCAAATTCCCTGATTCCCTGCACAGGTCTCCCCGATGCAATCACAATCTTCACACCGCGCTCTGCCGCCGCATCAACGGCTCTTTTGGTTCTCTCCGTTATTTTTTTCTCAGAATTCGTCAATGTCCCGTCTATATCAAGTGCCAATACCTTGTACGCCATAGTTCCTCCAACCGTTCATATATGCCCGTCCCGGGCGCTCAACTGCTACATATTACATTAAAAACAAAATATGTGCAAGCAGTTTATCACTCATTCAATGTCATATTCACCATTTTTTTCCGCTTCCATATAATATTATCAGATGCCGCTTAAGGCTAGCAAATATCAACGGAGGTTAATTTGAAAAGGAAATTATTGTCTTTTTTATCTGTCATCATGGTCTGCGCCATGTTCACAGGCATACTTGCAGGCTGCAAAAAGAATGACGACGGACTTGTGAAGGTTACTCTCAACGAGGTCGCGCATTCCATATTCTACGCACCGCAGTACGTCGCTATCGAGCAGGGCTACTTTAAGGATGAGGGTATAGACCTCAACCTCGTGACGGGCTTCGGTGCCGACAAGGTTATGACCGCGCTCATATCGGGTGAAGCGCAGATTGGCTTCATGGGCTCGGAATCGTCAATCTATGCATACAACGAGGGCAACACCGACTATGCGGTGAACTTTGCACAGCTCACACAGCGCGCAGGAAACTTTCTTGTATCAAGAGAGCCTATTGATAAGTTTTCATGGGATATGTTAAAGGGAAGCATTGTACTCGGCGGCAGAGCCGGCGGTATGCCTGAGATGGTGCTTGAATACATTCTCAAAAACAACGGAATAGATATAAAGAATGATCTCGAAATAGTTCAGAACATTGATTTCGGACTTACGAGCGGTGCATTTGCCGGCGGTCAGGGTGACTTCACCGTTGAATTCGAGCCTCATGCAACCGCACTTGAAAAGGAAGGCAGCGGCTGCGTTGTCGCCAGCCTCGGCGTGGACAGCGGCTATGTTCCTTACACCGCATACAGCGCAAAGAAGAGCTATATAAGCAGGAATCCCGATATTATTCAGGGCTTCACCAACGCACTCCAGCGCGGCATGGAATATGTGAACACGCACACCTCCACTGAGATAGCCAAGGTTATTGCCCCTCAGTTCCCTGATACTGACGTTGAGACCATCGCCATTATCGTCGAGCGCTACAAGGCACAGGACACATGGAAGAACGACCTTGTTTTCAACAATGACAGCTTCACTCTCCTTCAGGATATCCTCTACGAAGCCGGAGTAATCGAGGAATATGCACCATACGAAGAGCTTGTGAATACCGAATTTGCCGAAAAAGCAATCAAAAAATAGTTTCTTCATTACACAAAAAATAAGGGCTTGCCGCTTGTGCAAGTCCTTATTCATTGTCACAGTCCCTTGAACTGTTCATATATCTCATTTTCCTGTCTCTTTATCTGCATATAGGTTCCGAGCGTAATTTCCTTCTTCTTCTCAAAATTATCTATGATGCGGTTCATATTCCTGAGTGCTACGCCCACAACCTCAGGGCATATCTTGTTATTGTCTGCATCGGACTTAATAATGCCCTTGATTCTGTCTATATCAAAGGCGTCCTTATAGCTTCTCTTGCCGTAAAGTGCGCTTATTATATCCGCAACCGCGACAATTCTCTGAGGCTTCGTGAGCTCATTGCCTTTAAGTCCTCTGAAATATCCGCTTCCGTCTATCTTCTCATGGTGGCGTATCGCAATCTCGCGCACATCATCATCGATAATTCCGGTAAGGATATGATTGGTAATCTCCACATGCTTCTTCATAATATCCATCTCTTTAGGTGAGAGTTTTCCCGGTGATTCCAATATGGACAGTGGAATTGCAATCTTGCCTATGTCATGGAGGAGTGCGCCATAATACAGGTTATATTTCTCCTGAGCCGCAAGATGCATCATCTCTCCGAGCTCCTGTGCAAATATGGTTGTCGCAAGTGTATGTATTACCGTGTGCTCGCTACGGAAATCTATGATGTATACAAGCATCTGAAGGAACTTTCTTTTATATTCCTCGGAAAAATTGACCGATGCGATGAGTTCATCAATCTCCTTCAGATAATCGTCATGCTTAAGATTGTCAAGAACATTGTACTGTGCGTTAGCCTTAAGAAACAGTGCAAGTGCCTCTGCGGAGAACTTGATATTGCGGTACTTCTGAAGATAATCTGCCTCTAATGTTCCCGGCATGCTCATCATCACATCCATCTTGTCCGCCATAAAAAGATATTCGGCAATCTTAATATACTGGCTCTTTATGACATAATGCTTGTTGTAATCAAGATGATGGTACAGTACAATCTCAGCCTTGCTCTCGAGCGGTGAGAGATACTTGAGGAACAGAAAGCCATATATCGAATGCGGCCATACATCCTTCTTCTCAAAATCCGCCCAGTGGTCTATATATTCAAGCTTGCAGGTTCCTATATCATGTAACAGTGCAATCAACACATAATCAGCCATCTCCTGATTGCTCATTCTTCCCTCGGCAAGAAGCATCTTGTACAGGATATATGCTGTTCTCTCGCTGTGATGCATAAGCTGTGGATTCAATATAGAAAATGATTTGCGAAGAATATCATACATATTCTTACTGCTGATTACTGCCATTGTTACCTCCGAAATCTAAATCTGTATCTATTATACTTTATCGTCAGCATTTTTCAAGAATTTAGTAAAATTTCATTTGAAGGATTATCCTTCATAGTCTATAATTAATAAAGTCCCTTCGGACAAATACAATATATCAGAGAGGAATTATCTATGAATTTTGATATTGCTTCCGAGCTTAGCGGCATATACGACCTAAGCCGGACTATCCCTGCACTAACCTTATTCTTCATAGCCGCATCGGGAATATTTCTTCTGTGCTTTGCCATCGGTGTAATACTTATGACCAAGCGCTATGTCGGTCTGCGCTTTCTCCCGGTACTATACGGAATAACGGTATATCTGCTGTTCTCCTTTATGATAGGAAGCTTCTTGTCAGGTCTTATTTCAATGAATATACCTGAGAACATCAGTGCCTTCAACATGGCTCTTGTTAAGCTGCTTGTTCTGCTGATTAACTCAGCATTCATTGTCGGAGGACGCTTTTTTGCAATGTGGTTCATACGCAGGTATTACAATGATTACTGCGATGCATACGGAATCGGTGTCGGTGCGGCATTGACCGAAGCCGCCATATCCGGAGTTCTCACCATGTTCAATTACAGTCTGTGCAAGACACTCAACGCAGCCGGGCTCGCCTCATTCGCCAATGGCTATGATACGGTCGAGGAAGCTATTGAACAGCTGTCCGCACTCATGCCTCTGTATGATGACCCATCATATGTATATATGTTCTCCGGAATAGAAAGCATTATGTTCCTTATATTCAACACAATGATTTCCGTTATGTTCTACGCAGTATACAACGGAGACCTCAAAAAGACACATATTCTCTCGATTGTCGGTCTGCAGTCGCTCATATACATTCCGGGCAAGTTCATCTTAACCGGAACCTTATCAAGCAGAATCATCTGCCTCGCAGCAGAGCTTCTCATCTTCTCAGGAAGTGTCATTCTCTTCCTCAGAATACACAACACATTCTACCGTGATGTGAAGCCGCCTGTCAAGGAGACAAAAAACAAGCCCGGCAGTAAGGGTTCCAATGCTTCCGCATCAAAGAAAATGCCGGACTTCAACAAGAATGTCAATAAATAAGCAAATGTATTCACAATAAAGACACGTAAATAGGGATTGCCTCACGGCAACCCCTATTTTCATAATCTCGTTAAGTACAAATACTGCTCTTTATATTAAAAAGGCACACTGTAAAACTTCGTTGATTATAATTTTGTTACGTTTGTAGCCTGTGGTCCCTTAGCGCCGTCTACTACGTCGAACTCTACTGCCTGGCCCTCTTCAAGAGACTTGAAGCCTTCCATGTTAAGACCTGAGTAATGTACGAATACATCCTTACCGTTCTCATCAGAGATGAAACCGTAGCCCTTAGAATTGTTGAACCACTTAACTGTACCCTTGCTCATTGTGATACCTCCAAAATATTTAAAAAAAATTCATACCGTGGCACTATGCCACAGTATATGTGCCGTAAAGCATGTCCGCTTTACCGAAGCACATTGTAAGAATATCACAGAAAATAAAGGGTGTCAAGAATTATCCTTTTGCATATTTAAGTATTTTTTTCAGCTCATCCACGGTAAAATCATAACCGGTATTGCAGAAATGACACTTAAGCTCAATAGACTTTCCTTCGTCTATCATTTCCTGCAATTCCTTCTTTCCGATGCTTATAAGTGCCTTCTCAACCCGCTCCTTCGAGCAGTTGCATCTGAAGCCGGCAGGAATCCTGTCATTAATCTCGACACCGAAGTCTCCAAGTATCTCATTAAGCACATCCTCAGGTGTCATTCCCTTATCAAGCATGGATGTTATCGAGCTCATGTTGTTAATCTTATCTTCGAGCTTATCAATAACCGCATCCTCGGCAAAAGGCATAACCTGAATAATAATGCCTCCCGCCTGCTTTACCGTATTGTCATGCTCCATCAGCACTCCAAGTGCTACCGCAGACGGCACCTGCTCACTCGATGCAAAGTAATACGTCAGATCCTCAGCTATCTCACCGCTTACAAGCTCGCAGCTTCCGCTGTAAGGCTCCTTAAGTCCGATATCCTTGATAACCGTGAGCGTACCTCTTCCTACTGCGCCGCCGACATCAAGCTTGCCCCTGCTGTTCGGAGGCAGCATGACATCCGGATTACCTACATAGCCCTTGACTCCCGCCTTGGAATCCGCCGTCACCATTATTCCGCCGATTGGTCCGTCGCCCTCAACCTTGATTGTGAGAAGGTCATCATCATCCTTCATCATAACACCCATCATTGCAGCAGCAGACATAAGTCTTCCGAGTGCCGCAGTTGCAACAGGTGATGTGTTGTGTCTCTTTCTTGCCTCCTCCACAAGATTCTTTGAATAAATGACAAATGCGCGGAGCTGGTTATCAGCCGCCGTCGCACGAACAATATAATCTTCCATTATAATATCTCCTCGTCTGTTAATCTTTTTTGAATATATAGAAGGCTCTCTCGCCTCTGACTCTGTATTCCTTAAATGAAAGCCCGTACCTTGCAGCCTCCATTGCCACCTGTCTTTTTGAAAAAGCCCGCTGTACATGTCTTTCGGTAAAGCTCGTACATACTCTTCCCGCTATTCTGTGATAAAAGGTAATGTCATACACATTGATATGTCTTTTGGTATCGTAGTGATTCTCCCATATATACGAATCCCTTCCGCATCTGTCCGCGAACACGTTATCACCCAGCTCTTTTCTGTAAAAGCTGTCCGTCTTCATGTCGAACAGGAACACACCGCCCTGCTTAAGCTGCTCTGATACAGCCCTCATGGTAAGTCTCAGGTCTGACACACTCGTAAGATAGTTCATTGTATCGCACAAGCTCACCACTCCGTCACAGCTCTCCCTCTCAAGAAAAGGTATTCTCATATCAGCGATGTAAGCCTCGAACCCCGGAATGAGCTTGCGTGAAGCCTCCTTCACCATGCTGTCTGAAATATCAATTCCCACAACCTCATAACCTTCCATGCAGAAGTACCTCGACATGCTTCCGGTTCCGCAACCGAGTTCAAGCAGCAGAGTGCCGTTCCCTGCCCTGACACCATACTTTTTCAGTCTTTTTATGACATAAGCAGCCCAGCTTCCATATGGTATATCTCTCATGAATTTATCATATATTCCCGCAAATTTCTTATATGCCGTCATCATTTCATTCCTTTCCATTGCAACATAGTATCAATTTTTCCCGTAAATTGCAAGCCCGGCACATACAACTTGAAATTTATTCCATTTAACTATATACTTAATGTACCTGTTTTAATAAAAATCAAAGGCGGATATAACCATGAAAAAAAAATCATTGCCTGCCACAATCAAAAAAATCAACTGTAGAAAGCTTATTATGCCGAGCATTTTTATAGCGTTCTGCATTATGTTTCTGCATATAACGTCCCTCTATGATATATTCACTCTCCCTGTCGTCACATCACCCTCGGAGGCTGTAAGCGCATATCACAGCGGCGATATATATGTCGATGCGACACTCACAGACCTGTATTATTCCGGCGTGAACCGTGCCGACGGGCGCAAGCTCAAGGCATGCTATTACTACTGCCTGTACGAAAACAACTGCTATTATGTGCTTATCTCGGCGTCGTCCCTCGGAATCAGCAACATCTCCGATACGCCGCCACAGTACATTTCCGAGTATCACTGTAAGGCAAAGCTTGAATCCAACGAAGTTGAGTCAGATTCCGTCAACAGACTCGTGAGCAAGAAGCTTGACTGGACGCCTCAGGCACTCAACATGATGAGCAGCAAGGTGCTCATCAACCAGTACAGAATGTCACAGGGACGTGAATATATACTTGTCGCCGTTCTAGCGGCAATGTCGCTCTGCGCAACAGCACACCTGATAATTGTCATAGTCTCTCTTATCGAGCCCATGCTGTCACGCACCGTGCTGTGCCTTTCGCGCTACGGCAGCAAGGACGAGCTTTACGAAGCCGCATGTTCTGAATTCGAGGCTTCGCATGCATATGCGCCGGGCATAACGCTCACTGACAATTTCTTTATTGCATACGACAAGCACAATATTCACATAGTACCATTGGATGCCATTGTATGGGCGTATAAGTTCGGAACCCTGCAGAACAGGCTGCTTCACCTTAACATAAGCTACTCATTAAGCGTTGTAGCCAATGACAAGAAGCACTATATAGTCCACCATAAGACCAAGGACGCAGTTGAGCTTGTGTTAAATGCACTGCAGACACGTTTTCCCGAAATATTAATCGGTTACAGCGAGGGCAAATCAATGGGAGCTCGCTAAACAGTGCCTATATGGCTTTTCGTGCTTGACGTTATGACACTTATGTTATAAAATGAATTCACCATGGCTGTTTTAGGCAGCCGCATCAGAATATACTATTATAGAAGGAAGTACAATTATGTCATTACTTGAAACTTGGAGAAATCTTGCCTACGAGCAGGAGATGGATGACCAGAAGTATCAGATGTTCTGGGCAACATATTTTAACTATGAGAAGGGTGTTTACGAGCAGATTCTTGCAGCTAAGGAGCCTGTAAGCGGCACAGTTAAGGAACTTGCTGACCGTTTCGGTCTTGAGCTTCTCACAATGGTAGGTGTTCTTGACGGAATCAACGACAGCCTTAAGACTCCTAACCCAATCGAGACTATGGACGAGAACACAGTAGTATCCATGGATTTTGATAAGGAATTACTCTACAAGAACATGGTAGCTGCCAAGGCTGAGTGGTTATACACACTCCCACAGTGGGATGATCTTCTCGATGCTGACACCCGCAAGGCTCTCTACAAGGAGCAGAAGCTCTCCACAACAATCGTCAACACACAGCCTAAGGTTGGACGCAACGATCCATGTCCATGCGGTTCAGGAAAGAAATATAAGAAATGCTGCGGAGCGAATGTATAAATCTTCCTTTATGTGTTAATAATCATATTATCACAAAAGAAGATTTACCGAATTTTCTGTTCACGGAACAGAAAATTATCCTCCCCTTTTTTATGGCACATGGCGCAGAACACTCTGTGGCATGTGCCTTTTTACATATGCGATTAGATGCGGTGATAAAACAGTCTGTTACAATCATTAATGTATAATTTATTGTATTACAGATGTCTATTCCACGGTACGAATCTAAGATGTTCTAAGAACTCTGTTTAATATATTTCAAAAGTCCGCTAACGATGCAAAGCAACCATCCATGGTTGCTTGCATACTGAGCCGACATCCATGTCGGCTCTAGCTGCACATTTTACAGAGTTCTAAGAACATCTAAGATTCTCCCCTAGTCATTTCCATCTGTAATACAATAAATTATACTTTTAAAGTTATCTACACCTGTTTTATCACCTGTATCTCTGCCGCTAACAAAATTCAGACGTAAAAATATGCTCACCTTTACACTTGTATAATATGTTGTGTTTATACATTGTACGACTTTTGGGAGAAGCCTAAATGTTCTTAGAACTCTGCTCACAACACAGTCAATTTCGGCATGGATGCCGAAATAGATGCCATAGACCATGGATGGTCTTTTGGCATCGTTGACGTATGCAGCCTATGAATTATTCAGAGTTCCTAGAACATTTCGCTTCGTACAACGGAGTTACAATGTATAAACACAACATATTATACTTAAGCAAGATAAAACTGCATATTTTTACGTCCACACTAAACAGTAGAAAGGAAAAATCCCATGAAGAAAAGAATCCTCGCCATAGCCGCCATCGTCATCCTTGTCGGTCTGTACGTCGCATGCCTTGTGCTCGCCCTCATACATAGTGATGCCGCATTCAAGCTCCTTCAGCTCACGCTTGTAATGACCGTGCTCATCCCGGTGACAGCATACGTCGGCATGATGTTCTACAAGCTGAATCACAGAAGTGATGAACTTGACGACGAAGAAAAATGAGCATGAAGGCATCAGCCTTCATGCTCAAATATCATAAGCTCATCGTTATTTTTTTCAGACATTCTGAAGCTCTTTTGCAGTCGGTAGCCCGCCGCAGTACAGTACTTTCTTGCAAATCCCGGATTCCTTGAGAACATAATAATTCGTCCGCTGCTCTTAAGATGTATGTTAGCTGCCTTAAAGAATTTACGGTATACATTCTCTATCTCGACAGTCACCTTATCGCTCATCGAAAACGGCATATCGGTAAATATCTCATCAAAGAGATAACCATGCTCGAAGGTGAAGAAGTCCCTGTTCACATAGTGAACTATCTGACCTGCCGCCTCCGTATTCTCCTTGGCACCCGCTATTGCCTCCCCGTTAATGTCAAGTCCGTAGGAGGTGTTAGCCTTCACCGCCTTCTGTCTCTCAATAAGCATCGTTCCCACTCCGCAGAATGGGTCAAGCACCTGTGCATCAGGAACCATATAATCCTTGGCAAGTTCAACCATAAGTGCTGCATTCACAGGCTTTAGAGAAGCCGCGATATGCTTCCTAAGGTACGAAAATCTGTCGTCCTCTATCGTATAGAGCTTAAGAAGCATATTAACCTTATGCTCCTTATTCTCGATAAGTCTGAGCTCTATCTCATAGTCGGATGCCGAATTAATCAGCTTCCTGCCGCTCAGTCTCTCAAGCTCTCCCGAGAATCTTCTTACGAACTTTCCCTTTTTCTCCATATCCAGTGTGCTCTTAAGCTCCACTCGGAAATAGTAAGGCCGTCCGCCCTTATTGTCATGAAGTCTGTCAAGAAGTCCCCTAAGTCCCGACTCTGCAAGCATCTTCGCTGCAGCATCAGGTGTAAACTCACACAGGCTGCATCCCGGAATTACGAACAGTATATCGCTGTATGTTCTTATCTCCTTCAATAACGACAGATTATCCGTCTTGAAGCGCACGCCGCTCTTGAACGGAATAAGCTTGACCTGCTTCTCCTCAAGAGGCTTCCTTGTGACATCCATATTGAGCTTGTTGGTTATAAGGATACCTTCGACTTCACTTTCAAGCTTGCTAAACCCGGCAAATGTATGCTTCTCAATACCCTCTGCCGACACAATCAGCTCGGTGAGTGCTCTGAGTTCCTCATCGACATGCTTCTTATTCTCAGGTGTAATCTCAGTACATGAAAGCTCATCCACACGCTTCTTAAAAAGCGGAAGATATTCCTCAATGTCATAGCCCTTCAACGCCTCAAGGTAGGAAGAACGGACAAAAAGCTGTGTCTCCCTGCCGTAAGCCTCCACAAGTGCCTGTGTAAAATCAGACATATCGAGTGCTCCCATAAGAAGCGCCGCATTCTTCCTGACCTTGGCATCCTCGCTGTCAAGGAAGTGCTTCATAGCTTCTATATCATCCTCAACCAGCTCAAACAGGTCATTCATCTTCGCGTCGTCCTTTATCTCACTTCTCAAGGCGCTCAGATTCTGTCTGGTATCTATTCCTTTTTTTGCGTTCTCATAAAGTTCTCTTATCATATATTACAGCTTGCTCGTTCTCTTGATGATATCATGTCTCTTAGGACCATTGGATACAAGTGTGATAGGAGCCTGAATCTCCTGCTCAATAGCATCAATGTAATCCTTACAAGCCTGAGGAAGATCCTCATAGTTCTTGATTCCTCTTATATCGCACTTCCAGCCCGGCATCTTCTTAAGAACAGGCTTAGCCTTCTCAAGCTGATATGTGGTTGGGAAATCCTTCACAACCTTGCCATCAATCTCATAGCCTACACACATAGGAATCTCATCAAGGTAGCCGAGTACATCAAGCACCGTAAGGGCAACCTCTGTTGTTCCCTGCATGCGCACACCATAACGTGTTGCAACTGCATCGAACCAGCCCATACGTCTTGGACGGCCTGTTGTGGCTCCGAACTCGCCGCCGTCACCGCCGCGTCTTCTGAGCTCATCAGCCTCATCACCGAATATCTCGCTTACGAATGCTCCGGCACCTACTGCTGAGGAATATGCCTTAACAACTGTTACGACATCCTTAATCTCTGCTGCCGGAATACCTGCGCCGATTGCGCCGTAAGCTGCAAGCGTTGAGGACGATGTAACCATAGGATATATTCCATGGTCAGGATCCTTAAGAGCACCAAGCTGTCCCTCAAGAAGAATATTCTTGCCCTCCTTGATTGCATTGTGTAAGAACAAGGATACATCGGCAACATAAGGCTTAACCATATCTCTGTATGAAAGCATAAGCTTGAATACCTCATCAGCATCAAGAAGAGGCTTATGATATAAGTGCTCAAGCAGAATGTTCTTATATGCAACTACTCTCTCAACCTTCTCCTTAAGCGAAACCTCATCAAAGAGCTCACTTACCTGGAAGCCGATTTTAGCATATTTATCAGAATAGAAAGGAGCAATACCTGACTTGGTTGAACCGAACGACTTACCTGCAAGTCTTGCCTCCTCATATGTATCAAAGTCAACATGATACGGCATAAGAATCTGCGCTCTGTCAGATACGAGAATCTTCGGTGTAGGAACGCCTCTGTCCTCCAAGCTCTTAATCTCGTTGAAGAGATAAGGAATGTTAAGTGCAACACCGTTGCCTATAACGCTTGTCGTATGGTTATAGAAAACACCTGACGGCAGAAGATGAAGTGCGAACTTGCCATAGTCGTTTATAATGGTATGGCCTGCATTGCTTCCTCCCTGAAAACGAACAATAATATCAGATTCCTCAGCAAGCATATCAGTAATCTTGCCCTTGCCTTCATCTCCCCAGTTTGCTCCGACAATAGCCTTAACCATGGTTATTCCTCCTAATAGTCAATAATATATGTATGAATTCCTCATACAGCTTATTTTTTATTATACAGGCTTAAGCCCATACTATTATAGTATACAATAAAATTCCGCTTATGTAAATGCGATAAAGCATAAAAAAGCAAAATTAACCTTTCCGTACCGCACCGCACTAAAGAACGCTCTCCAGGACATCATAAAAATTCTCAAAGGTCTTGCGGCAGCACATCGGATTCTCAATTACAATTCCATCCGCCATAAGCCCTGTTACCGAGAACGCCATTGCCATTCTGTGGTCATCGAAGGTCTTTATATGTGCTGCCCTCGGCTTGCCATGGCACACATAGATGCCCTCTTTTCCGCCCTCATCAAAGGTTCCGCATTCAATTCCCATCTCACGGAGATTCGTCAGGATTGCCTCAATTCTATCCGACTCCTGAAGCCTTATATGACCGACATTATGTATCCTTGTCGTTCCCTGTGCGAATGGTGCGATAGCTGCAAGCGTCATTGTCTGGTCTGAGAAATCGTTCATGTCGACATCGACCGCCCTTAATACTCCGTCGCACGGGGCATCCACCTTGATTCCTGCCTCTGCCGCCTCGACATGACATCCCATTTTTTCAAGTACACCAAGGAACTTCATATCTCCCTGCATCATCCCGTATCTGCTTCCCGCAACCGTAATGCTGCCGCCCGTCACTGCCGCTGCCGCCCAAAAGTAGCACGCCGCCGATATGTCAGGCTCTATGTAGTACTCCCCGACATGGTAACTCTGTCCTGCTGCCACATGATAATCATGCCCGTCATATATGACCTTACAGCCGAATTCCTTCATCATGGCAGCCGTTATCCTTATATATGCGCCATCCGTCTTTTCACTTGTTATCCTGATATCAAGCCCCTCAGGTACAAGAACCGCCGCCATCATGAGTGCACTTAGGAACTGTGTGCTTCTGCTTATATCCACATGAACCTCAGCACCCGTATGGGATTTTCCCTAAAAAATATCTTCCGAGCCTTCCTCCGGCTTACACTTTTTATCCTCGATGCTTAACCTTCTGCCTCTTACCTTTACCGGAAGATGCCCTCTCTCCCCTATATACTCGAATTCCGCGCCGAACTCTGTAAGTGCATCAAAAAGAGAGTCCATAGGTCTTGCCTGCATCTGCGGTGTTGCATTTATAGTGTATTCTCCATCCGAAAGTGCAAGCATCGCCGTCAGGAAGCGTGCAGCTGTTCCCGCACTTCCCACATCAATCGTTCCCGTCTTATTTGGAATATTCCTGCCCGTCCCGTCTATTTCAACACGCTTTTGGGCTTCATTCACAAGAACATTATATCCTAGAGCCTCAAGACTTCCGATAAAATGTCTTGAATCATCGGAAAACAATGCTCCGTCAAGAACAGAATGTCCCTCTGCCATCGCCGCCATGAAGAGTGCGCGGTTGGTCACGCTCTTAGAGCCCGGCACAACCACTCTCCCGACTATGGGCTTTGATGCCCTTTTCACCTCATATACATCCATGCCGCCACCTCTTTTTTCTTAATATTCAGTCCGTCTTATCGTCTTGTCTTCCTTATAATCGCAACTGTCGTTATGGCTGCCACAGCAATTATCACCGCTATAACCATTATCGCGCCAATATTTTTAACTTCACTCACCGGCTCCTCGGCACTCACATTCTCCTGCATAGTGCTGTCGCTCCCGCTTGGCTGAACGCTCTCGGTTTCTTCAATGCTGCTCTCAGTCTCGGGCTCAGTCTGCGTTGTCGCCTCCTCTTCAAGCTTCTCCGTGAGCTGTCTTACGGTCGTGCCGCACAGCTCACACTCGCCCTCGATTATTCCGTAATCTTCCGTATCAGCTTCTCTTATGGTTCTCCAATTCGCAACCTCATGCTTTTTTGACGTGTAGTTATCCTTGTACTCATAGCCGCACACATCACAGTGATACAATACATAGCCATAATTTTCACAATCAGCTTCAATCTCCTGAGTGGAGTATTGCGGCTGCCCGCAGGAATGCGGTACAAGCACTACCGAATAATCATGACTCTCGTCAGACACAAAATCAGAGCTGTTGCCTGCCACCTGATATGTCCAGTTCATAACCTCGCCTATAAAATCCTTACAGTAGGCTCTTCTGTCCGTATTATCCTCATAAAATGATATCCTGCCAACGACGCGCGTGTTGGTAAGATACCCCTCATATACCGTTCCGCCCGGATATAAGATATACATGCCGGCTGCTCCGCCGTTATGCGTGTACCCATGCTCGGACACATACCCGTCTATATCAATATGACATTCATTGAGGTCAAAATATCCTGCCGCATAGGCTCCGCCCAAGAACTGTTCATCCCTGCTCAGTGCATCCGTATCATTGCATATGAGGGTCACTTCGGCATCAGTATATTCTATGGCTCCATTGCCGTATCCGACCACGCCTCCGACACCGAACATTCTGTCATGTGCATCAAGCCTTATTTCTGCCGTGATGGTGCATCCTGTCACGGCACTGTTGTCGCTGTAACCCGCAAGGCTTCCCGAAAAGCATGGAACATCCGACGTAATCTCTGACCTGTAATTTATCAGGTTCAAATCCGATACGACAGCGTTCGTCAGTATACCGAAAAATCCCGAGAAATATGTATCATATACCTTCATATTTCCGTCGTAAGTCTGCCTTGTCTCAGCTGTCATTTCCTTCACTGTCACATTCAAAAGAGCATGTCCATTGCCGTTAAAGCTTCCTGAAAAATTAAGCGGTGTCCAGTCGATGCCGCTCATGTCAATATCCTGCATGAGTATATAATTTCCGTCAGGATTATCCGCTATTTTAAGCAAATCCTCATAGCTGTATATTTCCTCATACATATCCGCCGATACGCTGCTCATGTTGGCAGCTAACACTATACAGAAGATTATGGCCGTCAATACACCTATCATTCCGCCAAGCCAAAAATATACTCTGTTATTCATCTTAATCTTGTTATTCATCTCGTTCTGTGTCTCTTTCTTCTAGGATTACTGTCTGATGCTTTTGCCCTGCTGCCTCTTTTCGACACGACAAGCACTATTATGAACACTGTCAAAAGTACTCCAAGCACTATTGCCGTGGCTGCTATCACGGTGTTCCTTGTATGCGCCTTCACCCGTTCAAGCTCCAGCGACTCCTTCTCGCTCTGTTCCACGCTTGCGCTCTCCTCCTCGGACTGCCGTATGCTTTCACGCTCCGATTCCGCTATGCTTTCACTGACGGACTCGCTGACACTTGCGGCAATGCTTTCCTGTATGCTCTCCTCCATACTTTCCTGTATGCTCTCTTCCTCCATTGTCGTATAGGTCTTGATGTTCTCGAGCATATTATTTTCCGTGTCAGCTCCGACGAGTGTTCTGTATAGTCCGAACTCAGCACAGCTATACTGGTAATCATCAGACACATAGAACCAGCACCACTGCTGCGAGACATGTCTTTTGTAGGCAGCCGCAGCAACCTCAACCGCCGTCATTCCGTCCATGGCTTCAATCGGCTCCCTAAGATTAAGACTTATCCGGTTCTCCTGATACAGATGAAAATATGCCTTCGGCGTGTCCCAAGTCCCGTACTTTTCAACAGAAGCAGTGTACTTTTCCGCATCGGATGCGGCATCAAGCGCGTTCTTAACCGCGTCAGCCGTCAGCCTGTGATATCCATGCCCGTATTCGCCGTTGAAGTCGTGCGTCACAATAACCTGCGGCTTGAAGCGTCTTATCTGTTCCGTGATGAACCCAATCATTGCATCCTCGTCATACTGGGTTCTAGCCGTATCAATACTCTCCGAATACATGTCTGTAAAGTCCGCACTGACAGGGTAATATCTGCAGCCGTCCGTCCACAGTCCGTCAAGCTTCTCATGCTCTCTTATCCTTGCGGTGTCCCAAAACTGTGTCATATATACAACCTGAACCTTGGCATTGTCCGCAACACCGTAGGTAGGAATTATGCCGCCGAGGAACAGAATCTCATCATCGGCATGTGCCGCCACAAGCATTATGTCCGCCTCATCACATGGTGCATTCCATGTCTGCACATCATCAGGAATATCCGTGCTGTCAAATACCCTTATATTGCAGATGTACATTGCATCGGCAGGTATATTAATCACCGCGCTCTTTGTGCCTTCCTCAATTCTTATATATTCGTGCAGAAAGCCATTCTGACCGCATTCCATCGTTCCGTTGTCCGTATCAAGTGTCCATGGCTTGACCGGGCTGTCCCACATAACATATATTCCATATATTGTTGAACCATCGGAAGCCTTAACCGTTATCGTATCACCCTCAGTGAATCTCATGTTCGTGTAGTAGCTTCCGTCCGTCATATCCGCCGCACTTCTGCCATCACTAAGCTCAAGCTCCGGTGTCTTTTCCTCCGCCTTTACATCATGCTCTGTGAACACACCGCATGCTGCAATAACCGCTGCGAGCATGAACAGCCTCGCCATAAATGTTCTTATCCTTTTCATGTCGTCCTCATTTCATTTTTATATATTTTGCTTTTCGAATTTACTATTGATTGTATCACGCATGATTTTTCTTAGCAACACAAAATAAGCTTGTACGCGGACGCAAAAACAGGGCTGCCGCATATACGACAGCCCTGTAATTATTCGTGAAATATTTAACCTTTGACCGCTCCGAGAGCAATACCCTGTACAATATACTTTGAAAGAATGATATACACAACAATTACAGGGAAAATGGAAAATGCAATCGTTACATACACCTGCCCCATATCGAACTTGAGCCAGTCTGCACTTCTAAGCTGTGCAATAAGAATCGGAAGCGTCTTTTTCTTATCACTCTTTAATATAAGTGCAGGAACAAAGTAGTTGTTCCAGCTCGACACGAATGTGAATATTGCCTGAACCGCGATGGCAGGCTTCATTATCGGAAGTACGATATGGTTAAATGTATTGAACTCTCCTGAACCGTCAATTCGTGCAGCCTCTATAATCGCAAGCGGCAGAGTGCTCTCCATGTACTGCTTCATGTAATAGAAGGTTACAGGTGCAGCGATTGACGGAACTATAAGCGGAATAAACGTATCCATAAGATGAAGTGTATCCATAAACCTGATGAAACCAAGTGCCGTTACCTGTGCCGGAATCATCATTACCGCAAGTATGAAGGCGAATATGAATTTCTTAAGCTTGAAATCATATACATGAATTGCGTAAGCCGTCATTGCGGAGAAATATGTGCACAGAAGTGCGCTTAGTGTCGATATTATGACACTGTTTATCATACCTGATATTATGGGCTGTGTACCGTGAATAACGGCATTCCAATTGTTAAGCAGATTCTTTCCGGGAAGTATTGAGAAGCCCTTCTGAATCTGCGCATGTGTCTTTGTCGCATTCACAAAGAGTACATAAAACCAAAACAGACACAGGATTGATAATAATATGAGCACTACATATGCAACCGCTCTTCTTGCATGAATTGAATCTTTTTTTGTCTTCTTCTCATTCTCTTTACTCATGATGCCCTACCTCCTTTTCAATCCTTCTTACGATACATAACAGAATAGATTATAAGACTCAATATTGCAGTTATGATAAACAGGAATACCGAAAGTGCTCCGCCAAGTCCGTAGTTCTTGCTGTAAAGATGCTGGTTAAGATACATGATAAGCGTCTTAGTTGACTCAGCAGGTGAACCCGAGCCATTGGTAAGAATCTGAGGTACATCGAACATCTGAATACCACCAATCATGGATGTTATGATTACATATATAAGGATAGGCTTAAGAAGCGGAAGCGTTATCCTGTAAAATCTCTGCCATGAGCTTGCGCCGTCAACCTCCGCTGCTTCAAAGAGCGAAGGGTCAATGCCCATAATTCCAGCCATGAGAATAATCGTCGTATTTCCAAACCACATAAGGAAATTCATGAAGCCTACCAGTCCTCTGGTAGCCCATATGCTTGAGAAAAATCTTACAGGATTCTCCTGTGTAGCTATTCCAAGCTTGATTAAAATTGCATTGATTGGTCCTACATCTGAGAACAATGCAAAGAATAACATTGAAAAAGCGGAAGCCATAATCAGATTCGGAAGATATATTACGGTCTTAAAAAATCTGCTTCCCTTAAGTTTAAGTCTGATATCCGAGAACCACTGCCCCAAAAGCAGCGAAACAAGTATCTGCGGAATAAATCCAATCAGCCACATTATAATTGTATTAGCTGTATACTTTATAAGACTCACATCCGAAAAAATCTTTACATAATTGGCGAGTCCCACCCAGTTAGGACCTACCTGCTGAAGTCCTACTCTGTAATTTTCAAAAAAACTGTTAAATATTGTACTGAACAGCGGTACCAACTGAAACGTCACATACACAAGTACGAAAGGTATAAGGAATATGTAACCCCACTTATTGTACCTTACAACCTTGCTCTTCCCACCGGATTTCTTCATACCATCACTCCTCGCTTATAAGACATGCCCAGACATGTCACGGGTTAAAAAAACATGCCTGCCCCCTTATAGAGCAGGCATGTTTTCAAACATCCTTATAATTATCGACTTGCTTATTATTCAGCCTTAAGGTTAGGATACTTAACAACAATGTTCTTCTTGAATGTTGCAAGTGCCTCATCAAGTGTTGCATTTCCTGTGAAGTAGTCCTTCATAGCTTTCTGGAATTCCTCGTTACAGCCCTGATCATATGATGAAAGATTGCTTAAATCAATCTTGTCAGCTCCTGCACAGAACATTGCGAGTGGATTCTGTCCGCCAAGCACCTTGCTCTGGTAAGAAGTATCTGCTGCCATAGCCTCCATTGCAGGCTTGTTATTAACGAAGTCATTATCCTTCTTAACGATCTCCGTCATGACATCCTTGTTGGTTGTGAGCTGTCTCATAATATCAGCTACAAGTGTAGGGTTATCTGTTCCCTGTGCTGCACAGATCCATGTACCGCCCCAGAAGAAGCCCTGAGGTCCCTCAGTTGCTGCCCATCCGCCGTTAGCTGCGATACTTGCTGAATCAGATACATTCATAGAGAAATCAACGAACCATGCAGGTCCAAAGTAGCAGAATACCTTTCCTTCAGGATAAAAGCCCTTGCTCCAGTTATCATCCCAAAGTGAGGACTGGTTGTTGTAACCGTTGTCTGTGAATTCCTTTGTCTGTGTAACCCAGTTCATGATGTTGTCATCGATAACAACCTTGTCATCAACAACCCATGGTGAAGTAACATTGTTGGAGAATACTCGGAATGTATCATCAAAGCCTGATACCATGAAATATCCGTTATCCTTCATAGTTGCCGCCGTCTTAGCAAATGTATCCCAGTCAGATACACTCTTCTGAACCTCTGCCGGATCATCTGTTCCTAAAACAGCCTTCGCAATGTCACGATTGTAGATAAGTACGCCAGGGCAGCCCTGCCATGAAAGACCCTTTAAAACGCCCTTGGAATCAGTTACGATATCCTGTGTGTACTTGTACTGGTCGGCAATCTCAGCCTCTGTAATTCCGAGATCCTTAATCGGCATTGTATAATCTGTATCTACATACTTGAGTGCGTAGTCAGCCTCTACAAGGAAAATATCAATCTTATCATCAGCCGCTGCTGAACTCTGCTTAAGAAGTGCCTCATCAAGGTTATTCTGATAAGCATTGTTCTCGTTCGGCGTTGTATGCCACTTAACTGTTACATCACCGATCTTTCCGGTGGAATCATCCGTCTTCACATATCCCGGATAGTGGTCTGTAACTCTGCTCTTAAACTCCTCATTCCATACATAAATGTTAAGGACTGAGCCTTCTTTGCCATCAGTTCCTCCTGATGCTGCGTTATTGCTCTTGGAACATCCTGCAAGAGCTGTCGTTGCCATCATACCCACTAACAACGCTGCTGCAAACCTTTTAAATTTCCTCATATTTTTCCTCCATTCTTTTCGTTCGGAAACATATTCCGAACCTGCCACCCCGGCAGCTGCAATAGAAAACCCTTCTTAATTTTCTATTGAACAATAGTTGCATTAAGGTTACTTACTGACGCGCCCGTCAGAACCTTTCCCTCAATCACATAGCTTTTCTTGAGTGTGGTTTTAGGTTTCTTAATAAGTTCGATTAAGCAGGAGGCAGCCTCTCTGCCCATCCTGTCACCGGCCTGCTGTAATGTAGTAATCTGCGGCTCATATATAAGGGAATATCTTATTCCGTCATATCCCGTCACAGATATATCATCGGGTATATTAAGGCCATGACTCTTGATAACGTTAGCACCGCTTATCGCGGTAATATCATCCGGATACATAATGCATGTAGGCCGTTCCTTAAGCTGCAAAAGCTTCTTCGTGCATCTTACCGCCCCCGCGGTATCGTGATATCTGCACTCCTGAACGTAATCCTGCCCAATGCTTAAGCCGAGCTGTTCCATGCATCTGTAAAAGCTTGTTACTCTGTCCCTTGTAACCGAACTGTCCTGACCGTGAAGAAAAGCTATACGCCTGTGCCCCATCGAGTGCAGATACTCAACAAGATCCTTCACGCCCTTCACGTTGTCCGACATTACCGAAATCGTATTGTTGAAGATATGGTCGATAGTGACTATCGGAATTCCGCTGCCGACGAGCTCAACAACCTGTGGTTCATCATAATTGATACAGGCGATAATCACTCCGTCGAACTGTCTGATTCTGCAATACTCACTATATGTAATCTTCCGTCCGCCAATTCTGTTAGTGATAAAGGTAATACAATATCCGAGCTGTTCTGCCTGAGACCTGATTCCCTCAAGCACATTTGCAAAGTACTCATGCTTAAAACCGCTGTTGGCTGCATCCATAAACAGGATTCCGATATTGTATGTTCTGTTGGTCTTAAGAGCAACAGCAGCCATATTCGGTATGTATCCAAGCTCAGCCGCCTTGGCATTAATTACAGCCTTAGTCTCATCACTTATGTCACTGTAACCATTAAGTGCCTTGCTCACTGTCGCCACGGATACGTTACATGCGTTCGCTATGTCCTTCACAGATACCATACTGTTACCACCTTCCAAAATTGCCCTGCAAGCCTGCAATGAATGTTATCCAGCATATCATCCAATGCATTTTTGCATCTTCGGTGCTCACGTTACTTAATCGTTTTCGCATCTTCATAGTACATCATTATTGCTATAAAATCAATAGATTTTTAATATTTTTTAGTAAATTTGCACATCTTTTTCGATAATTCTGACAAAACAACATACACATAGCACTGTTTTAGTTGGTTTTTATTTGTATTTTTGTGCATTTTATCTAATACGTTTTAGTAAACTAACTTTAAGTTAAAAAAAATAACGTCGTACACTATTATATATACACAATAATGTACGACGTTTGTCTCCAAAATATTACCGATTTATTATATCGTGATCACAGCTCACTCAATAATTTCGCCATTCGTCAATTATGCAAGCATATTGACTATCTTGCGCTCATTATATCGTGACTTCTCCGTTAGCGGAACTTTCAATGTTATACATTTATCTCCGCCGTCATTCCAAGTTCATCCTTGCTTGCCTCAAGTATCGGATTGATTACCTCAGTGAGGAACTCGTCAACCTGCTCCTTGGCGCGTCCCGTATACTTAGATGGATCCATTGACTTCTTAAGGTCTTCGAGTGAAAGGTTGAATGCAGGGTCAGCTGCAATAAGCTCAAGAAGGTTGTTGTCAAGTCCCTTCTCCTTCACATTGCGTCCTGCTTCCATCGAAAGTGTACGAATCTTCTCATGAAGCTCCTGTCTGTCACCGCCCGCCTTAACAGCATCCATCATGATATTCTCGGTTGCCATAAAAGGAAGCTCAGCCATGATGTGTTTCTCAATAACCTTCTCATATACCACAAGACCATCGACTACGTTCATGTAAAGGTCTAAGATACCGTCAACAGCAAGAAATGCCTCAGGAACTGACATTCTCTTGTTAGCTGAATCATCAAGCGTTCTCTCGAACCACTGTGTTGCCGATGTAATTGCAGGATTCATGGCATCTGCCATAACGAAATTGGCAAGGGAAGCAATTCTCTCGCTTCTCATAGGATTTCTCTTATATGCCATAGCTGATGAACCAATCTGATTCTTCTCGAACGGCTCCTCAATCTCCTTTAAATGCTGTAAAAGTCTTATATCATTGGAGAACTTGTGCGCACTTGCTGCAATTCCGGCAAGCACATTCACAACTCTTGTGTCAACCTTACGCGAATATGTCTGACCCGAAACAGGATATACATCCTCAAATCCCATCTTATTTGCAATCATCTTGTCAAGCTTACGGATTCTGTCGTGGTCTCCGTCAAAAAGTTCAAGGAAGCTCGCCTGTGTTCCCGTTGTTCCCTTAGAGCCGAGAAGTCTCATAGAATCAATCAGGTAATCAAGGTCATCCAGATCAAGCTTTAGCTCCATAAGCCAGAGCGTGGCTCTCTTTCCAACGGTCGTAGGCTGTGCCGGCTGGAAATGTGTGAAGGCAAGTGTAGGAAGAGCCTTATACTTGTCAGCAAACTTCGCAAGCTCTGCCATAACATTCACAAGCTTCTTTCTCACAAGCTTAAGGGCCTCTGTCATAATGATAAGGTCTGTATTGTCACCTACATAGCAGCTTGTTGCACCGAGGTGGATTATTCCCTTAGCCTTAGGACACTGTACGCCGTATGCATACACATGTGACATTACATCATGTCTTACAAGCTTCTCTCTCTCCTTAGCAACATCATAATTGATGTCATCCTTGTGAGCCTTGAGTTCCTCAATCTGTTCGTCCGTGATGTCAAGTCCAAGCTCCTTCTCTGTCTCGGCAAGTGCAATCCATAATCTTCTCCATGTTCTGAACTTCTTGTCAGGCGAAAAGATGTACTGCATTTCCTTACTTGCATAGCGCTCTGCAAGCGGTGTCTGATAACGGTCTGTGCTCATTATACTTTCTCCTATCTGCTTATTATTCTATTCATGTTCACCGCGGATATCCTTATCCGGCGGTGCAATAGGGTAATCCCCTGTAAAGCACGCATCACAGAAATCGGTTCTGCCCTCAACCATATGCTTCAAATCATTTACATCTATATAGCCGAGTGTGTCAGCTCCTATGTACTCACATATCTGGTCGACTGTATGTGTGCTCGCGATAAGCTGGTCGCTTGATGGTATATCGGTTCCGAAATAACATGGGTAAAGGAACGGCGGAGAGGATATTCTTACATGAACCTCCTTCGCTCCGGCATCCTTAAGCATCTTCACTATTCTTGCACTTGTGGTTCCTCTTACTATCGAGTCATCTATCATAATGACTCTCTTACCCTTGACGGCTTCCGTCAGAACATTGAGCTTAATCTTCACGCTGCTCTCACGCTGTGCCTGCTTAGGCTTGATGAATGTACGTCCCACATAGCTGTTCTTGATAAACGCCATTCCGTATGGTATTCCGGATTCAAGTGCATAGCCCATGGCTGCCACGTTGCCCGATTCAGGAACTCCGACAACCAAATCTGCATCAACCGGATGTGACTTTGCAAGAAGTCGTCCAGCCATTATTCTTGACATATACACGCTCACTCCGTCAATATGACTATCCGGTCTTGCAAAATAAATGTACTCGAAAATACATTTCTTATGTATCGGCTGACACATTGAAGTATCAGATTCAATTCTTCCATCGGCTGTAATCGTCACTATCTCTCCCGGAAGCACATCCCTTATGAATTCCGCTCCCACGGCATCAAGAGCACATGTCTCCGACGACATGACATATGTATTGTCACGCTTACCTATGCATAACGGCTTGAAGCCGAAAGGATCACGCGCGCCTATCATCTTACGCGGGCTGAGAACAATAAGTGAGTACGCTCCCACTATCTTTTTCATGGCACTTGCCACTGCCTTCTCAACGCTCGGCGTATTAAGACGCTCACGCGCAATGTGATATGCGATAACCTCTGAATCAATCGTAGTCTGGAAAATAGCTCCGGTGTATGAGAGCTCCTCTCTCAAATCAACAGCATTAATAAGATTGCCATTGTGTGCCATTGCAAGAGTTCCCTTGACATAATTAAGAACAAGCGGCTGTGCGTTCTCTCTTGTTGAACTGCCCGCCGTCGAATACCGCACATGTCCCACTCCGATGTTACCCTTAAGCTCCTCCAAATCCTCAGGTGTGAACACCTCGTTGACAAGTCCCATATCCTTATGTGAGAGCACCTTTCCCTTTGGTCCGTTGGTATCACTGACCGCAATACCGCAGCTCTCCTGCCCTCTGTGCTGAAGTGCAAAAAGTCCGTAGTATATTGTGGATGCTACATCCCCGCCATCCAAATCATATACTCCAAAGACACCGCACTCCTCATGAACCCCGTCCTCATCATAGTAGCTGTCCGATATATTATTCATTTTCTGTCCCATACTCGCTCCGCAATATTATATGTAAAGATTACAGTGTGAACTCTTTTCCCGTAAGAAGAAGGTATGCTTCCTTATACTTATCAACGGTCTTTGTGACAACCTCCTCAGGAAGAAGATAATCGCTGTCCGGGTTAGCCTTTAACCAGTCTCTTACATACTGCTTATCGAAGGATGGCTGCCCCTTGCCTGCCTCATAGCCCTCCAATGGCCAAAAACGTGAGCTGTCAGGTGTGAGCATCTCATCGCCAAGTACCACATTGCCGTTCTCATCAAGACCGAACTCGAACTTGGTATCTGCAATGATAATACCCTTGCTGAGTGCATACTCTGCACACTTCTTGTAGAGTGCTATTGTGCAGTCCTTAATCTTAGTTGCATACTCAAGTCCCTTGCCCGGGAACTTCTTCTCAAGAACCTCAATGCTTCTCTCAAAGGAGATGTTCTCATCATGGTCACCTATCTCCGCCTTGGTGCTAGGTGTGTAGATTGGCTCAGGAAGCTTCTCGGATTCCTTAAGTCCCTCAGGGAGCTTGATTCCGCATACTGTACCGTTCTTCTTGTAGCTCTCCCAGCCGCTTCCCGTAATATATCCTCTGACGATGCACTCGATAGGAAGCATTGTAAGCTTCTTGCACATCATCGCTCTCTTCTTAAAACGCTCATCATGGAAAAACTCAGGCATGTCATTATTGTCAACTGTAATCATATGATTAGGTACAACATCTTTTGTGTAATCGAACCAAAACTTGGACATCTGTGTCAGAATGGCACCCTTAGCTGTAATCTTGTTCTTTAAAATGTGGTCAAAAGCTGAAATTCTGTCTGTTGCCGCAATAACAAGGTTCTCGCCGATATCATATACCTCTCTGACTTTTCCTTCGTACAATAACTTGAATTTTTCCATCTTTATCCTCTTTTCCGCCTGTTCAGGCAATATGTGTGGACAGGAACCTGTGCAGACCTTACGTCCGCTTCCACAAACCTGTCTGATATACGTTTTTTAGTATATAGCATAGACTTTCAGAAATCAACTCAGTTTTTTCTTCAAATTTCAGAAGCTTTGTATTATAATAATATGATATAGGGATTATAAGGTTTTTTTGACCTTTTGACCCTGATATCATGATACAAAAAGTTAATTTTGGAGGGTATATATGCTTGAAAAAAGAAAAAATCCAAGAATGAACGCCAAGATGGAGCTTCATATCTCATCACTTTTTAAACAGGACAACGATTCAATCGCAATCAATTCACCGATAACCATAACCGATGTATCAAAGGGCGGCATCGGTTTCACATCCGATGATTTTCTTCCTATAGGATATTATTTCAACGCATCCCTTCAGCTCGGTCAGCAGAGCGCAAAGCTTTTTTGTGTGGTAAAGATTGTGAGAAGCCAGCTCATGGAGGGAGAGGGCACACATTATCTCTACGGCTGTGAGTTCGTGGGCATGGCTCCGGTGCTTGACTTCATATTCGATGAATATGCTCAGGAGATTGAGGCGAAATAAGAGCGTATATGTTGTATATAATTTAATCTTCGAGTGTATAACATATTATATTCATACATATCGGCTCCGTTGTACGAAGCTGGTTGTTCTAAGGGAGTAAAAACGGTATAATCTCAATAATAGAGGTTATACCGTTATTTTTTAATATCACCTGCTTAATTTTAAGGTAAGCTGGCGGCGAATTTACTTTTTCAGAGCTTATTGCTGCACAATTATAAGTCCTTGCTGTTTTTCTCGGTATCGGGTGTGAGGTTGCTGACGACGTACAGGAAGTTCATTCCCGCGTTCTCGGCAACCTTGCCGTCGGAGCCGTATTCGTTGCCGACCATCAGGCATTCATTCGGCTTAATTCCGGCTTCGGGATATTTTGCAAAGAGGTAGTCTGCAAATGCCGCATCAGGCTTCTTAAAGCCCGCATCCGACGATATGGTTATGCCGTCAAAATACTGCACAAGGTCGAGACCTTCAAGCTCGGGCATGGTGAATATCGACTGTGCGTTTGACAGAAGCCACACCTTAGTTCCCATCGCATGAAGCTCATCCAGCATCTCGTACACGCCTTCATACACGCGAACATACTCTCTCGACTCTGTTCTGAATATATATCCGAATGCGTCCGAGAACTCCCTGGTTATCCTGCTGTTCTTCAATATGCATAATTCGTAAAACACGTCGGATATATTAATCTCAATCTTGTTATCGGGATATTTTTCCTGCAAAAGTCTGCTGTACTTTTTGCAGAGGCGTGCATATTCCTTTTTCAATTCCTTGTATTCGTAATGAACACCATGTCTTCTCAGGAACTTGGCAAGCTTCTTCCAAAAATTCTTCTGCTCCTCATCCGTATGTATATCAACCAACGTTCCGTATAAATCGAACACAGCGTGCTTTGCACGGCTATGTGTCACTTCCTCTATAACTGAAGCCTTGATGTCCTTAATACCACATTTTGTCATGTTTACTCTCCGTTTCATCCCGTATTTTTCATGGAATCGCATTGATTTTAAAGTATCACCAAAGTATAAAAGCAAGCTTGACGGCTTGCTTTTATATATTGGTTCAATATTAGCTTAACTTCCAGATGTCCTTGTTGTACTCGGCGATTGTTCTGTCTGATGAGAAGAAGCCCGCGTTGGCGATATTGTGAAGCATCTTCTTAGCCCAGCCAAGTCTGTCCTCATAGTCTGCGAATGCCTGATCCTTAACCTTGATGTACTCCTCAAGATCTAAGAGTGTCATGAACCAGTCCTTGTTGAGAAGCTCCTTGTAAAGACGGTCAAGATTCTCCTCATTGCCGATTGCGAGAAGCTCGTCGCTCACGATGAAGTCGACAGCGTCCTTAATCACATCGCTCTTCTCATAGTAATCCATTGATACATAGTCTGCCTTTGCATAGTGCTCAATAACAACATCCGCTGTCTTTCCGAAAATGTACTCGTTCTCCTTGCCGGCGAACTGGCTTATCTCTACATTGGCACCATCTAAGGTTCCGAGAGTTACCGCGCCGTTTAACATGAACTTCATGTTGCCTGTTCCTGATGCTTCCTTGGATGCAAGTGAAATCTGCTCTGAAATATCACATGCAGGTATGAGCTTCTCAGCCTTGGTTACATTGTAATTCTTTACCATGACAACCTTAAGGTAAGGACTTACCTCAGGATCATTATTGATAAGCTCCTGCATGCAGAGGATAAGATGAATTATATCCTTTGCGATAACATAAGCAGGTGCAGCCTTAGCTCCGAAGATTACGGTGATTGGTCTTGCCGGCTTCTTGCCGTCCTTGATTTCAAGGTACTTGTGAATAACATAGAGCACGTTCATCTGCTGTCTCTTGTACTCATGAAGTCTCTTAATCTGAATATCGAAAATGGAGTTCTCGTCAAGCTCAATTCCCTGCGTCTCGGACAGATAATTGGAGAGCTCAACCTTCGCATCCTTCTTAATCTCTAAGAGTTCGTTTAATACCTTCTCATCATCGATGAACTTCTCGAGCTTCTTAAGTTCTGTGGCATCCGTCTTGTATCCGTCACCGATAAGGCTTGTGATAAAGTCAGCGAGCGGAGCGTTGCAGTGTAAAAGCCATCTTCTGAAGGTGATACCGTTAGTCTTGTTGTTGAACTTCTCAGGATAAATCTTGTAGAAGTTGTTAAGCTCTGAGTCCTTCAAAATCTCAGTGTGGAGATATGCAACACCATTTACGCTGTAACCATAGTGGATATCCATATGAGCCATATGAACTCTGTTGTCCTTATCTATAATGTACACGCTCTCATCATCGAACTTAGCGCGCACTCTCTTGTCCAACTCCTTAATTATAGGCATAAGCTGTGGAACTGCCTTCTCAAGATAAGCGATAGGCCACTTCTCAAGTGCCTCGGCAAGAATTGTGTGGTTCGTGTAAGCACAGGTCTTAGTAACCTCCTCGATTGCGGCATCCATCGACATTCCCTCCGCCGTGAGAAGTCTGATAAGCTCAGGAATAACCATTGAAGGATGTGTATCGTTAATCTGGATTGCAACATACTCGTGAAGGTCGGTAAGCTTGCAGCCTCTCTCCTTTGCTTCCTTTAAAATAAGCTGTGCGGCATTGCTTACCATGAAGTACTGCTGATATACGCGCAGAAGTCTTCCTGCCTCGTCCGAATCATCCGGGTAGAGGAAAAGTGTAAGATTCTTCTTAATCTCATCCTTATCAAAATCAATGCCCTCTTTTACAATGCTCTCATCAATTGTCTCGATGTCAAAAAGGTGAAGCTTGTTGGTGCGGTTATTGTAGCCTGTTACAAGAATGTCGTACATTCTCGATGTAACTTCCATGCCGCCGAACTTAACCTTATAAGAAACATCTGTCTTGTTGAGCCAGCTCTTCTTGTCAATCCAAGGATTCTTTGTCTCATACTGTAAATTATCCTTGAATTCCTGCTTAAAAAGTCCGAAGTGATAATTAAGTCCTACACCATCTCCGTTAAGACCAAGGCTTGCAATGGAATCAAGAAAACATGCTGCAAGTCTTCCAAGTCCTCCGTTTCCAAGTGATGGCTCCGGCTCAATCTCCTCTATCTCAGCAAGGCTTCTTCCCGCAGCATTTAACTCTGCCTTAACCTCGTCATATAATCCGAGATTAATAAGGTTGTTCGATAAAAGCTTACCGATGAGGAACTCTGCCGAGATGTAGTAGAGCTTTCTCTTGCCCTCGTTGCTCTCCTTCTCTGCTGCAAGCTCATTGACGCTTGTGAGAAGTGCGTCATAAATCTCTCTGTCCGTGCACTCTGCGATTGACTTTCCGTACTGCTTTAAAACTGCTTCCTTAACCATGAAATTCCATCCTTTCCGGGGTGAGCCCCAAAAGCAAATTATATTTTCACTATTGCCCATTGTGATTGTGACATCAAAACATGCTTCTAAATACTTAAGTGCATATGTGTTATACTTATGCACAGCATCTCCGTTGTACGAAGCCAAGCTGTTCTAAGAACTCTGAAAAATATCTTTCCATTTACGCCACCGATGGCAGCCGCACTTCCATGTGCTGTGCCATCTAAGCCGACATCCCTGTCGGCTTTGGCTAAGCTGCTCACAGAGTTCTAAGAACATCTAAGCTTCTCCCAAAAGTCGTGCCGTGTATAAGTATAACACATTTTGCACGATTAAAACGGTTAAGCATGTTTTTGATGCCACACCACTCTTAATTATTTCTGACTGATGTTTTCTAGCTTATGATTGCATTATAGTCTCATTTTCATACATATTTCTTGCATTATAATGGCATAAAGTGGTACAATTCTATCATTCAATACAATATTACCGCATTTAACATACCATTCCGGTTATACATCGACTTACACTAAGCAATACAGGCGGCAAAATAGGTCTGATATAAAATCGCATAAAAGTATTATATGTGTACATGTTTATGATTTTGGGAGAATCTTAGTTGTTCTTAGAACATCTTAGATTCGTACACACTAATAAACATGTACACATATAATACGTTATTGATATTAGAATATTTGACATATTTTGCCCCCTCATAGAAAAAGGAGGTTCCCACATGCACGGCGGCAGCTACGAAAATTACCATGAAAATAAATCCCACACAAGCGCGGGTTTCCCGTACAACACCTATCTCTGCACGATTCCGCAGGACTTTGAGAGTGTCGCTCTGCACTGGCACGACGACGCAGAGATTATATACATTAAGAAGGGACGCGGGATTGTGAGCGTGGACTTGGAGGACATAAGAGTCGAGGCAGGGGACATTGTGTTCATTCTTCCCGGACGGCTTCACTCAATAAGAAGCTACCCGAATGTGCGCATGGAATATGAAAACATCATTTTTGACATGGAATTTCTATCTTCTAAGATTCCCGAGCGAATGTACAGCGACTACTTTACACCAATGCTTGACGGCGAGCTTGAATTTCCTGTGCTTATTTCACCCGAGACATGCAGAAAATATGCGGATGCCGCACACTTCATCGACATGGCGGACGACTGCTGCCGCGACAGAGCGCAAGCCTACGAAATTGCAGTGAAGGGCTACCTTTTCTGCTTTTTTTCCGCACTCTTTTCCGACTGCAAGCCCGTATCCGCGTCAAAGTCCAACGACAACGTGGAAAAGCTCAAAAGCGTACTCCGCCATGTTGAAAAGAATTATGCTGACGTGATAACAATAGACGAAATGGCATCCCTATGCTGTTTTTCATCATCACATTTCATGAGATTCTTCAAACAGACCATGGGGATGCCATTCACAACCTACCTTAATGATTACCGCTTAACTCTCGCCGCCAAGTCTCTTCTCGAGACGCACAAGGCGGTGCTTGAAATCGCGTCGGAGTGCGGCTTTGATAACCTGTCCTATTTTAACAGAATGTTCAAGAAAAAGTACGGCATGACGCCGAGGGAATACAGGCAGAAACAGCCTTAATCATTTGGGATTTTTTAATCTTCCCTCTCAATTATGTGAACATCATACTCCGAACTGAAGCTTTGTGCAATTTTCTCTGTCACATATACATCACCGGTATCTGTCATCATAATCAGGTCGAACGGTGCAATCGTCCTTCCTTCAACTGTACCGCCGCTTCCATACTTCTGCCACAATGCTATGCTGTCATCAAGCCCAAGCACATAGCACGCCGTCGACAGACCATCAGCGAGCATTCCATCCCCGCTCACCACCGTGACCGATATAAGCC
>CAKRIL010000018.1 GCA_934343915.1 uncultured Lachnospiraceae bacterium | reverse complement strand
TATGGCGGAATTGGCAGACGCGCTAGACTTAGGATCTAGTGGGAGACCGTGCAGGTTCAACTCCTGTTATCCGCACTTAATTGCCATTATTAAGAAAAGGAATGGAAATCGTGAAGATTTCCATTCCTTTTTTGTATTGTGCATTACTTAAATGAATCTTTAAGATGAAAATTATCTTTTCCGTTTTTCTTTACTTCATAGAGCGTCTTGTCCGCCCAGGCTAAGAAGTCCCATATACGGTTAGCGGGCTTAGGAACCTTGTTAAGGCATCCCTGCGACAAGGTTATATAACCCTTTCCATCAGGATTTAAGTCAGGAATGGAAATCAGGCTGATTTCATTCTTTAGCTTTTCCATGATGTCATAGATTTCGGAGTTGCTCTTGTTGAAGTAGATGATGACGAACTCGTCACCGCCATATCGGGCAACGAACACATCCTCATAGCCTTCAGCTACTCGTCTGAGAGCATCTGATACGGAGCTGAGGTAGCGGTCGCCTTCAATGTGTCCGTAGCTGTCATTGATATTTTTAAAATAATCTATATCAAGAATCTCAACTCCGATGGTACAGTTATTCTTGAGCGCCTTGGTAAGTGTTGTCTCGGCATAGTCATTGAGATATGCTCGGTTAGGGAGACCTGTGAGCGCATCATGCTGTGACTGTGACAGCAGAGCCTTGTTGCGGTGTACCAGTTCATAGTGCTGCTTGTGGATAAGCTGGTTTTCATGGTGAGTCTGCTCTGCTCGGAGAGTCTCCTTGCATTCCTGTATATTCTGCTTGGAATATAAGTCAAACAGCCGCATGGAGTATCTGCTGAAGGCAGCATTGTCGTTCCATGATACAGCCACCTTGATTCGCTCCTCAAGGAGTCTGCGTAACAGATAGTATGGCGCATGCATTGATTCGGACTTCTCGATAAATTCATCTAGAAGAGCAGTGTAATCCTTCTCGGAGCACAGCTTATGCTTAATCTGTATATATGTAACGATATCGTCTGCAAAGGTTGTATAATTCGTAAGCTCATTGATTGCCTTGTCGGCACGAAGCATGTACTTGTTGGCTGAGCTTATATCATTCTTGAAATGGAATAAGGTCGCAAGATAATTGCTTACAACAAAGTTCTCATGCGGAATGTTGTGGCTGTCCATATCATCGAGGTAGGAGAAAATCTGATCGTAATTTTCCTGAATCTCAGCCTCCTTGTTGCATGCAATTAGACAGTAGCCCTTATTACAGAGAGTATAGAGCAGCACACGCATAGCATCGTAAGGTCTGTCCTCCATGCTCTTTTTGGTATATTTTATAGCCTCTGCATAATGATAGAGAGCACGCTCATAGTTGCTGGTGCGGTGGAATATATCGGCAAGATTCGATTCTGCCATTCCTCTTACATAGTCGAGCTGATACTGTATACAGGTATCGATGCTGTATAACAGATAATCGACGGACTTTGCGGAATCACCGATAGCCTCGGTAAATAATCCGAGGATATTGTATGAGCGGGCTATGAATTCATATTCGTGAGCCTTCTGCTGGTACTTGATGCCTTCAAGAGCGCATCGGATTGCTTCCTCATGATTGTTGTCATTGGAATAGTAGTGCATCAGGCAGAAGTATGCCAACGCAAATAAAAAGTCCGACTGTTCTTCAGATGCACATGCAAGCAGACGCTCACAATATGGCTTATAATCGTGCCGTTCAGGAGTAGAAAGCAGGAAGAAGTTATCCTGTGCTTCCTGTATGCACTTCTTTACTTCAGGTGCGAAGCTATCTGTATTTGTGGTACATAATGTACTAGGATTCAACATAATAAGGTCCCCATTGCCAATGTATTAGCATTGTTTACTTAACTTGTTTGATTATACACAAAAATTCTTTTTTGTACAATATATTTTGTTTGACTAAAGCACAAAAATATATAAAATTATTTTTATAGGTTAAATATATAAGCGGCTGTTAAATATTTTAAGTAAAAAATATATTATACTTAAGATATATCGACAAAATGGCGGCTGACTTTAGAACGGAGTGAGGATATTCGGATGAAAAAATATGTTATGGCACTTGACCAGGGGACGACAAGTTCAAGATGTATTATCTTTGACAGGAGAGGAAACATGGTTAGCATGGCTCAGAAGGAGTTCAATCAGATATATCCCAAGGCGGGCTGGGTTGAACATGATGCGATGGAGATATGGTCATCACAGCTTGGTGTGGCAGCAGAGGCTATGGCGAAGGTTGGGGCGGATGCTGCGGATATTGAGGCGATAGGAATAACGAATCAGAGAGAGACAACGATTGTGTGGGACAAGGCGACAGGTATTCCCGTGTACAATGCGATATGCTGGCAGTGCCACAGAACGGCGGACAGAATAGAGGAGCTTAAGGCGCAGGGATATGAGAAAATGATTAAGAGCCGGACGGGACTTGTGCCGGATGCGTACTTCAGTGCGACCAAGATAGAGTGGATACTTGACAATGTTGACGGTGCGAGAAAAAGAGCTGAGAACGGAGAGCTTTTGTTCGGCACGGTGGATACATGGCTTATATGGAAGCTGTCCAAAGGGAAGATATTCGTTACAGACTATACCAATGCATCAAGAACCATGCTTTTTAATATCCATGAGAAGTGCTGGGATGAGGAGCTGCTGAAGCTCTTTAATATTCCGAGGACCATGCTTGCGGATGTAAGACCGTCAAGCTGTGTGTACGGAACATCGGACGAGGGGCTTCTTGGAGGAGAGATAAAGCTTGCGGGGGCAGCAGGAGACCAACAGGCGGCTCTGTTCGGGCAGTGCTGCTTTAGTGAAGGAGAGGTTAAGAATACATACGGGACAGGCTGCTTTCTCCTTATGAATACGGGAAAGCGTGCATTCGAGTCGGAGAACGGACTTATAACCACGATTGCTGCTGATGAAGGAGATGAGCTCAGATATGCTCTCGAGGGAAGTGTGTTCGTAGCAGGTGCAGCGATACAGTGGCTGAGAGATGAAATGCACATGATAGATAATTCGGCACAGTCTGAGGAGTATGCCGATATGGTCGAGGACAGCAACGGAGTGTATGTTGTCCCTGCTTTTACGGGGCTTGGAGCACCATACTGGAATCAGTACTGCCGTGGAATGGTTGTCGGCATAACAAGAGGCTGCAGCAGAGAGCATTTCGTGCGTGCCACGCTTGAATCACTGGCATATCAGACCAACAGCGTGCTAAAGGCGATGGAGCAGGATACCGGAATAGCGATAGAGAGCCTGAGGGTTGACGGCGGAGCAAGCGCCAATAACTTTCTCATGCAGTTCCAGTCGGATATACTCGACGGGGATGTGTTAAGACCTGAATGCATAGAGACAACTGCTCTTGGCGCGGCGTATCTTGCGGGGCTTGCAACCGGATATTGGGAGAGCAAGGAGGAGATTAAGAACAACTGGCGGCTGTCCAGACGATTTGTGCCGAAGATGAGTGCTGCGGTACGGCAGAAGAAACTTGCCGGATGGGACAAGGCGGTAAAATGTGCGCTTATGTGGCAGGAATAAATATATTGTAATGATGGCGTACATTATTGAGAAATAGCTTGATATATGATAAAATATTTTAATAACGTAATTTTATATGGGAGGCAGCTATGGATATTGTATGTTTGGATTTGGAAGGAGTACTTGTACCTGAGATTTGGATTGCATTTGCACAGGAGAGCGGTATTCCGGAGCTCAAAAAGACGACAAGGGATGAGCCTGATTATGACAAGCTCATGAGGTGGCGCATTGGTGTGCTTAAGGAGCATGGTCTTGGACTTAAGCAGATTCAGGAAACTATTGCCAAGATTGACCCTCTTCCGGGAGCTAAGGAGTTCCTTGATGAGCTTCGCTCAATCACACAGGTTGTTATAATATCAGATACATTTTCGCAGTTTGCAACGCCGCTTATGAAGAAGCTTGGCTGGCCGACCATATTCTGTAATACACTTGAAGTGGCTGAGAACGGAGAGATTACGGGCTTTACGATGAGATGTGAACAGTCTAAGCTCACTACCGTGAGAGCACTTCAGTCAATAGGCTTTGACACGATTGCCAGCGGCGACAGCTATAACGACCTTGGAATGATTAAGGCAGGTAAGGCGGGCTTCCTTTTTAAGAGCACCGATAAGATTATAGCCGATAATCCGGATATTCCTGCATATGAGACCTATGAAGAGCTTATGGCAGCGATTAAAAGGACACTTAATTAGATAACACTTTGACTTGGGAAGGGCATATACGGAATGAAGCAGCTATCAAGAGGATTACTTGTAATGGGGGGGATATGTACACTGCTGTTCACTGCATGCAGTAAGAGGGAGGATGTATCGGGCACGGTTGGGACATCGACGCAGGAGATTACGGAGCTGACAACCGATGAGACAACAAGCATTGAAGAAATAACAGGCACGGAAGAAGTAACAAGCACAGAAGAAATAACAAGTACGGAAGAGGTAACGAGTACAGAAGAAATAACAAGTACGGAAGAAATAACAAGCACAGAAGAAATAACAAGTACGGAAGAAATAACAAGTACAGAGGAAACAACAAGTATGGAAGAAGCAGCAGATTCTGAGAAAGCGGCAAGCACCGAGGAAGTGACAAGTACTGAGGAGACAACTACAGAGGAGGTACCTGTCGAGGAGACGACTACTGCGGTCCCTGCTGTTACGGCAGAGGAGAAGGAAGCACTGTTAAGACAGGCAGTGCAGAGGGAGCTTCCGGGAATCGTATGCTGGGGAGATTCACTCACTGCCGGCTATGGCGGGAATGGAGAGAGCTATCCTGCCACAATCAAGAGACTTCTCGATGAGAGACTTATAGACGGCATACCGGTTGTTAATAACGGTATATGTGTTGAGACAACTTATACCATCATGGCAAGGGCAGGAGCGTGGCCGATATATGCCAGCGGTTTTGTGATTCCGGCGGAATGTTATTCGACACAGGTAAATATCGTATTGCATGATGGAATGTATACCAATCTTACATCGAACGGTGATTTGGGACTTAATCCGGTGACTATTGCAGGGGTCAAGGGAATTCTTACATGGACGTACACGCAGGTCGGGGTATGCAATTTTACAAGGCTTGAACCGGGCGAGGAGATTGTCGTGGATGGCCCTACACCCGTGTATCCGGCGAGTACGGAGATGTATGACGGATATGTCAACATAATTTTCATGGGCGAGAACGGACATTATAATTCACCGGAGGATTTGATATCACAGTATCAGCGCATAATAGATGCCCGAGGTCTCACAAGATATATAATAGTAGGACTTACGACGGGTAATAACACGACGAGAGGTGAACTGTCCAAGAAAATGTCGGAGTACTTCGGGGAACACTTTGTTGATATGAGAATTGAGCTTATCAACAGAGCTCCTGAGCTCTTGGGAATAGATCGCACTGAGAATGACTGGTTCAATATAGAGGACGGACTTGTAATGTCATATCTGATGTCGGATAATATACATTTGAATGAGAACGGTTATCGTGCCATGGGAATCATTCTGTATGAGAAGCTTGAAGCACTCGGATATCTTGACGGTGTGAAGAATGCGATTGCGCAATACCGCAATTAGAATTGTTATATAGTGGAGGAATCGGATTTGAGTGGAATAGAATTTAGAAAAGCCCTGCCCGAGAATGTGGGAATTTCGAGCAGACGAATATCGGAATATATAGAGGCAGTTACGGGAAGGGGAATTCCTCTTCACAGTCTGTTGATTGTCAAGGATGGCTGCCTCATCTGCGAGGCATATCAGAAGCCCTATGATTCCAAGACGCTTCACAGAATGTTCTCCGTGACTAAGAGCATGGTGTCACTTGCCATAGGTCTGCTTGCGGATGAAGGCAGATTAAGCCTTGATGATCATATTATTGATTATTTTCCTGAGAAGCTTCCGCAGAAGGTGCATCCATACATACAGGCAATCACGATACGCAATATGCTGACCATGAGGACGGCACACAATAAGACGACCTATAAGCTTGAGGGCTGTACCGACTGGGTGGGGTCATTCTTTAATACGGAACCGACGCATTATCCGGGAACATTTTTTGCCTATGATACGTCATCCACGCATGTGCTGGTTGCACTGGTTGAGAAGCTTTCGGGAAGGGAGCTGTTAGGGTATCTAAGAGAAAAGTTCCTTGACGATATAGGCTTTTCTGAGGATGCATACTGCCTTAAAGACCCTATGGGTGTGTCGATGGGCGGCTCGGGATTAATGGCGGCACCGATGGACATTATGAAGGTTATGTACCTTGTGATGAACGGCGGCACATATAACGGCAGAAGATATCTTCCTGAAAAATATATTGAGGAAGCGCTTAAGAAATGGTCGGACAACTATGCGACGGGCGGAACCTTCGAGGAGATGCAGGGCTACGGCTATCAGTTCTGGAGGACGACACACAACGGATATGCGTGCTATGGAATGGGCGGACAGCTCGGAATATGTCTTCCGGACAGGAATATGGTGGTTGTGACAACTGCCGACACGCAGGGAAGACAGGGCGGCGTACAGCTTCTCTATGATGCGCTGTGGGATATAATTCTTAAGGATGACCACGGAGCTTCCGGCTACATGGCAATCAGGACGGTTGATGAGATTCCGCAGATATGTCTGCATGGAGAAAGACAGACTGCACTTGAGAGTGAAATCAACGGCAGACTTATTATTGCAGATGAGAATGAGCAGGGTTTTAAAAGCTTCAGGATTAACCTCCGGGAGACAGAAGGAACGCTTGAATATGAGAACGGAACAGGTAAGCATACTCTGCATTTTGGCATAGGAAGCAACAAGGAGACCATATTCCCGCATTATGAACATATGGCGCTTGTAAGCGGAGCGTGGAAAAATGAGAATACATTCCTGATATATGCACAGATTATTGATGAGTATGTCGGCAAGGTATTCTTAAGCTTCTCGTTCAATGATGGCCATGTGGGTATAATATTAAAGAAGATAGAAGAATCATACTATAAGGAGTTCAATTTATATACAAGTGGAATATTGCAGTAAAAAAAGGGAACTGAACAGAGTACAGGAAATTGAGAGAAGCATAGTAAAGACATACAGAAAGGATATATGGGGACGCTTTGTTAAGGCAGTTGAGAGGTATGAGCTCATAAGCGACGGAGACAAAATAGCGGTATGTGTGTCTGGCGGTAAGGATTCGGCGCTGCTTGCAAAGCTTATGCAGATATATTCAGGGTACGGCGTGAAAAAATTTGAGGTCAGGTTCTTGTTGATGGACCCGGGATACAGCGGGGCGAACAGAAAGAGAGTTGAGGACAACGCACGAATACTTGATATTCCGCTTGATATTTTTTCCACGAACGTGTTCGAGGCTGTGGATGATACCGAGACATCGCCCTGCTTTATATGCGCAAGAATGAGAAGAGGATATCTGTACAGGCGCGCAAAGGAGCTGGGCTGCAATAAGATTGCACTGGGACACCATTATGATGATGTCATAGAGACCATTCTTATGAGTATGCTCTATGGAGCGCAGGTTCAGACCATGATGCCGAAGCTTGTGAGCGACAATGTTGAGGGAATGGAGCTTATACGTCCGCTGTATCTTGTGAGAGAGCAGGATGTGATTGCATGGGCACATTATAACGGACTTGAATTCTTAAGGTGTGCGTGCGGTGCGACACAGAATCTTGACAACAAGGCGTTCTCTACAAAGAGGGCGGAGATTAAGAATCTGATAGCGGAGATTAAGAAGACGAATCCTCTTGTTGAGAGCAATATCTTCGGAAGTGTGGAGAATATCAACCTAAGAAAAGTAATAGGCTACCAAAAGGACGGAGAGAAAAAGACATTTTTGGATGACTATTATTCATAGGCGTGAAAAAGAGTTTTCGATATCACTTGGAGGTGGTGCATATGAACGCAGATAAGAGAGAAAAGACGATACGGCTTATTCAGACGGGAACGGTGGCAGTATATGTGTTCCTTGTACTTCATTCGACGGTGGGGGAATATATCAAGCTTACCAGGAAGAATATGCAGAGGGAAGCGAAGCGTAAGGATAAGCTCAATAAGCAGAGGTATGAACAAAAAAGAAAACGACTTAATAAGCGCACGGCTGACAAGCGCAGGAACAGAATATAGACCATGAATACAAAAAGGACATATGCACTATGACATATGTCCTTTTTGCAAATAACATTTTTATAAAAGAGGCCGGTAGCTTGGCTTAGATAAGTGACTCATAAAGCTTAGTGATATCTTCAACGCTGGTATCTCTTGGGTTGCCAGGACGGCATGCGTCATCATAAGCTGACTGTGCAAGGAAAGGAATATCCTCTCTCTTAACAATATCCTTGAGGTCGGCAGGAATACCAACATCATGTGAAAGCTGCTTAACAGCGTCGATTGCAGCCTTACGATATTCCTCAACTGTCATGTTCTCTGTGCCTTCAACGCCCATTGCCTTAGCGATGTACTTATACTTGTCGCCGGTTGCTTCTGCGTTGTACTCCATAACGGTTGGAAGGATAATGGCATTGGCTACACCATGAGGAGTATCATATACTGCTCCGAGAGGATGTGCCATTGAGTGAACGATACCAAGTCCTACGTTGGAGAAGCCCATACCTGCTATGTACTGACCGAGAGCCATTCCCTCACGTCCCTCAGGAGTGTTGGCAACGGCACCACGAAGATGCTTGGATATAAGCTCGATAGCCTTGAGATGGAACATATCTGTCATCTCCCATGCAGCCTTGGTTGTGTAACCCTCGATTGCATGTGTGAGAGCGTCCATACCTGTTGCGGCTGTAAGTCCCTTAGGCATTGTTGACATCATCTCAGGATCGATGAATGCAACTACAGGGATGTCATGTGTATCAACACATACCATCTTACGGCTCTTCTCTACATCTGTGATAACGTAGTTGATTGTAACCTCGGCAGCAGTACCTGCTGTTGTAGGAACTGCGAGGATAGGAACACACTTATTCTTAGTAGGAGCAACACCCTCGAGGCTTCTTACATCTGCGAACTCAGGGTTCTTGATGATGATACCGATAGCCTTGGCTGTATCCATTGATGAACCACCGCCGATAGCAATGATGTAATCTGCGCCTGATGCCTTGAATGCGGCAACACCTGTCTGAACATTCTCGATAGTAGGGTTCGGCTTGATGTTGGAGTAAATCTCATAAGCAAGACCTGCATCATCTAAGACCTTAGTAACCTTAGCGGTAACACCGAACTTGATAAGGTCAGGGTCTGAGCAGATGAACGCCTTCTTAAAAGCACGTCCCTTAACCTCTGTTGCGATCTCGGCTATACAGCCGGCTCCATGATAAGATGTTTCATTGAGTACAATTCTTCCCATTATAAAAAAACTCCTTTCAAAGTTAATATATAACTCATTTATAGTGCAATTATAACATATCAACCTCGATTTGTGTATACATATTTGTCAAAAAAGTATAAAATTTCTGTGAACAAATGTTGCTTATGTTACATCTTCTGTAAACCATGCTGAGCCATGTTGGAATTGTGATATGTCTTTTCATTGGTGACATCTCTTCCGAACCATACAGGCGGAGTGTATGACAGCGCAGCCTGTTCGGAGTCGAATTCAACCTCTGCGAGCATAAGTCCCGAAAATTCACCCTCGAAAATATCAAGCTCAATGGTTAAATTGTCCTTCTCGGGAATTTCATAGCGATTCTTGGCAATAATATATCCGTCGGCTTTCGCAATAAGAGTGTTGTAGGCATCGGCGGTGAGGGGAAGATTGTATTCCTCGCGGACCATAAGTCCCTTAGACTTGTAGGTGAGGTAATAGTCGTCGTTGTCACGGCGGACGCGGACGACGGGTTCACTGCACAGATAGCCCTGCTCTATGCGACGGCACTTATATGAGGATAAGTCAATGCCGGACGGCAGCTTGTCGATTAAAAATTTACGTTCTATTTCCATGGTATTCTCCTTATGTTTATGAATTTATTTTGTAATTGGTTATTATTAATGATATAATAAATCTTAATAAAAGACAATATTACGTTGGAGCGGGAGAAGCTGCTTCCGCTCAGAAAAGAGGACTATTATGGCTAAAGTATATGCATTTTTGGCGGATGGCTTCGAGCTTGTGGAGGCACTTGCGGTGGTTGACGTGTTAAGACGTGCTTCTGTTGAGGTGGTGACGGTTTCGATGGGTGACGACAGGGTGGTGACAAGCGCACAGAGAGTGCCTGTTGAGGCTGACACATTATTTGGTGAGAATGATTACTCTGACGCGGACGTGCTGTTCCTTCCGGGAGGAATGCCGGGAACAAGGAATCTGGAGGCACATGCGGGACTTAAGAATATTCTTACGAAGCAGTTCGAGGCGGGAAAGGATATTGCGGCGATATGTGCGGCACCGAGCGTGTTCGGACACTTCGGGTTCCTTGAGGGAAGGAAGGCGACCTGCTTCCCGGGCTTTGAGAGTGAGCTTAAGGGTGCAGAGTATTCACCTGAGAGAGTTGTCGAGGATGGCAATGTGGTAACAAGCCGTGGAATGGGTACAGCGATAGATTTGGGACTGAGACTTGCTGCAAGACTTGTCAGTGAGGAATGCTCAGACAAGATAGCACATTCGATACAATATATTATTTGATGATTTTAATATACTTCCACGAATTGGCATAATAATAAAATACTTCATGAACATAATAATACCAAGACAGAGGACATTCCAATCCGGCAGCGGAGAAGAAGAGAATCTGTCGGATTGGAAAAGACCGGTGCCACGGGATTTTCAAAAACTATATAAATGTTCATGGAGGTGAATCAAAATGGCAAGTACTAATACAGGAACTAATAAGGCAGCAGTGCCTGAGGCAAAGGGTGCAATGGACAGATTCAAGATGGAGGTAGCATCTGAGCTCGGAGTACCTTTAAAGGAAGGCTACAATGGAGACTTAACTTCCAGACAGGCCGGTTCAATCGGTGGCGAAATGGTTAAGAAGATGATTATGAGACAGGAGCAGGAGATGGCTGGCAAGCAGTAACAGCCGCTCATGCGGAGGAGCCGTATATGCGGCTCCTCTTTTCGATTGTCCGGCAGATATAAGCGGAAATTAAAGAAAGTATCTCGGAATGAACAGCCGGCTTAAAAATTTGAATGCCGGGTAGAAGTTCTCTATATTGATGAATATAGGACAGAATATAAGGCTTCCGAGAAGAAGCACGGGTACGAGCGATGTGACCGTGCTGCTTTTTTTAAGAAGATAGCATATATTGGAAAATATCGTGACAATCAAAATATATCGGACTGAGTATATAAGCTCTGTGACAGGCGGGTATGCAGCACCGCCTATGAAGAGCGCAAGCTCGCAGCAGAGTGTAAACAGCAGTGCCGGCAGCAGAGGATACATAATCATGCTCAGTATATAAAATGAGCGCGGACGCGGAGCGAACAGACCGCGCTCCCTATCCTTAAGCCACGATATACAGCCTATCATGGCTGCAAGAAATATCAGTATGGCGAGCAGACCGCGCAGAGGGAAGGTCACCATTAAGCTGTCCGATGCCTCATCATTGATTGATATATTGTCTGTGGTCACAATATCAAGATGGAAGGTATCTCCGCTTGTGCAGTACGCTTCATATGAGCTGTACATGTACTCACGCAGCTCTTCCTGCGCTGCTTCGTCGATTCCGTCAACCTCTATGTATTCGTCCAGAACCTCATAGCCCGACAGGCGGATTATATTGGCAAATACAATCTCATTTACGGCACTTAAAAGCATGGATGACGGTGTGTGACAGACCTTAACAGAGTTCTTTAGCCTGCCGCTTGCAAGTGCGTCGGAAAACGACCGGTCGAAGATGTAGCCGCACTCAAGGCGGTTCGTCTGGATGTCGTGCAGCATAAGCCCGGTGTCATTATATTCGGTGAATATGAAGGAACCGCTGGTCTCATTGAGGAGCCGCTCCCTCAGGAGCGAAGTGAGCTCTTCGTCGGCATCTTCAAAATATATTCCGACCGTTACATCCGAAGCTGATGCGGAGGGCGGAAGGAGACCTATAATGAAGGTGGCGGCAGGTATGAGAAGCAGAAGCAGCGCGATAATCGGAAGCTTGAGCAGATGCTTGCATATGAGCCTTGTCCATGTGAAAAATTGTTTCATATTCATGTTCTGTTCCTCTTTTCTCTGAGAGATGAGCACAGGGCTGACATAAGGATGAACAGCAGTGTGTACAGCAGACATATGCCGGGTGCGGAAAGCCGGAGGTCTCCGGTGAAGATGCCTGTCAGCAGATTCTTTATATGGTATGCCGGAAGTGCTCTGCCGATATAGGCGGCTGCCTTCGGAAGGTAAGCTGTCGGAAGTATAAGTCCCGAGCAGTATGCCATGAGAACATTGCAGCACAGAAGCAGAAGCATTCCGTAGAGCCCGTTTCCCGCAAGCTCATATATGAAAAATATATATGAAATGCACACTGTCAGACCGATGAAGCAGCATAAAACTGACGTAAAGGATATAAATCCAAGGGCGGCAAGTGCCGCGGCAAAAATACATGTACATACAAGGCTTACAGTCAGTGTGCGGCAGGTATGGCAATATATTCTGCCTATTCCGGCGCGCTTAAGCATAACCGTCAGACCGTTTTCCTCCTGAGCCGAAAAGCCGCCGAGCAGGAAGCCTGAGAACAGCATGACAATGATTATTCCCGAACAGGTGTAGAACTGTGTCTGTGTGAGGGCTCCTGTTGCACTTGTGGTCTGCATATCGAATATTGAACCACGGTTGAACACAAAGCGGATGTAATCGTCATTCATCTTGTCGGTGGCAGCGGGGGCAAGGTCAGACATGCCGAATTCAGCGTAAGCGTCGTTCATGGCATAGATGCCTGACTGAACATAGGCAAGGGTGGAGGAGCCGGCATTCAACACTGAACGGAATATTACGGTCTCAATGCCGGGATTGTCGGGAAGGGTAATTTTTGCCGGAGTATTGCGGCCGCTTAACACATCCTCGACAAAGCCATCGGGAATATACACTATTCCGTAGATTTCGCCCTGTCTCAGCATCTCCTCGGCGGTTTCCTCGTCCGTGGTGATGAGTTCACAGTAATTTTTGAGACTGTCCATCTCGGCAAGCATGCCAAAGCCGATGCTTACAAGGGCATCATTCTCGGGCAGAATAACGGCAACCTTGAAAAAGAGGTGATTGCCTGAGCCAAGGCTCTTTACACCGGCATAGCCCACGCAGAAGGCGAGGAAGGCAAATACAAGTGTACCGAGAAAAAGCTTCGGAAGAAGTTTTAATGAGGATTTTAACTGAAGTAGCATATATGAGAGGTGTCTATGCATTGTCAGCCTCCCCGCCTATCAGCTTCATAAGTGCATCCCCGGTTACGGGCGTAATCTCGCGAAGCGATGTAGCTTCAATAAAAAGCATGCGGCTGCACATGGAAAGTTCTCCCTCCTCATGGCTTGTGATTATAACGGTTCCGCCGCTTTGGCTGTATTCCTTAAGGTAACGGCAGATATCTGATTTGCATATGATGTCGAGGGATGCGCCCGGCTCGTCCAAAATAAGAACCGGCGGGGCATCAGCGATGGAACAGGCGATGGAAAGACGTTTCTTTAATCCGCCCGACAGCCTGCTCACCGTATAGCGGGCATAGCCGTCAAGTCCGAAGCGCTCCATTACGGGTGCAATTCCCGCCGGATTGTCACAGTACCAGAGCTTAAGATTGTCAAGCACTGAAAGATTCTCATAGAGAGGATTCTCCTGAGGAACATATCCGGTATATTTTTTGAAAAGCTTTTTATTCTTCAGCGGATTCTCTCCGTTGTATGACAGGCTGCCGGAGTCCGGGGAATCGGCTCCTGCGATAATGCGGAGCAGGGTGGATTTTCCGCAGCCGTTGGCACCTACAATGCCTACTATGTCTCCCGGGTATACTTTGAAGGATACATCATTGAGGACGACCCTCCTGCGGTAGGCTTTTTTTAAGCTGTTTACTTCAAGAATCGGTGATGCCATAGCGTTCACTCCCTTATTTTTATAATTATCAGAGTTAGAATAGCATTTTTTTTAATAAAATTCCACAAAAAACGCGCAATATATTAAAATTATGCTGGATTTTGGGGAAAGCCTATGTTATAATGGGTAATTGATTGACAAACGTGTTAATTGTTAATGTTTAAGGAGGATTTATTAAATGAGCTTTACAGTAGACAAGTTAGAGAAGAACATGGTTAAGCTGACCATCGAGGTTGATGCAGAAGAGTTCGCAAAGGGAATGGAAACAGCTTATGAAAAGAATAAGAATAAGATAAGCGTTCCTGGTTTCCGTAAGGGAAAGGTTCCTAAGCAGATGATCGAGAAGATGTATGGCGCAGGAATCTTCTATGAGGATGCTGCCAATTCAATTATTCCTGGTGCATACCAGAAGGCTGCTGTTGAGAGCGGTCTTGATATCGTATCACAGCCTGATATTGATGTTACTCAGATTGAAGAGGGCAAGAGCTTCATCTTCACTGCAACAGTTGCAGTTCGTCCTGAGGTAACTCTCGGAGCATACAAGGGTGTTGAGGTTGCCAAGGTTAATACTGAGGTAACTGATGAGGATATTGACGCAGAGATTAAGAAGGTTCAGGAGCAGAACGCAAGAATCATCACAGTTGAGGACAGAGCTGTTCAGGACGGCGATGACACTGTTATCGATTTCGAGGGCTTCATGAACGGAGTTCCATTTGCAGGCGGTAAGGGTGAGAACTATTCTCTTACAATCGGCTCACATTCATTCATTGATACATTCGAGGAGCAGTTAGTTGGCAAGAACATCGGTGAGGAGACAGAGGTTAATGTAACATTCCCTGAGGAGTACCATGCAGCAGAGCTCGCTGGCAAGCCGGCTACATTCAAGGTAACTGTTAAGGAGATTAAGTCCAGGGAGCTTCCTGAGCTCAATGATGAGCTTGTACAGGATATTTCCGAGTTCAAGACTGTTGATGAATACAAGGCAGATCTTAAGGCAACACTTGAGAAGAAGAAGGCTAAGGACGCTGAGGCTAAGAAGGAGAACGAGGCTATCGATGCAGCAGTTGCTAACGCATCAATGGAGATTCCTGAGGCTATGATTAAGCAGCAGGCACTTCAGATGGCAGACGGCTACGACAGAAACTTAAAGCAGCAGGGTATCAGCCTTGAGCAGTATGTGAAGATGATGGGTATGGAGCTTGATAAGTTCATCGAGAGCATCTATCCTGAGGCTGAGAAGAGAATCAAGAACGGTCTCGTTCTTGACGCTATCGCTAAGGCTGAGAACTTCACTGTTACAGATGAAGAGGTTGATGAGGAAATCAAGAACATGGCTTCTATGTACAATATGAAGGAAGACGAGCTTAAGGATATGATGACTGACAACGAGAGAACTCAGATTAAGGAAGACCTCGCAGTTCAGAAGGCAGTTAAGCTTATCGCAGCAGAGGCAGTAGAAGTAGAGAAATAATCTGTAATATCAAGTAATAATTAGGGAGGAACACTATGAGTTTAGTACCGGTAGTAATTGAACAGACAAGCAGAGGCGAGAGATCATTCGATATCTACTCAAGACTTCTTAAGGAAAGAATCATTTTCCTCGGAGAAGAGGTTAATGATGTGTCAGCGAACCTTGTTGTTGCACAGCTTCTTTTTCTTGAGTCTGAGGATCCTTCGAAGGATATCAGCTTATATATCAACAGCCCGGGTGGTTCAATATCAGCAGGTATGGCTATATATGATACAATGCAGTACATTAAGTGCGATGTATCAACAATCTGTGTAGGTATGGCGGCAAGCATGGGCGCATTCCTTCTTGCGGGCGGAACCAATGGCAAGAGAAAGGCTCTTCCTAATGCGGAGATTCTTATTCATCAGCCTCTTGGCGGAGCACAGGGACAGGCTACTGAGATTGAGATTGCCGCTAAGCATATTATCAGAACCAAGGAGAGGATGAACAGACTCCTTGCTGAGAATACGGGCAAGACATATGAGGAGCTTGTAAGAGATACAGACAGAGATAACTGGATGACAGCACAGGAAGCTGTTGAGTACGGTCTTATCGATTCTGTTGTCGAGAAAATCAACTAGAATAGTATGTTAGTGGTGTGGAAGGGGGGATTCCTCCTTCCACATATCATTTTTGAGGGTGTAAGCTACTCAATTATAGGAGGTAAGCAGTGGCAGGACGTAAGGATGACGGAAGGCTTAGATGTTCCTTCTGTGGAAAGCCTCAGGATGCAGTCAGAAGATTGATTGCAGGTCCGGGGAATGGTGTATATATATGTGATGAGTGCATCAACGTATGCGCGGAGATAGTTAATGAGGAGATTGAGCCACAGGATGCGGCAGCAGGCAGCTTCGACGGAATCAATCTTTTAAAGCCGAGAGAAATCAAGGAATTTTTGGATGAGTATGTTATCGGACAGGATGCCGCTAAGAAGGTATTGTCTGTTGCAGTTTATAACCACTATAAGAGAATAATGGCAAATGATGAGACCATGGATGCGGATGATGAGAATGTAGAGCTTCAGAAGAGTAACATTCTTATGCTTGGTCCGACAGGTTCAGGTAAGACATTCCTTGCACAGACATTGGCAAAGCTTCTGAACGTACCTTTTGCCATTGCCGATGCAACCACACTTACTGAGGCGGGTTATGTCGGTGAGGATGTTGAGAACATTCTTCTCAAGCTTATTCAGGCGGCTGACTATGATATAGAGAAGGCAGAGCATGGAATCATTTATATAGATGAGATAGACAAGATTACCAAGAAGTCAGAGAATGTTTCGATTACCAGAGATGTATCCGGTGAGGGAGTACAGCAGGCTCTTCTTAAGATATTGGAGGGAACTGTCGCATCAGTTCCGCCGCAGGGCGGACGTAAGCATCCACAGCAGGAGCTTATTCCTATTGATACGACCAATATCCTCTTTATCTGCGGTGGTGCCTTTGACGGACTCGAGAAGATTATTGATGCGAGAATGGGACAGTCCTCGATAGGCTTCGGAGCCGAGCTTGTTGAAAAGACAGAGAAGAATGTAGGAGAGCTCTTAAAACAGGTTCTTCCTCAGGATCTTGTGAAGTTCGGACTTATTCCTGAGTTCGTAGGACGAGTTCCGATTACGGTTTCTCTTGATTTACTCGATGAGAACGCACTCATGAGAATACTCACAGAGCCTAAGAACGCACTTGTTAAGCAGTATCGCAAGCTGTTCCACTATGATGAGGTGGAGCTTAAGGTGACGGATGATGCCGTTGCAGCGATAGCTAAGAAGAGCTTCGAGAGAAAGACCGGAGCAAGAGGTCTTCGTGCGATTATGGAGAATATCATGATGGATGTTATGTATGAGATTCCATCAGATGATAATATCGCATGCTGTACGATAACCAAGGACACCGTTGAGAAGGGTGAACCTCCGGTTATAGAGTACAGAACTGATATGATAGATGCCGGCAGAGGCAGAGACACAAAAAGGAATAATAACGGGGAAACTGCATGAATGAAGTAATGAAGAACATACCTGTAATTGCTATCAAGGGAATGACCATATTGCCATATATGGTCATTCATTTTGATATAAGCAGGAAAAACTTGATTGAATCAGTGGAATATGCCATGATTCACGGACAGAAAATATTTATAAGCGGACATCTGACAGATGAGGATGAGGATGCGGGGAACGATAAGCTTCGAGAAGCAGGTACATTGTCAGAGATTAAGCAGATTATGAAGCTTCCGGGAAATGTATTAAGAGTTACGGTTCGCGGAAGGGAGAGGGGAAGAAGTCTCGTATATGAGTATGACGGCAGAATCCTCATGGCTAACGTGGAGCTTATCGACAGTGATGATGAGAACCCGGATGAGGTGACGGGGGCAGCACTTGTGCGCAATCTCAAGGAGCTTATGAAGGGATTTGCAGCGGAAAATCCTAAGCTCAACAGGGAAGCGATGGCAAGAATAATGGCTGTTGATGAACTTTCAGAGCTTATATACAGAATAACAGCAGAGCTTTCCTTTGAGAACAGGAAAAAGATAGAGATTCTTGAATGTGACGGATTGATTGCACGGTGCAGGCTGGTTGAGGATGCCGTGAGACGCGAGATAGAGATATCGAAGATAAGACGTGACTTCCTTGGGAATGTAAAAACCGAGATTGATAAGCATCAGAAGGAGTATGTACTTCGCGAGCAGATGAGAATGATTCGCGAGGAGCTCGGCGAGGAAGGCGAGGGCGAGATACAGGAGTTCCTGGACAGAACGGAGAAGCTTAATGCCTCGGAAGAGATTAAGACCAAGCTTAAGAAGGAGATAAGGCGCTATCAGAACATGGCGGCAAGCTCCGCTGAGGCTAATGTGATTCGAAGCTATATTGAGACACTTCTTGATATGCCTTGGGATAACATGTCCGAGGACAACAATGATATAAAGAATGCCAAGAAAGTGCTTGACGAGGAGCACTACGGTCTTGACAAGGTCAAGGAGAGGATACTTGAATTCCTTGCCGTAAGACAACTGAAGGGCGGAAATGATTCACCTGTCATATGCCTTGTGGGACCTCCGGGAACAGGCAAGACATCAATAGCTTCATCCGTGGCTGAGGCACTCGGAAGAAAGTATGTGAGAATATGTCTTGGCGGTGTAAGGGATGAGGCTGAGATAAGAGGACACAGAAGAACCTATGTCGGCGCGATGCCGGGAAGAATTGCAGAGGGAATTAAGAACGCGGGAGTTAAGAATCCGCTCATGCTTCTCGATGAGATTGACAAGACGGGAAAGGACAGCAGAGGAGATACGGCATCAGCACTTCTTGAGGTGCTTGACACGGCGCAGAACTCACACTTTGTCGACCATTATATGGAGGTCCCGATTGACTTATCGAAGGTGCTGTTCATCGCGACAGCCAATGATGCGTCAATGATTCCGAGACCGCTGTATGACAGAATGGAGATTATCGAGCTTAACAGCTACACTGAGAATGAGAAGCTTCACATTGCGAAGGAGCATCTTGTCGCTAAGGAGCTTGCAAAGAACGGACTTACAGCGAAGGAGCTGTCAATCAACGATACAGCTCTTCTGTCGATTATACATGGCTACACAAGGGAAGCCGGAGTAAGAAATCTTGAGCGAAAAATCGGAGCGATATGCCGTTCTGTTGCAAAAAAGCAGCTCCTTGGCGAGCTTGAACAGGGAAAAAAGGTGCGCGTAAGTGCGAAGAATCTTGAAAAATTCCTTGGAAAGCCTAAGTTCAAGGAGGACAGGGCAGAGGCGAAGGCTCAGGCCGGAATGGTGACGGGGCTTGCGTGGACGAGCGTGGGAGGAGATACACTCACAATAGAGACCGGCACGATGCCGGGCAAGGGCGAGATGATACTTACAGGAAATCTCGGCGATGTCATGAAGGAATCAGCAAGAATCGCGCTCAGCTATGTGCGCTCAGTGGCAGCACAATACGGAGTTGATAAGGAGTTCTTTACAAAGAATGACATACATATCCATATACCTGAGGGAGCCGTGCCGAAGGATGGACCTTCTGCGGGTATAACCATGGCGACGGCGATTCTGTCGGCAGTCAGCAAAAAGCCGGTGCGCGCGAAGCTTGCCATGACCGGAGAACTGACACTCAGAGGCAAGGTGCTTCCTATTGGAGGTCTTAAGGAGAAGCTTTTGGCAGCGGGACGCTACGGTATACAGACGGTGCTTGTTCCGGAAAAGAACAGAGCGGATGTGGAAGAGCTTGATTCCGAGATAACGGAAGGAATCAGAATAATATATGTTGACAACATGGAACAGGTAGTAAAGGAGGCGGTTGAATGATAGTTAAAGCGTTAAGTCTTGAGACAGTATGCGGTATAACAAGCAAGCTCCCGGAGAATACGCACCCGGAGGTCGCATTTGCGGGAAAGTCTAACGTCGGAAAATCCTCGCTCATCAATGCACTTGTGAACAGAAAGAGCTTCGCAAGAACATCATCCGAGCCGGGTAAGACACAGACAATCAATTTTTATAATGTCAATAATGAATTGTATCTCGTCGACCTTCCGGGTTACGGATATGCCAAAACTTCTATGGAGACCCGTGAAAAATGGGGAAAGATGATAGAAAAATATCTTCACACCTCCAAGGTGCTCAAGGCGGTGTTCCTGTTGGTTGACATACGCCATGAACCATCGCAGAATGATGTGAATATGTTCGATTGGATTAAATATCAGGGATTTACGCCGGTTGTGATTGCAACCAAGGCTGATAAGCTTAAGCGCAGTCAGCTTCCGCGCCAGATTAAACTGGTGCGGGAGACACTTGGCATGGAGCAGGATGAGGTGCTTATCCCGTTCTCAGCCGAGACTAAGCAGGGTAAGGAAGAAATCTGGAAGATTATAGAAGGTGAGTCATAATATATTCGTATATATCAGGGCTTGCATCCTTCCATTTGCCGCACATTGAGTCAGCCTGCTGCTCATCAGGTACGGTAATTGTCAAATCTATAATGGGATAACCATTCTCTTTAACCTGGCAGTGGACAGCATAATCTCCGTTGGTAGCTTTGTAGTACTCGGAGATGTTGTTCACTGCTTCTTTTAATTCGTACTTGTTATCACTCAAAAACACATTGATATCAGATATGATAGATGAAGAAATCTTGTAGCGGAAGAAATTAATGGTCTCGCGCCCTGAATCGGTTATGCTGTAATGCGTGCTGCTGTGATAGCTCTCCTCAGTGATGAAGCCGTCAGAGATGAGTGTGTTAAGGACTTCCTGCAGGGTAAAATAGGTAGTATAACCCTTCTCGAGAATGAATTGGGAAATCTGCGCGTTAGTCATAGGAGAATTAACGCGGTCAAGCATATATAGTATTATTAATTTGTATAGGGTTGATGCATCAGTTGCCATTTTTTTTACCCTGCCATGTAGCACGCATGGCAAATTCCTTCATTATAGTATTAAGTACATTCTTTTTATCTGCGCTCCATAGAGGAGCAAGTAGGAGAGACTTCGGCCCGTCACCTGTTATTCGGTGGATAACCATATCGGGTGGAAGTAACTCAATAATAGATACCACAAGGGAAGCGTACTCGTCAAGAGTCATTATGTGGAATGCGGCATCGCTGTCAGGCTTGGACATATATATGTCTGCGAGATCGGTTCCCTTGAGCACATGCAGAAGCTGGAGCTTGATTCCGTCTGCACCGAGCCTTGCAAGATATTCGCACGTTGCAAGCATATCGGCATGTGTCTCGCCCGGAAGCCCGAGTATTACATGTACGATTACGGGGATATTCGCAGCCTTAAGGCGCGAAAAGGTATCTTCAAAGACGGAAAGAGGATATCCGCGTCTTATAAATGAAGCACTGCGTTCATGTATAGTCTGTAAGCCAAGCTCCACATAGACAGGCTTACGCTTGTTGAGCGAGGATAAAAGAGCAATCTTCTCAGGCTCGAGACAATCCGGACGTGTCCCGACAGACATTCCGAGAATGTCCTTCTGCTCCAAAACCTGCAAAAAAAGCTGTTCTAAATACGGCACATCTGCATAGGTGTTGGTATACGCCTGGAAGTATGCAATATATCCTGCAAATTTATCTGGATTAATCTTGGCGGCAACACGTTCCCTTGCGTATGATAGCTGCGCAGGAATGTCCGGTATATTGCGGTGCAGGGTGTCAGAATACACCATGGACGTCCCTGCGAAGTCGCCGGAGCCCCCGGCACTGCAGAATATACAGCCGCGGTTATCTATACTGCCGTCGCGGTTGGGACAGGTCATGCCTCCATTTAGGGAGAGCTTGTACACTTTGCCGCCGAATTTTTCCCTGTAATACTGATTAAGTGAATAATAAGGCTTATTGTCCTGATACATCTTAGTGTATGTGATCCTTGACAGCCTTGCTTACAACCTCTGCAACGCGAGGGTCGAATGCCTCAGGAAGGATGTTGTTCTCATTGATGTCCTCGTCTGCAACAAGACCTGCGATGGCGTATGCTGCGGCAAGCTTCATCTCCTCGGTAATCTGTGTGGCGCGTCCTTCGAGAGCACCCTTAAAGATTCCGGGGAAAGCGACAACATTGTTGACCTGATTAGGGAAGTCGCTTCTTCCTGTTCCGACAACTCTTGCTCCGGCAGCCTTAGCGACATCCGGCATAATCTCAGGAACAGGGTTAGCCATTGCAAAAAGAATGGAATCCTTGTTCATGGATGCCACCATCTCAGGTGTAACGATATTCGGTGCTGATACGCCGACAAAAATATCGGCACCCTTAAGAGCATCAGCGAGAAGACCGTGGCGGTGCTCAAGATTGGTAACCTTGACCATCTCCTGCTGCATCCAGTTGAGTCCCTCGGAATCCGTTGACAGAATTCCTGACTTATCACACATGATAATATGCTTGAAGCCGTATGTGAGAAGGAGCTTGGTTATTGCCACACCCGCAGAGCCTGCGCCGTTCACGACGACATTGCATTCCTCCTTGTTCTTGCCTGTGACCTTGAGCGCGTTGATAATACCTGCAAGGACAACGATTGCCGTGCCGTGCTGGTCATCATGGAATACGGGAATATCGAGAAGCTTCTTAAGGCGCTCTTCTATCTCGAAGCATCTCGGAGCTGATATGTCCTCAAGGTTAATTCCGCCGAAGGCAGGAGCTATATTGACAACCGTTTTGATGATTTCCTCTGTATCCTGTGTGTCAAGACAGATAGGAAAGGCATTGACACCTCCGAACTCCTTGAACAATACAGCCTTGCCCTCCATAACAGGCATTGCCGCATAAGAACCTATATTGCCGAGACCGAGAACCGCGCTTCCGTCTGATACAACAGCTACGGTGTTGGACTTGATTGTATACTTGTAGGCTGCTTCCTTATCTTCAGCTATAACCTTGCACGGTTCGGCAACACCCGGAGTATAGGCAAGCGCCAAATCCTCGCGTGTTGCTATCCTGCACTTAGGGGCAGTCTCAAGCTTGCCCTTCCACTCTTCGTGGAGTTGTAATGCTTTTTCATTATTTGTCATAATAAACCTCATTTCCGGACAATTCCGCACTATATTCTTTTAATGCTAATAATAACATATATCCCGATTTTTTTAAACAAGAAATAATTAAAAATATGACAAAAAATGCTTTACATTGTAAAATGGGTAGTATAATATATAAATATCTTTCAGATTTTAGATATAGTACAGATTTCTACTACGTCGATATATCCCCCCGGAGCGTCAATCGGACAACACAGCACTAATAAAGGAGAGTAATAAATGAGAAAAAAATTAGAGACCTTGCCATTGGCAGTTTTAAAGGACATTGCAAAGGACAAGCAGGTTAAGCATTACAGTACAATGAAGAAGGCGGAGCTTATAGATATTCTTGCGGAGCTTTCGGAGGCAGAGAACGGCGACAGTGAGAAGAAGGAAGCACCGGCAGCAGCGGAGATTAAGAGCGAGCCGCAGACTAAGAGTGAGCCGCAGGAGGCGAAGCCTGTGAGAGTGGCACCACAGCAGCCGAAGAATGATGACCCGTTCAGACAGGATTATGACCCGGAGATGGTTGACAAGAGCGGGGATGCCCACGGTATTCTTGAGGTAATGCAGGACGGCTACGGCTTCATAAGATGTGAGAACTTCCTTCCGGGAGACAATGACGTATATGTGGCACCTGTTCAGATTAAGAGATTCGGTCTTAAGACCGGAGATATAATCCACGGCTGCAAGAGAATTAAGAATCAGGGTGAGAAGTTCAGTGCTCTTTTATACATAAAGACGGTCAATGGCTTCTCGGTGGCAGAGATTGCAAGAAGAAGACCGTTCGAGAAGCTCACACCTATATTCCCTGACGAGAGAATTCATCTTGAGCTTCCGGACAGCAGTGTGGCAATGAGAATAGTTGACCTTATAAGCCCTATCGGAAAGGGACAGAGAGGTATGATCGTGGCACAGCCTAAGGCAGGTAAGACAACGCTTCTTAAGCAGATTGCCAACTCGATTCTCAAAAACCACAAGGATATGCATCTTATGATTCTCCTTATCGATGAGCGTCCTGAGGAGGTTACGGATATTAAGGAGTCACTTGAGGGAGATAATGTTGAGGTTATATACTCGACCTTCGATGAGCTTCCTGAGAGACATAAGAGAGTGTCAGAAATGACAATAGAGAGAGCCAAGAGACTTGTTGAGCAGAAGCAGGATGTAGTTATTCTCCTTGACAGCATAACAAGACTTGCAAGAGCTTATAACATAGTATGTACACCGAGCGGAAGAACATTGTCCGGAGGTCTTGACCCGGCAGCACTTCATATGCCGAAGCGCTTCTTCGGTGCCGCGAGAAATATAAGAGAGGGCGGAAGCCTTACGATACTTGCAACAGCACTCATTGATACGGGAAGCAAGATGGATGATGTCGTATACGAGGAGTTCAAGGGAACGGGTAATATGGAGCTTGTTCTTGACAGAAAGCTGTCTGAGAAGAGAATCTTCCCGGCAATAGATATTGTCAAGTCGGGTACACGAAGAGAGGATCTTCTTCTCACGGACGAAGAGCTTGACGCTATGAACTATGTGCGCAAGGCACTCAACGGTTCACGCGCCGAGGATGCGACGGAATCGATTATTGATCTCTTTGCCAGAACCAAGAATAATCGCGAATTTGTATCGCAGGTTAAAAAGATAAGATTATTCTAAAAAAATTCTTGCATAATTGAATTAAGTATGATATGCTGAATAAGCTGTTTTATTGGAAAGAAATCGGTTAGACCGACTTTCGATACAAGAATTTAACAAAGAGGTGAAAGAAATGAGAGAAGGAATCCATCCAAATTACTACCAGGCCAAGGTTGTATGTAACTGCGGTAATGAATTTGTAACTGGGTCAACGAAGGAGTCAATCCACGTTGAAATCTGTTCCAAGTGCCATTCATTCTATACAGGCCAGCAGAAGGCAGCTGCAGCCCGCGGACGTATTGATAAGTTCAATAAGAAGTACGGTGTGCAGAACAACTAGTAGTTCAGGAAGACAGGGTTGTGGATTGGTAGAGTACCGGTTCACACCCTTTTTTGTTAAAGGGAAAGGCAGAACATGAAGTCATCAGGTATAGGCGGTCAGGCGGTTATAGAAGGCGTTATGATGCGCAATAAGGACAGATATGCGGTTGCGGTGCGCAAGCCTGACGATAATATTGAAGTAGTAGTAAAGAATTGTAACAATTTATCGGATAGATATAAGATTTTGAAGCTTCCTATTATAAGAGGAATAGTGAGCTTTATAGATTCGCTTGTGGTAGGCATGTCAACACTCAACTATTCGGCAAGCTTCTACGAAGACGACGAGGAAAAGGATGAGAAGAAGCCGGCTAAGGAAAAGACCAAGGAGCAGGAGGCGAGGGAGGAGAAGGTCATGATGACCTTTACCGTGGTGCTTTCGATTGTTATGGCGGTGGCTGTTTTTATGATTGCGCCGTATTATGTGTCACGCCTATTTGCATTGTTTGTAAAAAATGATACTGCGGTTATACTTATAGAGGGCTTTGTAAGGCTTGCATTCTTCATTATATATGTAAAGCTTATCTCACTCATGAAGGACATAAAACGAGTGTATATGTATCATGGTGCGGAGCACAAGTGCATTAACTGTGTGGAGCACGGCATGGAGCTCACGGTTGATAATGTGCTTAAAAGCTCTAAGGAGCACAAAAGATGCGGAACAAGCTTCCTGCTTATTGTAATGTGCATAAGTATTATCTTTTTTATGTTTATAAGAGTCAGCTCACCGATACTCAGGCTGGTGCTCAGAGTGCTGCTTGTTCCTGTTATTGCGGGTGTATCGTATGAGGTATTGAAGCTGGCGGGCAATTCTGATTCCAAGTTCATGGATATTGTGAGCAAGCCGGGACTTCTGCTTCAGAGACTCACGACAAGCGAGCCTGATGCGAAGATGGTCGAGGTGGCAATCGCATCTGTTGAAGCGGTATTTGACTGGAGAAGTTATATCGAGAATCTTAAGAAGGAAGAGGCATAGCGGTGGAATATACTAACAGACAGCTTCTGCATGAGGGTCAGGAAAGGCTTAAGGCAGCAGGAATTACTGAGGCGGATGCTGATGCATGGATATTATTTGCCGGGACGACGGGACTTGACCGTACGGCATATCTTATGCGCGGCAGCGAGAGCGTTAAAGAGGATACCGTTGAGAAGTATTTCGAGAAGATACGCCGCCGCATGGACAGAGAGCCGGTGCAGTATATAGAAGGAACAGCTCCGTTCATGGGCTATGATTTTGCCGTGAATGAGAATGTACTGATTCCGCGTATGGACACGGAGATACTTGTGTCCGAGGCACTTAAGGAGGCAGACAGAATGTGCCGTGAGAGACTGCATGGCACGGATGTCAGGGTACTCGACATGTGTACGGGTTCGGGCTGCATAATAGAGAGTCTGTACCTTCTTCTTGAGAAGAACGGCTATGAGATAAAGGCTGAGGCATCGGACGTGTCGGAGAAAGCACTTGAGACTGCGAAGCTTAACGCGGAGAGACTGGGTGCAGAGATTAAGTTCAACAAGGGAAATCTTTTTGAGAGTGTGAACGGAACATTCAATATGATTTTGTCGAATCCGCCTTATATAAGAAGCTCGGTTATCGAGGAGCTGGAGCCGGAGGTCAGGGAACATGAGCCGAGGCTTGCACTTGACGGAACCGATGATGGGCTGTATTTTTACAGGGAGATTACGGGTAAGGCAGGAGAATACCTTGAGGACGGCGGAATTCTCATGTTCGAGATTGGATACGACCAGGGAATGGAAGTAAGCCGGCTGTGCATGCAGAACGGTTATTCCGATGTCAGGGTAATTAAGGATTTTGCGGGCTTGGACCGCGTGGTAAGTGCAGTATATACAAAACATTGATATATGAGCCGTGAGGCTTACAATAGGAAAGGAAAAGTATGTTTCAGAAATTAGATGATTTGTTAATGAGATATGAGGATTTGACGGCAGAGCTTAACAATCCGTCAGTTGTTGAGAACCAGACACGTTTCAGAAAGCTCATGAAGGAACAGAGCGACCTTACTCCGCTTGTAGATGCGTACAAGGAATATAAGAACTGCCAGCAGACGGTACAGGACAGCCTGGAGCTTCTTGACACCGAGAGCGACGAGGAGCTTCGTGAGATGGCGAAGGAAGAGCTGAATGATGCCAAGGCAAGAATTGAGGAGCTTGAGCACACCATGAAGATTCTTCTTCTTCCGAAGGATCCTAATGATGATAAGAACGTTATCGTGGAGATTCGTGCAGGTGCGGGCGGTGACGAGGCGGCACTTTTTGCTGCGGAGCTTTTCCGTATGTACACACATTATGTTGAGACTAAGCGTTGGAAGATAGAGGTTATCAATGCGGATGAGACCGGAATCGGCGGAATGAAGGAAGTCGAGTTCATGGTTAAGGGACAGGGTGCATACTCCATACTCAAGTATGAGAGCGGCGTTCACCGTGTTCAGAGAGTGCCTGAGACCGAGTCGGGCGGACGAATTCATACATCAACCGCATCGGTAGCCGTTATGCCTGAGGCAGAGGAAGTCGATGTCCATATCGATGAGAAGGATATCCGAATCGACGTAATGCGTGCTTCCGGTAACGGTGGTCAGTGTGTCAATACAACCGATTCCGCTGTACGTCTTACACACTATCCGACGGGCATTGTTGTGTACAGCCAGACAGAGAAGTCACAGATTCAGAACAAGGATAAGGCGTTCGCAATTCTCCGTGCAAAGCTGTATGAGATGGAGTGTCAGAAGGCACATGATGCCGAGGCTGATGCGAGAAGAAGCCAGATTGGTACAGGAGACCGTTCTGAGAAGATAAGAACCTACAATTTCCCTCAGGGGCGTGTGACCGACCACAGAATCAATCTTACGCTGTATAAGCTTGATAAGATTATGGATGGTGACATTCAGGAGATAATTGATGCATGTATCGCTGCCGATCAGGCTGCTAAGCTTGCGAAGATGAATGAGGAAGTATAAAACCGCATACCACGGTTGAAAATGCTTGCCAAAAGTTATGGAGGATTGCAGTAAAATATTGCAATCCTCTCCTTTTTTTGCTATTATTTTGTGGGTAAAATGCGGATGTTGACAGGAGGTAGGACGTTGAGAGTGGTTAAGAACATATTAAGAACGATTATCACGCTCTTCGTGGGATTTATGACCTGCCTTGCAATTCAGTATTTTTTTGGCAATGAATTTTTGATACCTGCCGTGCTCATGCTCTGTGTCTTTCTCATATCGGTATATACGGACGGCTATGTGTACGGGACGGTGGGAGCGATAATAAGCGTGTTCATAGTTAATGTAGCGTTCACTTTTCCATATTTCAGGATAAGTCTTTCGGTCTCCGAGAATGTTGCGTCGGTGTTCATAATGCTCGCAATTACGCTTGTCACAAGCTATCTGACGAGCAAGATAAGATATCAGGAGCAGATTAAGGCAGAGAGCGAGAAGGAGAAAATGAGGGCGAATCTTCTCCGTGCGGTGTCACATGACCTCAGAACACCGCTCACGACGATATATGGTGCGAGCTCGGCACTGCTTGAGAATGGAAATGAATTCTCGGAGGAGCAGAGGAATAAGCTTCTCACAGGTATCAAAGAGGATTCACAGTGGCTTTGCAGAATGGTTGAGAATCTGCTCTCGGTAACAAGATTTGACGGGGACAACGTGAAGATAGCCAAGACACCGATAGCACTTGATGAGCTTATTGATTCGGTGCTGGTGAAGTTCCATAAGCATTATCCGGATACGGAGGTTAAGGTTACGCTGCCGGATGACATTATTGTAATACCGATGGACCCTATGCTTATGGAGCAGGTTATAATGAACATACTTGAGAATGCAGTGCTGCATGCCGACGGAATGGATACGCTTGAACTTGATGTGCATATTCAGGACAACAAGGCAGTATTCGAGATTAAGGATAACGGCTGCGGAATCCCGGAGGATATTATCAATCATATTTTTACGGGCGGATATGCAAGACAGAGCACGGTTGCCGACGGAAGGAAGGGCAATGCAGGAATCGGACTTACTGTATGTGCGACAATAGTGAACGCTCATGGCGGGCGGATTACGGCGGAGAACCGTAAGAGCGGCGGAGCATGCTTTAGGATTGAACTGGACTTGGAGGGTGAAGATGAAGAACAACAGATATAAGATACTTGTAGTTGAAGATGAGCCTAATATTAATGAGTTCGTATGTACACTTCTTGAAGCGGGAGGCTATCAGGTAATACCTGCCTATTCGGGAAAGAATGCCAAGCTTTTGTATAATTCACACAGACCTGACCTTATAATTCTTGACCTTGGACTTCCGGATATGGATGGCATGGAGGTGCTCGATTATGTCAGGGAGACATCGCTTACGCCTGTTATAGTGCTGTCTGCAAGGGATGGTGAGATGGACAAGGTTAATGCACTCAATATGGGAGCCAACGATTATGTGACCAAGCCGTTCGGGTCGGAGGAGCTGGTAGCGAGGGTAAGAACAGCACTCAGAGTCACGTCACATCGCTCTGATGACGGAAAGTATCCGGGCGGCAGATTTGAGACAGGCGGGCTTATTATAGACTATGATGCGCGCACGGTGAGTGTTGACGGCGGGGAAGTGCGCCTTACACAGACGGAGTACAATATAGTTGCGCTTCTGTCCGAGCATGTGGGAAAGATGCTCACTTATGATTTTATAATACATGAGATATGGGGCTATAATGATAACGGAAGCATTAAGAAGCTTCAGGTTAATATGGCGAACATAAGAAAGAAGCTTGGCGATAAGCCGGGCAAAAAGAATTACATAACCAATGAGCTTGGTGTAGGATATAGAATGTGAGATTAATAAATGTTAAAGAGATTTGTCAAATATGTATCACAAAATATGCTGGGAATGCTTGGAATGTCGTTCTACATACTGGCGGATACATTCTTTATATCTAAAGCAGTGGGAGCGGACGGAATAACTGCACTCAATCTTGTGCTTCCGCTGTACAACCTGATATTTGCAATAGGAGCAATGATAGGAGTGGGCTCTGCAATCAGATTCGTGGTTGCGAGGAATAAGGGAGATAAATCGGCGGAAGGGTATTTTTTTCATGCGATTGAATGGGCTGTGATAATCAGCATTATATTCATCGCTGCGGGTGCGCTGGTGCCGGATAAGATTATAGCATTGCTCGGCGGTGATGCGGTTATCGTGGAGACAGGAAAGCAGTACACACGGATATTCATGATGTTCGCACCGTTCTTTATGTGCAATCATATATGCAATGCTTTTGTAAGAAATGACGGAAATCCTTCAATAGCGATGGCGGCAACACTTTTCAGCAGCCTTTTTAACGTGGTGTTTGACTATGTGCTGATGTTCCCGCTTGGATTGTCAATGGCAGGAGCTGCACTTGCGACGGCACTGTCACCGGTGGTGGGTGTGCTGATATGCTGCATTCATTTTATATCTAAAAAATGCAGTATTTCATTCAGACCGGTACTTCCTTCAATAAGAAAGCTGTTATATTCCTGTCAGGTGGGTGTCTCGGCGTTCGTAGGCGAAATATCCTCGGGGGTGATAACGGTTGCCTTCAATATGATAATTCTCGGACTTGCGGGAAATGTGGGTGTTGCGGCATATGGTGTCGTAGCCAACATATCTCTTGTTGCGGTTGCACTTTTTAACGGAATCGCGCAGGGTTCACAGCCGCTTATAAGCGAGAGCTACGGCAGGGGAAGAATGCAGGATGTAAGATATGTCGTTGGGCTTGCCATCAAGACTGCCATAGGACTTGCGGTGCTGATAATAGCGGCAATCTATATATGGTCAGAACCGATTGCGTCGATATTTAACAGTGAGAAGAATATGGAGCTTGCGGCTTATGCAAGGGAGGGAATACGTCTGTATTTTCTTGGATTTATGTTCGCAGGTGTGAATATTGTAGGTACGGCGGCACTGAGTGCCGTTGAAGCCGTAAGATGGGCGTTTACGGCTTCAATTATGAGAGGTTTTGTGGCGATACTGATATTTGCCTTCGTATTGTCTGCTCTGTTCGGAATGCCGGGTGTGTGGCTTGCATTCCCGGCGGCGGAGCTTGTGACAATGGTGCTTAGTATAATAGGACTTAAGAGGAGCCTTACCGTTACAAAAACGGCATAATAGGGAAGTACAAGTTAAAAGAAAGTTTAAGTTACATGGAGGATAATTAAAAAATATGAAAGAAAATGGCACTAAAGAAAATAAGATGGGCGTTATGCCGATAGACAAGCTTATAATATCAATGTCTCTTCCGATTATGATATCAATGCTTGTTCAGGCACTTTATAATATAGTAGACAGTATATTTGTTGCTAAGATAAGTGAGGATGCGCTGACGGCGGTGTCGATGGCGTTCCCTATACAGAACCTGATGATTGCCGTGGGAGCGGGTACGGCTGTCGGTGTCAACGCACTTCTTGCCCGTTCACTTGGTGAAAAGGATTATGACAGGGTTAATAAGATTGCGGAGAATGCGGTATTTCTCATTGCTTTAAGCTATGCTGCGTTCCTTTTAATCGGATTGTTCCTCGTGGAGCCGTTCTACAGAAGTCAGACTGATATTGAGTCAATTATTCAGTATGGCAGGGATTACATGGTAGTTGTGTGCTGTTTCTCGTTCGGAATATTCACGCAGCTCATGTTCGAGAGAATGCTTCAGGCGACCGGAAAGACCATATACACAATGTGTACACAGGGTATCGGAGCGATTATCAACATAATTCTAGACCCGATTCTGATATTCGGTCTGTTGGGATTTCCTAAGATTGGAGTGACGGGAGCGGCTGTTGCAACCGTTATCGGACAGATTGCGGCGGGTATTATGGCTGCGGCAATAAATCAATTTAAGAACCATGAAGTAAACATAAAGATGCGTGGTTTCAGACCGAGCGGACATATCATCGGGATGATATATGGTATCGGAGTGCCTTCGATTGTCATGCAGGCGATTGGCTCGATTATGAATTACGGAATGAATGTCATACTTATATCGTTCTCATCCACGGCAACGGCGGTGTTCGGTGTGTACTTCAAGCTTCAGAGTTTCGTATTCATGCCTGCATTCGGCTTTAATAACGGTGTAATTCCTATAATTGCGTATAATTACGGTGCCGGCAGCAGGGAGAGAGTGGTAAAGACCATGAAGCACAGCGTGATGTATATAATGGGACTTTTGCTTGTAGGACTTATTGTGTTCCAGACAATACCTGCACCGCTTCTTAAGCTGTTCGAGGCATCGGACAACATGCTTGCAATAGGTGTACCTGCACTCAGAATAATAAGCATAAGCTTCATATTCGCAGGCTTCTGTATCGCATGCGGAAGTGCATTTCAGGCACTTGGAAAGGCTGTATATAGTATGATTGTGTCAGTGGCACGTCAGCTTGTCGTGCTGCTTCCGGTCGCATATATGCTTTCAAGGCTCGGCAATGTGGATTATGTATGGTGGGCATTTCCGATTGCGGAGATTATGTCTCTTGCAATGACGGTAATTTTCCTTATAATACTTAATAAGAAGGTTATTTCCAAGATAGGAAACGAGACAGAAAATATAAAAAAGGAGGCTTAATATGAATAATGTAACTGAAAAGAAGTATCTGTACGCAGACAAGCAGGAACAGATTAGGAGAGTTAATTCGTTCCTGGTGAGCGGAACCTGCATATTCTATTTATGCGTGCTTGGTGTCGTGTGGGTGGCAACTCTCAGAGGAATCAGAACAGCGGGGTACGCGGGAATGATAACAGTACTTATCCTTCTGATATCGGGAAGCATGATACTTATTAACAAGCTGAAGCCGTACAACGGCTCTAACAAGTATGTAGCATTGGGCGGATTGTTCGTCGTCGGATTTTTGATGGGATATGCGTTCAGCAACTATTATGTACGCTTTTTATCGGTGGTTCCATTTGTAGGATGTGTCTTATTCTTCGACTTTAAGTTCTCATGCATATCGGCAGCAGTGATGTGTGCTGAGAACATACTTATCACGCTTGTGAAGAATTATGCGCTTCACGCTTACACAGGTGAGAATGCTGTTGACCAGCTCTGCGCGACAATGGTTATCTGCGTGCTTATGCTGGAGCTTATATTCACGACAAAGCATGCAAAGAAGTTCAATCATGACACAAGACACAGCCTTATGCGCGAGCAGGATAAGCAGAAGACTGTGATGAACGAGGTGCTTGAGGTTGCCGAGGAAGTAAGACGAGGCACGGAAAATGCCATGGGTCTTATAGGGGAGCTTAATATGTCAACAGATACCGTGAACGGAGCTGTAAAGGATATCACGGACAGCACCTTCCATACGGCTGAGAACATACAGACTCAGACTACAATGACAAAGAATATTCAGGATTCGATAGAGCAGATACTTAAGCACTCTGAGGAGATGGTCGGTGTCGCAAAGCATTCGGGAGAGATGAATGAGGACAGCAGAAAGCTCATGGAGGCACTCAAGGAACACTCAAATGTTATATATGATACAAGTATGGAGGTATCCGATTCGATGAAGCAGCTTATTGAGCGCTCCAACGAAGTAAAGAGCATAACGGATACGATTTTTTCAATATCAAGTCAGACAAATCTTCTTGCACTCAATGCTTCGATTGAGAGCGCAAGAGCCGGTGATGCCGGCAGAGGATTCGCGGTCGTGGCAGAGCAGATAAGACAGCTCGCTGAAAAGACCCGCCAGGAGACAAAGAATATCGAAGAAATTTTAAACGAGCTCTCAGTCAATGCAGAAAATGCATCTGAGACCGTAAAGCGTTCCGTTGACGCTGCAAGTGAGCAGAATCAGATGGTGGCAAGAGCTACGCAGAGTATAGAGACAATGAGCGGAAATGTAAACAATCTCGTCACGAGCATAGGAGAGATTGACAACATGCTGAATTCTCTTTCTGATGCCAACAACAATATCGTTGACAACATAATGCAGCTCTCGGCAGTGACGGAGGAGGTCACCGCGGCATCCTCACAGGCGGCAGAGCTCAGCGTGAACAACTTAAAAAATGCGGATAACACCAAGAAGGAGCTCAATCAGGTGCTCGAGGTATCACACAAGCTTGACAAGTATTTATAAATATCCGTAAAAATAAGCCGGGGAATGGAGATTGAACATGGGAAAGAATGTGTTGGCAGTTATTGATATGCAGAATGATTTCATCGACGGTGCGCTTGGCACGAAGGAAGCACAGGCGATAGTCGGTAATGCTGCCGAGTATATAAAGAAGTCTATTAACGACGGTGCGGAGGTTGTCTACACAAGGGACACACACTTTGAAAACTACATGGATACACAGGAGGGAAAGAATCTTCCTGTGACGCACTGTATTAAGGGAACACACGGCTGGGAGATATGCGATGAGCTTAAGGCACTTCAGAGTCCGGATACGAGAATTTTTGACAAGCGCACCTTCGGTTCTGTGGAGCTCGCAGAGTATCTTAAGGGCATTGAAGGGCTCGAGAGTGTCACACTTATCGGATTGTGTACCGATATATGCGTAATCTCGAATGCGATGGTCATAAAGGCTAATCTTCCTGAGGTCAGGATTACTGTTGTGGAGAACTGCTGCGCGGGAGTGACACCGCAGAGCCATAAGAATGCGGTTGAGGCGATGAAGATGTGCCAGGTGGCGGTGGTGTAAGGGGGTACCATTAAAAGCCGGATATAAGGCGTGGTAAAACATACAGGCAGCGTATTGTTGTACAAGTGCATTGTATTTATATATATTGGTTCCGTTGTACGATGCTAAGATATTCTAAGAACTCAGATAGAGATACTATCGAAGTTCGCCGACAATGCCAATCGACCATCCGTGGTCGGTGGCATTTGAACCGGCATCCGTGCCGGTTCCGGCTATGTGTAATACTGCGTTCTAAGAATATCTAAGCATCTCCCAAAAGTCACAATATATATAAATACAATTCATTGTACATAATAAATGTTTTGAGTATGTTTTGACACGCCTATTATTTTGTTTAAATCTCTATATATAAATTGACTATCTTCTTAAAAATTCTTAAATGTTCTCATTTCCACTCATGTTTTCCTGCTCATAATGGACTGGTCGTCAGCATTTTCCTGTGTCCACTCACGGGAATAACTTTATCAATATGGAAACAGAAAAATTTTTATGTTATACTGATTGTACTCTACCTTGAAAGGGGCGTTAAAATTGAGCGATTTAACACATACTAATTCTATGATGAATGAAATCAGAGAATTGTTATTAAATGCACGTCAGCGCGTGGCGGTGCAGGTAAATACTGAATTGTTATCTACTTACTGGAATGTGGGAAAGATTATTGTTGAGCATGAACAGGAAAATAATGAGCGGGCAGATTATGGAAAACAAACCTTAAAGGAGCTCTCTAAAGAGCTGACAAAAGAATTTGGAAAAGGTTTTTCTGTTTCTAATCTTCAATTTATGCGGCGCTTCTACCAAAATTATCAAATTCAACAGACAGTGTCTGTTAAATTGTCGTGGTCGCATTATTGTGAGCTGTTGACGATTTTAGACCCGGACAAACGCAGTTTTTATGAGAAGGAAACTATCAACTCCGGTTGGTCGATACGCGAATTAAAGCGGCAGATTTCCACTTCGCTCTACGAACGCTTGTTACTGTCAGAGGGAAAAACGAATAAGGAAACCGTCCTCGCTCTCGCAGAAAAGGGAATTGAAATGTCTACCCCATTGGATATTATCAAAGACCCGTATGTATTTGAATTTCTAGGTGTGCCAGAAAACAGACCTATGCTTGAAAGTGACCTTGAAAAAGCACTGGTTGCACAAATAGAAAAATTCCTGTTGGAATTAGGACGTGGTTTTATGTTCGTAGGAACGCAACAGCGTATTACACTGAACAATACCCACTACTATGTGGATATGGTTTTCTACAACAAAATTCTTCGGGCGTATGTGCTGATTGAATTAAAAACAACCAAACTCACGCCGGAAGCTGCCGGACAGCTTAATATGTATCTGAACTATTACGCCGCAGAAGTGAATGACGAACACGATAATCCACCAATCGGTATTATCCTTTGTACAGATAAAGATAGTATAGCTGCAGAATATGCTCTCGGCGGTCTGTCCAACAATATCTTTGCTTCGCGTTATGTTTCTTATATTCCCAATAAGGAGCAGCTAATCGCACAGGTAGAAGCTGTTTTGAATGAATGGCATAATTCGGAAAAAGAATAGCAAAGAGAAAAAGCTGGACGCAGTAGCTAAATGAATAGTCACTGCACCTGAAAGACATAAGTATAGCTTGAATGATATGTTACACAGTAGAATTATTGAGAAATCCTTTCGTGGATATGCTTAATTTAAAGGAGGTAAAAACAGTGTGTAAATGTATCTATCGTAATTCCGACGATTTATCGGTATCTGATATAATTTCGTATGCTCTTACGGGGCCGAAATTAACAAAAAAGGTTTGTTTGTCATGAATATAAGTGATAAGTAAATGAGCTTAAATGCAGAAATTTAGGTTAAAAATTGTCCTTATGGACACTGCCTATCCTGGTTGCAGACAGGATAGGCATTTTTATTATGGTAAAAAGTTAAATAATTTTGGTTCATTGATTTACTTAAATCAGGGTGCCAAAACATGCTTTCACAGCTTTAATATATATATTATTGTTATATTTATGCATATCACGACTTTTGGGAGAAGCGTAGTTGTTCTTAGGACTCTGTGTGCAGTACAGCCACAGACGGCATGGATGCCGGCTGAGTTGCAAACAGCCATGGATGGCTGATTTTGCAATGGTGGCGGAAGCGGAAATAATCTTTTCAGAGTCGTTAGAACAACTTGCTTCGTACAACGGAGCTGATATGCATAAATATAACATGATATACACATAAAAGTCAGCGCAGCATGTTTTGGCACCTGAAGTTTATTTATAATTATTTTCCCTTCTTCTCAAACACCCTAAAGAAATTCCTCACCCCCGGTCCCGCGAAGAACACCTGCCAGCACAGTGCCATAGGAAAGTTGAGTGCAAGCTTCTGGAGCCATACGGCAACAACCTGTGAACCCGGATGAGCGAAGAGGAGTGTTGCGATGAGGCTCATTGTAGGACACATGAGGCAGACTATCATGCTTGAAATTCCGAGTGTTATGAAGAAAGGATTGTCCTTTTCGGGATTAACGAAGCGGAATGCCAGCTTGATGGCGAGCTTCTCGAATACGAACATTTCGAGGATGATTGCTATTGGCCACATGATGGGAATTTCGTGGAAGGCGATGAGGAATATTTCGTTGCTCATTCCGCCCTTGTCGATTGCGATGTTGTAGCATACCATGGCATAGACCATGACGAATGCCATAACTGCGGTGAAGATTAGATTCTGTAAAAATGATTTCTTTTGCATAATGCAATTCTCCTTTGGATATATGATTTTTAAAATAGGGCATAAAAAATACATGTGTGTTGTTCGTTCATCATGCTAACACGCATGTATCGTTTCCAATTATATACCAAAGTTCTCTATGCAGTTGCGTGTCGGATTATAGCACATTATATATGGTAAAATCAAGCATTTTTTGTACCTGGTTCCTAATGAACTGCCTTATACATTTTATATTAACAAAAAGTGACGTTTGGTCAAAAAATGCGCTAAAAAGTCAAAAATGCATTGTCTCCTTTGGAAAAATATAGTATAATATGTTTATAATTTAACAAAGATGAATTATGCTATGTAAATCTGACAAAGGAGTGTGGTTATGGGAGAACCAAGAGAACTGATTTTAAAGCTTGGTCAGAAAATAACTGACAGAATAGGCGTTAAAGTCACTGAGAATGACCCCGAATACTGGGGGCTCGCCGGAGTTGTCACTGACGAGATGGCAGAGGTCGCACTGTCAATGAAGGTGCGTGTGCCTGCTACGGCAGAGCAGATCGCAAAGAAATGCGGCAAGAGCCTCGAGAGAACCGAAGAGCTCTTAAAAGAGATGAGTGTAATCGGTATTATCGAGTACAACTGGGAGAATGAGGACAGACATAAGCAGTACATTCTTCCGATGTTTGTTCCGGGCTGTGCTGAGTTCATGGTTATGAACGGCCCACAGGTCGAGGCACATCCTGAGATTGCCGACTTTTTCGAGCAGATGGCCCGTCTGCCGCTTGAGAAGGTAACCCCTATGGTTCCGCCGGGAGGTGCAGGTATAGGAATGCACGTTATTCCGGTTGAGCAGGCTATTCCTGCGACGCAGCAGTCTGCGAGCGTTGAGCACATATCGTACTGGCTTAACAAGTACAAGGATAAGTACGCGGTAGGTGCATGCTCATGCCGCCGTCAGCAGAGAGTAAGAGGCGAAGGCACAGGAGAAATCGAAGGAGAGCTCTGCATCGGTGTCGGAGATATGGCTGACTACCTTGTTGAGACCGGCAAGGGACGCTACATCGACATTGATGAGGTAATGGCGATACTTAAGAGAGCGGAGAAGAACGGATTCGTACATCAGATAACCAATATTGATGGTGAGGATAAGATATTTGCTATCTGCAACTGTGCGCCGGGCGTATGCAACGCGCTCAGAACATCACAGCTTTTCAACACACCTAACATGTCACGTTCAGCGTATGTTGCGAAGGTTGATGCTGCAAGCTGTGTGGCATGCGGACGCTGCGTGGAGTTCTGTCCTACAGGCGCAGCTAAGCTCGGTCAGAAGCTTTGCACGAAGGAAGGTCCGGTTGAATATCCGAGACAGGAGCTTCCTGACACAGTTAAGTGGGGACCTGAGAAGTGGGATGTCAACTTCAGGGACAATGCCAAGATTAACTGCTATGACACGGGAACATCCCCTTGCAAAACAGCATGTCCGGCACATCTTCCGGTACAGGGCTATGTAAAGATGGCGGCACAGGGGAGATATATGGATGCTCTTAAGCTTATCAAGACTGAGAATCCTTTCCCGGCAGTGTGCGGTGCAATCTGCAACAGACGCTGTGAGGATGCATGTACAAGAGGTAAGGTCGATGAGGCGGTAGCAATCGATGAGATTAAGAAGTTCATAGCAGCACAGGAGCTTCATGCGGACAAGAGATACATACCTGAGACAGAGAACCATGAGGGCAGGTTCTTCGAGGAGAAGATTGCCGTAATCGGTGCGGGTCCTGCGGGAATGTCTGCCGCATATTACCTTCGCGAGAAGGGCTATCCGGTCACCGTATTCGAGAAGGAGAAGAGACCCGGTGGTATGCTTCTTAACGGTATTCCTTCCTTCAGACTTGAGAAGAATGTGATTGATGCGGAGATAGAGGTTCTCCGACAGATGGGCATTGAGTTCAAGTGTGGTGTTGAGGTCGGAAAGGACGTGACACTCGATGAGCTTCGTGCACAGGGCTATAAGGCGTTCTATATTGCAATCGGAGCACAGGGCGGACGTATGGCAGGTGTGCCGGGCGAGGACGCAGAGGGTGTTATGACCGGAGTTGACTTCTTAAGGAAGATTAACACTGACGAGAACAGCGTGAAACTTAGTGGACGTACCGTTGTAATCGGTGGCGGCAATGTAGCAGTCGATGTTGCAAGAACAGCCGTAAGAGCAGGTTCAAGCGAGGTATCAATGTTCTGTCTTGAGTCAAGAGAGGGCATGCCGGCAGCGGCGGATGAGGTACATGAGGCTGAGGAAGAGGGCATTAAGGTCGGCAACGGATGGGGTCCTAAGGAGATTCTTACAGAGGACGGACATGTGAAGGGAATAGTATTCAAGAAGTGCGTGTCCGTGCTTGATGAGAACAAGCGCTTTAACCCTGTGTACAATGAGGAGGAACTTCTTACGGTTGAATGTGAGAACATCATCCTCTCAATCGGACAGTCGATAGTATGGGGTGATTTGCTTAAGGGAAGCAAGGTTGAGTTAAGACCTAATAAGACCGCAGCTGCTGATTCGCTTACCTATCAGACAGCCGAGCCTGACATCTTCGTCGGAGGAGATGTATATACAGGACCTAGATTTGCCATAGATGCGATTGCAGCGGGCAAGGAGGGCTGTGTATCAATCCATCGTTTTGTACATAAGGGACACAGTCTCACTCTTGCGCGAAACAAGAGACAGTTCATCGAGCTTGATAAGGACGATATCGTTCTTGAGAGCTTTGACAATTCTCCGAGACAGATTCCGGGTAAGAAGACGGGACTTGACGGAACCTTCCGTGACAACAGAGAGACCTTCACCGAGGAGCAGGTTAAGAAGGAAGCTAACCGCTGTCTCGGCTGCGGTGCAACGGTTGTCGACCCGAATAAGTGTATCGGCTGCGGAATCTGTACAACCAAGTGCGAGTTCGACGCGATACATCTTAACCGTGACATACCTGCGGCAAGCAATATGCACAAGTCTGAGGATAAGATGAAGGTAATCCTTCCTTATATGCTCAAGAGACAGGTCAAGATCATGTTCAAGAAGAAAAAATAAAATGTATTGTGAGGATTTGCAATGCACGAATTAGGAATAATCGTACATATCACCAAGACACTCAATGAGCTTGCGGTGGAGAACAATCTTACCGAGATAGGCTCTGTGACACTTGAGATAGGCGAGGTAAGCGGAATAGTACCTGATTTTCTCACGGACTGCTGGCAGTATTACAGAAAGAAGGAAGATCTCATTAAGGATTCTGAGCTTAAGATTGAGATTCTTCCGGCTACAACCTACTGCGAGGACTGTGAGAAGACATATCCTACCGTGAAGTACGGGCGTGAGTGTCCGTACTGCCACGGTCCGCATACATATCTGCTTGAGGGCAATGAGTGTAACATCAAAGAGATAGAAGCCTGCTAGACGCATATGCGGCGTATGGCATGAGCTTTAGAAAAACAACAGGAGGAAAACAATATGTTATTTAATGTATATGGAGATAACGCAATATACCAGTGGGCAGCCATGCTCTTAGTCCTTGCAGGACTTATACTGCTCAACGAGGCAGCAAGACGTACAAAGGTCGGAGGACTTATAATATTCGGAGCTGTTCCGGCAGTTCTTACAGTGTACTTTGTAGTAATTGCCATTGCAGCAAGAATGGGTGTTGAATGGGCAGTTAATAACCAGACACATATCTATATGAACGGCTGGTTCCACTATGCTAAGCTGTATGCGGCACTCACAGGCTGTATCGGCTTCATGATGATTAAGTATGAGTGGGGAATCGGCAAAAAGCACTGGTTCAAGGCATTCCCTTTTGCAATCGTTGCAATCAATATTCTTATCGCAGTAGCAAGTGATTTTGAGTCAGCAATTAACGGCTGGTATTCATGGTGGCTCTCCTCTGAGGGCGTATGGCTCTACGGCGGCTGGCACAACGTATTCAACGGAATTGCCGGAATACTCAACATTTTCTGTATGACCGGCTGGTGGGCAGTATATTCTTCAAAGGATAAGAAGGATATGATATGGCCTGATATGATATGGGTATATATCATCGTATATGATATCTGGAACTTTGCATACACATACAACTGTCTCCCTACACATTCATGGTTCTGCGGAGTTGCACTCTTACTTGCACCTACAATCGCAGCACTCATTTGGAACAAGGGCGGCTGGATTATGAACCGTGCCAACACACTCTGCATCTGGTGTATGTTTGCACAGGTATTCCCTCTTTTCCAGGAGACCTTCCACGATGGAACAACCTTCTACCCATGGGCTACAATCACAACTCAGTACGCAGACGGAACAGTATCAAGCATCGTTGCCGGAACAAGCGCCAATGCGAACCCTGCTGCAATGACTGTTGTGAGCGTTGCTGCGCTTATCGTCAATATAATTGCGCTCACATACATTATTGTTAAGTCAGTAAAGACCAAGAAGAACCCATACACGGGAGAAGTATTCACGAACTTCAAGTACTATCAGGCAGCTAAGGACAGAGCTGTTGTTAAGTAAGTTTTTATAAAAAATTTATCTTAAAAGGATTGTTAGCAATGGAAAAAAATTATAAAATTATAGAAGTCAAGCAGAGCGTATTCGCAGACAATGATGCGGACGCAGAACGTCTTAGAAGCGAGCTTAAGGAGAAAAAGACATTTTTACTCAATCTTATGTCCTCTCCGGGAAGCGGTAAGACAACCACTCTTGTACAGACTATCAGGAGAATAAGCGATGAGTTCAGAGTGGGCGTTATGGAGGCAGACATTGATTCGGATGTCGATGCCGGAACAATCTCTGAAAAGACGGCTGCTAAGACAGTACAGATTCACACCGGCGGTATGTGCCATCTCGATGCGGATATGACAAGACAGGGTGTCAGAGAGCTTGATGTGAGCGATGTTGACATTGCTATCCTTGAGAATGTGGGAAACCTTGTGTGTCCTGCTGAATTTGATACGGGAGCATCCAAGAATGTCATGATTCTGTCAGTGCCTGAGGGACATGACAAGCCTCTTAAGTATCCGCTTATATTCACTGTATGTGACGCACTTATTATCAACAAGATTGATGTGCTTCCGTACTTTGATTTCGATATGGACAAGGTGAAGGAGTATGCGCTTATGCGCAATCCTAATCTCAAGATATTCCCGATATGCGCCAAGACGGGCGAGGGAGTAGATGCGTGGTGTGAATGGCTTAAGGAGCAGGCAAGGGACTGGCTTGCGGAAAAATGAGGCATTGCACATGGCAAAACAGACGCAGAAGTTCATAATGAATACCTTCATGCAACTATTGGAGAATGAGAGTCTTGATAAGATTACGGTAAGGGACATTGTGGAGGAGTGTGAGATTAACAGGAACACCTTCTACTATCATTACAGTGACATATATGACCTGCTCGACGATGTGTTCCGCGTTGAGGCTGAGAGATTCCTTGAACAGGATGTGGATGAAGCTACCACATTCGGGGAGGAGTATGCGAGAGCGGCACAGTTCGTGCTTAAGTACAGAAGGGCTATTCTTCATATATACGATTCCAAGAAGAGGGATGTGCTCGAGAATTATCTTGAGACACTTGCCTTCTCGTTCATAAGCCGGTTCGTCAGGAAGGAAGCCGAAGGGTATCAGCTCTCCGAGGATGATATAGCTTATATCACCGGCTTTTACACCCACGCGATTGTAGGAAATACGATTGAATGGATTAAGAGAAAGCTTCCGTCGGGACAGGAGCGCTTCATAGCGCGCACGGCTGGAACCTTCAATGCGACCGTGAAGGCTATGATTGAACAATGCGTAAAAGAGAATGAAGCAATACACTGATTAATATTAAAGGTGTCTGGGAAGAGGGATTGAATATAACCCCGATTTTCAGACACTTTTTTGTTTTTGTCTGAAATTCAGACATTCGGGCGAATCTGTCTGTTTAAAAAAGATAAAGCCTGTAATATTATAACCATACAAGGTAGTTAAAACCTAAGTGAATCGAGGATGGACGCATGAAACAGCTCAAAATAGTAAAGAATATGTATATTGTGATGGACATATGCCTCATAATTGTGGGACTTCTTATTCTATTCAGCCCGATTAAGGCAATCAATGTTCTGTGCAAGATATTCGGAGCTGTGCTTGTCCTTCTCGGAGTAGTCAAGATTCTCGGCTATTTCACGAAGGATATTTTCCAGCTTGCATTTCAGTTCGATTTCGCGCTGGGCATCATATCGGTGATACTCGGAGCGGTGCTCATATTCAGGACCTCATACATGGTTGAGATTCTCTCGATATGTGTAGGAATCTTCATACTTGTGGACGGAGCACTGAAGCTTCAGACGGCGGTGGATGCGAAAAAGTTCGGAATTGAGAAATGGTGGCTTATCCTTATTATCGCACTGCTTGTGTCAATCGTGGGAATGATACTTATGGTGATTCCTTTTGCGGCACAGACTGCTGCGGCATGGATAATCGGCATCAACCTTGTGCTTGACGGTGTACTTAACATATGCGTGGTACTTAGCACCGTAAAGACAATACGCAGGAAGAGATTGGAAAACTAAAATCAGAAAGGTGGAAAAGAGTATGAGTAAAGGTAAGAAGAAAATGAAGTTAGTTGCATCGGCACTCGCAATCGGAGCAGGTGTTGCAGCGGTAAATGCAGTTAAGAAAAAAAATGATAATAAAGAAAATGAAGGTGCTCCCAAAAGCAGCGATAAGAAGGGCATGCCGGCAGAAAGACAGCAGGAGCTTAAGGAATATCGCAACACGGAGCGTGGAAAAAATGAGAAGAACAGCAAAGGAATTTACTACTCGAACGGTAATTATGAAGCCTTTGCGCGTCCTGAGAAGCCTGAAGGAGTTGAGAACAAGTCAGCATACCTCGTAGGAAGCGGTCTTGCATCACTCGCAGCAGCGTGCTTCCTTGTAAGAGATGCTCAGATGCCTGGAAAGAATATCCATATTCTTGAGGCAATGGATGTTGCCGGAGGTGCATGCGACGGAATCAATGATCCTACAAGAGGCTATGTAATGCGTGGCGGACGTGAGATGGAGAACCATTTCGAGTGCCTGTGGGATCTGTTCAGAAGCATTCCTTCAATAGAGACACCGGGTGTGTCGGTACTTGATGAGTATTACTGGCTCAACAAGCATGACCCTAACTATTCACTCTGCCGTGCTACCGTCAACCGCGGCGAGGATGCACATACAGATGGCAAGTTCAACTTAAGCCAGAAGGGCTGCATGGAGATTATGAAGCTGTTCTTTACCAAGGACGAGGATCTCTATGACAAGACCATCGAGGATGTATTCGATGATGAGGTATTCAAGTCAGACTTCTGGTTATACTGGAGAACAATGTTCGCATTCGAAAACTGGCACAGCGCCCTTGAGATGAAGCTCTACTTCCAGAGATTTATCCATCATATCGGCGGACTCCCTGATTTCTCCGCACTTAAGTTCACCAAGTACAATCAGTACGAGTCACTCATTCTTCCTATGAAGAAGTATCTTGAGAAGGCAGGAGTTAAGTTCGAGTTCAATACAGAGGTTACCAATGTTGAGTTCGATATAAGCGGCGGTAAGAAGGTTGCCAAGAGAATCATCTACAAGAGTAAGGGTGAGGAGAAGTCCATCGAGCTTACAGAGAACGATATGGTATTCGTAACCAACGGAAGCTGTACAGAGAGTACAATCTACGGTTCACATACACAGGCACCTGTCGGTGATGCCGAGGTCAGAACAAGCGGTGTATGGAGCCTGTGGAAGAATATTGCAAAGCAGAGCCCTGATTTCGGTCATCCTGAGAAGTTCTGCTCCGATATATCCAAGACTAACTGGGAGTCAGCTACCGTTACAACCTCTGATGAGACAATCATTAATGCCATCAAGAAGATATGTAAGAGAGACCCTAGAACAGGAAATGTTGTTACCGGCGGTATCGTAAGCTGCAAGGATTCCAAGTGGCTGCTCAGCTGGACAATCAACAGACAGGGACAGTTCAAGGAGCAGAAGAAGGAAGAGGTATGCGTATGGGTATACAGCCTGTTCACTGATGTTCCGGGCGATTACATCAAGAAGCCTATGAAGGAATGTACAGGTGAGGAGATAGCTGCTGAGTGGCTGTACCACCTTGGTATTCCGGTTGATCAGATTGATGAGCTTGCTAAGAATAAGGTTGTATCAGTTCCTACAATGATGCCTTACATCACAGCGTTCTTCATGCCTAGAAGAAAGGGCGACCGTCCTGACGTAATTCCTGATGGATGCGTGAACTTCGCATTCCTCGGACAGTTCGCTGAGACACCAAGAGACACAATCTTCACAACAGAGTACTCTGTAAGAACCGCTATGGAGGCTGTATACGGACTTCTCGGAGTTGACAGAGGTGTTCCTGAGGTATGGGGCAGCGTATACGACGTAAGAGAGCTTCTTGACAGCTCGGTTAAGCTTATGGATGGAAAGTCACCTCTTGAGATAGAGCTTCCGGGACCGTTAAATGCAATCAAGAAGCCTATAATCAAGAAGATTAAGGGAACCGTAATCGAAAAGCTCTTAAGAGACCATGGAGTATTAAGAGATTATATGTAAAAAGTGAAATATAAGATACCGTATAGACGGAATAATACCGCTCTGCATAGAAATGCAGGGCGGTATTTTTGGGTTGTCGAAAAATACAATGTTAATTTTATACAAAAAATATGTATAAATATACAAAAATATGATTGAATTTATATATTGTTTATGATTTGAAAGTGTGCTATCCTTACGATATAAGAAATCGGTGAATTTCTTTAAGGAGGAAGAACTTATGAAGAAGATTATTGCAGTTATTGCAGCAGTTACAATGGCAGCGATGACTATTGTCGGATGCGGCAAGTCATCAGATACGGCTAAGAAGGCGAAGGTTATTGATATAGACCTTACCGAGGAAGAGTATGCATTCGGAGTTGACAAGGATCAGCCGGAGCTTCTTGAGAAGGTTAATGCTTTTATTAAGGAAATCAAGGATAATGGTAAGTTCGATGAGATTTGTAATCACTATTTCGGCGATGGCACACCTCAGGGCGTTACATCAGCAGCTTATGACAGCAGCAAGGATCAGCTTGTGGTTGCAACCAATGCAGCATTCGAGCCATTCGAGTACATGTCAGGTGATAAGTATGTTGGTATCGATATGGAGATTGCAGCGGCACTCGCTGAGTATCTCGGAGTTGAGCTTGTAATTCAGAACATGGATTTCGATGCAGTATGTCTCTCAGTAGGTCAGCACAAGTGTGATATCGCTATGGCAGGTCTTACGGTTAAGCCTGACAGAGAAGAGTATGTTGCATTCTCAGATTCATATTACAGCGCTTCACAGAGACTTATAGTGACATCTGACAATACAGAGTTCGATTCATGCAAGAGTATCGAGGATGTTGAGGCAATCTTATCAGCTAAGGACAGCAGCGTTAAGATTGGTGTTCAGAACGGTACAACAGGTCAGTTCTATGTAGAGGGCGATGCAGACTGGGGCTTCACAGGCTTTGCAGCTCAGTGTGTAGGATATAAGAACGGTTCACTTGCAGTTCAGGATCTCTTGAACGGAAACATTCAGTACGTTATCATTGATTCTGCTCCTGCTAAGTGCATCACGGAAGCAATCAATAAGATGCAGTAGAAGCTTACAGGGATAAGAGAGGTTTAAATGGGCAATTTTGATCAGAAGGTAAGTAAATTTATCGAAATTTTCTTTGAACAAAATGGCTATGTAAGAGTGTTAGAAGGGTTGAAAAATACCCTTCTAATTGCAGTTATAGGACTTATAATCGGTATAATTCTTGGAACTCTTATAGCCACGGTGAGGGTGGTGCCTAAGTACAAGGTTCTGCCGCGTGTACTTAATGGAATATGCAGTTTCTATGTAGGACTTTTCAGAGGAACACCTATGGTGGTGCAGCTCCTCGTATTTTATTATGTTTTGCTCCCGATTATGGGAATCAAGATGACGGGAGTGCAGGTGTCCATGATGGTATTCGGACTTAACAGTGCTGCGTATATCTCTGAGATTATGCGAAGTGGAATCATGTCCGTCGATGCGGGACAGTTGGAAGCGGGACGAGCAGTGGGACTCAGCTTTTCGGTTACGATGGTTAAGATTGTCATACCACAGGCAGTCAAGAATATACTTCCGACACTCGGCAATGAGTTCATTGCGCTCATCAAGGAGACGTCAGTTGTAAGCTTTGTCGGTGCGGCTGATCTGTACGTTGCGTTCAACTATATCGGAAGCAACAGCTATGAATTCATGGTGCCGTATCTTGTTATGGCAATAATCTACATACTTATCGTGCTTTTGATAAGCGGTGGAATAAAACTTATGGAAAGGAGCCTGAGAAAGAGTGATAGACGTCATTAATCTTGAAAAGCATTTCGGAAGCAGCAAAATATTAAAGGGCATCAATCTCACCGTCAACAAGGGAGACATCCTCGTCGTAATCGGACCGTCAGGTTCCGGAAAAAGTACGTTCTTAAGATGTCTTAACTGTATGGAAGACCCGACGGGCGGACAGATTATATTTAACGGTGTGGATATAGCCGATATGAAGGTTGACATCAATATACACAGACGACACATGGGAATGGTGTTCCAGCACTTTAACCTGTTCTCCAACAAGACGGTCATACAGAACATCATGCTTGCGCCTGTATACGTTCAGTGCCAGGAACTCAGAAAGAGTAAGCGGAAGAACTTTTTTACGGGCATTGCCAATATATTCAGAAGCAGGAATAACAAGAAGGAGCTTATTCCGATAACTACGAATAAGTCTGAGATTAAGAAGAATGCAAGAGAGAATGCAATGCAGCTTCTTACAAGAATCGGGCTTCAGGATAAGGCGGATGTGTATCCGTCAACACTCTCAGGAGGACAGAAGCAGAGAGTGGCTATTGTGAGAGCACTTGCAATGAATCCGGATGTTATTCTTTTTGATGAGCCTACGAGTGCACTCGACCCGGAGATGGTCGGTGAGGTGCTTGACCTTATGAAGGCTCTCGCAAAAGAAGGTATGACAATGATAATCGTCACACATGAGATGGGATTCGCGAGGGAGGTTGCCAACAGGGTAATCTTCATTGATGATGGACAGATACTTGAGAGTGCTCCGCCGCAGGAGTTCTTCTCTAATCCTAAGAATCCGCGCCTTAAGGAGTTCTTATCAAAGGTGCTTGCATAGATTTCTTATATTGAATGTTTAATGATACTTCGAAAAACCGCAAAGATAAAAAGGAATTATAAAAAGTGGACAGGGCGATAACAAGGTCGTTCTGTCCGTTTTGTATAAGATACAAATACTAACAGGAACAGGAGGGATAAGATGGCGTTTGTTGAATGCAGACATGTCAAAAAGACTTATCAGATGGGCGAGGTGACCATATCGGCACTTCAGGATGTTAATTTTGAGATTGAGAAGGGAGAATTCTGTGTCATAGTTGGTGCATCAGGTGCGGGAAAGACGACCATTCTGAACATTATAGGCGGAATGGATACTTTGACCGATGGTGAAGTTATATTAGACGGCAGCAGAATATCGGATTACAAGCCGAAGCAGCTTACAACCTATCGAAGATATGACATAGGCTTCGTATTTCAGTTCTATAACCTTGTGCAGAATCTCACGGCACTTGAGAATGTCGAGCTCGCGTCACAGATTTGCAAGGAGCCGATTGACGCGATGACTGTTTTAAGACAGGTAGGTCTTGAACAGAGAGCTTATAATTTCCCTGCGCAGCTTTCGGGAGGTGAGCAGCAGAGAGTTGCAATAGCCCGTGCGCTTGCCAAGAATCCGAAGCTGCTTCTTTGTGATGAGCCGACGGGGGCATTAGACTATGCGACAGGAAAGCAGGTGCTCAAGCTTTTGCAGGATACATGCCGCAATGAGGGCAAAACGGTGGTCGTGATAACTCATAACAGTGCGCTCACGGCGATGGCGGACAGAGTCATAACCGTAAAAAACGGCACGGTAACTTCGATGGTCAAGAATGAGCATATTGTTCCGGTAGAGGAGATAGAGTGGTAAATATACAGCATCGGAGGAAAAAGCATGAAATCAGCGATGAAAAAGACATCTCTCAGGGAGATAAGACACAGCTTGGGAAGGTATCTGGCGATATTTTTCATTGTCGCTCTGGGAGTTATCATGTTCGCGGGACTCAGGGTATGCCGTGAGGACATGGTTGCTACCGCGGACAAATATTTTAAACAGACATCATTTTATGATTACAGGGCACTCTCCACACTGGGCTTTGACATGGGCGATGCCAAGCAGCTGGTCGGAGAGAACGGAGTTATTTATGCGCAGGGCGGAATAAGCCAGGCGGTCATAGAGCTTCTCGCCGACGGGCGTGAGTGTGTTGTGGCGACCTATTCGCTGCTTGATAATATCAACCGCCCCGAGCTGATTGAGGGGCGCATGCCGGAGAATGACAGGGAATGCGTTGTCGACAGCAAGCGTTACGGGAGTGAGTACATAGGACAGGAGTTTGTCGTGTCGGACAGCAACACCGATGATGTGAAGGATGCGTTTACATATAGCACCTACACGATTGTCGGCATTGTGCAGTCGCCGCTCTATCTCAATTTTGAGAGAGGAACCGCACCTGTCGGAAACGGAAGCGTCACAAGCTTCGCATATTTTATGAGAGGGGCTTATACAGCCGAGTATGACAATGAGATATATGTGCGCATGGACAGCGGCTATGAAGCCTATTCGGACGAGTACAATTCCTATATCGATGAGCACACGGATGTGTTGAAGGATGCGGTGCAGAGCATAGCGGACAAGCGGTATGAGCGTCTGTATTCGGAGGCTTATGACAAAATAGAGGATGCCAAGGCAGAACTTAACGATGAGCTTGAAGCTGCCAGGGCGGAGCTTGACAGTGCATACAATGAGCTTCTTGAAGCGGAACAGGAGCTTGAGCAGAGACAGGCGGAGCTTGACGCAAATCGGGCAACTATGGAAAGTATGGGAATGAGCACGGAGGGAGTGCTCGATGAGGCTCAGGCTCAGTTAGATGCAGCAAGACAGGAGATAGCCGACGGATATGCCGAATACGAGAGTGGAATAGATACGCTTGAAACCAAGCAGAATGAAGCCGAGAGCGAAATCATGTCGGCGGAGGATGAGCTGAATGATTTGAAGGAGCCTGCAGTGTATGTGCTTGGCAGGGATTCAAATGTCGGATATGCGAGCTTTGACAACGACAGCAATATCGTGAATCAGGTAGCCGCTGTTTTCCCGATATTCTTTTTTGCCGTAGCTGCACTTGTGTGCATGACGACAATGACAAGAATGGTGGAGGATGAGAGAACGCAGATAGGAGTACTCAAGGCGCTCGGCTACAGTGACGGCACGGTCATGGCAAAGTATATGTTCTATTCGGGCTCGGCAGCCGTGGGTGGAGCGGTGTTCGGCTATGTTGTGGGAAATCTGCTGTTCCCTAAGGTTATATGGATGGGCTACAATATGCTCTACGATTTTGCGGAGCTTACCTATGTGTGGGATATAAAAATCGGAGTTATATCAATCGTGGCTGCGGTGCTGTGCTCGATGGGTGCCACATATTTTTCATGCGCGGCACAGTTTCACAGCTCGCCGGCAACGCTCATACGTCCTAAGGCACCTAAGGGCGGAAAGAGGATTCTGCTTGAGAGAGTCGGCTTTATATGGAGGAGACTTGGCTTTTTGAGAAAGGTGTCCATAAGAAATGTGTTCAGATACAAGAAGCGTTTCATTATGATGATAATGGGTATAGGCGGCTGTACGGCACTGGTCGTAACCGCACTTGGACTTAAGGATTCCTTCTCCGACATAGTGAGTGCGCAGTTCCGTGAGATAGCCGTGTATGATATGTCGGTGACGCTTGGAAATCCGGCTGACGAATGGGAGATGGAGGCTCTTGGAGAGACCTTTGATGAGTACTTTGACAGCTATGCGTTCCTCAATTCATCGACAATGGATATTGAGAGCAGCAGCGCGAAAAAGTCTGCCAATGTTATAATAGCTGAGAATGCCGGGGAACTCTCGGAGCAGTATCATTTTCTGAGCCTTAAAGGCGGAGAAAGACTTGAGTATCCTTCCAAGGGAGAGATAATTCTCACAAAGAGACTTGCAAAGAATCTCGGGGTAAAGAAAGGTGATACCTTAACGATTGCGGATGACAGCCTGAATACCATGACGGTTACGGTGTCCGCCGTATGTAAAAACTATGTCTTCAACTACGCTTTTATCGCGAAAGAGACATATATTGAAGCGGCAGGCGGTGAGCCTGAGTACAGAACGGTATATGCGTCAATAAAGGACGGTTTGGACGCGCATCAGACCATCGCAGACCTGCTCCTCATGGACGAGGTGAGCTCGGCGTATGCCAATGCCGACACACAGGAGCAGTTCGACAGCATGATTTCAAGCATAAACTATGTCGTAATCATGGTGATTGTGCTTGCGGCGGCACTTGCATTCGTGGTTTTATACAACCTGACAAATATTAACATTACCGAAAGAATAAGGGAAATTGCAACGATAAAGGTTCTCGGCTTTTATTCATGGGAAACTGCGTCATATGTGTTCAGAGAGAATTTTATACTGACGGGCATAGGTGCGGTTCTCGGACTTGGTCTTGGGAAGCTGCTCCACATTTTTGTCATGAACTGTATAAATGTGGAGGCAGTATCCTTTGACAGCAGGATAACATGGATAAGCTTTGTGCTGAGCGTTGTGCTTACCTTCGTATTCGCTGTGGTAGTCAATTTCTTTATGCTGTTCAAGCTCAACAAAATTAATATGGCTGAATCGCTTAAGTCGGTGGAGTAAAGCTTTACTGCTCCTTACTTCTGCTTCGAATCCAGTCATACTTCATGCTAAGCTCCTCGTCGGAGTTTCCCGTGAAGAAATAATAATCAAAATATTCGGCATCGCCGAGGGCTATGAAGGCTCCGTAGGTCGGAATGCTGTTAAAGAGTACGGTCGAATCGTGGCTTATCGCCAGTCCGCAGCCTTTATCAGATATGACACACGGGGCTTTTAGTCTGCCTTTTCCGAAGGAGATATACCTTGCAACACGGTTGAGCGGAAGGTGGTCACGGTTGCTTGCGCCGAAGGCATATAGCTTCTGTCCGTTGTCAAAGTCGAAAAAGCATAAGCTTCTATCTGAGGTGCTCTCAAGGACGTGTCCCGGCTGTTTTTCGCTGAGCAGGACATTCTTGTCCTTGTCACAGAAGGTTACAAGTCCGTTCTTTTTATCTATTCTAAGATAGAGTGCTGAGGTCGCGAGAAGCACCGTATCGGGGGTGTCTTTGAACTTCCACTTATCGTAGGAGGCACGATTTTCAATGCATCTGGCATCGGGAATCGCCTCGCCCGCCTTGTGGTAGGAGACGCGAACCATGCTGGCTGCATAAGGTGTGAGCTCGAGGACGGCATTTATGCTGTCTAAGATGAGTGTATTGCCCTCACGGCGCACGCTTCTGAACGGGTAGGCAGCCATGCGCTTCGGGTTCTGCTTCAGCGCGTCCGTCTTAGGAACCGAGCCGAAGCTGTATTCGGACTGACACATAATCTTGTTGCTGTGGTCGACAATTTTTTGCGGGGCAGCAGGCGGCTGCTTGTAAGGCATCGCCGGGTAAGGGGCTGTCCTTCGCGGCGGTGTGGAACCGACGGTTGAAGTGGAACTCACGGTTGGTACTGTGGCAGAAGCAGCCGTCTTAACGGGTGTTGTCGATGGCAGACCTATGAAGGTTGTGGTTCTGTGTGTTCTGTTAGGCTGTGAGTTCTCTGCCTCGAGAACGGTGTTGCTTACCGTATCAGGCACAGGCTCGCCGATAAGCGGTGTAATCGTACCTGTATGGTACACGACAAGTTCATGGAGCGCACGGGTCGCAGCTACATACAGAAGCTTCACATTGGCATCACATGCAGGATATGCCGCCTCGTCAGGGTTAAAGAGTATGCAGCAATCGAATTCCAAGCCCTTAGTATAGGTGATTGGCAGAACCATTGTACCGTTGTCGAACTCCATTGCATCATAATCGTTGACCTCGGTGTATTTTGAGAGCTTTTCTGCCACAGCTCTTGATGAGGCATCGTCATGGCATATGACAGCGATTGTCTCGTAACCTGCGCTCTTCCATTCTTCAATCTTATCTGCTGAAGCCTTTATAAGGGCTTCCTCATCATTAAAGTCAGTGACCGATACCTCATTGCCGTGCCTGATAATCGGCTCTACAGGATATATCGCAAAGTTTCCATGTCTTAATATGTCCGTCGCGAAGTGAGAAATCTCCACGGTATTTCTGTAGCTCTTTCTGAGGAGATTGAACGAGTCAAATTCTCCTGTCAGGAAGTTGTCGCGAAGCTCCGTCCAGTCGTTAAGCCCGTGGTTGTAGTGGATGTTCTGTGCGACATCACCCATTATGGTATAAGTACATCCGCGCATGCAGTAGTGAAGGGTCATGTATGCCATCATTCCGAAGTCCTGCGCCTCGTCGATGACGACATGATGTGCCTCAATAATAGGGTCATCCTCTTTTACACGCTTGTAGATATAAGCGAGTGCGGCGAGGTCATAGAGGTCGGGTGAGGTCTCATCAAAAGGAAATACAGTGTTGTGACGGCGCTCCTGTGCGGCAAGGAATTCCTTGTAGATATCATATATGGAAATTTTCCATTTTTTACCGCCGAAGTACTGGCGGTAGAAGCGGGTGAGTGCCTTTTTCTCGTCGGCAGTGTATTGAATTTCTTTTCCGGTAATCTCGTTTTCAAGACGCGAGAGTACGCGCTTATTGAGCAGATTAATCTTAGACTGAATCGACATCTGCGGATTCTCGTTAAGAAATGCGACGATGGAATCGGAAGTGAGAAGTGTCTCGCATACATTGTGCTCAAGAAGTACATTCTCATTGGATTTTAATATGACATCCGATGTATTTATCGTTGAGCGCTCATAGGCGAGGCAGAAGGCTTCAAGGTCGTAAAACCAGTCGAGTGTGCCTCGCTTCATCGCCTCGGGGAAGGTCTTTGAAGCCTGTGCAAGAGGGGCGATGCTCTGCCCGTCCGAGTTCCAGTCCTCATACAGAAGTCGGACAAACAGCTCCTCCATGGTCATCTGGCGGACTCCGTTCACATCAAGGTCGGGAAGTACGCTGGTTATGTAGTTCAACAGAATCTTGTTGCTGCCGACAATGTAGAAATCGACCGGCTTAAAATCTTTCTCGTAGTTATAGAGAATGTAGGATATGCGGTGCATTGCAACAGTGGTTTTACCCGAGCCTGCGGCACCTTGGACAATCATGCTCTTGTAAGGTGACTGTCTGATGATGTCGTTCTGCTCCTTCTGTATGGTGGCAATTATCTCTCCGAGGACTGCCTTCTTGTTCTGCGACAGATACTTGTTGAGAAGCTCATCATTCGCTACAACATCAGTGTCAAAAAAAGAAGCCAGCTTATCATCCTTGATTTCATAGGTTCGCTTCTTCTTAAGGTCAATCTCGAAGTCCCGCTCATTCGGGACGGAGTATGTTATTTTTCCGAGGTGGCTTTCATAGTATGAGTTGGAAATCGGTGCGCGCCAGTCCACAACCTCTATATGGGTGATGTCGCGGTTGATTCCGACCTTGCCTATGTATATGGTCTCCTCGCTGCCGTGGGTCAGGTCTGTCAGGTCAATTCGTCCGAAGTATGGCTTGCTTCTTGCCTTCTCGGCTCTCGCAGCTTCACGCTGGGCGCGTTCGTAGAGAACCTGTATGTTGTCTATCATGGAAAGAGCTTCCACATCCTTCGCACCATAGGTTTCAAGCAGGGTGTAAAGCTCGTCGGATAACCGCTTTTCATCAGCCTTGTATTTGGCAAGATTTTCGGCGGTCAGCTTAAGGATTGACTCAAAGTGAGCCTGTTCGAATTGGTTGTCGTCCGGGGAGAACATATGGGACACCTCCTTTAATTGATGATTTATTGATTGAGCGGCGTGTAAATGTCGTCGAAAATCTCTCTCTTTACGACATATACGTCGCGGCTGTTCTTTTCAGTGTAGCAGAGCATATCGCCCTGTCTGCCCGACATGTAGCCGTCGTAGTTCCATGCGGTGAATACCTTGGCGAACTTCGCCAAAGGGCGTGCATAGATGACCGGGTCGGAGCTTGAGAGGCAGCAGTGTACATGCGAAAGCAGTTCATGAGGTTCTGCATGCACGGTATCGATAACGCATGGCGGGTATTCAAAGGCTTTTTCATATACACCGTCACATGGAGTGTATTTTGAATAGAACACCTTCTTCTCAATAGGGTATACTTCTCCCTGACTGCCTATCATGAAGTATATGTCGTCACGGCAGGTTACAAGAACATCACCCTCCAAGGTTCTTATCCTGACATCGGTTTCCGAAGCGAACATATCACAGCTTTTCACATAGCCGTACACAGCCGGCTTTTTGATATAAGCGCGAAGAAGCTCCGGCTTGCTGATGTCGTCCGTGTAGCGGATAATATCATAGTTGTCATAATATTCGTTAAATCTTTCTACAATATAATCTTCGATATTTTTTTCGCCGAAAAGCTGTTCATAGCGTGTTCTGCTTATGAAGCCTCCCGCCTTATCAAGGTGTCCGCCGCCGCTGCCTGTTCCATCGCAGATATAGGAGGCGAGCTCATTGGCTGATATTTCGGGAGTACAGCTTCTGATTGACAGCTTGCAGCCGGAAGAGTGCGAATTATATACCACGCACACGTCTATGGTGTCAACCTGAATGACAAGGTCGCTTATAACACCGAGAATGTTAGGGTCACAGGGCTTCGACATGACGACGGAGAAGCGATGCTCCGGAATATAGCGGTTGTGCAGGATTGCATAACCCGCCGTGTCAAGCTCACTCAGACTGAAATTGGCATATTTAAGACGTGTAATGAGAGTCTTGTCATAGTGCAGGAAATCAATCATGTCCCTGTCGAGCGGATGATTTATCTCGGACAATCTGCCGCTGTCCATATATAAGCCGTAAAAAAGTGCTGTTGCGATGCTGACATCCGAGTTGATGTCATATCCTGCATCCTTAAGCATCGAATAGCAGAGGGTGGCGCAGCTTACCAGTCTGCTTCTTATTTCTGCAAAGTCACCCGATGCCATTCCTGTATCATGGTGGTCTATAACGGCAGTCTGTGCTGCATCAAAATGAGTGACGTTTCCTTGACCGTACTGGCAGTCAACGGTTATAAGAAGCTCGGGACAGTCAAGGCTGTCAATATGTTCAATGGGAATGTCAAGCTCCTCAATCATGAGCTTGAGATTGCTCTTGCTTATCAGACTGCTTCCTCCGTACACAAGGCGGACCTCCCTGCCGAGCGATAGAAAGTAGCGGTAGAGGGCATAGCCTGAGCCGACTGCGTCGGCATCGGGATTGTCATGAGCCTGTATTACTATGTGGTTGTAAGCTGTCAAATCTGTTAATTTCATCTGATCTAATTATTCTCCATTATTGATAAAAATGCCTCAGATGTGAGGTCTATCGTCATTGCTGGACGTATTCCGTAACCTTCAAGTCCGGCAAAATCGGATATGATGCTGTTGCTGCCGTAGCTTATGTTCACCAGCCTTACACTGCATGAATCGGAGGTGTCGGCATCTCTGAGCCACCAAAAGTGATCCTTGGTCTTGTATGCATCAAGGTTAGAGCTGTACCAGCCCGACTCATCATGTGCGACTGCGGCCAAGGTCGGCTCGGCATGTACGGTTACATCCGCATCATAAAGCCATTTAAGCTCGTCTTCTGAGAGCAGATACACCTTGTCCTCGGTAATGCTGCCGCCTGTTGTATGCTGCACAGTAAGAATAAATGACAGCTCCTCATCAGTGAAGCCGTGCAGGAAGCCTGACTCAGTGTCATAGGAATTATTGTGCATCGACATTGCCTTAACCGTCGGAGGAAAGTCACTGTACTTAACCATTTCCTTGGCAGAGTTGAGCCATGTCCTTATGTTGGACAGCTCCCAGCGGTTATCACCGCGTATGAGTCTTTGAAGCTCTTCTGACAGCTCTGAGGTCCGGGTCCTCCAATAATTAACGCTGTCGTAATAATTGTACTCTCCGCCCTCAGCGGCATCGAATGACTTCATGGTGAGTATTTTGTCGGAGATGACGACAGCACTTGCCAAGTCGTCGGATATATGTATGACGCGCCAGTCGACAGGCTCACCATTGTAGGTGCCGAAGGTTAATGTGTCACCAAGATGAACCTCGGCACTCTCCGAGTACACGGGACGCTGTGTACCGTAGTCAGGCAGGGTGGCGGCATTGGATGGACTGCCTGCCGTCCTTACACGCATCACGATTACGGCTGCAAGCACTATGGCAAAAATTATAACTGCGATAGGAATTATGGGCTTTACGCGGGATGGCTTGGCTTCCTCCTTCGTGTCACCGGCGAATTCGTTAATACATTTTAAAATCGCATTATAATTCTTGTCAGCATGCGAATCGAGCCATTGATGGGTCATAAGAAAGTATTCCATTGATTTGCTGAGCTCAAAATTGCCGAGCTTGTATACGATAATGGGCTTGTTTTTGCTGACTGCGCGCTCAACCTCACGGAGAACATGTGGCGAGGAATTGGCCTGCTTTGAGAGCAGCAGAAGCATTACGTCAGAATTGTCGATGCCGTCAATAAGTTCCTCAGCGTATTCGTGTCCCGAGCGTATGTCACGCGGGGCGATGAAGCAGCTGTGACCGTCCTTTTCAAGAATGCGGCATACTTCACCTGCAAGCTTCGCATCGGCTGACGAGTGGGATAAAAATATATGTAGTTTTTTCAAAATGGGTTCACTCCGAATCACTTCCGGGAAGAAGCCTCCTTCCCGGGATATTCCGTATTTTGCACGTAAGCATACTCTAACATTTTAGCAATGTCTTTTCAAGTGATTTAGAAATATGAATACAAGAAAAAAGAACTAGAACTCCGAGTTGGAATCCTCGTAAAACAGCTTGACGACAATATTCTGACTGTAATCACCGAAGGATACACCAAACAGGGTAAAGCCGCCACAGTTAGGTGTGTCTGCGGGAACCGAAAAAGTAAAATTGATGATGGAATCATAGTTGAGCGCAAGGTCATCAATGGTCACTGATGAGAGCTTCGCAGTTCCGTCCATGAAGGTTCCCGAGCGGTTGATTACAAGAGTCTTTAACAGACCGTACTGGTTCAGACCGTCAGGCCACCAGTTAGGGCAGAGCATACCTCTTCTTGCACCGAAATCTCCGGGGCTTATCCACTTGCCGAGAGCCTTGCCGTTAATGTCAAAATAGATGTCGCTCGGGTAATTGTCATTGTGCTCAGGGCACTCAGAGCTTATCTCGAAGGATATCTGAATCTCAGACAATGTCTGACCGAGCTTGAGCCTGTTCGGAAGATTGTAGGTCACGGAGCCGTAGCCTACCCAGAGGATATCCGCCTTGAAGCGCTCCGGATAGGAAAATACCTTAGGATTATCGAGGTCGCCGATGAGGTTGCCTGAGGTTGACAGTCCGCAGGTCGGGTGAACGTCGTAGCTTATGTAGTGGCCTATTGCAATCTCGTCGGTATAGCACTTGATTGAGCCGGCGTTGGGAACCATGTCGATGATAAGGCGTTCATAGCGGGGACGCACAATCTTCATTATTCCGCGCTTTCCGGAGGTAACCTGAACAGAGACAAGCCCTGCCGCTTCAAGCTTCCCTACATGCATTGATATGGCACTGTTGGTAAGTCCGAGTGTCTCGGCAAGGTCATTCATGCTGAGATGGTCATTTTCGTATATGAGCTTCATAATCTGAAGTCTCATGGGCGTGCTGAGAGCCTTGAAGACCTCCTCGGATTCGCTTAATGATTTAATATATAACATATTTCAGTCACCTCCTGTAATATACTTGTGTGCTCAAAAGTGAAATGATTAATTTTTAGATTAAGTATAAAATGTTTAAATAAATTAGTCAATAGGAAATTCTTTTGTGCAAATTGCACAAAAAATGACTAATTCTTTCTCTACTCGGTTAATTAATTAAGTATTGAATTATAGATTAAAAAGAGCTATGTTTATATTAACATTTCACTGAAAATAGAATAGGTTAAGCAGAAAGTGAAACATAACTTACGAAAACGTTTTAATATCTATTCTGTTTTACTGAAAAATAAAATTTATATAAAAATAACAAAAAAATTCTAAAAGGAGGGCGAAAAATGAGCAAGTTGTACATAAACCCTAACCACAAGAAGGGTCACATCAACCCTGAGATTCAGGGTCATTTTTCGGAGCATCTCGGAAGATGCATTTATGAGGGCATTTTTGTAGGGAAGGATTCAAGTATCCCGAATGTGAACGGAATGAGAACGGACGTGGTAGAAGCTCTTAAGGATATGCAGATTCCCGTACTCAGATGGCCGGGCGGATGCTTCGCGGATGAGTACCACTGGAAGGATGGTGTCGGTCCTGCCGATGGAAGAAAGAAGATGATTAACACGCACTGGGGCGGCGTAGTCGAGGACAACAGCTTCGGAACACATGAGTTCATGGAGCTGTGCAGACAGCTCGGCTGCAAAACCTATGTCAACGGCAATGTCGGAAGCGGAACCGTACAGGAGATGAGCGAGTGGGTAGAGTACATGACCTTCGAGGGTGTATCACCTATGAGCAATTTAAGAAAAGAGAATGGTCATGAGGAGCCTTGGAGAGTTGATTACTTCGGAGTAGGCAATGAGAACTGGGGCTGCGGCGGAAACATGACTCCTGAGTATTACGGAAATCTGTACAGAAGATATCAGACCTATGTAAGAAACTATCATCCTGATAAGCCAATATTCAAGGTAGCCTGCGGAGCCAACGTGGATGATTACAACTGGACTGACGGAGTGATGAGCACATGCTTTAAGGCTCCTGAATTCGTTCACGGTTTCATGGACGGCATTTCACTTCACTACTACACACATCCGGGCGGATGGGACCACAAGGGAAGTGCAACCGACTTCGATGATAAGATGTGGTATCAGACCTTAAAGAAGACTCTTTACATGGAAGAGCTCATTAAGAAGCATGAAGCTATCATGGATAAGTATGATAAGCAGCACAAGGTAGGCATGATTGTTGATGAGTGGGGCACATGGTTCGACTGTGAGCCGGGAACGAATCCGGGCTTCTTATATCAGCAGAATACGGTAAGAGATGCACTTGTAGCCGGAATCAATCTGAACATCTTCAACAAGCACTGCGACAGAGTGAAGATGGCTAACATAGCACAGATGGTGAATGTACTTCAGGCAGTTCTCCTCACCGAGGGCGAGAAGATGATTAAGACACCTACATACCATGTATTTTATATGTATAAGCATCATCAGGATGCAGAGCTGCTTGACAGCTTCCTTGAGACAGAGCAGATAGGACTTGAGGATGAGAACATGGTTCCTAACCTCACAGAGTCCGTATCACTCGGCAAGGACGGAAAGATACATATTACGATGACCAACCTCTCCATAGACAGAGATTACGAGATAGACGGCTGTGTTGCCGATACTGAGATTGCATCTGCAAGCGGTGAGATAGTAGGCGGTGAGATTCATCTTCACAACACATTTGACAAGCCTGAGGAGGTTACGGTAAGAGAGTTCAACGATATAGAGGTAAACGGCAATAGAATTAAGTTTTCAATTCCGGCAAGCAGTGTACTTCATCTGGAATTGAACATCAGATAAGCTTAGGAGTGTTCGTATGGTTCGAAAATGTATTAAGAGAATCACATCACTTGCATTGACTGCTGCAATGCTCGTCTGCGGCTCCTTCACGGGCGGGACAACGGTATATGCGGCTGAGCAGTCGGATACGGAGAATAACAGACTTACAACGAATTATACCAATGTAAGCAGCGGTTATACCGAGGCAGTCTATTCAGGAGATGAGATTATCTATAAGATAAGCGATGCCGTTGACAGAGCGGACAGAGCTTTTCTTACGAAGGATAATTATGAGTACACCAATGAGGTACTCGCGGTAAAGGCGGGGGACAGTGTAAAGCTTACGATTGATGTTCCGGTGTCGGGAAGATATGTGATGAGCTATGATTACCTGTCGTATGATGAATCCATTCTTCCTGTTGAGATGGGAATGAAGATTGACGGACAGTATCCGTTCTATGAGGCACGAAGCATGAGATTCGAGACAACATGGGTGTCTGACGGAGTGGATGTGGACAGATACGGCAATGAGATAGTATCTCTACCGGATAAGCTTATACAGTGGGAACACAAGGAGGTCATGGATGCAAGCTACAGATACTCAGACCCGCTGCTCGTTGAGCTTACGGCAGGTGTTCATGAGCTTGAATTAAACATTCAGGAGGGAACGCTTCTTCTCGGCAACATAACTCTCTCGGCTCCGGTGACGGTTCCGGAATACACCGGTTCACAGAAGGCTGAGGGCAGTGAGCTTATAGTTATTGAGGCAGAGGACTTCTATCAGAGAAATGATTCATCAATTCATGCGATAGGCGAGTACGGTTCAAGCCTTTCACCACTGTCGGCTACGACAACGATGCTCAACATCATAGATGAAGATTCATTTAATGAGGCGGGACAGACGGTAAGCTATAAGTTCCATGTCGATAAAGAGGGATACTATTACATAGGCATGAATTACCGCCAGTCTGAGAAAAATGATTTTCCGGTATTCGTTGACTGGAGAATTGACGGAGAGATACCTAATCAGGCATTTAAGTCATATCAGGTGAAGGCAGCCAACAAGTTCAAGACAGCGACGCTTCAGGATGATGATAAGAACAAGTTAAGCGTATATCTTGAAGAGGGCGACCACACGATATCACTTACAATCAGTGCCGACAATTTAAGATATGCACTTGAAGCGGTGGATGAGATAATGAGCGGAATCAGCGATCTGTCACTTGAGGTTACCAAGGTTGCAGGTACCAATAAGGATAAGTACAGAGACCTTAAGCTCACAAGATACATTCCTGATCTTCAGGAAAGACTTCTCGGATGGGTTGATGAGCTGTACAGCCTTGCAGAGCAGGCTGAGCCTTATGTAAATGCAAAGAGCCCTGAGAAGGTAGCTGCATTCTCATATCTGCTTATTGCAGCCAATCAGCTTAAGAGCCTCGCTGATGATCCTAATGAGCTGGTATACAGGGTTGATGAGCTTTCAACGAGCGTCAATTCAATCAACACACAGATTGCGAACTTCGTTGACCTGATTAACGACAACGACCTGTCAATCGACAGAATATACATATATCAGGACGGAGCGAAGCTTCCGAAGGGACAGAACGTATTTCAGTCGATAGGAACCTCATTGAAGAGATTCGGATATTCCTTCATGGGTCAGTCGTATTCGGCGAGCAACACTGATGCATCACACATTCAGGTATGGGTCAACAGACCAAGAACCTATGTGGAAATCATGCAGAAGATGATTGATGAGAAGTTCACGCCGGAGACAGGAATAGAGGTTGACTTATCCATCATGACCGATGCGCAGAAGCTTATTCTTTCCAATGCATCGGGTGATACACCTGATATTGCAACGGGAATCAACTATTCGATACCGTTCGACCTTGCGATAAGAGGTTCTTTAGTTGATTTGTCGAAGTTTGATAACTATAAGGAAGTGTTCGGAAGATACAGTGAGGGACTTTTGGTTCCTTCGGTTGTCGGAGATGGACTGTATTCACTTCCTGAGACAATGAACTTCTATGTAATGTTTTACAGAAGCGATATTTTAAGCAAGCTGGGCTTAAGCGTACCGGATACCATGGAGGAGCTTATAGCAATGCTGCCGGATTTACAGATGAGAGGTCTCAATGTATATTATCCGACCGCGGCAATGCTCGTAATGAGAAACTTTCACGGAACAACGCCTATAATCTATCAGAATGATGGAGCACTCTACGGAGATACGGCACTTGACATTCTGGTTGACAGCGAGGCGACGGTTGAGGGCTTCACACAGCTCACGGAATTATTCACACTGTACAATCTTCCGGTAGATGTGCCTAACTTCTATCAGCATTTCAGAAACGGTGATATGCCTATCGGAATAGCGGACTTCAATTCCTACAACCTGATACTCAATGCAGCTCCTGAGATTGCCAATTCATGGAGCATAGCACTTGTACCGGGAGTTGAGGATGAGGAGACCGGAGAAATCAAGAGGTATATGTCCGGAGGTGCGGAGAGTACGGTTATGTTCTCCTCGGATGATGAGAGAGAGGAAAAAGCATGGCAGTTCATGGAGTGGTGGTCAAGGGCCGACATTCAGGCTGAGTTCGGACAGAGGCTCCAGATTCTTTACGGAGATGAATACATATGGCCGACAGCCAACCTTGAGGCGTTTGCGATGCTTCCGTATCCTACATCGGATAAGGACACAATCCTTGAACAGGCTCAGTACATCTTAGAGACACCGAGACTTCTCGGAAGCTACATGATGGAGCGAGAGTTAAGCAATGCATTCAATGATGTAGTTGTCAACGGTGATTCGGTTCGTTCAAGAATCGATGAAGTGGCTAAGACGGTTTTAAGAGAGACAGAAAGAAAGCTTGAGGAGTTCGGCTACATTGATTCCGACGGAAACGTGTTGAAAGAATATGTTGTACCTTCGGTTGAGAAGGTGCGGGAGATTCTTAACAGAGAATAAGGATAATAAGAGTATGGCTAATAAAAACAAAATTGCAAAGAAATCAAAAATCGGAAAGAAGTCGATAAGCAATAAAGCCGGATATGCATTCGTTCTTCCGTATGCATTGGTATTCACGGTGTTTATACTTGCTCCCGTAATTATGGCGGTTATTCTTTCCTTCACAAATTTCAATGCTATACAGAAACCGAAATTTGTAGGCTTCCTGAACTACATCAATCTCATAACCAGCGATGATGTGTTCATGAAATATGTCATTCCGAACACGGTCAAGTATGCACTTATTGTAGGTGTCGGCGGTTATGTGCTTGCATTTCTGCTTGCCTTCGGACTCGCGAATCTGCCTAAGGTGCCGAGAACAATATTTGCACTTATCCTGTATTCGCCGAGCATGACGACAGGTGTTGCGATGGCTGTGCTGTGGAAGATAATGTTCACGGGAGACCAGACAGGCTACCTTAACAGCTGGCTCATGGAAATAGGAATTATCAACGAGCCGATTATATGGCTTGTCAATACGAACTATCTGCTGCCGATTGTAATTATCATAGGCTTGTGGAGCAGCATGGGCGTAGGCTTTTTGTCAATACTTGCGGGACTTCTGAATGTCGACGAAGCACTCTATGAGGCTGCTGCAATCGACGGCGTGAAGAACAGATTTCAGGAAATGCTCTACGTCACGATACCAAGCATGAAGCCGCAGATGCTCTTTGCAGCGGTAATGCAGATTGTGGGAGCTTTCCAGAATGGTACGATTGCATCGCTGCTCGCGGGAAATCCTACACCGGGATATTCGGCGCAGCTTATAGTCAACCACATAGAGGATTACGGATTTATACGATATGAGATGGGTTACGCGGCGGCTGTATCCGTCGTGCTTCTCCTCATAGTACAGATATTCTCGGTTGTGGCTAACAGATTGTTCGGTGAACGTGATTAGGAAGGGAGGAAAAGATTATGGCAGCTTATAGTGGTCACAAGATGAACCCTGATAAGTTCGAGAAGGGTCAGATAAAAATATACCTGTTGGTTCTGCCGATGGTTTTGCTTTGTGGATTGCCGATTGTGTTTATTATATTCCATGCATTTAAGCCGATGGAAGAGCTGTTCGCATTCCCGCCTAAGTTCATTACGACACATCCTACACTTGATAACTTTTCAAAGCTTATCAAGGCTTCACGTTCGGGAAGCAATCCGCTCAGCAAGTATGTGTTCAACAGCATACTTATAACAGCGGCGGTAGTTGCAGGCTCGCTTCTCTTCTCGACAATGGCGGCATATGCATTGTCCAAGATGAAGTTCAGGGGAGCAAAGACAATGATGAACATTAACCAGATAGCGCTTATGTTCGTATCCTGTGCGGTTATGATACCAAGATATCTGGTTGTAAATAAGTTACACATGATTGATACATATTGGGCAGAGATTCTTCCTCTTATTGCACTTCCGGTAGGTCTCTTCCTTATAAAACAGTTCGTTGACCAGGTTCCGGATTCGCTTATTGAAGCGGCATATATGGACGGAGCCTCGGAATGGACAATATACAGAAAAATCGTGATTCCGCTTACCAAGCCGGCGATTGCAACGGCTGCAATACTTGTATTCCAGCAGGTGTGGGCGAACCTTGAGACCTCCAATTATTATATCAATAATGATTCTCTTAAGACGCTTGCCTTCTATATGAACACACTCACAAGCACGACGACAACGAACACCGTTGCCGGACAGGGTATGGCGGCAGCGGCATCACTCATTATGTTCCTGCCGAACCTCATTTTATTCTGTATATTACAAAATAATGTTATGAACACTATGGCACATTCAGGAATCAAGTAACCGAAGAGAGGTATGAACGTGAATAGAAAGTATATTAAAAAGATTATAGCTTTTGCCGCACCTCTGCTTCTGGCATGCGTGATAGTGTTGTCGGTTACGCTGAATACATACGCGGATGCACCGTATAAGACATACACTGTGGACGGTTATGACACTCTTACCGAGACACAGACGGCATATCTTCCCTATAAGACCATAACCAAGGTCGGGGATGAGGCACTTGTAGGTCCTACGGATTTCACTCTGCTTGAGGATGGCTATATGTATGTTCTCGACAGCGGCAACAAGAGAGTGGTTGTATCGGATTCGGAATATAACCTAGTGATGACCTTCGGTGAGGAGGTATTGCAGGGACCGAGAGGAATCTATGTAACGCAGGACCACACGACATATGTTGCCGACAGAGATGCGAGAAGCATATTTGTATTTGACAAGGATGGCGAGCTGATTAACACATACACGAAGCCGACAGCGGCAATGTATGGTGAGACACTCGACTTTCTTCCTCTTAAGATTGTTGTAAACAGCTCGGGAATCATGTATGTGGTATGTGAGTCCAACACTAACGGTATGGTTGAGATAAGCCCGGTTGACGGAGGAACCTTCCTCGGCTACTTCGGAACGAACGCGACGAGAGCCAACCTGTGGACGATTATATGGAGAGCGGTGCTCACTGATGCACAGCGTGCGAAGATGCAGTCCAACATACCTGCGACCCCTGATAACATGGCAATCGACGAGAAGGGTATTATCTACACCATCACGAGAGGTGAGGGTACGGACACCGTAAAGAGACTTAACATTGCGGGTGTCAACATGATGGATACAAGCTGGTATCCGCAGGTTCCGGCGGCGGTTGCGGTAGGTAACCATGACAATACTTTTGTTGCGACACAGACGGGCTTCATCTACGAATACAGCAACGAGGGCGACCTCCTCTTCATATTCGGAGGAAGCGATGACGGAAAGCAGAGAATCGGACTTTCAACCAAGGTTGAAGCCATTCAGGTAGGAAGTGACGATAAGCTCTACGTCCTCGATTCAGACAAGGCGCAGATTCAGGTATATGAGCCGACAGAGTTCACAATGTATCTGCATGAAGCACTCTACCTCTTCTCAAAGGGACGCTACGAGGAGAGCAAGGAACCGCTTGGCAAGGTACTTGAGATGAACAATCTCTTTACATACGCGAACATGGCGATGGGCAAGGCACTGTACAAGGAAGGCGATTATGAAGGCGCATTAAAGTACGCAAGACTTTCAAAGGATACGGAAAATTACTCGGATTCATTCTGGGAAATCAGAAACGTATGGCTTAAGCACAATCTCACCGCTGTGGTGCTCATAATAATCGGAGTGGTCGCAGTATGGCAGATATTAAAGAGACTCGACAAAAAGAAGGGAATCTTTAAGGCACCGAAGGCATTCTTTAAAAAGCTCGGTGAAAAGAAGCTTATAAAGGAAATCAATTATGTATTTACCTTCATGAGACATCCGATAGACGGCTGCTACGGAATAAGATTCGAGAACAGGGTATCAATAGCGAGCACGAACATTCTTCTTGTTGTAATGATACTGTTCTACATAATCAATAAGTACTTCTGCGGCTTCCTCACCAAGACCGTGAGGGATGGCAATTATGATATCGTATCAGATATAGGTATGATACTTGCTGCACTGGTGCTTGTCGTAAGCTGTAATTACCTGATGTGTACAATCAATGAAGGAGAAGGAAAGTTCAGGCATATATACAGCTCGCTGATATACAGCTTCGGACCTTATGTGGTGCTCACACCGATTATTTTCCTTCTGTCACACATTGTGACGAACAACGAGATTTTCTTCGTTGAATTCGGAAGCCTGTGCATGGTGGTATGGATTATAGTTCTTATATTCATATCAATAAGAGAGATTAACAACTATACGATAAAAGAGACATTCAAGATTATATTCCTCACGATATTCACAATCCTTATTGTATGTCTCCTGATATTCATTATTTACGTGTTATGGTCACAGGTGATTGACTTCATACAGTCAATCGGAGGAGAGGTGGTGTATCGAATTGGCTCATAAAAGAATGGCAAAAAGAATAATCTCCTTACTGCTTGTTTTTACGGTTGTATTCGGTGCAGTCAGCCTTGCCGATAGTCACGGCATGCAGGTATATGCGGCAGACACCATCAACGGATGTACATATCTGACGGAGAACTCGGATTACAGGCTGTATGTCAACGAGGATGATTTATCACTCGTGATTGAGGATAAAGACAGCGGAGCATATATGACCTCCGCGATAGAGTATGATGACGGCAGGAACAACGCGACATGGATTGGTGCAATGAAGTCAGCGGTCGTCATAACAATGATAAGCGGAAGCGATGACACGAAGCAGGCAGACCTTATCAATGATAATGTAACCAAGCAGATTACATATACGGATAACGGCTTCACCGCGAAGCTGTACTGGACGACATACAGCTTCGGACTTACGCTTGAGGTTTCGCTCACCGACGAAGGACTCCTTGTGAAGGTTCCTGATGAATCCATCATGGAGGATGGGGAAAAGTACTTCCTCGGAACAATATCCCTGTATCCTTACATGGGAAATTCCTACCTTGATTCCAAGGAGGGCTATATGCTTGTTCCTGACGGCAACGGAGCACTTATATACCTTGATGATAAGGAAGGAAGATTCAAGAGCGGATTTTCCAAGATGATTTACGGCGGTGATGTGGGCTTCGATGAATCGAATGTACAGACACTGCTTGTGGATAAGTACAATACGATAAAGGATTCGGAGGAGGTCATTGCTCCGGTATTCGGAATGGCACATACGGATGACGGGATTGCCTATCTCGGAATAGTTGAGAATGGTGAGGCGAGAGCTTCGATAGAG
>CAKRIL010000017.1 GCA_934343915.1 uncultured Lachnospiraceae bacterium | reverse complement strand
TTATTCGTCAGTCTGTGAATTACCGTCATTACCCTTTTCTTCCTCAACTTCATTTTTTGTTATTCTGACCTTGCGGATTACCCTGTTTTTTGCCTCTAAGACCTTAAAATGGTAGCCCTCATAGTCAACCTCACCGCTCTCATCATCGGATGGCAGCCTGTGAAGCTGTGCAATCATAAATCCGTTGATTGTCTCATAATCTTCTGTATCGAACGTGATGTCAAGCAGATCTTCAAGGTCATCAAGAAGAGTGAGACCGTCAACCTCGTATGAATCATCCGAGGTTCTCTCAATCTGCTTCTCCTCCTCATCATACTCATCCATGATATTGCCGACTATCTCCTCAATAATATCCTCCATGGTGATAATACCTGAGGTCTGCCCGTACTCATCAACCACGATGGCGAACTGAATCTTTTCAGCCTGCATCTCCTTAAAAAGCGCATCCACATTGCGTGTCTCAGGAACAAAGTACGCAGCCCTCATAAGATTTTTGATATCCTTTATCGCTGTCTCGTTGCTCTTGTCGTTCTCATAAGCCACTATCGCATCACGAAGATGTATCATTCCAACAATATGGTCAATATCCTCATCATATACAGGGTATCGCGAAAAGCTGTTGTTAAGCATTATATTAAAAGCATCCTCAAGGGATGTGTTTTGATCAATTCCGATAATGTTCGAGCGGTGTACCATTACATCATGCGCTTCCTTGTCACCGAACTCGAAGATGTTGTTGATCATCTTCGCCTCGCCCTCCTCAAGGACACCCTTCTCCTGACCTTCATTGACCATCGTTATAATCTCCTCCTCAGTCACATTCTCAAGCTGCTCATGAGGATTGATTCCTATAATTCTGAGTACAAGATTAGATAACTTTGACACGATAAAAGCCACAGGTGTGAGCAGTCCCATAAGAAGTCCTGCCGGCTTTAACAGTCTGTACAAAGTCTTTTCCGGGTATTTCATACCGACGCGCTTAGGTACAAGCACACCGAGCACAAGCAGAACAATGATGACAACCACGGCAACACCGAATATAACCCATACGGACTGTGTCTTTGTGGCTTTCTCTATTGCCCTTGATAGGGCTCTCAGTATATACCCGCCTACCGCTACATTACTTATAAATACAGTTATATCGAGAGTGTTGGAGAGCACGGCAGGGTTATCGGCAAGTTTTTGAAGCTTCTTAGCCTTCCTGTCTCCCTCATCCTCACATTTTTTCTCAATAAATGAATCATTGACATTCTGAAGTGCCGACGAAAATGCGTACAGCACAGCATCAATTATAACAAAGGCGAGTAAAAGCAGCCCGCCCAAATAGGGGTGTATGTCTCCCATATACTAACCATCTTTCCTTTCTCTTAATGAATTAACAATCTCCTCCATAGCCATGCAGTAGCCTTCAAGTCCTTTGCCGGCAATCTGCTTCGTACACTCCGGAAGTGTCACGGACACATGGCGGAACTCCTCCCTCGAATGTATGTCGGATATATGTACCTCATACTTCGGGAAATCAAGCGGTGCAAGTGCATCGCGGATTGCATAGCTGTAATGAGTATATGCACCCGGATTGATTACAATTCCGTCAAGCCCTCCCTTTTCATGCTCAAAATAAGCCTCCTGGAGCTTGTCGATAATCGCTCCCTCATGATTGCTCTGCCATGTCTCAATATCAATGCCGAGCTCCTCTGCCTTGTCGTGGAGCATATTTACAAGATACTCATAATCCTGTGTCCCGTATACCTTTTTATCCCTTATCCCGAGGAAATTGAGATTAGGCCCGTTAATTACAAGAAGCTTCATATTCCTTTATCCTCCCATACATCTTCTCAAAGCTCATATCGTCGGTGTCGATGATTAAATCAGCGCGCTCCTCATATATGGAAGCCCGTCTGCTCATCAGGTCATTTATCTTAGCCTCCACATTGCCTCCTGCAAGAAGAGGTCTCGACTTGTCATGTGACAGTCTCTTCACAAGTGTGTCAACCCTTGCCCTCAGATACACAACCGTCCCAAGTCTGTGAAGTTCCTCACCGTTCACTGCCCGAAGCGGAAGCCCTCCTCCGACGGACACGACCGTGTTCCTCGTATTCTGCTCATTTAAAGCTCTGACACATTCTGTTTCGAGGTTCCTGAAATATTCCTCACCGTGCTCGGCAAAGATTTCGTTAATCGTCTTTTTCTCCTGCACTGCAATCAGACTGTCCGTGTCAATAAGCTTCATGCTGTGGTTTTTCTCAATCCATCTTCCGAATGTGGATTTTCCGGAGCCCATGAAGCCTATCAGAATTATGTTGTTGCCATTGGCATCTGTGCCGTCACATCCGCTCATATTACTCCTGCCCCATCTCTTTCTTCATAAGCTCATAGAGCTCTCTGCACTGCTCATCAGATACCTCAAGGTCATTCCACAGCTCGAAGGCTGCAACTCCCTGATACAAAAGCATCTCAAGACCATTGTACGCCCTTGCGCCATGCTTTCCTGCAAGCTGCATAAAACGTGTCTCGGACGGATTGAATATAATATCCGCTGCCGCCTCCACCATGTCATAGAAGGCTTCATCCTCTATCGGTGTTCCGTTGACATCAGGATACAGTCCCTTGCTTGTCGTCTGTATCACTATATACTTATGACCCGTGCCATCCTTATAGCCCTCCAGCTCCTTATAGCCGTCAAGTGCCATTGGATATACGCAGTTTCTTCCGACATAAGCATTAACGTCACATGCAAGCTGCTCTGCTTTATCAACGCTTCTGTTAAGAAGGTACACCTTCTCTGCACCTGTCGTTGCGCACATATATGTGACAGCTCTTGACGCACCTCCTGCACCAAGGATAATAACCTCGCGCCCGGATATATCTATTCCGTCACATGCAAGCTGTCTCTTAATTCCAAGATAATCAGTATTGTAGCCCTTATATCCGCCCTCCGTGCGCACCAGTGTGTTCACGGCTCCTATTGACCTTGCAAGCTCATCAACGCTCACAAGTGCCTCCATGACCTCCTGCTTATGTGGTACGGTCACATTCATTCCCTTGATTCCGAGCACATATGCACCCTTAACCGCCGTCGCCACCTCACCGCTCTCAACCTTGAACGCTGTATATACAAGATTAATTCCGAGCTTGTCGGCAAGTGTATTATGAATGAACGGAGATATTGAATGTCCTACCGGATTTCCGATTAATCCGCAAAGTGCTGTCCCAGCGTCAATTTTTCCCATGTCTCTTCTTATACCTCCTGTAAAAGAACAAAACAACCCATTCCAAGCGCCTTTTTAATACAATCTGAATCTCTTCCTTAGGGTGAATAGGCTTTACCAAAATACTGTACACTCCTGCCCTGTTGGCTCCCCACACATCCGTAAAGAGCTGGTCGCCGACAAATAGTGTGTTGTCCTTGCCGGTGCCGCACAGCTCCATGGCTTTTTTGTAGCCATCCGGAGAAGGCTTTCCTGCCTTGTACAGATATCTTGAATTGACCTGTCCCGCAAAGGATGCGACCCTCGGCTCCTTATTGTTGGAAATAAGGCATGTCTCATATCCCATTGAATGCAGTCTGTCAAAAAAGTCAATAACCTTCGGTGTGGCAGGTGCTCCGTGCTCGACAAGAGTATTGTCTATGTCGAACAGAACTGCCTTGTAGCCCTGCTCATGAAATGCACTGAAATCAATATCATATATACTGTCTGTATCCTGTGACGGATATAATCTTCGGAACATTCTGCCTCCTATTTCAACATCTTCTTAAGCTCGTCCATGAATGTATTGACATCCTTGAATTCTCTGTATACGGAGGCGAATCGCACATATGCTACCGCATCCACATCCTTTAGCTTGTCCATAACAAGCTCTCCTATCATGCTTGTCGGAATCTCCCTTGGTTCTATATTAGAAATTGTATTCTCAATCTCATCGACAATATGTGTAATCTGCTCAACCGATACCGGACGCTTATGGCAGGATTGAAGTATACCGTTCTGAAGCTTCTCTCTGGAATATGGCTCCCTGTTATTATCCTTTTTTACGACAACAAGCGGCATTGTCTCAACCTTTTCGTATGTCGTGAATCTCTTGTCACACACATCACACTGTCGTCTTCTCCTTATGGAGAATGCATCATCGGCAGGTCTTGAATCTATTACTCTTGTATTCTCTGTACCGCAAAACGGACACTTCATATGGTTTTCCTCCTACAATTTTACTATTATCTTCTCCGGACACACATTTACCAATATCACGTCCGGACCGACATTCACTATACATTCAAACGGAATTACATATTCACAGTCGGATCCGAAAAAGCAGAACAGCTTCGGCGGTCCCGGCACAATAATCGCCTTGATACAGCCGGAGCACAAGTCGAACTCGACATCCTGTACATAACCAAGAATCTTGCAGTCAACCGAATTAATGACCTGCTTTTCCCTCAGATTGCATATTCTCATTATCCATTCTCCGTGCAGAGGTATTTGCTTTATTATATGCCGCCCTGCGGCGAATGTACCTTATAAGGCTTATAATGAGTATCGTAACAAGTCCTCCTGCGGTATCAATGAGCACATCCCTGAAGCTGCAGCATCGATCCGGCACAAAGTACTGATGAAGCTCATCCGTTCCCGCATACCCGAATACTATTATTACCGGAAGAAAATACCGCAGTCTGATTATTTTCAGAAAGCTTCTATCTTCATCCATGGAATCTAAGATTCTGCCGTAATTCACACTTATGGCAGCATATAACAACAGTCCGAGTATAAAATATTCACTGAAATGAGCTGTCTTTCTCACAATAAATGACAGACCTTGTGAAAATCCGCTCTTCTCGATATCAGACATATTAAGTCTGAGTACCGTATCGACTGCGGACGCAACCATGTATGACACTCTGCCGCTGTGCATTGCGGATACGCTGCCGCTATCGGCTGAGAACATGAATATAACTCCCATCCACAGCAGCACGGGTATGTACAGCAGTAATCTACTCTTTCCCGAACGCATTACCGGCTCCTTAATTTTTGCTCTCAGGCTGTGCGTCGGTGTATATGTAATTGTAAAGCTTCTTCATATAGTAGCTGAAATCAATCGCAACGACATCATCACCATCAATCGTCATGTACTTAAATTCGTCATCCGGGATATGCCACGAAATAACGTCATATTTTGAGATTTCCGGAAGCATTGCAATAAGTTCTAAGCATTCATTGGTATCAAGATTCGTTGTAATCTGAGGTATAATCTCGTCAAGGAGCTTTATGACCGTTCCAATATCCATTGTCTTAATCTTATTGAATATCTCCTGAACAACTCTTCTCTGTCTGTCGGTTCTTGTAAAGTCACCGTTACCGACATATCTGAATCTCGCATACGCAAGTGCCTGCTTGCCATTAAGGTGCTGATATGAACCGTCCGCATGGTCGACATAGTCCGAATCCTCTCTCTCAGGCGGCTCAACAAGAAGGTTGCTGGCATGGATATACTGGTTGAACCAGTACAGCTCATCCTCATACACCTGCACATCGAGTCCTCCAAGTATATCAATGGCATCAATAAATGACAGGAAATCAACTGCCACATACTTATCTACCGTGATTCCGTAGTTATACTGAAGTGTCTCAAATAAAAGCTCGATTCCGCCGTATGCATACGCCGCATTAAGCTTGTGGAACTCATTCTTAATCGGTATCTTTACATATGTATCTCTGAGGAAGGAGGTTGCGACAATTCTCTTTGTCTCCTTATTTATGGATACAAGAATCATTGTGTCCGAACGTCCAACTATCTCATCAGGACGTATATCGGAGCCGACAAGAAGAATGTTATACACATCCGATACAAGCTCCTCGTCAACCCCAGTCGTATTGCCAGCCTGACTCTCAACCTCATTCTTATATGACTCAATCTCTTCCTTGTTGGAATCCGTTGCCGTCTGAGTTGATGAAGGATTAAGCACGTCCTCCAAAAATGACGGTGTCTCATCAAGAAGCGTAAAGTTCTCATTCGTCGGTACATAGTTTCTCTTGTTGATATAATGAACAAGAATCAGATAACAGCTGAGTGCGAATACAGCTATCGCTGCAACAATGCACCCTACAACAATTCCTATAATCTTACCTGCTGATTTTTTCTTTTTACTCATATTCTTACTCTCCTGTTAATCAATAATATCCCCCATGTTCTTTACTATGTCAAAGCACCTATTTTACATGGCAAAAGAGTGGTTACAGACAGATGCCGTAGCCACTCCATTAATCAGCCTGTTATTCTGTTGCAAAAATTATGCTCTGAAGTTTCTCGATAGTAGCGTCATAGTCCGGTAAAAGATTACCGCCGCTTACAGACTCATACATACCGTCAAACGGAACTCTCAGCTGTTCAACATCGTATCCTAAATATGTAACCGCATCAGCTACCATTGAAAGTATGTCAGATTCCTTCATGTTAGTGTACACCTTAGGGAACAATGTATTTACAAGGTCATTGAGCTGTGACACACTCATCTTCTTAGCCTTGATAATAATCTGCTCGATAACGGCTCTCTGTCTGCTTGTTCTGTTAAAGTCAGAACCTGCTGTCTGTCTCTCTCTGGCATATCCTACTGCCTGAACACCGTTAAGAATGAGGTTTCCTCCTCCGCTAAGCACGTTGGCTGTCTCCCAATTCTCTATATGGCGGTCAAAATCCATATCTCTGATATAGTTGTTGGCTGCCTCAGCCTCAGCATCAGTGAGTGTCATAGGTATTCCGCCCAAAACATCAATAATATCAATCAGGCTGTAAAAATCTACAAGAATATAATCGTCAACCTTAATCTTGAAGTTACCCTCGATTATGTCGAGAAGGAACTCAGGGCCTCCTCTTGCATTGGCTATGTTAATCTTGTCATATCCGTCCGAATATGTTCTTCCCATAGCACTTGCCTTCTGCTTAAGCTCATCAGTATATCTGATATAAGCTGCCGTATCTCTCATGATTGATGTGAGATATACCTTCTTTGTCTTTGAGTTGATTGATACGAGAATTATCGCATCGGAATTACCCGGGTTCGAAAGAATATTCTCAAAATGTCTGTTATCAACGCCTATAAGCACAATATTCTTAACATAATCCTTCTCGGCACCTTCACCGTTACCGAAGTTCTCAGCTCCCGAGCTGTTAATCTCGGCATCCATCGTGGTCTCACTTATCGTGTTGCCGTCGTCATCCGTCTGCGGATCGGTATTAACCGTAATGCTGCCCCAGTCATCCTTATCCACAATATTAATCTTGCCGATATAGCTCTTTAAAATTAAGTATGCGCAAAGCACAACTATAAGAATGAATGCGAGTACCGCACATGTTATAATCACCGCTATATTCGTCTTATTGGTTTTCTTCTTTTTCTTAGTAGCCATTTTTCTTCCCTTATCTTCCTCTCTTTTATCTTGAACCATCCTTCTTGAATACTACCAGAACGGTCTTGAACAGTATCTTAATATCCAGTGCAAGAGACCAGTTATCTATATACTCCAGGTCAAGCTTCACAACATCCTCAAAGTCTTCAATGTTGCTTCTTCCGCTTACCTGCCACAGACCTGTTATACCCGGCTTAATGCTGAGTCTTCTCTTGTGATATCCGGCATACTGCATAAATTCATCGACCGTAGGAGGACGTGTCCCCACAAGGCTCATGTCACCCTTCAGAACATTAAAGAACTGTGGAAGCTCATCTATGCTTGTGGCACGTATGAACTTTCCTACCTTGGTAATTCTCGGGTCATCCGTCATCTTGAACATGAGACCCTTCATCTCATTCTGTTCCATAAGAGCCTTCTTGCGTTCCTCCGCGTCACGGTACATTGAACGGAACTTATACATATAGAAATATCTTCCGTTCTTACCCACTCTCTTCTGCTTGAAGAAAATCGGTCCCGGTGACTCAATAAGAATCGCAGGTGCGACAAATATTGTAACTATTGCGGTCACAATAAGTCCCACAATCGCTCCAACAATATCAATCACTCTCTTGACAATCATCTTGTTCTGCTCGAAGGTCTTCGCACAGAAAGAAATTACAGGAAACTCCCCGTACATTGTCACCTGCTTGTCAAAGCCCTCGAAATTCTCAAGAATATTTATATTCAAAAAGACGGTTATACCCATCCTCTCGAATTCCATTATAAAGTCCTTGAGTGATGTCCCTGTCACATACGACACGTTGATATATACTTCATCAACTATGTTAATCTTGGCATACTCAAGTGCATCCTCATATGCCGCAACAACGGGAACTCCGGCAATCTGCTGACCGTGCATGTCGTTGTCAACAATTGCAACTCCCTTGATGCGCCTTGTGAACTGCTCATCACTTCTTTTAAGCTGATTGATTATCTTCTCAGCTCTGTCAGAGGTTGTCACAAGATAGACATGAGTTACATTCCTCTTCTTGTTGAACCACCATCTCAGATACGACTTATACAGGCAATGGCATGCATACATGAGAACCGTATTCATTCCGAGTGCTCCGAAAAGCCCTCGTCTTGCCATTGTTGCCGTGCTTCTGCTTCCAAACAGTAAAAGAAGCAGCACCATCGCGAACAGAAGGTTCATCTTCAAAACGTAAAGAAACTCTTCGAGATATCCTCTCTTAAGGAAATCCTGATTCTGGTTAAAAAATATAAAAACAATAGAATATGCTAAAAAAATCGGTCCTAATAATTCTAAGATAACCTCATAGCTCATATATATCTGCTTATCAAAGAAATGCAGATTAAGGAAATCTATGCTGAAAAAGCATATCAGCATGCTGACTAAATCAATTAGCAGAAGCATTATGTTGATTCCGCTATGCTTGTTCTGATTCATATATTCTACGACCTATCTATCTGTTAATAATACACTGCTTTTTATTTTACAACATTTTTCTTAATACTTCAATGATTAATTTTTCAAATAAGGAAAAACCACCGCATATTCTAAGCAAAATCATCTGTAATGCATTGGCATTATTATAGTTTTTCTGATAATAATACTTAGACCTTAGTACTGCCTTCCATATTTTTATATTCTTCATTGACCTGCGTATCGACACCGAATGATTGTGAAGATATGTCTTATCCGTCAAAAGTCCCGTCTTATACCCGGCAGCCTTAAGCTTCTTTGCCAGTATAAGCTCCTCATAGTACAGAAATATATTCTCATCAAGTCCGTTTATCTTCTCAAAGGCTTCCGCGGTTATTGCAAAAAACGAACCCTGTACTACCTCCACATCCATGACAGGAACGGAATAATCCACTTCATATCTCTTCTTCTCATACACAAGCCTTCTTATCGTAAGGAAGCAGTCACCGAGGTCATGTGTATACGAAAAGAGCTGCCTGTACGGTGCCGGGTCAACACTTCCGTCCGGCCGCATCATGACACCGGTAAGAACGGCGTAGCCCTCTTTTTTCTCATACTTCTGCGTGATTGCTTCTATGAGAGCCTCGTCAAAAAGCACATCCGGATTGGCAATGAATATAATATCCGTTCCGTACTCTTTTATAAGATAGCGTGCTCCGTAATTGTTGCCGTATGAATATCCTCCGTTCTTTCCTGAAGATATAACGGACACCTTCTCCTGTGCATCATACTTATTCTTAAGAATCTTCCATGATTCGTCCGTCGAGCAGTTGTCAACCACGGCAATATGCCCTATGGAAGCATAGCCGATTATGCTGTCCACAAGCGTCGACGTAGATACCGCATCATTATAATTAAGTATTACTATTCCCGTCTTCATACCAATCTTACTCCAAGCATTGCTATTCTGTCAAAAAGCCAAGTGTCTCCACAGCACATTTATTCCATGAGAACTTATCGCGCTGCTTCTTATCGCCCGCTGCTATCTCCTGCTTCTCTTCATCTGACAGCCCGGCACACTTATCCATAAGCTGTGCAAGACTCTCTGCATCTGCCGGCTCCTTCATATACATAACAGCATCCTGTCCGACCTCCGGAAGGGATGAGACATTGGTTGTTATAATAGGCAGTCCATAATTCATCGCCTCAAGAAGCGGAATTCCGAAGCCCTCATACAGTGAAGGGTATACGAATGCATCAGCGCCTTCAAAAAGACACTGCTTTTCCTTCTGGCTGATGAATCCCGTCATAATAATATTGTCCTTAAAGCTGCTCTTTTCAAGCTGTTCAAGCACACCCTCGTACTTCCAGCCGAGTCCGCCGGCAAGCACCATAAAATACTGCTCTCTTTCATCAGCTCTTTTTGACATAAACAGGTCAAAGCCCTTTATTATTGTCTCAACATTCTTCCTCGGCTCTATTGTACTGACATAGAGAAAATACTTTCCCGATATTTTGAACTTCTTCTTAACCTCTTCAATCTCGCCGTCCTTCGAGCTCTCAGGTCTGTCATTACCCCCGAGATATGTGCATGCGATTCTTGAGGATTCTATTCCGAAGATATCTATTATGTCATACTTTGTTGCCTCGGAGATTGCCAGTATCCTGTCAGCCTTCTTACAAGAACTCTTGACGAAGAACTTCTGAATAATCGTGTTGTATCTGCTTCCGATGTTCTTTATGCGGAACTGTGCAAGGTCGCATATGGTAAGCACATATCTTACCTTCCCCGGCCTGCCCCACGGAAGCACATGCTGTGTTCCCCAGAACACATCTATGTCATATTTCTTTATCAGTGCACTTCCTCGTAACGCCAGCCAGAGTGTCCCGATAGGAAAGCTCTCTGTCACGATGTGCCAGTTGTCGCCGAGCTTAAAGTCAACGAACACCTCCTTGCTTGAAAAAAGATAGTATTCGTTGTCATTGTCCGTTTCGTTTAAAAACTTTACAATGTTATATACATATGTTCCTATGCCTGCTCTCTGCTTTCGCAGCGGTCTGGCATCTATTCCGATTCTCATTGTCTGTTTTCCTCCATAAAAAGGCTCATTTTATAGCCGAGGGCGAGAACCATCCACAGATTCACCGCAGTAGGCGGAAGCCATAATGCCCCTTCGACAAATGCAATAATAATATATACCACAACGCCGTGGCACACACCCTTTAAAATCTTCGATTCCTTAACGTGCTTTCCGATATACTTTACAAGTATATAGATAATCGGCCCGAGGAACGCTATAAGTCCTGCAATGCCTCCAATCATGAGAATGCAGAAATATGCCATCTCATAGCTGCTTCCCCAGTAGCTTGTAAGGCCATAAGGTCCTATCAGAATCCATTCGGACTTATTTACAAAGAAATCAATAAGCCTTGACATGGACTCTGAGCGTCCGGACAGGTCATTGATGTTCTCAAGTGTGAACGAATCCCTGAATCTCTCCATAATCTGCGGAAACATATTTAAAAATACCGCAGCAATAACAGGAATCACGGCAATTATGAGACACGCAAGCTGTATCTTTCGTCCGTCAGCCCACTTCCTGTTGATTATGACCACTGACTTGATGAAAAGGTATAAAAATATTCCTACCCAGCAAGTCTTAGAGCCTGTGAGTATACAGAATAAAATAAATACCAGCATGTAGATTCGCTGCCATGATTTCTTCTTTATGCTCTCATATACCATAGGACAGAACAGAAGGATATTAACTCCTAAGAGATTACCGTTCTGATATGTCGATACGGTCTTAGAGTATGTCACGCCCTCCTGCACGCCGTTATACTTATCAGCATACCAGTTCGTGCTGGAGATATAGTCCGTGTAATTGACTGTGAGACCCGGAATTGAGAACTTCTCTATTCCGAATGCCGCCTGTAAAAATCCAAATGCGAATACTATAATCGTTCCCCACATCAGCATACGAAGGATGTAATCAATCTGCTTCTGCTGTGTGATAAAGAAATTGAACACGATAAAAGTGAACGGATATATGACAAGCGGTACAAAAAATCCTACCCAATCGGATAATCCCGCTCTTCCACCAACCATCGTTAAAAGAAATCTGATAAGCCAATAAAGACACCCTATAATTACAAGCCTCTCAGCCTTGGAAAAGACAAAGCATCTCCTCCACAGCACATAGAAAAACCACATCATAACTGTGAACAGCAAAAAAACATTCCCCACCGTAAGAGGAATGCCGCCAAGCTTGATTCCTGCCTTAGGGAAAGTCACATTGATAAACACCGTTATGAGCAGGAGCACGTAGCTCACACCATAAAATTTAGATTTTTCACACATTGTAAGCACAGAATTCTGCTCACAATACTTTTCTGCTTTTACCATCTTATATTAACCCTTTATTCTGTCAAACGCCGTCCTGGTTCTGTTGATAACATTCTCCGGCGTGAATATTTCTACTCTCTTATACCCTTTTTTAACCAGTGAAGCCGCAAACTCTTCGTCGGAAAGAACCTTCTCCATAGCTTCGCGTATCATGTCCGTATCATACGGATTGAATGTGTATGCTGCATCACCCACAACCTCGGGAAGTGAGGAATTGTCCGAGCATACAACAGGCGTACCGCATGCCATAGCCTCAAGAGGCGGAATGCCGAAGCCCTCATACAGTGACGGAAACACGAACAGATCTGCAAGATTATAAAAATCCACCAGCTCCTCATCTACAATTATTCCCGTTCTTATGACATTGCTCTCAATTCCAAGCTCCTTTATCTTAGGAGTAAGGTCTTCACTGTCAAATGCCTTGCCAACCAGCACAAGACAGGTATCATCTTTTCCATTCATCCCGGCATAAGCCTCGAGGAGTCTTCCGAGGTTCTTATGCTGCTTAAGGTTTCCCACATACATTATGACCTTTTTGTCATGCGGAAGCTTATACTTGTCAATAAGATATTCGACTTCGCTTCTTCCCTTGACCTTGAACTTGGAATCAACAGCATTGTATACCACTGATATCTTATCCTCGCGCACCTTAAAGAAGCGCATAATATCCTTTTTTGAGTTCTCCGATACGGTGAAGATTACCTCCGCCTTTCTAACTGCGTAGCCCAACATGATTTTTGCATATATGTATGCGAACTTATTCGGAAGGAACTCCGGCAGCACAAGATGTGTCAGATCATGTATTGTGACAGCCAGTCTTCCACGGTAAAACACGGGTACATTGTAATGCGGCACATGAAGCATGTCCGCACCGCTCTTTTTAAGCTCCCTGCCCGGGAAGTGAAGCTGCTCGGAAACTCCGTATATCTTATCCTCATAGGCAATTACGCTGACACTGTCGTCAACCTTGTGAATATCAGCTTTATCTCCGAGTGCAATATCATATATTCCCTGTCCCATCAGCGTCTTGATATATGTTCCTATTCCTGACATCTGAATCATGCGGGCATCAATCGCGATTTTCATTAACCGAATGTACTCCGTTTCTCTCATTATATTTTTCTTCGACGAATGCCTTAATTCTTGCCTTGAACACTTCATCATCAAAAGTCTCGGCATGTGCTCTTAAGACCTTTTTGTCGAACTTCATATTCTCAAATCTCTTAAGTGCATCCACAAGAGAATCCGTTGTCTGCTCATGGAAAAACGTACCTGTCACGCCCTCAATGACTGTCTCAAGCGCACCGCCCCTGCCGTATGCGATTACGGGTCTTCCGCTCGCCATAGCCTCGAGAGGGGTTATACCGAAATCCTCCTCGCCCGGGAATAAAAATGCCCGGCATCCCGCATACAGTTCCTTAACCTGTGCATCAGGCACTCTTCCGAGAAGTTCAACGGTAGGTCCTGCCATCGCCTTAAGTCTCTTGTAATCAGGTCCGTCACCGACAACCTTAAGCTTAAGTCCGAGTCTGTTGCATGCATCGATTGCGATATCCACTCTCTTGTACTCCTGAAAGCGTGAAACAACAAGGAAATAATCCCCGTCTGTCTCTGATATCTGAAAAAGACGGCAGCGCACAGGCGGCGGAATAACAACCGCATCCCTCTTGTAATGCTTTCTTATACGCTTCGCCACATTCTCCGAATTGGCAATAAAATAGTCAACTCTTGCAGCACTCGCATAGTCCCATACTCGAATCCATGTAAGAAAATAGCTGAGTAGCTTTCTTACAAGCTTACCCTTTCCAGACATCTTTCCTGCATACTCATACGAGAATTCCCATGCATATCTCATAGGAGAATGACAATAGCAGATATGGATTGCATCAGGGTGAGTGATAACGCCCTTGGCAACACTTGAGCTGCTGCTTAACACCATGTCATACCCCGTAAGGTCAAACGATTCGATTGCAGTCGGCATGAACGGGAACAGCTTTCTGTGATTTGTACATTCCTTCTTTTTCTGCAGATATGAAGTTATAATATTGGCACTCTTTAACGGTTCCTCCATCTTGCTGTGATTACAAATCAACGTATATATCGGTGCTTCCGGGTAAAGCTCAACAAAATCGGACAGTACCCTCTCGGCACCTCCCATAGTAGGGAGCCAGTCATGCACTAAAGCAATCTTCATTATGTTCCACCTCAGTATATTATTTGCAAAGTATATATCCTAACAGATTTCCGTTCACGGTATTGATTCTTGCAAGTGCGGTCTTGATGGTGTGAATCTCATCATATCCGCCATTGACCATAACGATAGTTCCCTGTGCATCAGAAATGCTTCTTGAAGTCTCAGGGCATACCTCAATTCCGTCAACGCATGTGAACTTGACATCATCAGATGATGCAGCCTCTGCAAGTCTCTCAAGCACATCTGCATTCTTCTGCCTGCCGACTGTTGTGAGAACCACTTCATGTACTCCTTCCTTGGCGCACATTGCTCCTATGGAGACAGCGGTTACATCCTCTGAAACCTTGACATTCTTTTTGAATTCGCCGAGGAACCTGCCCTCACCATCGAAGAAGCGCTCAAGCTCCTCTCTTGTTCTTACCTTTCTGTCACATATAGCTATTACGAATATGATGAACAGACCGATAACAAAGCCTACAACACCCTTTATGATGGTTGACATCTTAAAGAGGTTAGAGAACTGGAAGTCGAACTTATCAAGCTCTCCGAGAAGAATCTTGTTGTACTCAGCATATGCCTCTCTTGTCGCATTGATTGACTCCTCATCAGGCTGTATATATGCATAGAAGCCGTTGATTGAAAGTCTAAACGAGATAGCAGGATCTGAATTCACTTCACATGTGACATATGAGTACAGCTCATTCATAGTCTTTACAAGATACTTTGCCGCAGCAGCAGAACCTGTACGGATTCTCTCAATTCCTCCGAGTCCTGTGTATGAAAGTCTGAGAGTCTTGTCATTTACAAGTGCAATCGAGAATGTATCATAGTCAACATCGCTCGGTGTTCTAGGGCTTGTTATAAGCTCTGAATAACCTGCTGCGGTAAGTGCCTCATTCACAGCTTCATAAAAGCTCTGTGATGATGTAATGCTGTCAGCATAACTTGCAATACCGCCGTTAAGCTTCTCATACAAGGAGTAATCAGCAGCCCCTTCAACACCGATGCTGTCGTAATACTCCTGAACATTTACACTGAAGGTTATATCAACCGTACCAAGATGAACTCTGTCCGCTTCATTCTCGGCTATAACTACCGGCTTCTTCTCAACCGTGCTCTCATCATTCTGTGACTCACTTATCTTCATTGAGGTATTGTATGTAGCTGCACCGTACACAAGCATAACTGCCGCTATTGCAACCGCAATCCACCAATACTTCTTAAAATTATCCCATAAACGGTCGAAGCTTACAAATACCATATCTTCCTTTTTGTTGTTTTCCATATAAAATTCTCTCCTTATTAGCCATTTACTCTGTAAGATATTTTAACTCACTTCCGCTCATTATACCATATACCGACCTACTTTCCAAGCAAAATCTTGAAATAGGGTGTTATTGAGCGCACACATGCCGTAAAAAATCCGAAATTATGGAGCAGATAATGATACCAGTCCTTGAACGGAAGCCCCTTAAAGGATTCCTTTTTTCTGAATCTCTCAGCTCTTGTCAGGGATGTATCCATCCAGCTTCCTTCAACCGGATTGTCGTTGCATACTCCCACATACCGTGGAAATACATATATATCCGTACCCTTTTTCCGAAGCCTTAAGCCGAGGTCAAAATCTCCCATGCTGTGCTTATAATACGGATCCACATTCCCTGCAAGTCTCATCGCCTCAATCGGGATGAGCGTACAGTTCGCATTGAAGGTTGTACACTTCGTATCATGCTTGTCAGGGCCGAGCATATCATAGTGAATGCCCTTTTTGTATAATATTCCTCCGTAAGAAAAATCACCGTTGTCATCGCAGGTTGCCCCGACAACAACACTTTTTCCGTTCATCTTATCATTGGAATATGCAACAAGCTCATCGATAACTCCCGGCATAAAATCCACATCATCGTTCACCAAAAGCATGTAATCATACTTATCTGCGGACTTCATTCCGAGCTCTATGCCCCTGTGCATTCCTCCGTTCCAGAACAATGTGTTCCCGGCACGGACAAGCTCAACATCCGTATAGCCTGCCTTCTCGATCTCGTCGCAGGTTCCGTCAGTGCTTCCTGCATCCACGACAATGTAATGATATGCATTGGCAGCATTGCCCTCATGGAGCTTCTTTAGGCAGTTGAGCGTCTTTTCTTTTCTGTTGTGACAGGTCATGACTACTACTATTTTTGACATGCCAGCCTCCTTTTAATCAATCCTGCCACGGGAACCTCGACAAGATAATGCAGAGCTGCCGTAAATGCTGCCGTGCCAACAAGCACTACCGCAAGGAACGGCACATAGCTCAGATAGAACACATGCTCACTGAAATACTGGGTTAGCTCTATAATCGGCATATGAACAAGATACACTGTGAAGCTGTATCCTGCGAGGAACGAGAAAGTCTTTCCGACCCACTGTGTACGTTCCCCATATGAAAAATCCTTCATTACAAGCATGAATGCCACTGTAAGAAGCGACCATATGATTCGGTTGTAGGTGTCATCCCTTATCGCAAGGAATACGGCAAGTGCAGCCACCACAACGCGAAGATAGTTCTTCTCTTTTCCTTCTCTTACCGCATACCATGCAGCCATGCCGAATGCAAATGAAATCATGTTAAATACCGCGCAGTCCCCTGCAAGCTCATCAGCCCATGGTATATTGCTGCCGTGTAAGAATCGGGAATATACTGCCTTATATGCATACGCGAGCACAATAATCACAAGCAGTGCCGCAAGTGAACCCTTATAGCTTTTTACAGCCTTGTGTATAAGCGGTGCCAGCAGATAGTACAGCATGAAGCAGCTCATTGTCCACAGTCCCCACAGGTCGTTCCAGTTATAATACTCATTCGACGGAACAAAACCGTTGAGGAACAGGAAGTATCTGAGCCAGCCCATTCCAAGCATGGAATCCTTCGGCATCTGTCCCATAACAATGTCCCACACGATTATACTGAAAATAAGAATTGCATAATATGCGGGTATAATTCTTGAAACTCTCTTTGCAAAGTATTCCTTAACCGAGCGGCTGCTGTCCACCGATTGAAGTATAAGATAACCGCTCATCGCAAAGAACATACACACACCGTAATTAAAATGTCTGAACAGCGTGAATACGAACTGCGGCTTAGGCAGGTTACGGAACCCCGCAAAATGAATCATGAATACCATTGCCGCTGCAATTACACGCAGCATGTCAAATACCGGTCTGTTGATTGTATTGTTATTCTGTTTCATCTTTTTTCTCTTCCTTCACTTCCCAGTAGCAGGCATTTTCAACCTTGTCAGCCCCAGCCGGAATCTCGCTTGTATCCGGGTACACCCAATGCTCGTTATACATAAGATGCGTGTCCGACTCATCCCATCTGCGTCCCTTTATTCCGAACAGAATCTGAAGCACTCCGCCAAGATGCACCGCCTGTTTTCCCATCCTCTTAATATGCGCCGCAAGCGGGAAGCCGTATGCCCCGCAGCCTATAAGAGCCACATCAAAATCAAGCTTATCGCACTCCCTGCACATATAGTCGAGCGCATCGAACCATGTCTCAAACCTTGAATCCACGGCACTTCCGCTGGTCTGAACCGCCTTAAGCACCTGAAGCTCAAATTCAGGCAGTATGTCAGGATTTTTAAAGAGCTTATCCCTCTTGGCATACTGAGCCTTTATCGTCTTTTCAAACGGATGTATCACAAGCACCTTCTTGCCCTCAAGTGCCTTCGTCCAAGGCACACCGCTGCTGTTCCAGGGCTCAAGCCCCATCAGCACACCGACATTCTTAATGTCGGAGCAGTATTTTCTTATGAAATATTCTTCATAATTTACAAGCCAGCAGCCAAGCAGATCCACCTGTGTACAGGCATCCTTCATCACATCATTGAATCTGTAAAGGAGCTTTTCATCCTTCGGAAAGAAGCCCGCACTCTTATCCATAAAATCAATGGCTCTCTGCATCCGCACCGCATCATCAAATTCAGCACTCTGCATCGCAAAGACCTCATATCCGCCGAGCCTCCCCGCCATAAACGGGTCTTCCTTATAAATCGCCGCCCTGATGGCAGCATTTAATTCTTCACCCGAGCTTATCTTAACTCCGGCATACTTTTTTATCCATTTGCAGCTGAAGGTATCAAAATGCATTTTGTTGTGAAGAACGCCCTTTGCGCCATAGTACAACTTTTCAAACCGGTTAGCCATATTATTTATTCCTCATTCCCTGAGAGACTTTCACTGCTTTTTGTTCGTGACAAGCCTCTTTAACTCAAATAACCACTTAAAATAGACCGCAGCTATATATTTATATTTACAAGGAACATACTTGTTCTTAAGAATCTCTCCAAGCGACGCTTTAAGTCTCCCTTTAATCTCCTTCATATATTCCTTATAGTTATCATATCTGTAATAATCGCACTGTAAATATCCCGAAAGCAGCGAATCATAGTAGTTAGCCATAATCCTCTCCGTCTCGTCTTTCATGCCGCATCCGCTGTATATTTCCGCCATCTCCTGCCACATTGTGATAAGGCTCAGCTTCTTAACCGAGCGTGCCTGTGACATCGCGCTGTCAGGATTATCCGTCCTGTAAAAATAGAGCTTGTCATCAATCACCACCGCCGAGCGTGCAGCCTTAAAATACAGTGCATTCACAAGCAGATCCTCACCATAGTAGATGTTATCGTATGCTTTATAGCACCTGCTCATGAGCTCCGTGTCATAAAGCTTTGCCCACAGTGCCCATCCGAATGCAGCCTCATTGTTCTCAAGGAGTGCATGCAGTATGTCAAGCCCCTGATATGTCTGCATATGAGGAATCCTCCTGCCGCTCTCAGCCTGAGCTATAACCGCATCCGCGTGAGTCTCCTTCATAGCTCCGACAAGACGGCTTACCGCGCCGGCTTCAAGCCTGTCATCGCTGTCTAGGAACATTATCATACTTCCCGATGCGTGCTCAATACCCTGTGCTCTTGCACGGGATACGCCTGAATTGACAATGGTTACAAGTATGCACTTATCCCAGCCTCCCGAAAAGCTTTTGCAGCATTCCCCTGTCTCCGTCTTAGTGCTTCCGTCGTCAACAATAATGAGCTCTATATCCTCATAGTCCTGTGCCTTAACCGATTCAAAGCATTCTGTCAGGAATGCTGCATCCGTATTATACACCGGAACAACTATGCTTACCCTGCCGTTAATTAAATGATTCATTGCTCCTTGTTACCTTACCCTCTTTTACCTGATATACTACATCGCAGTTCTTGATGGTCGAAAGTCTGTGTGCAATAATTATCAATGTCATTCTTCCGTGCAGACTGTCGATAGCCTCCATAACCGCTCTCTCTGTCTCAGTATCAAGAGCAGAGGTTGCCTCGTCAAGAACAAGTATCTCAGGATTTCTGTACAGAGCTCTCGCTATGCCTATTCTCTGTCTCTGACCTCCTGACAGTCTCACACCCATCTCACCAATAACCGTGTCAAGGCCTTCATCCATCTCCTTGACAACATTCTCGAGCTGTGCTTCCCTTATAACCTCCCATACCTTCTCATCATCTATCTGATTCTCAGGTACTCCGAAGGCAATATTTCTTCTCAAGGATTCATCCATAAGGTAGATGTTCTGCGGAATATAGCCTACCTTCTTATGCCATGCATCCATGCAGTCCGCAATGTCCTTTTCGTCCACCTTCACGGCACCCTTCTGAGGCTTAAGTACTCCGAGCATAATATCGACCATGGTTGTCTTTCCTGCTCCCGATGGACCTATGAATGCAACAGAGGTATTCTTATCAATATGGAAGGTCACATCATCAATAACATTCTCTGATTCCGCATCATACGCAAATGACAGCTTATCGACAAATATTCCCTTGTCAAAGCTGATGTCTGATACGGTATTTTCCTCGGATTTGCGCTTTGCTATTGCAAGCATTCTCTGTCTCTCCGTATATACCGACTCGACAAATGCCCTGCTGTATAACAGAGTGCTTATATATGCGCTGATCTTGTTGACCGACGGCAGAAGTCTCATCGCACCCATCGCAAATACGCCGAGTGTCGTTGCGAATGCCGCGCTTATGTCTCCTGTACATGCCTTGATAATTACTATTATCATAAGCGAGCCGATACATGCAGCCTCCATCACCGGCTTAGGTATCGAATTGAGAAGTGCATTGTCCTTCTGATTCTTCGCGAGGTCATAATTGATGGAGTCGAACTCGTCTGAGAAGAACTTCTCCCTGTTGGCAATCTTAATCTCCTTGATTCCTCCGAATGACTGCTGCATGCACTTTACAATACCGGCATACAGTCTTCTGTACTCCTCGCCCATATGTTTAAGTCTGTTCTTATAAAATCTCATGAAGAAGAATGTGAACGACCCCACTATCACACCTATTCCGAGTGTGAGCATGCCGTCCTTCACGAACAGATATATTCCGATTGCCGTGATTGTGCACAGCTCTGAAATAAGCTGTATTACATTGAGCACCGCAACATAGAACATGTTCGTATCGTTGTATACATTCCTTATGAGGTCTGCACTGTTATTCTTTACATGGAAAAAATAATCCTGCTCAAGGTAGCTGTTCATAACCTTGCAGGACAGCTCCTTATGACCGAAATAGATGAACTTGTACATTATATTATTCTGCATGATTATGTAAAATGTCTTTACAAGATATGCCGCAATAATAAATGCAGAGCACAGAATAACAACGTTCTTATAGCCTTCTATACCGAATACATTACAGAACAGGGCGATAAACGCATTGTCCATATAGTTATCGGGCATCATAATAGCCTCAATAAAATTATTGAACGCATATAAGGCAACAAGCTCCATGACCGCTCCGCCGAGAATAATAATCGACATTCCGAACAGCTTAAGCTTCTGCCTGCCGTTGAACATTGAGAACATCTTTCCTATTGATTTCATATAGCTTCCTCATTTCTGTAATCTATCATATTCCACTCAGGTCTGTATATCTTCCCTGCATCAACAGAATACGGTGCGCACACCTGTCCGCCCTTATCATCAAGGAGTGCAGCCCATCTTGCAAATGTGCTGTCCGACAGTATATGGCTTTTGCATGCCTTCATAAGAAACAGCTCCTCTATATCCGTGAAGCCTCCAAGCTCCCATATGGATACCGCATCAATATTAAGCTGCTTTTCGTAGCTTTCCGTCAGCTCGCGGACATTGGAAAAGAATATGAACCTGACCTTGCCGTTCTTTTTTAATATTTCTGCGACAGCCTTCTCATAATATGCATACGGGAGCGGCTCAATGTCGCCTCCCCTTATATGAACCGAACAGGTCTCCCCGCTCTCAAGCTGCTTTATCAGTTCCCCCGCTCTCTCAGAGAACGGCTTGCTCGGTGTGAACTGCCTTCTTATATCATCCATGCAGTTATCAAGGTACACAAGGTTCTGAAAATACCCGTACAGATATTTGTTCCTGATAAGCTTCTTCTTATACACGGTCATATCGCGCGGACATGCCTCGTCCCTTCGCTCCGCGATAACGTTATACTTCAGATTTCTTCTCAATCTTTTGTAGAGCTTGCAGAAGAAATTCCTGTTGCTGAAGCTTTCCCTGTCCTTATATTCAATGTTGAACTTGTCAAGTCCGTATGAACGCAATGTCGAATTATCGACCTCCGATGTGTCCAGCAGAAGTGTATCCCCGTCATGCTTTGCAACCGAATAGCCGCATGCATAATTAAACATCTGATTTCCCAGACCATCACCAATCTTAACCACAACCATGTTATCGCTTCTCCCTGCCTAACGCATCTTCAATAGCTTCAATATATCCCTGTGCAACACTCTCAAATCTGAACTTATCAGTTGCCGAGAAGCTTGCCATTCCGAGTCTTTCTCTCGTACCGGCATCTGCCATAACCTCATCTATCTTCCCCGCAAAAGCTTCCGCGTCATACGGGTCTATGATATATCCGTTAGCACCATCCTCAACTGTCTCCGAAGCCGCATCCGAATACTTAGACACAAGTATCGGCAGCTTGGCACACATAGCCTCAACAAGCACAAGTCCGAAGCAGTCCTCCCTCGTCGGAAGCACGAACGCACCCGCATCCTTGTAGCACTGCCTTAGCTCGTCCCCTGCAAGGAAGCCCTTAAATACTACTCTGTCAGCCACGCCAAGTCTCTCAGCCGACTGCGCCAGACTGTCCTTCTCCCTGCCGTCGCCGACAATAACAAGCTTGACAGACTTATTGCGGCACTTTGCCAATGCCTCGATAAGTAAGTCAACGCCCTTGCGCTCTATAAGACTTCCCACATACAGAATGCTGTCGGAACTCCAATTTCTGTCACCTATATAATACTTATCAAGATCAACCGTGAGCATGCTTATATGGCAGCGCTCTGCCGGAGCACCATAACTTAACTGGTTCTCCATCGACGCGTGACTGCTGCCTATGAACGCATCTGCATGCTTGAAAATATATTTTCTTGAAAGCTTCTGCAGCTTTCCTATATTCTTTTCCGAATTGATTGTTCCGTCAGTCCAGCTCACATACGGAACCTTCTTCCTTCTGCACCAGTTCATCGCCTGTAATATTGCAGGGCTGTACTCCATCGCAACAACCACATCCGGTGCAAGCCTGTCAAGCAGGCGGCCGACACCCACAGGAAACGATATAAAATGGTCATCGAACTTCTTTTTGATTCGCACGGTCTTAGACGGGACAAAATAGGAATTGACAATTCTATCCTCGTCCGCCTTCCACTGTCTCGCCATATTATCGTTGCAGTAATACATTACAGAGAATTCATACCCGGTGCAGTGTGTCTGAAGATAATAGAAAAAATCCACCCTGTACGGCGATGGTATATTAGTTATAATAGTTACTTTTTTACTCAAGCCTTATTACCTCTCCGGATACTTTCTTATTTTTTCCTGCCGCATCATATATTGCGAACGCAACAAAGAGCAGGAACGGATTGACCACGGAACTGATTAGGAAATCCTCCATCAGTCCGTAGAGACACAGCACATTTATAATTATTGTAAGGCGGTAATTCTTTTTTTTGTAAAAATACCATGATGCAAATACAAGACAGGCAAGAAATAACGCCTCCGTCACAAATCCGTATTTGTAAAATGTACACCAGTAATTGCTGTCGAGGAAGCCGTTGTTAATCTGAACGCCGTCCCATCTTGCCGCAGCTCTGCTTATATCCTTCCCAAGCCATGAAAAACCGTAGTTAAGCCAGTACTGATGCTGTATCTTAAGTCTTCCCGTAATAAGCTGATCCATCTTGAACATCAGACTGTTATTCACATCGAAGAATACCGATGCCGCAAACGTACCTATAAAGCACAGAGTGCTCGTCGGTATGACTGCCGCACTTATGATTCTTGTTATCATATATCCCGGCTTGCCAAGCTTATCGAGCAACTTAAGGCACAGGAATACAAATACAAGGAACATTCCGAGCATAAAGCCCGTCATACTGTTCGTAACCCGGTACACCGCATAGAACGCATACAGCGACAGCAGAAAATGAAGACAGTTAAGCTTCTTATAATTAAGATACATAAACATGGCAACGGTTATAAACACATTCACCATGAACTCGTTCGGGCTCTGGAATCCATACGCGTATGTCAGCCCGTCATCATACTGATCCTTGACCGTATTCCCCACTATTCCGACCACGCTCGCCGTCACCAGTACGGAAATACATATAATCCTCACGAACAGCATCTTCTTCATAAGGTCATATACATCAACGTTCTTTATTCCGAGCAGCGTCAGAACCGTGATGGTGAACGTTATATACCCGGTCTTAAGGTATATGAGCACGGCATATAAGCCTATGACCGCCATTATTATGACTTCTTTTAACGTGTACCTGGTAAACAGAAGCTTAAGTCCGAGACATAACATGGCGAATACCATTATAAGCTTATATTCCATATCTCCCGAGTAGAATCCGAGCGTCTTTGCGAACACAAGGCTCAAAATCGATATATAATAAAACACATCATTATTCTGATATGCCCAGTTAATTATCCTTTTAAAAAATTTCATAATACTCCTTATGGTCTCACCGGACTTCTATCTTCTCTTTTTAATCTTTCTCGACTGCTTCCACAGCCTGTAACATGCCACAAGAAACATCGTATTCGTGGAAAAATAGCGCTTATACAGTCTCTTCGGCTCCTGGACAAGCCTGTACAGCCATTCCAACGAGAGCTTCTGCATTATCATCGGTGCTCTCTTGATATTCCCGGCAAAATAGTCAAAACCGGCTCCGACACCAACCATGACGGCATCCACTCTGTCCTCATGCTTTGCCATCCAGTTCTCCTGCTTAGGCGCCCCGAGCCCTATCCATACGATATCAGGCTTAGTCTCATTAATCATATTGACAATCTGCTCGTCCTCCTCAGGCGATAATGTCCTAAACGGAGGCGAATACATACCGCATATCTCTATCTCAGGATGTTCCTTCTCGAGTATCCCCTTAAGCTTGTCCAATGTCTCAGGCGTGCTTCCGTAAAAGAACTGGCGCACACCCTTCTCCTTGAACATCTCACCCATAAAATCAGGTCCGGTAACTCTGCTTGCATTCTTATGTCCCATAAGTCTGCACACTATGCTCAAAGGTCCTCCGTCAGGAAAGACCATGGCGGCACCATTCTGAACCCTGCGGTAATTGCGGTTCTCATATGCCGTCACCGTTGTATGCACATTGGCAACACATATATATTTTCCTCGCAGCTCTTCAATATTGTCAAGCACACACTGTTTAATGGAGTTCATATCTCCGACGGTAACGTGTACTCCCAACACACTGCAGTATTCCGGCTTTTTAAAACTCATATTATCCACCTATACTTTTGTCATTACAATATCTTCTATATTATATCATTTTACTTATTCAAGAGCAACACTTTATTCTTCGAAGGCTTCCTTGAGACGTTCAAGCGCTCTCTTTTCTATTCTGCTCACATAGCTCCTGCTTATTCCGTACTCAGCCGCAAGCTCCCTCTGTGTGCGTTCCCTTTTCCCGTACAGACCGTACCTGTACACTATTATTTCCCTCTCCCTGTCGGAGAGAATATTGTTGAAGGCCTCCTTAAGCTTAATTATATCCTGATTATTCTGCAGTCTTGCAACCACATCCTCATCCTCGGAGAATGTTATATCCTGAAAGCATATTTTGTTCCCCTCCTTGTCTGTTCCGAGAGGTTCATTTAAGGATATTTCCTTTGAGCGTTTCTTCTCACTGCGAAACATCATAAGCAGTTCATTGTCTATGCACTTTGCGGCATAGGTCACAAGTCTGTTTCCCTTCTTCTCATCGAAGCTGTCTATCGCCTTTATAAGTCCAATCGTGCCTATCGATATCATGTCCTCAAGCTCATATTCGCTGCATGAATATTTTTTTACCATGTGGACAACAAGCCTCATATTCTTTTCTATCAGAATCTCCTTTGCCTTCTTATCTCCCTGATGAAAAAGCTCAAGATAATATCTCTCCTGTACAGCAGTCAGAGGTCTGTCAAATGCCTTCATCACATTCTTCCCTGTCACTTACGGGTTATTACATTCTATGCCGTCTGCCGCCTTCCTGTGCATGACCACCTGTGACAAAATACATGGCATGCAGCTTCTTTAAAAAATGCAAAAAGGACCTATAATGACATAGAATCATTACAAGTCCCATTCCGCTCAATCCTCTTTGCGTCTTAAAATATCATACTTGTCAAGCTCTGTTCCAAGGTCAATGTATAAAAGCTCCTTCGGATGAGGTGCGCTCTCACGCTCATTGCCCTCGGCATCCTTAATTGCCTTCACGGTCACTGCCACATTGTCGCCGTTAGGCTTCATGACCTCAATCTCCTCGCCTACGGAGAACTTATTTCTCTGCTCAACCGCATACATTCCCTCGGCGTTCTTATCCCCGACTATTCCGAGATAGGTGTACTCTCTCATATACACGTTCGAGTCATATATCTGTGTATTGTGGTCAGGCTTGCCGAAGAAGAAGCCTGTCGTGTACTGTCTGTAAGTACACTTTGCAATCTCCTCCTTATATACAGGAATCCTGCTTCTGTACAGCTCCTCCGACTTCGCATAATCATCAAGCGCCATTCTGTATGTTCTCGCAACAGTGGCAACATACAGTGCCGTCTTCATTCTTCCCTCAACCTTAAGGCTGTCAATTCCGGCATCAATCATCTCAGGAATATGCTCAATCATGCACAGATCCTTGGAATTGAATATATATGTGCCTCTCTCATTCTCATATACAGGCATATACTCGCCCGGTCTTGTCTCCTCAACGACAGCATATTTCCATCGGCAAGGGTGTGTGCACTCTCCCTGATTGGCATCCCTGCCCGTGAGGAAGCTGCTGAGCAGACATCTGCCTGAATATGATATGCACATTGCTCCATGCACGAATGTCTCTATCTCAAGGTCATCAGGTATATGCTCACGAATCTCCTTTATCTCTGCAAGTGACAGCTCTCTCGCAGTTACAACTCTCTTAGCTCCAAGCCTGTGCCAGAAGTTATAGGTTCCGTAATTGGTATTGTTCGCCTGTGTGCTCACATGAAGCTCCATCTCAGGAAGCACCTCCTGCGCTATGGTAAATATCGCAGGGTCGGAGATAATAAGTGCATCCGGATGAACCTTCTCTCCAAGCTCCTTAAAATATTCTCTCGCTCCGTCCAGATCCCTGTTATGTGCAAGTATGTTAGCTGTTACATACACCTTCACGTCATGCTCATGTGCAAAGCACACACCCTCAGCCATCTCATCGATGGTGAAGTTCTTTGCCTTTGCGCGGAGACCGAACGCCTCTCCTCCTATATAGACCGCATCGGCACCATATATAACAGCAGTCTTAAGAACCTCAAGACTGCTTGCAGGTATCAATAATTCAGGTAATTTCATATTGCTCCTCATTTCCGTATTACTGTATCTCAGCTTCAATTCACTGCTTCTTTACACTGAAGGTTATGCCGTCGCCAAGCGGTATAACACTTGTCACAAGCTCCTCACAATGCGTCACCGCATAAAGATACTCTCTCATGCGCGAGTGAATCGTTCTGTCGCGTCTGCACACGGCAAACCGTGACTGAACAAGATCTCCCTCCTGAAGCACATTGTCCGTTATAAGTATTCCGCCGGGCGCTAAAAGCCTCAATATCTCCGGAAGAATAACAATATACTGTGCCTTTGCGGCATCCATAAATATAAAATCATAAGGACCCGAAAGCGTCTTAAGGAGCTCTCCCGCATCACCCTCAAGAAGTGTTATTACATTCTCCTTTCCGGCGCGCCTGATATTCTCCTTCGCTTTTGCAATCCTCTTGTCATAATTCTCTATCGTTGTAATTCCTGCATCGCTGTCTATATTCTCACTCATAAGAATCGAGGAATACCCGACGGCAGCCCCAACCTCAAGAATGTTCTTAGGGTGCTTGGATGCGAGAATCGTCTTAAGAAAGCACCCCATCTCCTTCCTTATTATCGGAACGTTATCGGCAAGCGCTTCCTTCTCTATCTGCATACATATCCCGCTGTCATTGCCCGCAAGCGAATGTATGTATGATGTAATTCTCTCGTCAGTAATCACTTTGACTCCTTCTCTGCCGCCGCTGTACGGCTCTCCTCCGTTATGGCAGCCATTATCTGAGTAGGTGTCATGCCCGTGTTGAGCTCGAATGTGCCGCCGACAAAGTATTTGCTGTAATCTGACAGCATGGCCTGAACCTTAAATAGCAGCTTTCCGTCAACAAGCTCAGCCTTATCGAGCACATCCGCAACATCATCAATACTCGGATTATCCGGTATTGTAACAGTCTTATCCCTTGCCATGGAAGGATCATCCATTGAAGACTCATTAAAGACGGCAGCGCCGAATCTGAACGCAGCTTGACCGGCATAATACACAAGCATTACAATGAGTGCAAGTATTATTATCTTATATGAAATTGTGATTACCGTCTTAACAGCATTTCTGGTTCCCATATGCATACCCCTTACAGAAAATCAGTATCAAGCTCCACTCTGTCCGCAATCGTCCGCGTAATGCCCTGAAGCATGCGGCAGACAGACAGCTCAGCCTTAAGGAATTCGTTGACAAGCTCATTCTTCCTTATACCTGCATTTTCCATCTGAAAACGCATTACCTCATCGAACATATTGTCATCCGCATCCATGTTCTGAAGCTCAAAATTACGCTTTCTGTAATCGCACACCCTCTCATAAAGCTCCGGCTGCTTCTTAATCTCACCGAGATAGTACAGAAAGCTCTTATACTCTTCGCTGTCGATTATAGCCTGCACAAGCTGTTCAGTCTTTACATCGACCATGCTGTTCTCCAATGTCTTATTCCTGCTGTCACCCAATTATGACACCTCCATGATTATAGGCAGAATCATAGGATTTCTCTTCATCTTTCTCCAAAGATACTCGCTCAAGTCATCTCTAATGATATTCTTTATCTTTCCCCAGTCACTTATGTTCTTCTCAAGGCACTTGTCGACCGACTCGCGGACAACGCTTGTCGCATCCTCAAGAAGTGTCTCGGATTCTCTTACATATACAAAGCCTCTTGTAACTATATCAGGACCGGCAAGAAGCTGGTTCGTATACTTTTCAAGTGTAAGCACAACGATAATTATACCGTTCTCGGCAAGATTCTGTCTGTCTCTTAACACGATATTACCTACATCACCGACACCGAGTCCGTCTACAAGAAGACTTCCCGCTGTAACCGTTCCGGTCTTGCCGGCTCCGTCATAGCCAAGCTCGAGAACATCTCCGGATGACATGATAAATACATTCTCCTTAGGTATGCCCATGGACACTGCAAGGTCTGCATGTGTCTTAAGATGTCTGTACTCGCCATGCACCGGAATAGCGTACTTAGGCTTAATAATGGAATACATAAGCTTAATCTCTTCCTGTGAAGCATGTCCGGATACATGCGTATCCTGGAAAATAACCTTCGCACCCTTCATTGAAAGCTCGTTAATCACTCTTGCAACCGACTTCTCGTTGCCCGGAATAGGTGTTGCACTTACAATTACAACATCACCCGGCTTAATCGTAACCTTCTTATGAATCGATGCAGCCATACGTGAAAGTGCCGCCATCGACTCGCCCTGGCTTCCGGTTGTTATAATAACAGTCTGGCTGTCAGTGTACTTCTTAAGCTCGTCTGTCTCGACAAGCATGCCCTCAGGTATGTCAAGATATCCAAGCTCACTGGCAACATTGATAATGTTGACCATGCTTCTGCCCTCGACTGCAACCTTACGGTTATACTTTGCCGCAGAATTGATTATCTGCTGAACTCTGTCAACATTGGATGCGAAAGTCGCAACAATAATTCTGCTGTTCTGATTATCATTAAATATGTTATCAAAGGTCTTTCCAACCGTCTTCTCAGACATCGTGTAGCCCGGACGCATAACATTCGTACTGTCACAGAGCATTGCAAGAACGCCCTTCCTGCCTATCTCGCCGAACCTCTGCAGGTCAATAGGCTCACCGAATACCGGTGTGTAATCCACCTTAAAGTCACCTGTGTGAATTATCGTTCCGGCAGGTGTATATATGGCAAGCGCACATGCATCCGCAATACTGTGGTTGATTCTTATGAATTCTATTCTGAAATCGCCAAGCATTATATACTGACCGTACTTTACGACCTTACGCTTGGTGGTTCCAAGAAGATTGTGCTCCTTAAGCTTGGTCTCTATGATTCCCATTGTAAGCTTAGTTGCATATATCGGCTTATTGACATCCTTTAGCACATACGGAAAAGCTCCGATGTGGTCCTCATGTCCGTGTGTTACCACGAAGCCCTTAACCTTGTCGATATTATCCTTTAAAAATGTGACATCGGGAATTACAAGGTCAATTCCCAACATATCGTCATCAGGAAAAGACAGACCGCAGTCCACAACAACAATACTGTCCCCATACATGAAGGCAGTCATGTTCATTCCAATCTGCTCTAATCCGCCGAGTGGAATTATCTTAACCTTTTCAGTTGTATCCGTTTTCAAAAAAACACCTCCAAAAAATCACGTTCTACTATTCTTCTTCATCATCTAAAAGCTGTTCAAAAATCTTAAAAACAGCGTCAAGCTCTTCCTCATCATCCACGAACTCATATAATGCATCCTCCGACTCCGGTGCAGATGTATCCTTAAGGATAAATACTGCCTCGCTGTCGTCATCATCATTCTCGCTGTCGTATACGGATGTGTCATCCGTTGTAACCAAAAGGTAATCTGCTCCGTTCACTCTTGTGGATTCAATTACCTCAAATTCTACTTCCTTTCCATCCTCTGTCTGAAATACAAGCTTTTCTGTATCTGCCATTTTTATTCCTCATTTCCTGTTTTTTTCTTAAATGCAAGGTTGTCAAGATATCCCTGTAAAATAAATGTGGCTGCAAGCATGTCCACATACTCTTTTCTGTTCTCTCTTCTGATTCCCGCCTCCATCATGGTGCGGTCAGCCGCAACGGTGGTAAGTCTCTCATCCCACATAACCACCTCAAGCCCCATTCTGCGCTCAAGCTTTTCCTTGAATTCCATGGTGCTCTCTACACGTATTCCCTCGGAATTATTCATATGCTTCGGAAGTCCGAGCACAATAAGAGAGACTTCGTATTCCTCGATAATCTCCTCAATTCGTGCCAATGTCTGGCGCAGCTTATTCTCTTCCTTCCTGCGGATAATCTCCAATCCCTGGGCAGTAAGCATAAGCGGGTCGCTGACTGCAACGCCCACTGTCTTCGTTCCATAATCCAATCCTAATATTCTCATACACTTATAAACCTTTAACTGAAATATAATTCTTGAGAAGCTCCTCAACTAATTCATCACGTTCAACCTTCATAATAAGGCTTCTGGCATTATTATGGCTGGTTATGTATGTAGGGTCACCTGACATAATATATCCCACTATCTGATTAATCGGGTTATAGCCCTTCTCAGTCAAAGCCTTGCACACGGTATTAAGAACATCGGATACTTCCATATGCTGTTCATCCGCAACCTTAAAATATTGTGTATTGGTTAAGTCTGACATAATCTTCACGTCCTTTGCACTATACATTTTATCATAATATAATTTTTAACAATTTGCAATAGCTTCCTGTGACATTACACTATCTTTTCCAAAAAGACCACTTATTATTACATCTGTCTCTGAATTGATTTTTATGCTGTCCGTGCTGTTCTCATCCACAGATATGTACACCTTTACATACCTTCCTGTATGTCCGACGGCATACTTTTTCCCGTCCTTTTCGACATATTCCTCCACAAGTACCTTTTCTTTTTCTCCTATGAAGCTCTCCCTGTATTCCTTTGACAATGCTTCATCAAGCTCTATAAGCTCGTCACTGCGCACATTCTTTATGCTGTCGTCAACCTGATCACTCATCCTGTCAGCGATTGTGCCTTTTCGTCTTGAATACTTGAATACATGCATCTCGAAGAACCTGATTTTCTCAAGATATTTCTTCGTCACCGCGAACTCCTCATCTGTCTCTCCCGGAAAGCCCACTATAACGTCCGTCGTCACGGCAGGCCTGTCAAAATATTCTCTTATTTTGTCAACTCCGGCAGCAAATTCCGCCGTGTCGTATCTTCTGTTCATTCTTCTCAGTGTCGCATCACATCCGCTCTGCAGCGAAAGATGGAAATGAGGACATATCTTCTTCACTGCCGAAAGGCGTGTCAAAAAATCATCCGTAATAATTCTCGGTTCAAGAGAGCCAAGGCGTATTCTCTCAATACCATCAACCTTATCTATCGCCTCTATAACCTGCAAAAGCCTCTCTGCATTCGGAACAGGCTGTGCATTGTATTCGGTATTATCGAAATCAAGCCCATATGAGCTCAGATGTATTCCCGTGATCACTATCTCATGACAGCCGCTTTCGGCAAGCTTATTAACCTCAGCCATGATATCCTCAAGGCTTCTGCTTCTTACCCTTCCCCTTGCAAAAGGAATTATACAGTAGGTACAGAACTGATTGCAGCCGTCCTGAATCTTGATATAGGCTCTTGTGTGTATCTCGCTTCCGCTGATTGCAAGCCTCTCATAATCCTTGGTCTTGTTGATATCTATGAACGAATCAGTATCCCTGCCCTTAAAATATTCATCCAGGACCTCCACAATCTGCCCCTTTTTATTGTTGCCGACAATTATGTCGACCGCACTGTCCTCCAAAAGCTTTTCCCCCGCCTCCTGAACATAGCAGCCGGCAGCAACGACAACCGCATTCGGATTGTCCTTCTTAGCCCTGTGAAGCATCTGCCTTGATTTGCGGTCTGCAATATTGGTGACCGTGCAGGTATTTATGATGTATACATCCGCTGTCTCCTTACCGAATTCCACTATATCGTAACCTGCTGCCTCCAATAGCTGTCTCATGGCCTCTGTTTCGTAAGAATTTACCTTACAACCAAGATTATGTAATGTACATTTCATTAAAATTAGTACCTTCTTTCTGACATTTTGTATTGACTTTTTTAAGTTAAAAATGTATCATTGAGTTAATAAAAACTACAGGAGGGTGTACCATGAAAACAGTTCAGATTTCACTTAATTCTATCGATAAGGTTAAGTCATTTGTAAACGATATCACCAAGTTCGATGTTGATTTTGACCTTGTATCAGGCAGATACGTTATCGACGCTAAGTCTATTATGGGTATCTTTTCCCTTGACTTAAGCAAGCCTATCGACCTGAATATTCATGCTGAGGAGAACGTAGATACAATTCTTTCAGTTCTCGCTCCATATCTTGTATAAGTCACACAGACCTACATAAGAACATGCAATATCATCTTTATAAAAGGGGTTCCGCATTGCGGAATCCCTTTTGTGTATGCCGTGACTCAAGGCGTATGCCTTAGGTCACAACATATTTACTCAACCCAGATTGTCTCCGTAGTCTCTATCGCTGTCTTTACAAGCTCATCTATCTTCTCCGACAGCTTAAGCTCCGACCTCTCAATAGCCTTCTTATTAGGCTTGGTCACAGGATGCTTAGCAACGAATATCGTGCAGCAGTCCTCAAAAGGAAGTATGGATGTCTCGTATGTTCCGATTTTCTCGGATATATCAATAATCTCCTGCTTATCGAAGCCTATGAGCGGTCTGATTACAGGAAGCTCGCATACCGCATTGGTTACGAGCAGACTGTGCATCGTCTGGCTGGCAACCTGACCTATGCTCTCGCCCGTTACGAGTCCGAGGCAGTCCGATTCATTGGCAAAATGCTCAGCAATCTTCATCATGTATCTCCTCATAATGATTGTGAGCTCATCATGAGGACACTTCTCATAGATATATAACTGAATATCCGTGAAATTAACCACATGAAGATTAATCGGTCCCGAATACTGTGTGACGATTCTTGCGAGGTCAATTACCTTCTGCTTGGCTCTCTCGCTTGTATATGGCGGTGCATGGAAGTATACCGCATCAATCTTAACTCCTCGCTTTGCAACCATATATCCTGCAACAGGGCTGTCTATTCCTCCTGAGAGAAGCAGCATTGCCTTTCCGTTCGTTCCGACAGGCATACCTCCCGGTCCCGGAATAAGCTCAGTATAGATGTTGATTCTGCTTCTTATCTCGATGTTCACATATATATCAGGCTTGTGAACATCAACCGTCATCTCAGGGATGGCATCAAGAATCTTCTCTCCCATAGCCATATTGATTCCCATTGAATCAAGAGGATAATTCTTTCTCGCACGCCTTGCATTTACCTTGAAGGTCATCTTCTTTCCCTTGTACATTGTCTTAAGGTAATCGACAACCTCCTCGGCAAGCTTGTCAAAGCCCTCGTCCTTCACCTGAAGCATAGGGCATATCCAAAGGATACCGAACACCTTCTTAAGCGCATTTATGGCATCCTCATCATCGAACTCACTCGTTCCTTCAACATATATTCTTCCATTTTCCTTAGTCACATCAAATGTGCCTTCAACCTTCTTCAGGGCATGGCGTATCTGATGTACAAGCATATCCTCAAATATATATCTGTTCTTTCCTTTAGTACCGATTTCTCCGTACTTAATCAAAAATGCTTTGTACATATTTCCTCCTTCCGATTTCTCTAGTGTCTTGTATATCTTCTGAGCATAGGCACAAGCTCATTAAGTGCCGCTATAACCTCATCAAGCTCTTCCTTGGTGTTCTCCGTGCATAGGCTGAACCTGATGGTTGAATCTAACAGGTTGTTCTTCACACCGATAGCCTTGAGTGTACCTGAGAGCGCCGGCTTGTTGGACGAACATGCCGAGCCTGACGATACATATATGCCCTTGTCCTCAAGAGCATGCAAAAGCACCTCGCTTCTGACATTCTCGAAGCTTATGCTGATTACATGAGGCGTTCCCTCATGTCCTCTTCTGCCGTTGAACACCGTTCCCGGTATTTCAAGAACCTTATCTATGAAATATTCCTTAAGTTCATAGAGCCTTTCCATCTTCTCATCAAAATTCTCATAGCAGAGCTTTGCCGCAAGTGCCATTCCCGCTATTCCCGGTACATTCTCCGTTCCCGAACGCATTCCCTTCTGCTGTCCGCCACCGAAGATAATCGGATTAATCTTCGTCTTGTCCTTGATATATAAAAATCCGACTCCCTTAGGCCCGTGAAGCTTATGTGCGCTCACCGACATGAGGTCTATATTCTCCCTCTTAGGAATTATCCTGAACTTTCCGAACGCCTGAACGGCATCAGTATGGAAAATAATCTCGGGATTATATTCCTTGACAATCGCCGCTGCCTCAGTTATCGGCTCAACGATACTGACCTCATTGTTGGCATACATGATTGATACCAAAATAGTCTCCGGTCTTAACGCCTCCCTAAGGGCATCAAGGCTTACACAGCCAGTCGAATCAACCGGAAGATATGTTATCTCAAACCCGTTCTTTTCAAGGAATACCGTTGTCTCAAGAATTGCAGGATGTTCAATCATCGTGGTAATAATATGATTGCCGCGTCTTTTGTTCGCCATCGCGGTTCCGATAAATGCCATGTTATCCGATTCTGTACCGCCGGACGTAAACAAAAGCTCCTTCTTGTCGCATTTAAGAATCGAAGCAAGTGTCTCCTTAGCCTCGTTTAAATATCTCTCAGCCTGAACACCCTTGTTATGCTTGGAGGACGGATTACCGTAATCCTCAAGCATTATCTTACTCATAAGCTCTACAACGGCAGGATGTACCGCTGTTGTCGCTGAATTGTCCAAATATATTTCCATATTCATCAGTCCTCTAACGCATAGGCAAGCATGGAAAGAAATGCTATTCCTGCTGTCTCAGTTCTCAATATACGCTTTCCGAGCGTTATCGTGTGCATTCCAAGCTCCCTTGCCGCGGCAATCTCATCTTCCTCAAAGCCGCCCTCAGGGCCTATGAACACAGCCACACTGTCCTGCGGCTTTATCGTATCCACAAGTCTTCTTGTCTCCTTCATTCCGTTCTCATTCTCATACGGAACGAAGCATATATCACATTTTGCCGCATCCTTTAATGCTTCCTTGTAGCTCATTACAGGTCCTACCTGAGGTATGACCGAGCGCTTGCTCTGCTTAGCTGCGCTCTCGCTTATTGCATTCCAGCGCGCAAGCTTGGAAGCCGCCTTCTTATCATCAAGCTTTACCACGGAGCGCTTCATCGCCACAGGCACTATCTGTGATGCTCCAAGCTCAACCGCTTTCTGTATTATAAGCTCAAGCTTATCGCTCTTTGGCAGTCCCTGATATATTATAACCCTGCACGGAAGCTCCGTATCAGCCACATTTTTCTCGATAATGTCAAACACAGCCTCATTGTCTGTATACTCATCAAGGCTGCACATATAATTCCCGGATGAATAATCATCGGTTAAATTATTTTTTACACTTATAAGCACATTATCACCGTTTTTCAGACGGATTACATTCTTAATATGATTGTAATCCGTCCCTCCAACGTGTATTCTGCTGTCTTTTATCTGATTCTGTTCAACAAAAAAATGGTACATTGTCCTTCTGTTCCCATGTCTACTTTCTTATTGCCGTAATCGAAACCCAGTCACCCTGATGTGATACATCAACTATCTCAAGCTCAGGATTCTCCATTATGGTCTTTTTTACCGCCTCTTCCTTCATATCAATTATTCCTGAGGTTATAAATACGCCTCCGTGCTTGATATGCTGTGCAATCTCCTTTGACAGCGGCATAATGACATCTGCAAGGATATTGGCTGTGACAATGTCATACTTTTCATAGCCGACTTCATCCTGAACAGCCTTGTCATCTATAATATTTCCCTGAATAACCTTGAATATATCAGGTGAGAAGCCGTTAGCCTCCATATTCTCGGCACTTGCCGTTATGGCGTTCTCGTCAAGATCGGTTCCGATAATGCTCTTTGCTCCGAGCATCTTAGCGATTACAGCAAGTATTCCGCTTCCGGTTCCGACATCGAGAAGCTCACTGTCAGGTGTCACATACTTCTCGAGCTGCTTTATGACAAGCTGTGTGGTCTCATGCATTCCCGTTCCGAATGCCGTACCCGGGTCTATATTGACAACCATTCTTCCCTGCATATCATCAGGTACAGTCTCCCATGTAGGCTTGATAACAATATCCTTGACCATGAAAGGCTTAAAGTATTCCTTCCAGTTATTAACCCAGTCCTTATCCTCTGTCTCGGACTCCTCGATTGTGCATGCTCCGACATCGACAAAATCCCTGAGGTCATTGAGACCGTTTCGCACGTTTTCCATGAGCTCATCGGTCGCATCGTCCTCATCTATATAGAAGCTTACATAACCGATGCCCTCGTCGGGCGGAAGCTCAGGAAGGATGTCTATGAACATCGCCTTCGTGTCTTTATCGGAAAGCTGCACATTGTCCTCAACCTGAACACCGTCAATCCCGAGTTCAATCAACATTCCGCTAACCAAGTCCTCGGCTGCGGTTGTTGTGGTTATTCTGAATTTTTTCCACTTCATATTCTCTTAATCCTCATTCCATGAATGCTTTACGTCAAAATGATACAGTATCAGCCGATAAGGAATGCCTTATAGCCGAGCATTGTCTCATATACATCAGCCTTGCTTACAATCTCCCAAGGTGCATGCATTGAAAGTACAGGAATACCTGAGTCGACAACCTCCATACCGTACTGTGCAAGAATATAAGCAATTGTTCCGCCGCCGCCTACATCTACCTTGCCAAGCTCAGCAGACTGATAGCATACCTTCTGCTTCTCAAGCATATTTCTTATCTCGCCTAAGAACTCAGCATTACAATCGTTGCTTCCTGACTTGCCTCTTGAGCCTGTGAACTTGTTAAATACCATTCCCTTTCCAAGGAATGCTGCATTCTTCTTCTCAAATGCTGAAGAATAGAGAGGGTCAAATGCCGCACTTACATCTGATGAAAGCATCTTAGAGTTCGTAAGTGCTCTTCTTAACTTAATCTCTGAGTAATCTCCTAAGCAGTTGAGCACCTCTGCAACCATGTTCTCGAAGAACTTAGAGTGCATACCTGTTGCTCCGACGCTGCCTATCTCCTCCTTGTCAACCAGGAGGCATACGCTTGTCTTGTCAACATCCTTTACATCAAGCATGGCAATGAGTGATGTGTAAGCACATACTCTGTCGTCATGTCCGTAGCCCATAATCATGCTTCTGTCAATTCCGTAATCTCTTGCAGGACCTGCCGGAACTACCTCGAGCTCAGCACTGAAGAAGTCCTCCTCCTCAATGCCGTACTTTTCCTTAAGAATACGGAGCATGCCTGTCTTAACGCTCTCCTTGGCATCCTTCTCCTTCTTTGACTCATCCTTCTCAGGAATGCTTCCGATAAGAATGTCAAGGCTCTCACCTTCTACTACCTTCGCACCCTTCTTCTCCATCTGCTCACCTGCAAGATGAATTAAGAGGTCTGTGACTCCCACAACAGGGTCGTTCTTGTCCTCGCCAATTACAACATTGACGGTCTTGCCGTTCTTTAATACAACAACACCGTGAATTGCAAGAGGGAGTGCTACCCACTGATACTTCTTGATTCCGCCGTAATAATGTGTGTCAAGAAGAGCCATATCGGAATCTTCGTAAAGAGGATTCTGCTTTACATCGATTCTAGGGGAATCAATGTGGGCTCCGAGAATCTTCATACCGTTCTCAAGAGGCTGTTTACCGATGTTAAAGAGTGCAAGTGTCTTGCCCATATGGCACGCATACACCTTGTCCCCTGCCTTTAACCTGCCGTTCTTTGCAATGATCGTCTTTAAATCCTTGTAGCCAGCCTTCTTTGCAATCTTAATTGCCTCTGCTGCGCATTCTCTCTCTGTCTTGCAGTCGGAGATATACTTCTTGTAATCCTCACAGAACTTAAAAATCATTTCCTTCTTGGCTGCATCGGATGCAGACCATACATTCTTTCTTTCCATGTTCGTTGCTCCTTTATGTTAATATTTTTAATATCCCTGCTCCTCATCAGTCTCGGTCTCGGCTTCCTTCCTGAAGTCCTCAACCTTATCCGGACTGATTACCGGAAGGTCATCAACGCTCTTGACACCGAAGCTTCTTAAAAATTCCTCCGTTGTGCCGAAAAGAATCGGTCTTCCCGGTGCATCAAGCCTTCCTACTTCATCCACAAGCCCGTATTCCACAAGCTTGTTCACAGCGTGGTCACAGCTTACGCCTCTTATTCCTTCTATCTCCTGCCTTGTAATAGGCTGCTTATAAGCTATTATTGACAATGTCTCTAAAAGGACATCCGTGAGCACCTGCTTCTTAGGCTGTGTGGCAACCTTGATGATATACTCATAGGTCTCAGCCTTGGTACACATCTGAAAGCTGTCCTCGAGCTCTATAATCTTAATGCCTCTGTCCTCAGCCTCATATCTGTCCATGAGATTATGTATGAGTTTAACCGTGGTCGGTACGTCCTGCTCTATTGCTGCTGCGATTCTTGAAGCCTCCACTGACTCACCCATCGTAAAGAGCACCGCTTCAATAACAGCATACATCTTATCTATATTCATGCTATTGTGTTCTCCTCCCCGGTCAGATCAGTATTCGGAAAATCCGTATTTCTGACGGTGATAACAATATCATCATCCCTGTTCTCCTGCTCAACCGTGATGTTGCCCATCTTGATAAGCTCAAGCACCGCAAGGAATGTCACTATTATCTGAACCTTGCTTGATGATGCCAGAAGAAGCTCTCTGAAGGAAAAATGCTTATGCGTGGTGATATACTCCCTCACATAGGTCATCTTCTCCTCAAGGCTTACCTCCTCCTTCTCAATCTTGCCGAACTTGCTTCTGATCGGGTCAAGCTTGTTCTCCTGCCGCTTCATTATATCCTCGAATATTGCCTGAAGCTTCGCTAGATTCATATCGCCCACAAGCTCGTCCAGATTGACCGGCTGCTTATAGTCGGCAATCTCCTTCGGTATGGTAGCCTTCTTGAACATGGACCTGTCAGCATCCATGTACATATCTTTAAGCTCATATGACATGTACTTATACATCTTATATTCAAGGAGCTTCTCAACCAGCTCAGCTCTCGGGTCTTCCTCCTCGCCATCCTCATTGACCTCGGCGGGAAGAAGCATCCTCGACTTGATATCAAGCAGTGTAGCTGCCATGACGAGGAACTCGCTGACAACATTTAAGTCCTTTTTCTCCATGTTGTTGACATACTCCATATACTGCTCCGTGATAAGAACAATAGGAATGTCATATATATTAACTTTATTCTTATCAATCAGGTGAAGAAGAAGGTCAAGCGGACCTTCGAACACCTCAAGCTTAACAGGTATAGCCATTACTTCAACATCCTTTTTTTCATTGTGGGGCATGGTAAACCCACATTAGATTATCATACCTCAAAAGTATGTTAATGACAAGCAAAATTTGAGTTATCCTGACAGCTAGGCTCATTGTCCTTACTTTCTGTGCAGCACCGCGGTCACAAGCTCCGGCGGATTATTGATTCTGACATTGATTGTATGTGTCCCAAGTCCTCTTCCGAGCAGCATCACGCTGTCTCCCTCATGGAATTCTCCACCGTCATAATGCGGGAACAGTCTGTAATCCGGGTTAAGCACTCCTCCCACAAGCGGAAGTCTTATAATTCCGCCATGGACATGCCCCGAGAACACAAGGTCGGCTCCCCATGAGGCATACTGCTTAAAGTACATCGGATTGTGGGCTATTAAAATTCCATAGCCGTCAAGCGGCTCTCCTACAAGTCCCGATATATAATTATACTGCATCGGCGGTCTCTTCCTTATAAGAAAGAAGTCTCTGTCAATCTCAATGCCATATATATGAAGTGTGTCGTTATTCTTTCTATAATCCATATGGCTGTTGTTAAGAATCTTAACTCCGGCCTGTTTAAGTGAAGCTATAAGTCTGTCGTATCTGCCGCCGTACTTTTCCGTATTGATTTTTACCTTAGTCTCATGATTGCCGTTGGCAAAAAACACGGGATAGCTCTTCGCCACTCTTCCGAGCAGAGCCACAACCTCGTCCGAGCCGTTCGAATGCTTCCTTGTGAGCAGATCTCCCGCAACTATCACAAGCTCCGGTTTCTGTTCATCAATCATCTCATATAGTCTGTCAAGAGATATTCCGTACACATTATCGTGCAGGTCGCTTAACATAACCACCTTAGAACCGTCAAAGCTCTGAGGAAGCTTCTCGGAATATATGTCATACACTGCATTTACTATTTTTTTCATCAAGACCTCCTAAATCCGCTTCGGAATATATGATGCCCGCAGGCTGCCCCGCGGCACATAAATTTTGGTTGTCAATTCTTCAATGTTCGCATATACTATGTACAGAATGTTATAAGGAAAAGGAACTGTACCCCCATGATGAAGCTGATTTTAATGATAGCAGAAATTGTTGCAAAAGTGAAGAAGGACAAGGTAAATATGTATTCCGCCCAGTCCTCCTTCTTTATTATTGTGAGCTTTTTCCCGTTCATAATGCTGCTTTTGTGTATTCTTAATTACACAAGCATTACGGAGAGCTACCTGCTCACACTTGTATATGAGCTTCTTCCTGCGAAGACCCAGCCCCTCATAATCTCAATAATTGACGAGATATATCAGAGTTCATCCTTCACCCTCCTGTCAGTCACAGCCGTATCCGCGATATGGGCGGCAGGAAAGGGCTTTGTATCGATAATTCAGGGACTCAACGACGTATATGACACCGGCGGAGAATCCCGTAATTACTTCGTACTCCGCATTCATGCAATGCTGTACACCATTGCTCTGATTGTCATAATCATTTTTTCACTGGTACTCATGGTATTCGGCAACCGCCTGCTTGACCTCATCAGCCTGCACTGGCCTTTGGTCGGCTCGGCAATACACTTCGTACTCCGCTTCAGATTCATCATCTTCATCGGAGTACTGACGCTGTTCTCACTTGTGCTCTATATTGTGGTGCCTAACCGCAAGTCGGGAATTAAACATGAGCTTCCCGGTGCACTGTTCACGGCTCTCGGCTGGAGTATCTTTTCATATGTGTTCTCCATATATGTAGATATGTCCTCAGGCTTTGCCGTTACATACGGAAGTCTTGCAACGCTTGTGTTCATCATGCTGTGGCTGTATGCATGCATGAACGTGCTTTTTATAGGTGCAGAAATCAATGCACATTTTCAGGGCATCCGTTAGCCCCCGGCTTCTAGTATATATTCATTATATCAATGTTATTATAAAAGAATTCAAGTATGTCATCATATCGCATACCCTGCTTTACCATGGCTGATACCGCATTCTGGCTCATTCCTATACCATGTCCGTATCCGCCTCCGGTTATGCGGTATCCCGTCACGGCTCCGTCCTCATACAGCTCTTCAATGTATATATATGCACTCGGAAGGAATTCGAACGTCGTGTCCGTCTGTGTATGTGTCGTAATCTTCTCATCCCCCGGCCCTAACACATATCTTATATTGAGCTCACCGCACACCATCACATCCCCGGCGGTTCCGTGTATTATTATTTTTCTTACGGCACCGGACGTTGTTCGCTCTACGGTCTCGAATGCGAGCAGCTCCCCGATATACGGTTCATCGCATGTCTCATATTCACCGTTGGCATTCTTCATGAGAATATTTCCGGAATCCGACGCATGGCGGAGCTTAAGGTATTGATTGATGTGTCCGCCGAAGCTTTCCCTGTCAAGCTCCACGCTCCATCTGTAAAACGGAAATTCGTAATCATAATCGCTCTCATCCGTACTGTATATAAAGCTCTTAAAGGCTTCATCCTCCGACAGGTCCATGCTGTTTCCCTTAGGATTCACGGTCTTTTCCCTGTATATTCCGCCGCTTTCACCGCCCCACAGTGACAGGTCGGACATATAGCCGCATGAGGTTGAGTAATAATATGCAGCCACAACCTCCCCTTCATTTACCATAACCTGACCATAGGTTTCCTTCACCGCCTGTGTCGAGTCGGGCTGTGCCTTGATATTGTTGTATACCTGATATCCCACACTGTCATCAACATGTGCGCCGTAGCTGCGGTATGAATTATTAAGAATGTGCCTGTATGCATAGCTTCTTGCACATACCGCCTGAACCTTCAATGCCTCGACACCGAAGCCCGCCGGCATTTCGCTCGGCACTACATGATAGAGATATTCCTCAAGAGGCAGTTCATTTATAATCACAAGGCTGCCATTCTCGCAGGCTATTTCAAGCTCCCCGTAATAAAACGGATTGCCGCAGGAGCGCTCGATGCTCAACACGGTAATGGCATTGTTAAGTCCCATCGGTTCAAGAATTATTCGTCCCTCGGACATGTATTCGCTGTCGGGGTAGACATCAACAAGCTCTCCTGCATCCACCCTTATAATCTCATCACCCTTTTTTATGACGAAGCCCTCGTCCGATGTGAGTGTAATTCTGTCGTGGAAGATTGATGTATAGCCGGTATTCATGAGCAGGACTCTTATATTGCTCGCCTTAAGCTCCCTCTTTATCACGGCAGCACAGATTTTCCCGTCAGCGACAACGAAGTCCGCAAGGTCATATCCTACAAGAATGTCATTAATCTTCTTCTCCTCAAGCTCTCCATAGCTCTTATATACACGGAAATTGTCGTCGATTTCGACATTTCCGTAGCCGTACAGCTCTATCTCATCATTGCTTAATCTTAATACCTTTCCGCTTATCGTATCCTTCTTTATGGTAAGCTGACATACCCTACCGTCCGACATTCCTATATCCGCTATCGTATCCGTAAAGCTTTCATCAAGCGGAGCTATATCGTACTCTCTGTACACTCCTGATATATATGCCTTGAGAAGATTATCATGTGCCTCCGTTATCCATACATTATGGTATGACACCTCATCATCAACTACCGCAAGAACGGATATGATTCTGTTCCCCCTCGCATACACGCACACCTTTTTGTCTGCATATGCATCTATCGACAGACCCTCGAAATCAAAGGCTCCCTCAAGAGCAACACAGTTCCATCTGCCATACTCCCTGATCTGCTTTGCCGTCATGTTCGCGGGAGTTCCGACAATCGTAAGCTCTCTTCTTACAACGCCTCCCGCATCGCCGTTTAACAGCACCAGATAATCATATATCTTGGAAAAATCATTCTTATTGACCCTCTTGTCCCCCTTGGTCTTATCAAGAGCAATTCCGGTATAATCGCTTATCTTTCCGACATCCCAGCCGTTCCTTGTGAGTATGCTTCTAAGCTCCCTGTATGTAAGTGCCGAATACGAGTATTCCGGCTCTGTAAAGCTCTCACTGTCCCACTCCACACTTCCGCTGCTGCTTAAATAGTTCATATATTTAACATACCAGTCAGAGGAATCACTTCCCGTGTCTGCCGGGCTGTCTGTCCCAAGAAGCACAAGCATCCTCGCTGCAACCGCTCTGCTGATATAGTTTTCATTCTCCTTAATCCGCCCTCTTATTGCAAAAAACGAACCCACCCCGGCGGCTATGATGAGCACGGCCGCTATGCATATATTCCTTATCCTGCGTATATTTATGCCTTTCCTTCTTCTTACTTCCCTCTCCATTGCCGTTCCTCCCCCGGACGCTGCCTGATTATCTGTCAGCTCTCGTCCGTCATGTTCTATTGTATTATACCTGTACCAAAATTAGCCCAACTAATTCATGCCATGTACAAAAATCACAAAAGCAGGCACCCTAAGGTACCTGCTCTATTGAAAATTAATAAGTTCTCTTTCATAATCCCAAAATGCCGTTTCCTACAGTTTTGACGCCCTAGCTCAAGCTAGGTGGGCAACCTCACATAAGCTTCAGCCATCCACTGCAAACGGAGGCTCGACATCCACTTATAAATATCGGAATCCCATGAACGTAAATGTAGGTTCAAAAAAGTAAGAGTATCGCACACTCCAGGACTCAAACCTATTAATCTCTGATACTATTATATCTGAAACTGTTTAAAGTATACCATAAGACATCAGAATTATCAAGTTATTTATACTTATTTCACATTGTTTTCACGCTATATTAATACTGCCAAGCTTCTTTGCAAGAATACCGAGCTTTCCGAAAATGAACTGAATCACAATCGAGGTAGCCAATGTCACAAGAATGAGTAAAAGCACTATAAGCGGGGTAAATTTTGGCATAAATATGAATTTTTTCATAAGATAATAGCAGTAAAAACTGTGGCACAGCCACATAATCGTGCTATGCTTTCCTATATATTCTATCGGCTTTCTCACCCACCGTCCGGCCTTATTCTCGAACAGAAGGATAACCGCCATTGAGAACACCGGTGCATATATATAGTCATAGAGAATCCCGTTAAACTGTCTCATGTATACCACAAGGAATATTATGGCGAGTGACGAAAACCAAGCCAAAATGTTTCCCGAGTATCTGTTCTTGATAAATGAGAAAATATCGTACTTTGCGCATACAACTCCTGCAAGATACTGTGCAAGAAGCAGCACGAACGGCATTGTAACCAGTTCATACAGATACGTCGTGCCAAGTCCGCTTCCAAGTGTTGTCGCCGTAATGTTCGGGAGCACATACAGTCCGAACAGTGCCGAGAGCACTATCATAATCATGGATATGAATATGTTCTTAATCTTTTTTGAGCACCACATTATAACCGGTGTGTATATCATAAGAAGTATGAACGGTGTGAGGAATGATATTTCACCGTTATATGTTATCTTTATCGCCGTAAAATTAAGTACCAGTGCCTTTAGCGACTTCTCAACCTGCGGCACATTCATTATAAAGCATGCCGGAACGAATATTATAAGTACTTCCCAGTATATCTTGTACAAGCCGAGAAGCTTCTTTCCGAGTACCTGTGGCGGATTCGAAGCTCTGCTTAGCTGCTTGTATGTTCCGTAGCCGCTTAAGAATACAAATAATGCGACACATATCTTGCCGAATGAGCCGATAATATCCGCCGCCGTGTGTCCCTGTATCGAAAAGAGAGAGGTATAGCTTACCCCCTGTATTCTGTCAGGAAAACAAAACAAGTGATGATAAAACATCAAAATTATGGCAATGCCCTTAATGAACTTCGTGTCCTGCCTTGAAAACTCCTTCATCTTTCCTCCCGCCTTACTTCAGATACATTATATAGTATGTCAGTGAACACAGATTACCGACCGAGCTTGTATACGGCCCTTCAAAAATATAATATTTTCCAAGAGCCTTTCTTGCCTCCTCATAGTGATTTCTGCACCACGGAAGCTCGACATAGATGCATCTCGGATATATATTGCTTCTGTCCGTATCGGAGGTATAGGCGACTTCCGTATAGTATACGCGCTCTATAGTGTGATACCTCGCCCCCCCATCACCCACAGGCTTGTAGGTTCGAAGCTTAAGCTCGGAATCCCACACAGGGAAATCATTTTTGAACTGATCCTCCTCAAGCTCCTGAAAGGATGATACTATCCTGTACCAGCCCTGATAGCCGACACGCTCAAGCATATTATCGACTGCCTTGTCCATATACGCAAACTGGTAATTATAATATCCGAAGTCACCCGTATTGACATCCATCAGTGGAAGCTCTGCCTTCGTGGCAGCCGTCCACACCATAGGCCAGCCGCCCGTGTTGACACTGGTAAACACCGATAAGGTCACAGGATCTATCGTGAGGAAGGTCTCCGCAAGAGCCAGTCCTCCTATGACAACCGATGCCAGAAGATATGCGAACCATCTGTCAAGCACTCTCACAAGCATAGCCACCGCTATCAGTAAGAGCAGCACGCTTGAGAGTATATTATATCTTGTTCCCTTTGCCTCAAGGAAGAACAGCAGAAAGAACGTATATATACCATACTGAATCAATATGAAAGAAAATGCCTGTCTGTTGATTTCAGGTCTCTTTTTCACGGCAGGAACCACTGCCATCAATATTCCGCATACGGCAATTATTATGAGCCACAGCCATGAAAAATTGAGAATGTACAGCTGTCTGAACTTTAATAAGAAATGTGATTTCTCGAACTGGAAATTAAGTCTTCCCTCTCCTCCAATCTTAAGCACATCTATTATTCTCACTCCGCCCCATGCCGGCATGAAAAGAATCTTGACAAAGACAAATATACATACTGCAACGAACACACCGAACACAGCATACTGCCATACCTTGATTTTCTTCAAGGCACTCTTAAAGCCGCCTCTCTTTTTAACATATTCGGCAAACAGGTACACCACGGCAAAAAACAAGAGCGCGAACGCCATCATCGTTCCTGTCTCCTTGCAGGTTCCGAGCATTACAAGCCAGAAGAACATCAGTATATACTTCCTGTACAGAAACGCACACAATGCATATATAAATAAGATTGTGAACGGGTATTCCATCTGCATGGACGTTGACAAGCCAAGGAACATAGGCTCAAAGGAGACAGCCAGTGCTGCGACTGCACACACATATGACTTTCTCTTAGGAAGCACCGCCCTGATGATATTGAATATGCATACTGCCGCAACCGCGCCCATCACCATGTATGAATACTGAAATCCCATTCCCGTAGGCGTGTTAATAAACTGTCCGAGCATCGACATTATGAAAAAGCCGTGCGCTATATGTGAGCATATCGTACCACCATGCAGCGGGTCGAACATAAGATTGTTAGGATAATACATTGTGAAATCAATCTTATAAAAATACTCGCACGCATCCGACCACTGATATGAGCCGAGCATATTGACTCTGATTAATATGTGTACGGCAAATATAATTACCGACCACACCATAACCGAATCCGGTCTTCTAAGCTTCTTAAGCCTTATCGCACAATATATCGTGATAACAATAAGCAGCGGCATTGCAACAGCGTTGATGATGTTGCAGGTCCGCACAAATGCTCTTGCCGCATCATCCCATCTCTCATAATATATCGAGTGAGGTATAATCGCAAAAAGCCATGTAAACAACAACATTATCACATCAAGCTGCAATACCGCCTTATATATGAACTCCAAACGGTTCTTATTCTTCATCTATATTCTCCTTCAGTACATGTCTTTTACTCACAATTCTGATTTTGACATACACTTATAAAGAATATCATATATCTTACCCCTTGTCAAACCTCTATACCGTAAAGCGGCTTAATCACGTTGTTATTCTGCATTCACGGTCACATATACGTCCACAAGCTCACACCCGCCGGTAATATTAAAGTATGCGTCATAGCTCCAATTCTCTGATATGCAGGTGAACTTAAGTCTTCCGTCCTCGGTAATCTCCGAATAATACCTTGCATCGCTCGCAAGTCTTACGCTCGGAACACCCTCTCTTGGCATGGTAAGTCCCGACTTCACACCAGCGGCCTCACATTCATCAATCACCTTTCTGTATATAGCATTCGCGTATTCATAATATAAGAACGCTCTGTTGCTTCTTGTATCACCTGTAAGCGCCACTGAATTGATATAGTACGGCTCAAAATCCGAATTAGTATTTTGGGTGTTGCCTATATATATCCATGTGTTTTCCATATCATCCGTTGTCTCCACAATCAGCTCATCCACTCCGTCACCCGTGAGATCCTGCCTTCTGATTTCAATATTTTCTTTACCACCCTCCGTAGTCTTATAGATGCACCAGACTTCACCAATAACCTTTCCATCATACATAAATTTAGCACTATTATAACCTTCTCTGATCACAACGTAGTCCCCTACAACATAGAATACCATATATCTTTCTTCTGTCTCATCATAGGTATACACAAGTTCCTTGTCCTGTGTCCTATCATCGAACATTCTTTTTGTATACAATATCCACTCAGGCACATTCTCATCCTCGACTCCCGATGCACATTCACGCCTTGCCTGTGCCAGCTTGGCCGTATACATTATAGAGTACGGACTGACAGAATAATTAACTATACCGAATTTTTCAGCCACATTCTCAGTAAGCTCCATTATCTTCTCACATTCTTCCTCATCAACAACATTGTCCCCAATCCTAAGGGTCATGTGATTCGCCGTATACTCTCCGTCTTTTTCATCGAAATAAGCTGATATATCATACGGATAGTCCATACCCAGACTTTCAATATAGTTATACATATCGTAATACACTATGTCGGAACCCATATCATACTCATATTGTAAATCTGCCCATTCTTCTGTATCATACTTTTCCATCATCAGCTTTGTGGCATCATTATCATACTCTGAATACATTGCAACCGTCTTCTCAACCCCGCCCTTATAGGTCACAATTTCTTCAATCTCCACTACAGCTTCGCGTGCGTTTCCAAACGTATAGTGGCAGCATATCGCCGGCTCGCCATCATACTCACATAGTCTTGTACTGATTGGTGTATGAGCTCTTTCTTCCGTTCCCTGATAAAAAAAGTATAAGCTTTGCATTTCTTTCAGGGTGCTCCACATGGTATATGAAAATCCCGTATCATCACATGTAATCTGAGCCCGTGTCAGGTCTCTCGATATGGCAAATTCATGTCCTTCATCCATTATCGGAAGCGGGAATTCAACATACTCTCCATCCTTCATCGTATACACATACAGACGGCTCTTCGTCACCCCATCCGCTGTAAAATGCGTCACACTGAATACAATCTCATCCGAACCATCGCCGTCCAAATCGACATTGGAAATTTTATAAGCATCCGAATAGTTATCACAGTATGCATCCAGATATAATTCTCCCGCAGATGTCAGTTCGATGTAAAAATCAGAGGTGTTCGCTCCCTTCATTCGGTACACCTTGTCGGTCTCACCATCCCCATCATAATCGGAAAACAGATCATTCATGTATTCCTTCTGTGGTTCACTTGTACTCTCACTTTCCTTCTCCTGTCCGGCAGCAGACTCATTCACCGGCTCATCCGCCGGCTTGACAGTCTCTATCTCAGAGGTCTCCGTCACCTCTTCCACCGCCGTCACACTCTCCGTAACGCTCTCTGTAACCTCCGTGTCCTCATGTGCCGAACATCCCGCAAGCACCGCACTGCATATTCCCGCACACAGCATCAGCCTTAATCTTCCGTTCCTCATAATGTACCTCCCACGCCCATGTATTATTTTGATATCACTTGATTAAAGCATAGCACACCGGCGATAATAAGTTGTTACGAAAGTCTAACATTTTATAACATTTGTGTTACGAATTCTAACATGATTGTTACAAATATTTCAAACATATTACGCGAAGTTTCCTGTTACGATTCAGGTGGCAAAATATACCATTCTAATTTTTTTATGTGTATGCCTGTTATATTTATGCATATCAGCTCCGTTGTACGAAGCAAGTTATTCTAATGACTCTGAAAAAGCTGCTTCTGCTTCCGCCACCGTTGCAAAATCAGCCATCCATGGCTGTTTGCAACTCATCCGGCATCCATGCCGTCTGTGGCTGTTTTGTAAGCAGAGCCATAAGAATAACTACGCTTCTCCCAAAAGTCGTGATATGCATAAATATAACATGCCACACATAGTAAGGTCATGAAAGTATATTTTGCCACCTGAATCCCCCGCGGAGCGTTTTTATGTAATAGGAATGAAGTTTCATATTACATAAAAAAGGCAGATGTGAAAAATCACATCTGCCTGTGCATATCAATTCTGCCTTACAGAATATTCTGATTAAAGCTGTGGACCTGCTGCAACTAATGCCTTACCTGCATCATTTCCCTCGTACTTAGCGAAGTTCTTAATGAATCTTCCTGCTAAGTCAACTGCCTTCTTCTCCCACTCGGAAGCATCAGCATAAGTATCTCTTGGATCAAGAATAGCTGTATCAACACCCTCAAGCTCTGTTGGAACCTCGAAGTTGAAGTAAGGAATCTTCTTGGTAGGAACCTTGTTGATTGCTCCGCTGAGGATGCCGTCGATGATACCACGAGTATCCTTAATGGAAATTCTCTTGCCTGTTCCGTTCCAGCCTGTGTTTACAAGGTAAGCCTTAGCTCCGCTCTTCTCCATCTTCTTAACGAGCTCCTCAGCATACTTAGTAGGATGAAGCTCAAGGAATGCCTGTCCGAAGCAAGCTGAGAATGTAGGTGTAGGCTCTGTAATGCCTCTCTCTGTACCTGCAAGCTTAGCTGTGAAGCCTGAAAGGAAGTAGTACTGTGTCTGCTCCGGTGTAAGGATAGATACAGGAGGAAGTACGCCGAATGCATCTGCTGAAAGGAAGATTACGTTCTTTGCAGCAGGAGCTGAAGAGATAGGACGTACAATGTTCTGGATATGGTTGATTGGATAAGATACACGAGTATTCTCTGTAACGCTCTTATCGTCGAAATCAATCTTGCCGTTCTTATCAACTGTTACGTTCTCAAGAAGAGCATCTCTCTTGATTGCGTTGTAAATATCAGGCTCAGACTCCTTATCAAGACCGATAACCTTAGCGTAGCAGCCTCCCTCGAAGTTGAATACGCCGTTGTCATCCCAGCCGTGCTCATCATCACCGATGAGAAGTCTCTTAGGATCTGTTGAAAGTGTAGTCTTACCTGTTCCTGAAAGACCGAAGAAGATAGCTGTGTTCTCTCCGTTCATATCTGTGTTAGCTGAGCAGTGCATGGAAGCGATGCCCTTAAGTGGAAGGTAGTAGTTCATCATGGAGAACATACCCTTCTTCATCTCTCCGCCGTACCATGTATTAACGATAACCTGCTCACGGCTTGTAATGTTGAAAGCTACACATGTCTCAGAGTTAAGACCTAACTCCTTGAAATTCTCAACCTTAGCCTTAGAAGCGTTATATACTACGAAATCAGGCTCGAAGTTCTCAAGCTCCTCTGCTGTCGGCTTAATGAACATGTTAGTTACAAAGTGAGCCTGCCAAGCAACCTCAACGATGAAACGAACTGCCATTCTTGTATCCTTGTTAGCTCCGCAGAATGCATCTACTACGAAAAGTCTCTTATTGGAAAGCTCCTTCTTAGCGATATCCTTAACGGCTGCCCAAGCGTCCTCTGTCATAGGGTGGTTATCATTCTTGTACTCATCTGATGTCCACCATACTGTATCCTTGGAATTCTCGTCAACAACGATATACTTATCCTTAGGTGAACGTCCTGTATAGATACCTGTCATAACGTTGACAGCGCCAAGCTCGCTCTCCTGACCTACTTCATAGCCTTCGTTAGTAGACTTTGTCTCTTCCTCGAATAATAATTCATAAGAAGGGTTGTATACAACTTCTGTTGTACCTGTGATGCCATACTTGCTTAAATCGACTTTTGCCATCTTAACATAAACCTCTTTTCTTAAATTGTATTCCATATGCCCGCAGTTCATATACCTGTATATGCTGCGGCATACCGGCAGAAATGGATTAACCACATTCTTCTGCTATTATACATAATCACTTTTTAAAAAGCAACAGTATAATCATAGTGTTTAGGTAAATTTTAGAAATATTAAAATAATTAAACCAATACGCTCCTGATATACTCTGCTATCTCAGCGTTCCTGCAATCCTTGAAGAAGTACTCTGCAAAGTGCTCTCCGCTTACGGCTCCCTTTAAGAGCTCCTGGTCAATATTCTTAAGGATATAAAGCATATCCGTATGTGTTATCTTCTTAACCTCGTCAAGAATCTTCTTGTTACGCTGCTCAGGAACAACTCTCTCTTTAGGATATCCTCCGCCCGGCTCCTGCTCGAAAAGTTTCTCGAAGATGTATGTAAGATTAAGCTCAGCGCCCCAGCCGAAGCCCTTTGCAAAAGGAAGTGCAACGGCATTGCCTGCGTTAATCTGGCTGAACATGAATGCGTCAGAAGGGTCAACGATATGTCCGCATAACACACCCGGGAAAGAGTTGAGTGCAAGCATAGCGCCCTCACCTGTACCGCAGCCTGTTACAACGAAGTCAGCAGCACCGCTGTTGAGTAATATTGCAGCAAGGATACCGCACTGTACATATGTAAGCTGTGCCTTATCCTCTGCTGAGTACATTCCGTAGTTGACAACCTCATAGCCCTTGGCATCTGCTGCCTTCTTAAGGTTCTCATAAACCATGGCGTTCTTTGCAGCCTGACTGTTCTCATTAATCAATGCTATTCTCATTATTTCCTCCATTCCGCCGTCTTTTGCCGACGGCACAAATATATATAATTTTATCATTCACAAGCGTTTTTAGCAAGTGTTGAATTAATGCATTTTAATTCATGTATTAATTAACTTCAATCATATTCACATCTATCGCCTTACGCACTCGTATCTTGCCTTAGTCATAAGACAGCTCTTTAAAGATAAGAATCTTGCATCAATAGGTCCATCATCCACGGTGATATCCATAGCCGCCGCAATGTTGTTGATAAGTGCATCATCAATTCCGGCCCTTATAAGATTCAGGTAGTTAATCTTATCCTGACAGGTCGGTGCATCAAGAAACTCAAGCAGTCTCTCATCGACCTGCCCCTCGAACTCCTCCTCCGCCGGCTTTTGCTTGTCCTCGGGCGGTTTTGGTTCCTCGAACCTTGGTAATTCCTGCTCCGGCTGCTCATTCACTGCCTTTTCAGCCTCCATAGTCTGCGGCTTAGTCTCACGGCTCAATGCTCCCGCCGCGGTATTTAAAAGCTCGAATCTGTATTTTTGTGCCGCATCAGGATACTTCTCCCTGTCGACCTCGCTTACAAACATCTCATACGGGCGTACCCACACCTGCATATCCCCGTACAATGCCTGATAAACCACATATTTTTCATTAGTTTCAGAATGTCTGGCAACTGCAACTATCTGATAGAGACAGCCTTTAAAATGCCTGTAAATTTCACCTGTCTTAACTTCTCTCATAATCAATCTCCATTCTGATGACGCATTATGCATCGGTTTTTCAATGACAATTATATGTAATGTCAGTTTAGGTGTCAATCATCCCATCATTATTTTACCGCTTTTAAGGTGCCAAGGTATCATTCAGCCATTGTGCCGCATATAATGAAATTAACATCACACATGACCCGCCTTGCGCGTTCCTTCATTAATATGCATATAAAAAATAAAACCTACTGTGTCAATGACATCTACAAGCTCAACACCATTCCCTACACCGGACGCGGCTGCTGTGCGGCAATAATGGACACGGGAATCTATCCTCATATGGATCTTACCAATAATATCACATATTTTAAGGATTTCATTAACGGAAAAATCTCCGCCTATGACGATAACTCTCACGGAACACATGTAGCCGGAATAATTGCCGGAAACGGATATTCCAGTCAGGGTATAATAAAGGGCATGGCTCCGGACTGCAGGATAATATCCCTAAAGATTCTCGACAAAAAGGGCAATGGCGATAAGGATTCCCTTTTAGCCGCCTGTGACTGGGTAATGCGCAACCATATCCGATACGGTATCAGAATCATCAATATATCAATCGGCTCAGACACGGCAGACTGCAACGAGGAAAAGGATGAGGTTGCCGGGGCAATCAATGCCTTGTGGGAGCAGGGGCTTATCCTTGTGGTATCGGCGGGCAACTCAGGTCCCGGTCCCGGAACCATAACCTTTCCCGGAACCTGCGAAAGGGTTATAACCGTCGGCAGCGACGCACTGTTACTGCGCACAGACGGCAACACCTTTCACTCCCATTCAGGTGAAGGTCCGACCAAATGCAATATAAGCAAGCCCGACCTGCTCGCTCCCGGACATAATATAATAAGCTGCCATAACCGCTACAACGGCTACACGGTAAAGAGCGGCACATCAATGTCAACTCCCGTTGTATCGGGTGCAATAGCCCTCTACCTTGAAAAATATCCTTGCGCTGACAATGATTCGGTAAAAAGAGCCATCAAACTCAGTGCCTCAGATGTAGGGCTTGCAGCCAACAGACAGGGTGCCGGACTGCTTAACGTCAAGCATTTTATCGCTGAAAAACCCCTGTGACCTAAGATTATTCTTAAGCCGCAGGGGTTCCTATGTACATTATAGATTATTTACTGCTGTCTTTCTTTGATGTGATATAGGCATCAAGCTCATCCTGCATAATCTCGAACGACACGATACCGGTGTCTAATATAAGCTGATGGAACTCCTTGGCATCGAAGCTGTCTCCAAGCTTTCTCTCTGCCTTCTCACGAAGCTTAATCATCTTAATATGACCTATTGTATAAGGAAGAAGCAGTCCCGGGTCAGAAATTACAGACTCATATATTGCCTGTGATGTGCTTCCGTCATCATTGATATAGGTTGAAAGATAATCAATTACATCATCAAGTTCCCAGCCTTCGTAGTTGACACCGAGGTCAACTCTCGACTGTAAAATATATCCCAGCATGCCATCAAGTATACACATCTGTGAAAGCTCATCACTGCATCCGAGCATGTAATAAGACCTGTCGGAAGCATATTCTGCATAGCCCTCCGTAAATCCGATGAAATCAAGAAGCTTTAACACTTCAGGAATATCCTCGTTGTTATATACGTTGGTGAACTGATAGAGGTGTCCCGGAAATCCCTCATGTGCAAGGGTGGTGTAAAGTCCTATGTCATTCCCCTCAACAGCGGAGCCATTGACCTTGATTGAATTGTAATCAAGCTGATCAAGACGTGCCGTAAGGTAGTATGCAACAGTTCCGTCAATCTCGGTAGCCTTGCTCTGATACTCTACTACGAAGTCCTTCGTTGCAGGCTCAGGGAATTCACTTGTGCAGTTATCTGCAAGATACTGAAGTATCTCCTTGGTATCCGACATTCCCGGGTCAAGGTTTAACTCCTGCTCAAGCAGTGATGTATCTGAATAATACAGTGTAGCATATTCGGTAAAAAGAGATTCAAGCTCTGAATCCAAAAGCTTAATTATATTCTCAGGTGTCATCTGAGTTGAGGTCTTATCATGTACAACTGCCGTGTAGAAATCCTTGCCGCCGTCCATGTAGTAAAGACCCTTATCGTTAGTCTCACCTTCCATGAGTTCGCTAAGCACATCTATAATATCCTGATATGCGGTGTCAAAGTACTCCGCAACATACTCCTTGTTTGTCGCAATGTACTCTTCCTTCTTTGACGCATCAATGTCAAGCGCATCAACCTTCTCCTCGAATGAAGCTATAAGAGGATTGGTGTCGTTCTCAAGATATTTGTAACAGTTATCAATATTGCTCTGAGCACAGAACGAAGCCATGAAGTATCCCTTCTCAGCCTGTTCCTTTGTGAAGTCGAGCACCTGTCCTACATATCTTCTTGTGTCCTTTAAAAGGTCAAGGTATTCCTTTACATCCTGCTCATCATCAAATACATATTCGATAAAGTTGATTGAAAGATTAGCTACAAGACCTGAATTCGTGCCGAACATATTCTCAAGCATATACAAGCCGTCGTATTCGCTCTGCTGCTCATAGTATGCAATGAGAGTCTTAAGAGAGAGCTGCTGTCTGTCGGTAAGAGGCTCCGCATCAAAACTCTTAAGTTTATCAAGAGTCTCCTTATTAGCCTTCTCCCCCTCCTCTATATCCTCAATCGTGAAATTACCGAGTGTATAGTCGTTGACGGTAATTCCGTACTTCTCCGGGTCTGCAAGCTTGTAATGCACGCTCAGCACATTGTCACCCATTTCATCGACGAAGAGCTCATCGCAGTACTCGTCAAATTCTCTCTGTGCCTTCTTTTCCTTAGATTCTGCATTGCAGCCAATCAGCGACATTGTCATGGCACCTGCCAGTACAACTGCAATGGCACGCCTTAAAATATTGGCCGGAACCGTTCTCTTTACCATTGGTTAATCCTCCCTATTAATTGAAGTATACTATATCGTCAGCAGGCTTCTCTGCCGGCTGGATATCAGTTGCGTACAGCACAACTCCGTTTCCTTTGTACTCCCTCTGATACTCTACGTTCACCTTGGCGGTGAGCATTATAAAATCTCTGTCCTTGAACGCTTCAAGCTGCTTTTCGGCAGTCTTGTCACATTTGCACTTATATCCGATGAATCTGATATCATCGGCACAGCACGTCATCGCAAATCTTCCCGGAACGAAATTGTCGCGGAACAGTGACTTCGGTCTATAAACCACTGCCTTCATCTTCATCGTCTTGCCCTTGTACTTCTCCGGATTGTCCATGGCATCCACATACCAGATACCGAAATCCTCATCAGCAACCTCGACAACATCCTTCGAAAGGTCAAAAGGAAGAATCTCCTCAACCTCATTCGAGCTTCCGTCTGACGACTCAAAGTACACCTGTGTTCTGCCGTTGACAACCTTGACGCTTCTTCTGTAACCCGCACGGTTGGTGTCCTTGACACAGCGGTTGAAGATAACCATGTCTGACAGCTTGAACTTCTCCATCATTATTGACTTCATATCGTTGTTAGCCATATGCATGTCAAAGGTTGATGCATCGACAAGCGTGATAACCTGCGCCATAACAAAGAATGAAGGAATATTGTTCTCAAGGAAGTTCTTCATATTCCACATTCCGTTAAACTCTATGAATATACGCATCGGCTTATGCTTATCACACAGCTTTTTTAGGTTGTCCTTATTAAGGTCTTCCTCATTCTCAATATATTCTATTGCAACATTGAGCGGAGCAAGCTGCTTCTCATCATACTCCTCCATGCCCTCCTCGCAGGCGATAAGAAGTGTCTTATCGCCGTCTGCGAAGTCCTCGCTCTTAAGGGCATCATCGATGAAAAGCGTCTTACCACTCTCCAAAAAACCATTTACCAAATAAACAGGTACTTCCATTACCGTGTTCCTTTCTATGCAAGCTTGAAAAGCTTAAGAAGCTTCTCTTCATTAAGGTTTTGTCCGATTACACAGATTCTTCCCGTGTAATCTGCGCCGCCATCACGAATCTCATACTCCTCAGGTACCGCATCGAAGTATATCCACCTGCCGTCGGCTCCGCTTACCATACCCTTGGCGCGAAGGATTATACCGAACTCAGACTTCTCTGTGAGCTTAACAAGAATGTCCTCAATCTCCTCCTTGGTATATACATGAGGTGTCTCCTTGCCCCAGCTTGTGAATACATCATCTGCATGATGGTGGTGATGGTGATGATGTCCGCATCCGCAGCTGCACTCCTCGCCATCCTCATGATGGTGATGATGCTCATGCTCATCCTCATCGTCATCATCGTCGTCATCGTCATGATGGTGTCCGCATCCGCACTCGCCGTCATGGTCGTGATGATGATGTCCGCATCCACACTCACCGTCATGGTCGTGATGGTGATGATGGTGCTCATGCTCGTCCTCATCGTCATCATCATCGTCGTCATGATGATGCTCTGCTGAGTGCTCAAGAGCCTCCTTTAAGAGCTCATCCATAAGGGACTTCTTCTCAAGAGCTGATAATATCTGCTCTCCGTTAAGCTCATCCCAAGGTGTTGTGATTATTGCAGCCTCTGCATTCTTCTCACGAATAAGTGCCACACTTGCCTCCAGCTTAGCGGCATCCATATTCTGTGTACGCGAAAGAACGATTGTGCTTGCGTGCTCTATCTGATCATTGTAAAACTCACCGAAGTTCTTCATATACATCTTAGCCTTGGTAGCATCTGCTACTGTAAGGAAGCAGTCAAGCTCAAGACCTGCCTCATCCTTAACCTTCTCCACGGCAGCTACGACATCCGAAAGCTTGCCTACTCCTGACGGCTCAATGATTATTCTGTCAGGTGCATACTCCTTGGACACCTTGATGAGTGCCTTTCCGAAGTCTCCTACAAGTGAACAGCAGATACAGCCTGAGTTCATCTCTGTAATCTGAATTCCCGCATCCTTAAGGAAACCGCCGTCGATTCCGATTTCACCGAACTCATTCTCTATCAAAACTACCTTCTGTCCTGCATATACCTGCTCTAAGAGCTTCTTGATGAAGGTTGTCTTACCTGCGCCCAAAAAGCCTGAAATAATAGTTACTTTTGACATGTTAATTTACCTCCAAAAATTGATATAACTACTCAGAATCACCTCTTAAAACTGCATGATTCCGAACCGCTACATATTATAGCACTTGTCCTTAATAAATGCAAATATGAAATTCAAGTTCATATTCGCATATCTATATATTCCCTAAAAAATCCATTTAATTACAAAAACGGTTTTCATTTTGCAGAAAATATAGTATAATCAACAGCAATAATATACAATTACACACTTGGAGGTTCTTATGTCTAATAAAAAGATTGTAGTTGCCCTCGGGCGCAATGCTTTCGGTGAGACTTTCCCGGAGCAGAAGGAGAATGTAGGCAAGGCTGCAAAAGCTATCGCAGACCTTATAGAAATGAAGTATGACGTAGTTATCACGCACAGCAACGGCCCACAGGTCGGAATGATTCAGACTGCCATGACTGAGTTCGCACGCCTCGACCACCGCTACACGGTAGCTCCGATGTCACTCTGCGGTGCCATGAGCCAGGGCTATATCGGCTATGACTTACAGAATGCAATCCGTACAGAGCTTTTGAATCGTGGAATATATAAGACCGTATCGACAATCATTACACAGGTTAAGGTTGACCCGTTCGACCCTGCCTTCTCCAATCCTACCAAGGTCATCGGAAGATATATGACCAAGGAGGAAGCAGAGGCTGAGGAGGCTAAGGGCAATTATGTTGTCGAGGAACCGGAAGGATACAGAAGAATCATTGCAGCCCCTAAGCCAATGGATATCTATGAGATTGATGCAGTCAACGCGCTCCTTGACGCACATCAGATAGTAATTGCAGCCGGCGGCGGCGGAATTCCGGTACTTGAGCAGCGCACAAGACTAAAGGGTGCCAGTGCCATCATTGAGAAGGATTATGTTGCTGCACGTCTCGCAGAGCTTACGGAGGCTGACACACTTTTATTCCTCACGGTATACGATAAGCTCACAGTCAATGCGGGAACACCTGACGGGCACTCCTTCGACAATGTGACGGTTGCAGACCTTAAGCCATATGCTTCAACAGGAGATTTCGGACCTATCACCACTCTTCCTAAGGTCAACGCAGCGATTGAGTTCGTGGAAGCCGGAACAGGACGCAAGGCTGTCATTGCTAATCTTGAGCATGCCAAGGATGCTCTCCTCGGCAAGTGTGGAACGACAATCACAAAATAATCAAATAACCGCAACCCAAAAAGGATGTCCCATACAGGACATCCTTTTTTACACAGTTAATAGCTGCTGATATTAAACACATAGTCAAGTATATTCATAAGCTCTCTCACGGTATATCGCGAGTATACCGCCTCCCTTGCCATTACCGGGTCGTCGGTTATTATATTGTCAACACCCATGTTCGCAAGAGACTTCACGATTGACGGAGAATTCACCGTCCACACATATATCTCTTTTCCACTCTTATGTATCGCATCTACAAGTGCCTTGTTCACAAATGTATAATTGATGCTTATTACATCGACATAGCTTATTGAGTAGAAAGCACCATAGGCAGCCGACAGCACATAACCGGTGCTTATCCCACTGTCCAGCTTCTTTACCTCGGTAAGCACAGAATAATCGGAGGAGGTGACAATACATCTGTCCTCTATCCCCTTGCGCTTAATAATATCCACTACCGCCTTGGCAAGCCCCTGCTCTCTTTTATTATATTTAATCTCTATATTAAGCTTTACCGACTGACCGACCTCATCTATAACCTGCTCGAGAGTCGGAACCTTCTCTCCCGCATATTCCTCGGAGAACCAGCTTCCCGCATCGAGCTGCTGTATCTTATCATATGAGGTCTGCCATATGTTCCGGTTAAAGCCCGTTGTTCTCTTGAGGCTTGAGTCATGCATGACCACCACAACACCATCGGCTGTCAGATGAACATCAAGTTCAACATAATCAGCCATGTCATATACCGCCTGTGTGAATGCCGCCATCGTATTCTCAGGTGCCACAAGCGAGCTTCCTCTGTGCGCGCTTATATCCGGCACATTAAGCAGCTCGACCCTGCCGAACGGATTCTTTGCAACACCCATGAATATATACACACATATCATGACTCCGGATACCGCTACTCCCAGACCCGTGCATATTTTTCCCGGCATTCTGAACTTCACGGGATTGTCAAGCACTCTTTTCGTGCTCTCGGACAGTCTCCATATACGCCCGAGTTCTCTTCTGTATCTGAAAAACATGCTTGTTATGGCCATATATGATACCGGTGCTGAGATAAGTATAAGTATGAGTGTTATCGTATTCTTAAAGGTCTTGATAATCGTAAGGTACAGAGCTATTCCCGCATGTGTGAAGTTGAGAATCCTTATTCCCACAATTACAATCAGCGACAGCACAAGAAACAGAATTCCGACCAATACACTTACCAGTACATTCCAAAACAGCATCTGAAGAATCGTTCTGATAATCCTTCCATGCAGCAGCGTCGCACTTCTTTTGTACGCCTCACCGACATGCCCGCTTCCGTATATGAGATAATTCGGTGTGAATATTTCTCTGATTGCCAGCATGAACAGCACAAGGCACAGTGCCATAATAACAAAATACATCATGTTCCTGCTTCCGAATGTTCTTGTTATAAATTCAGGCATTGTAAGGTTGGTCATCACAAGTCCGAGTATAATGATATTGGAAAAAGGAAAAAGGAATATCTCATACAGCAATAACGACATATTCTTACGTCTGAACTTTGCACGGAAGTTATACATTCCGGCACTGAACATATCGGCAACCGTAACCTTGAAATTCTGCATCGAAGCTTCAATCATAACAGAAAGGCAGCATTTTTCAAAAAAAGTATACACTGCAATCACAAATATAATTGCCAGTATCATTACTATCGTAAATGGACATGAAAAGTACTTTGCAATATAGCCGTTAGTCAGATACTTTATCCCGGCAATGCGAAGGCTCAGATTAAATAAAAGTAAAAAAAGCGGATAGAACACCGCAACCGCAATAATCTTGTATATAAGCTCATACAGCAGCAGTGTCTTTCCGCATTTTTTTAATATATTAAAATTGTCTTTTACAATATTCTTCATTCAACCGGCTCTTTTCCACAGATATTATCCTACGCCACCTTTTCAGAATTCTTCTGTCCATTCTTATCCTTAATTGAATGATAGAACTGACGGGCAAAATCTACGGAATAGGATACAAAAAGCAGTATAGCAAACGGTCTTACAACCATCGGATTAATTGCATGTACCACTCCTTTTATTCTAACATTAATTACCATAAACAGCAATACACAGATAACGCCCCATGCGATTGAACTCTGCAGACAGAGAATACCCTTGTAGTTAAATCTCTTGTGGTCATAATTCCACCATAATTCTCCGAAAAGTCTTATCATAACCATGGCTACGATATATTCGAATAAGGTTCCTCCTATGCAGCCTGCAAAAAATAATGCAATCGGGTGTCTTGAAAACGGCGCAAACAATGTAAACGCTCCGACACAGCCAAAGCCGTATATTATACAGAACGGAAGCTTCGCAAAGCCCCTGTTCTCCCAATAACCGAGCTGTACACGGATTACAACGCACTCCATACACCAGCCTAAAAAGCTGTATATGAAAAACCACACGATAATCTGATATATATTCATATCACTGAAATTGTTGAAAATAACCTCTCTCATAATTGTCCTTCCCTCTTAGTTTCCTATTACATAAAAAAATACCTGCAGCATCTCTGCCACAAGTATTTTATAACATTTCTATTAAAAACACAACTAAATTATTAAAAAATTATAAACTTGATTAAATAGAGCCATCATACATACGCGTATGTACCTCTACTCCTGCGGATATACGACCTCAATTCCGGCAGCATCGAATCTCTGAAGCCATTCCGGTGACGGCTTCGAATCCGTGACAACCATATTCACCTCTCTGAACTCACCGACCTTGGTGAATGAAATCTTGTCAAACTTGGAGCTGTCAACAGCAAGAATCTTCTTCTTTCCCGCTTCAAGCAATGCCATCTTCACCTGTGCATCACTCTCATTGGAATCCGTCATTCCATGTCTTAAGTCAATTCCCTTAACCGAGAAAATTGCCATATCCACATTGAACGAATTGATCATGCGGATTGCCTGATAGCCGACAAGCGACAGCGAACCGTCCTTCATCGTACCGCCGGTGCAGAGTATCTTCCAGCCCTTTCTGTCCGACAGCTCAAGCATAATCTCTATCGAGTTGGTGATAATTGTAAGATTCTTTCTGCTCTTGATGCTCTTCGCAACAAAAAGTGCCGTTGAGCTGGCATCGAGAATGAGATGGTCTCCGTCCGATATCATTCCTCCTATTATCTCACCTATTATCTGCTTTCCCGCAACATTCGCCTTCTTACGGACTGTATACGGAAGGTCGGTATTCAGGCTCTCATTGATTACCGCACCTCCATAGGTCTTCTTGGCAAGCCCCTCCGCTTCGAGCTTCTCGAGGTCTCTTCTTATGGTCTCCTCAGTCACATTATACAGGACGCTGAGGTCACTGACAACAACCTTCCTGTCCTCCTGAAGCTTCGCCAAAATAGCATTACGTCTTTCAATAGCCAGCATAGTAATTCCCCCACACTTTTTTGATATACTGATACTTTAACTTATTGCTTTAATTATATAATACAATTCAAAAAAATGCAAAGCAAAACAACATTTTTTATATATTTTTTAGTATGATTTCGTGTTGTTTTTGTTTTGACTATTGACAAAACTTTTGTAATTGTCAGAATTTTTCATAACAGAATATTTTTATTTTCAAGTGTAATATTTTATGCTATTATAACAGAGTATGCGCTTACGCATATTCTTTGTTCCAAAGAACATGATAACAATTATTTAGACAGCAAAATCTGTTTATGAAAGGAAAAGCTATGTTTGTATATAATAATGAAGTTACACCTGCTCCTTGTGAGCCGGGTGTGTCAAGAAAAGTTCTTACCTATTCGGATGACCTTATGATGTGTGAGATTACATTTGAGAAGGGTGCCAAGGGCAACTTTCATCAGCATGAGCATCTTCAGATAACCTATATTGCCGAGGGAAGCTTCGAATTCACTATTGGCGATGAGACCAAAATTGTCAACAAGGGCGACAGCGTATATATGCCATCAAATGTTCGCCATGGCGTGACATGCCTTGAGGCAGGCAGGCTTGTCGATGTGTTCAACCCGATGAGAAAGGATTTTATCCGATAAAACAATCACATAATGATATTTTATTAAAGGAGTTTTAAAATGGCAGATTTAAAGAGTGAAATCAACAAAAGGCGAACCTTCGCCATCATCTCCCACCCTGATGCCGGTAAGACGACCCTCACTGAGAAGTTCCTTCTCTACGGAGGAGCAATCAACCTTGCGGGCTCAGTAAAGGGCAAGAAGACAGCTAAGCACGCCGTATCCGACTGGATGGAGATTGAAAAGCAGCGTGGTATTTCCGTCACTTCGTCCGTTCTTCAGTTCAACTATGACGGCTACTGCATCAACATTCTCGATACACCGGGACATCAGGATTTCTCAGAGGATACTTATCGTACACTTATGGCGGCGGATTCCGCAGTCATGGTAATCGACGCTTCCAAGGGTGTTGAGAAACAGACAATCAAGTTATTCAAGGTATGCGTTATGCGCCACATACCTATTTTTACATTCATTAACAAGATGGACCGTGAAGCCAACGACCCGTTCGCTCTCTGCGATGAGATTGAGAGCGTTCTCGGAATTGCGACCTGTCCTATGAACTGGCCAATCGGCTCCGGCAAGGAATTCAAGGGTGTATATGAGCGCAATGAGCGCTGTGTCTCCACCTTCAAGGCTGAGATGAACGGTCAGAAGGAGGTCGATACAACAACCATCGGCATTGACGACCCTGCTCTTAAGGATGAGCTCGGCTCAGCGTTCTATGACAAGCTTCTCGAAGATATCGAGCTGCTTGACGGTGCAAGTGCCGAATTCGATCAGGAAAAGGTAAGCTCCGGTCAGCTCTCACCTGTATTCTTCGGCTCCGCACTCACCAACTTCGGTGTCGAGACCTTCCTTAAGCACTTCCTTAAAATGACCTACTCTCCTCTTCCGAGAATGTCGGATGCAGGACTTATAGACCCATTCACGGAGGATTTCTCCGCATTTGTATTCAAGATTCAGGCTAACATGAACAAGGCTCACCGCGACCGTATCGCATTCATGCGTATCTGTTCCGGACGCTTTGAAGCAGGCATGGAGGTCAACCATGTACAGGGCGGCAAGAAGGTTAAGCTCTCACAGCCGCAGCAGCTTATGGCTTCCGAGCGTAAGATTATAGATGAAGCATATGCCGGAGATATAATCGGAGTGTTTGATCCGGGCATATTCTCAATAGGTGATACGCTCTGTCTCTCCAACAAAAAGTTCAGATATGAAGGTATCCCGACCTTCGCTCCTGAGCACTTCGCCCGTGTCCGCCAAATGGATACCATGAAGCGTAAGCAGTTCATAAAGGGAGTCAATCAGATTGCGCAGGAGGGTGCGATTCAGATATTCCAGGAGTTCAACACCGGAATGGAAGAAATCATTGTCGGTGTTGTAGGTGTACTTCAGTTCGACGTATTAAAGTTCCGTCTTGAGAGTGAGTACGGCGTTGAAATCCGCCTTGAGCCTCTTCCTTACGAGTATATCCGCTGGATTTCTCCTGAGAGCACTGTTGACCTTGCACGTATCGCAGGAACCTCCGACATGAAGAAGATTAAGGACTTAAAGGACAGACCACTTCTTCTCTTCGTAAATGAATGGAGCATCAATATGGTGTGCGAGCGCAACAAGGGACTTATACTTGAAGAGTTCGCCAAGAACTAAGCCTGTTACCGCTTTCATATAATTCATAAACAAAAGCAGGTTCACACATACCTCTTACAACGAACAAGCTTGTCCGTTAAGGGTATATGTGAACCTTTTTTATTACGCTATTTTTATTACGCTGTTTCTGCTCTTTATTCCTCTGCGCCGCCTCCGGCACCTGTAATCTCATCATAGGTATCAAGAAAATGATGTCTCACCCCGTTCTGCTTATAAGCAACGATGGTACTGAGATTCACATTCTCAACGCTCTTAAATATGTTGCCCTCCACGAAAGGATTGGTCTTCTTAAGCTCCGCAATAAGCTTCTTTACCTCAAGACGTTTTGACTTGCTCTGACCATCCTCCGCACAGGATGAACAGGTATCCGTGAACTTGCACGCGCACTGTATGAACTTGAGGTCATTCGCATCGCGCCATGCCTTAATATCATCCTCACGGATAAGATAGAGAGGTCTTATAAGCTCCATCCCCTCAAAGTTCGTGCTGTGAAGCTTCGGCATCATGGTCTGCATCTGCGCACCATAGAGCATTCCCATAAGAATAGTCTCAATAACATCATCGTAGTGGTGTCCGAGTGCTATCTTATTGCAGCCAAGCTCCTTTGCCTTACTGTAAAGGTGTCCTCGGCGCATACGCGCGCAAAGATAGCATGGGGACTTTTCCACATTGAACACCGACTCGAAAATATCGGATTCAAATATAGTAACCGGAATATTAAGTCTCTTCGCGTTGCTCTCTATAAGCTTTCTGTTCTCAGGGCTGTATCCCGGGTCCATTATAAGGAATTTTACCTCGAACGGAAACTTATTGTGACGCTTAAGCTCCTGAAAAAGCTTCGCCATAAGCATCGAATCCTTGCCTCCGGAGATACATACCGCAACGCAGTCCCCCTCCTTTACAAGCTCATACTCGTTAATAGCCTTGGTAAATTTTGACCAAATGGATTTCTTGAAGCGCTTTCTTATGCTCTCCTCAACCTCGGCTGCGAACTCGGCATCACTCTTTTCCTCGCTCTTCTGCTGCATGTCAGCCATAAGCCATGCGAGATATCCTCCCTTAAGGCTTACCGCTTCTATGCCATGCCCGCGCAGTACCTCGGCAGCCTCCAAGCTTGCCTCGCCCCTCTTGCAGTACAAAAGAAGCTTTCTTCCGGCATACTCATCCGCATGCTCACACAGTGTCTCCTTGGGAATATTTATGCTTCCTTTGATATTTCCATAAGCATATGAAAGCTCATCTCTAACATCGACAAGCTCATAGCCGTTGGCAATGTATGTTGAAAGTTCACTTATATCGGCTTCCGTTCTATAATCATTATTCAAAGCTTGCTTCACCATCTCTTTCTCAGTACTCCGAAAATTATAACAGGGTGCCAAAACTGCTTTGACACCCTGACTTCCGAATTATTATTTTATTGTTTTATTCACACTATGTCAATAGGATATTTGTAATTTCCCGACATATCTGCATCCACCTGATGCTGCTTAGTCTCCTTGTTCCCAGCCTTCATTGCCATGTTAAAGAACACAATTCCTATCATGAAGAATACGGAAATCATTGCAACTCCCCTGCTCATGCTTCCGGTAAGCTGTGTAACCGCACCGACAACCGTTGTTCCGAGGAATGCCGCACCCTTTCCGCAGATATCCATAAGCCCGAAATACTCTCCCGACTGTTCAGGTGGAATAATCTTGGCAAAGTATGAGCGTGACAATGCCTGTACACCTCCCTGAAACATTCCTACAAGCACCGCAAGTATCCAGAACTGGAACTGTGTCCTAAGGAAGACCGCAAATACGGCGATGAAAAGGTATGCACTTATACATATGAGAATAAGCTTATCTGTTCTGAATTTTTTTGCAAGTCTGCCGAACAGTACCGCCGAAGGGAAAGCCACAATCTGTGTAACCAGCAATGCCAGAAGCAGCCCGGTAGAATCAAGCCCGAGAGCCGAGCCGTAGGCTGTTGCCATATCTATTATGGTGTACACTCCATCAATATAAAAGAAGAAGGCTATCAGAAATAAAAATACCTTTTTCTCTTTTCTGGCATTTGCAAGTGTCTTTCCAATTCTTGCAAATCCATTTCTCACTGCATGCGGCTTCTTCTCAACATAATGCTTCTGTCTGTATGTCTTAAGAAGCGGAATCGTCATGACGAGCCACCATACAGCCACTATTGCAAATGAAATCATCATTGCCTGTTCCATTGTAAGACCAAGCTTCTCCGCTCCGAGCACCAGCAGCAGACTTATCACGAACGGTATGCAGCTCCCTATATAGCCCCATGCATATCCATATGATGACACCTCATCCATTCTCTCTTCTTCCGTCACATCAGTCAGCATCGCATCATAAAATATCAGACTTGAACTGAAGCCGACCTTTGCAATTATATATATCACAAGGAACAAAAACCACTGTCTCGCAAATCCAAGTAAAATACATCCCACTGCCCCTACGAGCATTGTTGCCATAAATAAAATCTTTTTTACACCCTTCATGTCTGCCATAGTTCCCATCACAGGTCCCATTATCGCCACAATTATAGTGGCAATCGAAGCTGCATAGCCCCAGTAAGCAAGATACTGTGCATCCGACAAGCCCGCCCCCTGTGCAAGATAGTTAAAATAGATAGGCAGTATCGTTGATACAAGCAGCACGAACGCTGAATTACCCACATCATACAAAATCCAGTTTTTTTCTTCTCTTGTCAGTTTCATGCCGGCATACCATCCTTTATATCATGATATTTTTCAGAACTTATGTTTCCCGAATCATACGGGCTCTTTTTTTCATCAGGCATATTATCCCTGCTGTCGTCAATAAGCTTTGAGCCAAAGGTATACTTATATACAGGATTCCAGCCGTCAAGCTCATGGTATTCCTTTATCAGCTTAACAGCAAGCGCTTCCGCATCATTATATAAGCACATAAGCTTTTCATTGCTGTCGACACAGAGCGGATTCGGCTTATAATTAACCATAAGCCCGTGCATCTCCTTATAATTTCCCGACAGCTTAAGTATCCCCTTTACAAAGAGTCTCTTAATTCTCGTTGGTGCAAGCAGAAGCTTGTTGTTATATATCATCCCCTTAAGCGCTGTCTGTATCTGCTCAGGAGTTGTTCCTTCATAAAAGCTGCTTATGACCTCTGCATTTTTCATGCTCGGTACAATGTGGTCTGTGAGTGAATGTCTTATCGGGTCAAGACCGTCCCTCTCCATGAGCATGCGGTCGAACTCAACCTCTATCTCCGCGTGTGTCACACCGCTCTGCGCAATCTTCTTGTCGATATATCCATGGCAGCTTACGTCAAGTGCAAAATGGCACATAACACCATACATATACGCAAGATATGGTTCCTTAACCGTCTTTTTCTCAATCACCTTAACCGCATGCCTGAAGAACTCTATTCCCGGTCTTTCATGCATTCCATATCCGATTCTGTTAATCGGATTAGATTTTAACGGCTTATAATAAAACAATATATCCGGTCCATGCAGACCTATGAGATACAACTGGTGATACATGCTTATTGTATGCCATATCTCTCCTTCAAATTCGTCTGCGACATCCTTACCCATCCTGTAATGTGCGTATGTTGACGGCATAATCATCCCTCCTAAGATAACCCTGTTAAATAAAAAGAATCCCTCTATCTATCATCTAGTATAGATAGGGGATTCATTTTGAACTATCATGATTTGGTGTAGGTTTTGTAAAATGTGCGTAATTATTTTATTCAATTATAAGCACTTTCTTCCCTTCAAAAGCAAATCCGTAATGCCTTATGCGTTCCCTTGGGATGCCTCTTGAAATCAGCTCTGCGTCATAATTTTTCTCTTCTATCTGCTTAATTGCCGATTTTGCCGTGGCTTCGAGTGACTGTTCCCTTCCCGGATTATGCACCTTGAACTCCATTACTATTGCAGGAAGATTATCCTTTTTCGGTATCAGCATAACATCATACCTCCCGAATCCGCTCTCACGGTTCGAGCAGACCTGATAATTTTCCGCCTGTTCCACCATCATTCCAAGTACAAATCCATGGTAGAATCGCTCAGGCTCACTTGACGTGATATCTCCGCCCACATCAAAGTAGCTGAAAATCTCGAGCGAAATTCTGTTCATATATGCATTCATGGCTTCAATATCACCTGAAACCACTGCTGCCATAAATTTATTGTAATTAGAATATGCAGCACTGAACCACCCCTTGAACATTCCGGAAAACATACTCATGGTCTCAAGGTTGGTGATTGAAAGATGATACCAAGGCTCCAA
>CAKRIL010000016.1 GCA_934343915.1 uncultured Lachnospiraceae bacterium | reverse complement strand
CTCTTTCATACTGATGTAAATGACTATGCCAAAATACGTCTTTTAATGCGTCCTTTGACGTACTCAAATGCCTCAATCCCGCATAAACACTAGGTTTATTTATCCAAGCTCTTCATCGTCGGGAAGAGAAGCACATCCCTGATAGCAGGGCTGTTCGTCATCATCATAACCATTCGGTCGATTCCGAAGCCGATTCCGCCCGTAGGTGGCATACCGATGCTGAGGGCATTTAAGAAGTCCTCATCCGTGTGGTTAGCCTCGTCATCTCCGGCTGCGAAGAGCTCCTCCTGTGCCGCAAAACGTGCTCTCTGGTCGATAGGATCATTGAGCTCGGAGTAAGCGTTAGCCATCTCCCAGCCGTTCATGAAGAACTCGAAGCGCTCAACATACTCAGGGTTCTCAGGCTTCTTCTTGGTGAGCGGAGAAATCTCAATCGGATGATCCATAACGAATGTAGGCTGGATTAAGTGCTCCTCTACGAACTCCTCGAAGAAGAGATTAAGGATGTCGCCCTTCTTGTGACGCTCCTCGAATGCTACATTCTTTTCCTTTGCAGCGGCTCTTGCTTCCTCAAGAGTGTGAATCTCGTTAAAATCGACACCCGAGTACTTCTTAACCGCGTCAACCATTGTGATTCTCTCAAAAGGCTTGGAGAGATCCATAACGTTCTCACCGTAGGTGAGAAGCTCAGAGCCTGTTACCTCCTTGGCTACATAGCGGTAGAGGTTCTCTGTGAGATCCATCATGCCGTGGTAGTCTGTATATGCCTGATATAACTCCATAAGTGTGAACTCAGGATTATGTCTTGTATCAAGTCCCTCGTTGCGGAATACACGTCCGATTTCATATACGCGCTCCATTCCGCCTACGATTAATCTCTTTAAATATAACTCAAGTGAAATACGAAGCTTGAGATCCTCATCAAGTGCATTAAAATGTGTCTCGAAAGGTCTTGCGGCAGCACCACCTGCATTGGCAACAAGCATAGGAGTCTCAACCTCCATGAAGCCCTGAGCGTCGAGGTAACGGCGAACCGTACTGATTACCTTGGAACGCTTTACGAATGTGTCCTTAACATCCGGATTCATTATGAGGTCGACGTATCTCTGACGATATCTTGTATCAGTGTCGGTAATTCCGTGGAACTTCTCCGGAAGCACCTGAAGTGACTTGGAAAGAAGTGTGACCTCTTCTGCATGAATTGAAATCTCGTCAGTCTTAGTTCTGAAGATATAACCCTTGATACCGAAGATATCACCTATATCGGACTTCTTAAAGTCTGCGTAAGTCTCCTCACCAACGGCATCCTTAGCAACATATACCTGAATATTTCCCTTCAGGTCTGCGATGTTGCAGAATGAAGCCTTACCCATAACACGCTTGAACATCATACGTCCTGCAATGGATACTTCAATAGGGCTTGCGTCCATAATAGCTCTTCTCTCGTTGTAGTCCTCGTTAAGCAGCTCCTTTGCCTGCTGCTCATCAAGTCCCTCTGTTGAAGGTCTTACTCTTCCTGCGAGAAGCTCTGCCTCATGCTTATTGTAGAGGTGCTTAACCTCATCAGTATGATGAGTCTGATTATACTTCGTAATTGTGAAAGGATCTCTTCCCGCTTCCTGTAATGCGGCAAGCTTCTCCTTTCTTATTCTTATAAGTTCATTAACATTCTGGCTGGAAATATTCTCCTTAGCCTGTGTGTTATTCTCTGCCATTTATAAAATCTCCTGTTATCTGCTTTTAGTTGTTCTCTGATCTTCTGATTGAGAGAATCTTGTAGCTGATGTCTCCGGCAGGAGCCTCAACCTTAACCTCGTCGCCTATTTTTGCACCCATGAGTGCCTTTCCGAGAGGGGATTCGTTGGAAATGAGACCCTCAAGGCTCTTAGCCTCTGTTGAACCTACAATCTTGTACTCCAAGGTCTCATCGAACTCAATGTCAAGAAGCTCAACCGTACAGCCAATGCTTATCTTGTCTGCATCAACATCCTCGCCTGCAACAACCTCTACATTCTTTAAGATTGCCTCTAACTCATCTATTCTTGCCTCAATATCGCGCTGCTCATCCTTGGCTGCATCGTACTCTGCGTTCTCGGATAAGTCTCCCTGCTCTCTTGCTTCCTGAAGCTTCTTTGCTACATCCTTACGTCTTACTACCTTCAGATCCTGTAATTCATCCTGAAGCTTTTTCATTCCCTCGTAAGTCATGACTATTTTCTTATCTGCCATAATAAAACACCTATACCTTCCCGATTTTGTGTACAAAATAATGTAACACGACTGTTTTAGGGCATATTAGCCCATTTCAATGCACCGTATTATAATATAATAAAAAGTAAATGTCAACCTTTGCATTTCCTAATTTCGTCTTATACGACTTTACTCCGTGAGCTTTTCATCAAGAAGAGCGAACAGCTCATCCATTGTCTCCGTCATATTGACCTCGTTTCTGAGTGCCGCCGAATCCTTAAGCCCTGTCGTGTACCATGCGACATGCTTTCTCATCTCACGGATACCGAGATATTCTCCCTTGTATTTAAGCTGAAGCTCGGCATGTCTCTTTATCATTCTCTTAATCTCATTGACATCCGGCTTCGGAGGAAGTATCCCCGTCCGGCGGTACTCGTTGATTCTTGAGAATATCCAAGGATTGCCTCTTGCGCCTCTGCCAATCATGACTCCTGCGCAGCCCGTCTGCTTCTCCATGGCGATGACATCCTCGGCACTGCACACGTCGCCGTTGCCGATTACAGGTATGCTGACACGCTCTACGACCTGCCTTATTATGTCCCAGTCAGCCTTTCCCGAATAGAACTGTTCTCTCGTTCTTCCATGGACAGCCACCGCAGCTCCGCCCGACTCCTCAACAATATGCGCAATCTCGGGAGCATTTATCATCTCATCATTAAACCCCTTTCTAATCTTGACCGTGACCGGCTTCTTTACCGCCTTCGCCATGCTCTCGACTATCTGACCGACGAGAATGGGATTCTTCATAAGTGCGGAGCCCTCACCGTTATTCACTATCTTAGGAACGGGACATCCCATGTTCACGTCGAATATGTCAAAAGGTCTGTCCTCCAGCCTCTTTGCCATTTCAGCCATAATCTGCGGGTCGGAACCGAAAAGCTGGAGCGATATTGGATTCTCACCCGGCTCGACCTCCAAAAGTGCCTCCGTATTCTTATTGTTGTATAAAATTGCCTTTGCACTCACCATCTCCGTGTACAGCAGACCGCAGCCCTGCTCGCGGCAGAGAATGCGAAATGGCAGGTCTGTAACCCCTGCCATCGGTGCGAGTACAAGATTATTCTCTATATTTACATTTCCTATCTTCATGCTTTCCTCACAAACCACATAACTATCAGGTAATTACAATCCGGTGCAGTCACCTGTTTTTCGCATATATAAGCTGTAAGCCCTTAAGCGTAAGCTCATTGTCATATATCTGTATACTGTCGGTGTTCTCGCTTATCAAGCGTCCGTAACCTCCGGTTGCAACGGTCTTAATATCGGCAATTCCTGTCTCTTCCTTAATCTTTTTGATGATGTATTCCGTCTGACCGATATAACCGTATACCAGACCTGCCTGCATGCTCGTTATCGTATTCTTTGCCAAAATGCTCTTAGGCTTCACAATCTCAATCTCAGGAAGCTTGGCTGCGTCACACCACAGCGAACGCGCGCTGCTTGCAAGCCCCGGCGACGTTATTCCTGCCGTGAACACACCATCTGCAAGTATGACATCATAGGTTGTAGCTGTTCCGAAGTCCATCACTATAACCGGACCGCCATAGAGTTCATATGCGCCTACGGCATCCACCATTCTGTCAGGTCCGATTTCCTTAGGATTGTCACACGATAAGCGTATTCCCGTCTTTATTCCCGGTCCCACTATTATAGGCTGTCTGTTAAAATACTTTATCATGGCATTCACAACCGAATGCATGACATTCGGAACAACAGAGCTTATAATAACGTCCTCAATATCATCAGCACTGAGCCCCCTTGTTCTTAAAAGCTCAATGAATACAATACCATACTCATCCGATGTCCTCTGAAGCTTTGTCGTTATTCTGAATGTGGCTTCAAGCTTCTTTTCATTGAACACACCCACGGTAAAATTGGTATTTCCTATATCAACTGCTAAAAGCATAAGTTCCTCCTACACATCCTCATCGAGGAAAAATACCTTAAAGTAGAGTTCAAGCGACTGAAGCAGGTCGGCCTTCTCATTTCTAATCTGCTTAATCTTAAGTGCCGCACCTATCTCATCATAGAGAATATCCTCCTCGGCAGCCTCCGTCTTAATCTGAAGAGTTCCGTTCTCGTCATATTCAAGCATCATTATGCCGCCGACATCCTCCGTGAACAGTACGCACATAATCTTAAGCTCATTTTTGATGTGGTCAGGAAGACCATTAAAGTCCTGATTGAGATAATATTTCTTTTCATATGCATTTGAAACGCACAGTACAACATTGTCCTCGTAATACATTGTATATCCTCACTTTAAATTATAGTCATCACACGTAGCCGTACAGTCCGCGCACGGACACTTCTCCCGAACGTATATCCTTTATGTTGCCGTCCTCATCCTTGACAACAAGCTCTCCCTGCGGATTGATACCGACTGCGGTATATATCTCCTCAGAATCACCTGAAATTATTCTGACCTGATTTCCTGCATTAACAAGCATGTCATTATATTCATTCATTATAAGAGATAAATCCCCTGCCTTAATGAATGCATCATAATACTGCTCAAAATATCTTCCGACAGCCTCTATCACCGCCGCTCTCTTCACAGGCTTCCCAGACTCAATATACAATGATGTGGCAGTTTCCTTAATCTCATCAGGAAATTCTCTGTTATTGGCATTTATACCTATTCCAATGACAACATAGTTCACCTGTGTCATCTCAGCCGACAGCTCGGTGAGCATACCGCAGACCTTCTTTTTGTTGACAACAATGTCATTAGGCCACTTAATCTGTGACACAAGTCCTGTGGTCTCACTTATCGCCCTGGCAACAGCAATCGCTGCCACCAGTGTGAGCATTGAAGCCTTATCAGGGCTGATCTGCGGCTTTAACAAAAATGAGAACCATATTCCGGTTCCCGGAGGTGATACCCACGCATGACCTCTTCTTCCTCTTCCCGCAGTCTGCTCCTCTGCAACGGCAAGCAGACCGTGGCACACCTGTGTCTCGGCCTGTCTCTTCAATTCGTTGTTGGTTGAGTCAATCGAATCAAAGTACAATATTTTACTGCCAAACCATTTTGTATGAAGGAGACTTCTGAGCTCCTGTTCATAGATTACATCCGGTACCTGACCAAGCCTGTATCCCTTATTATTTACTGCTTCGATGTCGTAGCCGTCCTCCCGAAGCTGCTTAATCGCTTTCCACACTGCGGTTCTTGACACTCCCAGTCTGCTGCATATCTCCTGACCTGAGATGAAGCCGTCAGCTTCCTTGAGCATCTGCAATATTTTTTCCTTCATTTATACATTGCCTCCAACAATTCTTGTGCAAAGCATACCCGCTGCTATAAGTACAACGGCAAATATCATAACTGCTGCTCCCTGCAGCTTCTTATCCGATATAAGATGCTTAATACCGGTTATGGCATTTATCAGGGCACCGAGATAAAATATATTCTGAAACATACCCATTCTCGTTCTGCTGTCCATAAATGTATATATGGTGAGTGCCACAACCGCAATACTAAGTATAACATTTATTACGTCAATTACAATTCTAATCTTTCTTAATACACTTTCTTTTTTTGAAGCCATATCATATCCGCCTATTTACATAACTGTGGCATCCATAACCGCCTTGATTGTATGCATACGGTTCTCTGCCTCGTCAAATACAATCGACTGCTCAGATTCAAATACCTCATCCGTAACCTCCATCTCGTCAAGTCCGAACTTTTCGTGAATCTGTGCTCCAACTGTTGTCTTTAAATCGTGGAATGCAGGGAGGCAATGCATAAATACAGCCTGTGGTCCCGCATTATCCATAGCCTTCTTATTTACCTGATAAGGAAGAAGGTCATGAATACGCTCCTCCCATACCTCAGAAGGCTCTCCCATCGATACCCATACATCCGTATAGATTACATCCGCGCCCCTGGTTCCTGCATCAACGTCCTCCGTGAGTGTTATTGCTGCCCCTGACTCCTTGGCATATCCGCGGCAGAGCTCAACAAGCTCCTCATTAGGAAAATACTTCTTGTTGGTGCATGCCGTGAAATTAAGTCCTATCTTCGCACACGCAATCATAAGGGAATTTCCCATATTGTATCTTGCATCTCCCATATATGTGAAGTTAATGCCCTCAAGCTTTCCGAAATGCTCTTTTATCGTGAGCATATCTGCAAGCATCTGTGTAGGATGATACTCGTTCGTAAGTCCGTTCCATACCGGGACATCAGAATACTTGGCAAGCTCTTCTACAATAGCCTGACCATATCCTCTGTATTCGATTCCGTCATACATACGGCTGAGAACCCTTGCAGTGTCCGCGATGCTTTCCTTCTTGCCTATCTGTGAACCTGACGGATCAAGATAAGTAGTTCCCATTCCGAGGTCATGCGCTGCCACCTCGAATGAACATCTTGTTCTTGTACTTGTCTTCTCGAATATAAGAGCTACATTCCTGCCTCTGTGATGGTCAACCGGAATACCTTTTTTCTTCTTATCCTTGAGTTCTGCCGCAAGGTCTATAAGATACATAATCTCTTCCTTGGAAAAATCCTTCAATGTCAAAAAATCGCGTCCCTTTAAGTTCATAATGCTGCCTCCTTATATTCCGTGTACATGTATGCCACCGATGTATTTTTATTAAGAATACCTCATCAAAGATAATCTGTCAATGTATATAAATTCATTATTTTGCATATTTATACATATTATTTGATTATATTTAATGTATCAGCACATCAATCAATCTTATCATCACCATATGAATCGGATAATATATGTAAAAAAACCACTTTCCGCCCCTTCTTCCTCCCAGCCTTCCATTATACATTGCAAGTATCGGAACTGCAAGCAGTGTTCCGAACTGGAATACGGAGGCATACGGATACATCGGGTTTGCCAGTGCCGTCTCAGCGGCAACCGCCGCCGCGAACACGAACGCCGTGAATGCAAGGAGCTTGAGCTGCAACATTTTATTATCGCGGTATATGTACATTATAAGCGGCCATGTCACACCGATTCCCGCCCAGTCACCGAAGAGCGAGAGCATAAAGAGCATAATCATAAGAACACCCTTTTTCCAGCCGGTTATTCCGTCACTGTCATACAGCCTTAACATAAGCAGTGCTATAAACAGCGTGTATATCATTCCAAAGCCCGGTATGCCGCCCGATATGCCCGTACCGTTCTCATAGTAATAAAAAGCAAAGGCGGATACCACCGCAAATATCCCCAGTCTGAATGTATATCTCCGTACATCATGTGTATGAATATAACCTTCGACCAGCAGATAACACATTATCGGTGCCGTAATCCGCCCTATTGTATGCATGCACTGTCCGACGGCTGTAACCGCAGGAACCCACATCCACGCTATATGGTCAATGGTCATCGCCACAATGGCGATGACCTTGATTTGATATGCTGAAAGACCTCTTTCATTATTCATAAACTATTCCTAACCGTGAAGTCCTCTTGCCTGTCTGTCCATATCCTCGACTACAATATCATATATCTCGCCGAGAGTACGGCAATACTCTAATACCTTCCAAGGCTCGTTGGTATGGAAATGAATCTTTATAAGCTCTTCATCACCAACGGCAAGAAGGCAGTCTCCCTTAAAGTTCTCAGTGAAATAATCGTTGATGGCATCCTCGTCGAGGTTCTCGCCTTCAATTAAAAGCTGTGTGTCATATCTGAATTCAATAGGTTCGCTCATTATTATATGTCTCCATTCCCGTAATAGATTAGTCAGCTTCCTTTACAACCTCAACAACAGACTTGGCAAGCCCGGCAAGTCCCTGAATCTCTGAAGGAATGATAATCTTGGTTGCCTGACCATCGGCAGCCTTCTCAAATGCCTCCAGACTCTTAAGACGGAGAACTGCCTCATCGGCACCTGCCTCCTTAATCATCTTAAGACCCTCTGCATTGGCAAGCTGTACGACTCTGATAGCCTCAGCCTGACCTTCTGCCTCCTTAACCATCTTCTGCTTCTGTGCCTCAGCTCTGAGAATTGCTGATTCCTTCTCAGCCTCCGCATCAAGAATCATCGAACGCTTCTTACCTTCTGCAACAAGGACTGCTGACTGCTTCTGTCCTTCTGAACGTGTTACAGCCTCAATCTTCTCAAGCTCTGCTCTCTTCTGCTTCTCCATCGCATCCTGAATTGCTGAAGGAGGAATAATGTTCTTAACCTCCACTCTGTTGACCTTGATTCCCCAAGGATCTGTTGCAACATCAAGAGATACTCTCATCTTGGAATTGATAACCTCACGCGATGTAAGTGTCTGCTCGAAGGTAAGCTCACCGATGATGTTACGGAGTGTTGTTGCCGTAAGATTCTCAATAGCCATGATAGGATTCTCAACACCGTAAGCAAAAAGCTTAGGGTCTGTAATCTGGAAAAATACGACTGTATCGATTCTCATTGTAACATTATCCTTAGTGATAACCGGCTGAGGCGGGAAATCTGCTACCTGCTCCTTAAGAACAACTCTTCTCGCCATCTTATCGATAAAAGGAACCTTAAAGTGGATACCAACATTCCATGTGTCCTTGTATGCACCAAGTCTCTCAAGAACAACCGCCTGTGCCTGAGGTACAATCTTGATACATGATGCCAAAATAATAAGTACGATTACAGCTACGATAATAGCTCCAACAATGCCCTGCATAATAAATCCTCCCTGAAATTGAATTAATTCTGTTTTTCTTCTGCTGCCGCTTGGACAATCGGCTCAACCATGAGCTTAACGCCCTCAATAGACTTAATTGTTACCATAGTGTCAATATCTATCACACTTCCGTCAACCGATCTCGCCGCCCATTCATTGCCGTTAAATACGACATATCCTGATGCTTGCGCATTATCAATCTTAGCAATAACACGCCCTGTCTGCCCTATAATACTGTCTAAGTTGGTCTTCGTCGTATGCTTATTCACATATTTCACCGCAAATGGCCGCGTGAATATGAGCATAATGAGTGACACGACAATAAACAGTACGAACTGCAGCCACCATGCCGCATGAAGCAGTGATGCAAAAAAAGCAACCAGTGAACCCGCGGCAAACCATATGGTTGTAAGTCCGAGAGTTGCTATCTCAAACACCACCAGCACGACAAACAATATCAGCCATATCATTGCATGCATATTCATTCCCCCTTACCTTTAATTATCTGACTTATTTTTTATAATACACTAATAATATGATTTTTACAATAAATATTAGAATAATTTTCACTCAATAGGCAGAAAGCACCATTCGGAATAATCCTCCGAATGGTGCTTCCTGATTCTAATATGCATAAAAACAATGATTATTGAGTACCGTATACTTCGAGTATCTTGCGTAGTTAGCCTTCTTCACACTTATGAAGAACAGATAATCTCCGATATTGTTGACACCCGCAAGTGCCTCACCTGCTGCCGTATATGAATCCTGATGTGACGGTCCGTTGGCAAGAAGTGCTGCAAAACGCTCCGATATATTTCCATTGCCGTCAAGTACTCCGGTGAACTGTCCCGGTGCATATATTACATCAGTAATCGTATTCTGTACGAATCTTGAACTCCTTACACGGTTAAGAACCACGTTCGCAACTGCAAGCTTGCCTTCATACGGCTCCCAGCCGGCTTCCCACTCGATAATACAAGCAAGAAGATATATCTCCGAATCGCTTGCGCTCATCGCTTCATTGGTCGTTCTGTCTATCGTCGTGCTCTGAGCCTGTGCTGCCTTAGCTGCCGCAACGCGCTCCGCTTCACGTCTTTCCGCTTCAATTCTTGCCTGCTCGGCAATATATGCATTCTCCTCATCGATTGTCCAAGCTGTCGCAAGGTCATATGAAGAGCTTATTCCGTCCTCCTGTACATAGCCGTATCCGCTCTCGCACTCTACGAGCACCCAGTCGCCTATCTCCTCATAAGCGTTAATCACATCACCTGCGTAAAATACCGCTATAACAGCACTTGATGAATCCGCTGAAGCATATACATTCAATACATCTGCATCAACGGTTGTCGTCTTGTCTCCGATAAAAGGTGCAACCTTATCCGCCTCTTCACCGAACAGCATATATGTGTTCTTAACATAGCCCACTACATTGCCCGATGATATCTTAGTCCACTTCTCACCCTTCTCAACAATGTCTGCCTGTGAGCGGGAATACATACAGCCCACAACCTCTGATGACTCGTCAGGCTCCGAATAGATGCTCACTCTGTCCTCACAGTAGGATATGACCTTGTTCTCAAAGTCACTCTTATGTGTATCAGCTGTAAGGTCATCAACAATCTGTCCGTCAGCTGCGAGTGTGCTGGTGTACACGATTCTCGGCTCTACCTGAGCCATCTGTGCAGCCTCCTCATCCGTGTTATCGACTGTCTGAGTATTTCTTAATAAGTTATCTGAATCGTAAGGGTTTACAGTAGTGTCTGCCTGCGCGCTGTCGGCATCATGCATAACTGCGGCATTAACCGGCTCCGGTGTGCCCGCCATGGTCTTACCCGAGAACGCAAGCTGTGCAATGAGTACCACAAAGAGCATCATATACACATAAAACTTCTTGTTCCTTCTCATTTTTCAAATCTCCATATAAATTGTTACAAAATTGTTAAGAAATGTTACGCCTTATTGTAACAATTAATATAAAAATTGTCAACCCCTTCTCTGTCTTGCCGCCTCGTACATGAGTATGGCGCTGCTGACTGCCGCATTGAGCGACTCAAGACTGCCCTTCATCGGAATGATAATCTTCCTGTCGGCAAGCGCAGTTGCGGCATCCGTAAGTCCGTTGCCCTCATTGCCTATAAAGAACGCTGTTCCTGTTGTATAATCACATTCAACATAGTCCACCGCTCCGTCAAGATGTGCCGCATATGTGGTGATTCCCCTGTCCTTTAACAGCCTGACGGTATCACCAAGCTTATCAACATATGCATACTTCATTCTATACATGGCACCCATCGTTGAACGTATTACCTTGGGATTATATATGTCAACCGTTCCTGATGTCATGATAATTCCGTCAACGCCCGCTCCTTCCGCGGTTCTTATTATTGTCCCGAGATTTCCCGGGTCCTGAATATTTTCAAGAAGCATGATAAGCGGGTTAGGCGTCGTGAGCATATCTTCAACGGAATGCTCCTCCATCTTAACAAGTGCCATTACCCCCTGCGGTGTCTTTGTATCCGACATATGTGAGAACACCTCGTCCGATACCGGCTCATATTTATACCCCTTCAGAATGCTTTTATTCTCCTTCTCAAAGTTCTCCGACACATACAGGCTCTCAATTCTGTCCTTCGGTGTCTCCTCAAATATTCTCTTCCCCTCAACAACAAAAAGTCCTTGGGCCTTGCGGTCCTTAGACTTTTTGATGAGGTTAATTACATTCTTTATCTGTGAATTGGATGTACTTGTAATCATTGCCTTTTCCTTATCTTAAGCTGTTATCTGGCGAGATTTCTGCTGATTGTGTACTGGTACTCGTCGATATCCTTCTTCATCGCAAGTGCCTCATCAATATCGTAATCAACAAATTCACCATGTGCATGTGCTACTACTCTCTTGCTCTTTCCTGCAATAAGGCAGTCAACAGCATAAGCTCCCATAATTGAAGCATACATTCTGTCCTTACATGTAGGGCTTCCTCCACGCTGCATATGACCAAGGATTGTAGCCCTTGTCTCAATACCTGTTGCAGCCTCGATTCTTCTTGCCATACTGGTTGAATGACCGATTCCCTCGGCATTGATGATGATGTGATGTCTCTTGCCCTTCTTACGGTTATTGATAATGCTGTTGATAAGAGCCTGCTCATCATTATTATAGCGCTCAGGAAGAAGAATGTCCTCTGCTCCGTTAGCGATACCGCACCATAATGCAATGTATCCTGCATTACGTCCCATAACCTCGATGATACTGCATCTCTCATGTGATGTTGAGGTATCTCTTATCTTATCGATTGCCTCCATTGCGGTGTTGATTGCCGTATCAAATCCGATAGTATAATCGGTACATGCAATATCAAGGTCAATCGTTCCCGGAACACCGATTGTGTTAATTCCGAGTGCGGCAAGCTTCTGTGCTCCTCTGAAGGAACCGTCACCGCCGATAACGATAAGACCGTCTATTCCATGCTTCTTGCATATGTCGGCAGCCTTCTGCTGACCCTCAGGAGTGATGAACTCAAGGCATCTTGCCGTGTAGAGAATTGTACCTCCTCTGTGAATAATATCAGCTACGCTGAGTGCATCCATATCAATTATCTCTTCATTGAGAAGACCGTTATATCCCTTCAAAATACCCTTAACCTTAAGTCCCTTTGCGATAGCAGTACGGACAACCGCACGAATCGCAGCATTCATTCCCGGGGCATCTCCGCCGCTGGTAAGTACACCAATTGTCTTAATTTCCTTAGCCATAATATCCTCCGTTCTACCAGTGAAAAATTTAACAAACTCAGTTTTTCTTATAATATACCTAAATCGGATTATTTTCAATAGTATAATTTGTTTTTTTCAAACTTATACCACTTTTACGTTATCCTGTCCAAACCTGTCAATAAGAAGTCTTAAGGTATCTCCCTGAGCCTGTATTGTCTGGCTCTTAGGAAGCACCTTCCTCTGCTTCTCCTCGCGGCAGTATATGGTCACGGTATCGTTGCCGTCCGATGAGGCTATTATCCTGTCAAGCTCCTGCTGTGCATCAAGGTATTCCTGCTTGTTTGCAAACTGTATCCAGCACACCTTGGGAACATCCTCAAATGCCGTGATGCTCTCGCACACAAGCTTTCCGTTCTCCTCCTCGTTGATGTTCACGCGCCCGGTGACAAAGACCTTGTTGTCCTCAACCGCCTGTGCTCTGTATTTCTCATAGTCACGCGGAAATACGAGAACCTCAACCGCACCGAACACATCCTCAACCGTTATGAACGCCATCATTTTTCCGCTCTTTGTATTCTTAACGGTCTTTCCCGTAATGATGCCGCCTATCGTCGCCTTCTGACCCTCCATGACCTTAGGCGGATTGTCCTCCTCGTTGATGAAGTCTGCGCTTACATTCGTTATGTGCTTTCGCCACAGAACCTCATAATCGTCCATAGGATGACCGCTTACATATACGCCGAGAACCTCCTTCTCGTATGCAAGAAGCTCCTCCTTGTCATATTCGGGAACATTAGGCACATTCACCTTGTCATGCTTTTCCTCGAACATGTCAAACAGCGACATCTGCCCCGCTATATTGCTCTTCCTCTCATTGCTTATATTATCAACTATATCCGAATATACAAGCATCATCTGATGTCTGTTGATGTTGAAGCAGTCGAAGGCTCCTGACTTGATGAAGCTCTCAAGAGTTCTCTTGTTGACTTCCTTTCCTGAAAGACGGCTTATAAAATTCTCCAAATCGGTGAATTTTCCGTTAGCCTCCCTCTCCTGAATAATCGCATCAATGATAGGCTTTCCTATGCTCTTTAATGCTGACATGCCATATCTGATACCTTTTTCCGTAACTGAGAAATTGCCCTCGCCCTCGTTAATATCAGGCGGAAGAATCTCTATTCCCATCTGTCTGCATGTATATGCATATTCAGCCACCTTGGCGTTATTGGCAAGAACACTTGTCATGAGCGCCGCAAAGAACTCTTTCGGATAATAGCATTTAAGATACGCTGTTCTGTATGATACAACGGCATAGCATGCCGCATGTGACTTATTGAACGCGTACTTTGCAAAGTCGGTCATATTATCATATATGACCTTAGCTGTCTGTTCCGGTATTCCGTTGGCAATACAGCCCGGAACCCCCTCCTCAGCGTTGCCGTATATGAAGTTCTGACGCTCCTTCTCCATGACGGAGGCTTTCTTCTTGGACATGGCACGGCGCACAAGGTCGCTTCGTCCAAGTGTATAGCCTGCAAGATCACGCACTATCTGCATAACCTGTTCCTGATACACGATACAGCCGTAAGTCGTGCTCAGTATGCTCTCAAGCTGAGGACATTCATATACAATCTCATTCGGATTGTTCTTTCCCTTTATATACTTCGGTATGAAGTCCATAGGGCCCGGTCGGTAGAGTGATATTCCCGCCGTGATATCCTCAAGGCTCTTCGGCTTAAGCTCCTTCATGAAGTTCTTCATTCCGGCACTTTCAAGCTGGAATATTCCCTCCGTATGTCCGGAACCGATAAGTTCCATTACATTCTGGTCATTGTAGTCTATCTTGTCCATGTCAAGCGTTCCCGGCTGTGCCTTATTGACAAGTCTCTCCGCATCCTGTATGACCGTGAGGGTTCTGAGCCCTAAGAAATCCATCTTAAGAAGTCCCAGCTCCTCAAGTGTCGTCATGGTGTACTGTGTCGTGATTGTTCCGTCGCCGCCCCTTGAGAGCGGAACGAACTCATCCGCTGCCTTCTGGCAGATTACAACTCCTGCCGCATGCATTGAAGTGTTGCGCGGAAGTCCTTCAAGTCTTCTAGCCATATCTATAAGATGTTTGACCGACTCATCGGACTCATACATTGCCTTGAAGTCCTGGCTTTCCTTAAGCGCCTTATCAAGCGTGATTCCAAGCTCATTCGGCACAAGCTTCGCTACCCTGTCGACATCCGCATAAGGCATATCGAGAACTCTTCCGACATCCCTTATAACCGCCTTTGCCGCGAGCGTACCGAAGGTCACTATCTGGACGACCTTATCCTTGCCGTATTTTCTTACGACATAATCGATAACCTCCTGACGGCGTTCAAAGCAGAAATCCACGTCGATATCCGGCATTGATACTCGCTCCGGATTTAAGAAACGCTCAAAAAGAAGATTATACCTTATCGGGTCAATATCCGTTATGGAAAGCGAATATGCCACAATACTTCCGGCTCCCGAACCTCTTCCCGGACCTACCGCTATGCCGTTCTGCTTGGCATAATTGATAAAATCCCACACGATAAGGAAGTAATCCACATATCCCATGCGCTTGATTACGCCAAGCTCATAGTCAAGGCGCTCCCTGTGTGTCTCAGCTTCATCACCGTATCTTTTTACAAGACCTTCATTGCAAAGATGGAGAAGATATGTCCATGAATCATACCCTTCGGGTACTTCATACTTAGGAAGCTTGGTCTTACCGAACTCAATCTCGACCTCACATCTTTGTGCAATTTTATAAGTGTTTTCCAATGCCTGCGGTGCATACGGGAACAGCTGCGCCATCTCCTCGGGTGACTTGCAGTAATACTGTCCGCCCTCGTAGCGCATTCTGTCCTCGTCTGTCACCTTCTTGCCCGTCTGAAGACACAGCAAAAGGTCGTGAGCTTCCGCATCCTCGGCATATGTATAATGTATATCGTTCGTGCATACAAGCTCAATACCTGTCTCACGGCTCATTCTCATAAGCTCCTGATTGACAAGTCTCTGCGCCGGAATCCCGTGATCCTGAAGCTCAAGGAAAAAATTATCCTTTCCGAATATCTCCTGATAGTGAAGAGCCGCCTTCTTGGCTTCCTCGTAGTTATTCCTTGTTATGTCTCTCGCGACCTCACCGGCAAGACACGCACTGAGTGCTATTATTCCCTCATGATACTCGGTAAGCACCTCATAATCCACTCTCGGCTTATAGTAAAAGCCCTCTGTGAAGCCTCTTGAAACTATCTTCATGAGGTTGGAATATCCCGTATTATTCTCGGCAAGCAGCACAAGATGATAGTATCTGTCATCCCCCTGTCCGACTGCTTCCTTATCGAATCTCGAGCCCGGTGCCACATATACCTCACAGCCTATAATTGGCTTAATCCCGACAGCTTTACAGGCGCGGTAAAAGTCAATAACTCCGTACATTACACCATGGTCGGTGATTGCAAGGCTGTCCATTCCAAGCTCTTTAGCTCTTGCAGGAAGTTCTTTTATCTTGCTTGAGCCATCAAGCAGACTGTATTCCGTATGCACATGTAAATGTGTAAAATTCATCTTAATTTCTACCCCGTAGACAGACTAAATAAACGCAAAAACTCCTCAGACATATCCGGGGAGCTTTTACAAGTCAACATTATCTTATTCTATTTTGCTGACGTGATGAATTCCTCAATGCCCTTAACAGCTTCCTCTTCATCCTTGCCCTCGGCAATCACAGTGATTTCCTCATCGGCTTCAAGTCCTAACGCCATCATACCCATAATGCTCTTTGCATTAACTCTCTTTGTACCGGACTCAATAAAAATAGAGCTCTCATACTTGCTTGCAATCTGTACAAGCACTGCTACCGGTCTTGCCTCGAGTCCGGTAGGAATCTGAATCTTGATATTCTTCTGAACCATGATACTACTCTCCATATCTTTTTATATTTTATTCTGTCTCAGTTCATCTGCTATCTCGCTTATTTTTCTGAGACGGTGATTAACTCCCGATTTTCCGACAGGCGGTGTGAGCATCTGACCTAATTCCTTAAGTGAGACCTCCGTATTCTCCGCCCTCAGCACCGCAATCTCCATAAGGCTCTCGCTCAGACTGTCAAGCCCTACCGTATCACGGATATAATTGATATCATCAAGCTGTTTAACCGCCGCCGAAACCGTTCGGTTAAGATTAGCGGTCTCACAATTAACCTGTCTGTTGACGGAATTGCGTACTTCCTTCAATATCCGCACATTCTCAAGATTAAGAAGTGCGCGGTGAGCCATCATTATATTAAGCAGGTCAACAATCTGCTCACCTTCTTTAATATATACAACATAATATTTCTTGCGCTGCACTATTCTCGCATCGAATGAAAAGCCTGTAAGAATCGACTGTATGAACTCAGCCTTTCTCTCAGTCTGACACACCAGCTCAAAGTGATAGAACTTCTCAGGGTCACTCATGCTTCCCGAGGTCAGAAACGCACCTCTTATAAAAGCACGGCGGCAGCAATCATTCTTGACCGCCATAAAATTCTTTGGAAGCAGATCCTCTGACGGTGCCTCATCCCTTGTCATCAGCTTGGTCGCCATCAAAATCTGCTCCGCTGCTGAAGGTTCATCCACTCTTACAGTATATATATGACTGTGCGCTCCATGTCCGCCGCATCGCACACATATCTGCGGTGAGTAACTGAAGCCGTCATGTATATATTTTTCAATTTTTCTTGCAAGTGCTATATTCTCGGTATTGAATACGATTATGTATCCGCCACCTTCTTTTTTTACTCTTGAACCCATACTGAGCATAGCAGACAGCTCCGCTATAAGGCAGTGCCTCGCCTCCACTGTATACTCAGCCAGTTCCTCTTTAACTTCACCGGAAAATGACATCGGCACCCATCCCATCCGCCCATGTACATAAGCTTATTTTTTTCTTAATGTGTCCAGCATAATATCACGGTGCTCTATCTTGATACCGTAATCCTTATCGGACAGCCTCTTGTATAACTCATTGGCAAGGGTAACCGAGCGGTGCTTTCCACCCGTACAGCCTATCGCAATCACAAGACTGTTCTTGCCCTCCAAAACATAATTAGGTATGAGGAAATTAATCATATCCTCAAGCTTGTCCAAAAACTCACCTGCCTGCGGGCAGCCAAGCACATAATCCTGTATCGGCTTGTCATTTCCCGTAAGAGCCTTCAACTCATCCACATAATACGGATTCGGAAGGAACCTCACATCGAACACCAGGTCCGCATCCGCCGGTATTCCATACTTAAACCCGAATGACAGGATTGTCACAAAAAGATTATTGTACTTCTCATCCTTTACAAAAATCTTCTCTATCTCCTGACGAAGCTCCCTTGTAAGCAGCGAGCTTGTGTCAATAATATAATCTGACTTACGCTTAAGAAAAGCCAGTGCCTTTCTCTCAAGTGCTATTCCCTTGTCCACTCTGTCAGCTTCCGCGAGCGGATGGCTGCGCCTTGTCTCCTTGTATCTCTTAACAAGCACGGAGTCGGCACAATCGAGAAACAGAATCTCGTACTTCGTACCCGAATCGCTTATACGCTCAAGCACATCCTCGAAGCCCGAGAATGCCTGTCCGCTTCTTATATCCACACCAAGTGCAATATTCTTGAACTCTGAATTACCTGCCACTGCAAGCTCCACGAACTTCTCGACCAGTGCAACCGGCATATTGTCAACACAATAATATCCGATATCCTCAAACATCTTGAGCACTGTGCTCTTGCCTGCTCCGGACATTCCCGTAACGATAACAATTCTCATTCTACCCGCCTCCTGACGCACATATAAGCAATATAAGGGTAAAATATCCACACCTGTCTAGGTTACATCCATATACCGAATATGTCAACAAAAAAAATCCTCTGGTATCTTATATGCTGCAAAATAATGCTACAAATTTCTTCCAATTATTCGTACCTCAGGCTCTAATTCCACCCCGAAGCTCTCCTTAACCTTGGCGGACACATTCTTCATAAGAGTACATACGTCCTCCGCAGTCGCTGCTCCCTTATTGACAACGAAGCCGCAGTGCTTCTCAGATACACATGCATCTCCCACCGAATATCCTCTGAGCCCCGCATCCATAATGAGCTTTCCGGCGAAATATCCTTCGGGGCGCTTGAAGGTGCTTCCCGCACTCGGATATTCAAGAGGCTGCTTTTCCCGTCGTCTTGCAGCCAAATCCTTCATATATGCTTCTATCTCGCTCATATTTCCCTTTTGAAGCTGAAGCTTTGCCTCAAGTACAATAAGACCTTCCTTTAAAAAGCGGCTTGTTCTGTATCCGAGCTGCATTTCATGCGGCTGATACTCTCTTATACCGCCATTCTTATCCATGGCTGTAACACTCAAAAGAATATCCTTCATCTCTCCGCCGTATGCCCCGGCATTCATGATGCACGCCCCGCCGAGCGTTCCCGGAATACCGCACGCAAATTCAAAGCCCGTGAGTGATGTTCTGAGTGCCGCAGCACCAATCTTAGAAAGTCTTGCCCCCGCCTGTGCGGTGATTATATCACCCTCAACACGTATTCTTTCATAATTATCAAGCAGAAGGATTACCACACCTCTTATTCCGTCATCGGATACAAGTACATTGCTTCCGTTGCCGATAATATAGCACGGCTCATTCTCAGCACGGCACGCCATATACACATCCTTAATCTCCTTGATATCCGAAGGCTTGACAAGTATGTCCGCCGGACCGCCGATACGGAATGTGGTATGGTTCTTCATAGGCTCATTAATATATATATTCTCTTCCGGAACAATATCTCTGATTAGCACTTCTATTCTGTTCACTGTATCCTCCCGCCTTCTGACCCGGTATCATAATATGCTGTCGGCATCTTAATTATTCCATGCCCTTTTTTAAGTTCTCCTGAACTCTGTTGTAGAGCTCCTGAGCCGCATTGTAGCCCATCTTTCGCTGTCTCCAGTTGACTGCCGCAGTCTCAACGATAACCGCAAGGTTACGGCCCGGACGAATAGGAATATTATGGCTCACTACCTTGTTGCCGAGTATCTCGGTGTATGTCTCCTCGAGTCCGAGGCGGTCGTACTCCTTGTCCTTGTCCCAGTCCTCAAGCTTGATTACCATATCAATTCCCTGTGTCTCCTTGATGCTCTCAACACCGAAAAGGCTCTTGACATCTATGATTCCGATACCTCTTAACTCAATAAAATGTCTTGTTATATCAGGTGCAGTTCCTATAAGTGTCTCATCACTTACCTTCCTAATCTCCACAACATCATCCGTTACAAGACGATGACCTCTCTTGATAAGCTCAAGCGCAGCCTCGCTCTTACCGATTCCGCTCTCACCCATGATGAGTACGCCTTCACCGAATACATCGACGAGAACTCCGTGAATGGATATTGTCGGTGCCAGCTGAACCTTAAGCCAGCGGATTATCTCTGCCATAAATGACGAAGTCGAAGCATCGGAGCTTAAAAGAGGTATCTCATACTTAAGTGCTATCTCAAGCAGATCCTGGTCAGGCTGCTGTGAACGGCAGAAAATGAGACATGGTATATTGCTCTCCATGAGCTGACGATATCTCTGAACTCTTGTCTCCCTGTCTAATGTCTCAATATATGCTTCCTCTACATATCCGATAATCTGAACTCTCTCATTGTCAAAATGGTCATAAAAACCTGCAAGCTGAAGTGCAGGTCTGTTCACATCCGGCTGTGTAACATACTTCGTATCAGTATCAATCTGCGGTGTCAGATTCACAAGTCCCATCTTCTCCACAATCTTTGTAAGCTGAACCTCATTATTACCTAACTTCATGTCTGCCTCCTGAAATTTTATTTTATTCTTGTAGCTATTCAAAACCCCATCCGCAAAATCGCCTTTTCAAGGCTCTGAGTAGTTATATCATAACACACAACGCTGCCAAAAAAAAGTGCTTATCGCTCCTTGGCATGAAAAAAACTGTACACGGAAGCTGCTGCCTTCGCATTCATTCCATCAACCTGTGAAAGCTCCTCCTCCGATGCCTCCCTTATATGTTCAACATCCTTAAAGTGATGCAAAAGTGCTTTTCTTCTTGCCGGGCCTATTCCCTCAATATCATCAAGAATTGAACGCACCTGATTGACGCTTCTTAAGCTTCTGTGATACTCGATGGCGAATCGGTGTGCCTCATCCTGAATTCTCGTAATAAGCTTGAATGCCTCACTGTCCCTGCTTATAGGTATCTCCGTATTATTATAATACAAACCCCTTGTTCTGTGGTTGTCATCCTTTACCATTCCACATACCTTGATATCAAGCCCTAATTTTTCAAGCACGCCGAGACAGATATTGACCTGTCCCCTGCCTCCGTCCATCATTATCAGGTCAGGAACCGCATCAAAGCTTGCATCATTCTCATGGGTAAAGCGTCTTGTCAGTACCTCCTCCATGCTTGCATAATCGTTAGGTCCTATCACGGTCTTAATCCTGAACTTGCGGTAATCGTTTCTCTTAGGCCGTCCGTCCTGATACACGACCATGGAGCCTACTGACTGTGCACCGCTTATATTGGATATATCATAAGCCTCCATTCTGTATGCGCTCTCTATACCTAACAGTTCTTCAATCTCCTTAACCGCTCCCGTCGTTCTCCTCTTCTCACGCTGCAGCTTGTCCAAATCCTGCGAGAGCACCATCTGTGCATTCTTCTCGGCAAGCTCCACAAGCTTTTCCTTCTGTCCCTTCTTCGGTGCGACAATCTCCACCTTTGAGCCTCTCTTAGTGCTCAGCCACTCCTCAAGCACTTCCGCATCCGGAAGCTCCTCCTGAACCATAATCTGCCGCGGTACAAAAGGTATTCCGGCATAAAACTGCTTGATGAAATCCGTGATAACCTCTGCCCGCGTATCAGTGGCAACAAGCTCCATATTGTACTTATCCCTTCCGATAAGCCTTCCCTCCCTGATAAAGAACGCCTGAACAACACAGGTATTTCCCTCGATTGCGGCAGCAATAACATCCTTATCAAGCATATCGCTGTTGGTAATCTTCTGCTTCTGCGCAACAGCCTGTACGCTTGCTAACAGGTCTCTGTACACAGCAGCCTCCTCGAATTCAAGTCTCTCAGACGCCGCCTCCATCTTCTCCTTAAGCGAATTCATAACAGGTGTATAGTTACCGTTAAGGAATTCGAGAGTTCTGTTAATATTCTCCCTGTATTCCTCCTTAGAAATATAGCCCTGGCATGGTGCATCGCATTGCTTTATATGATAATTAAGGCAAGGTCTTTCCTTACCTATGTCCTTAGGCAGACAACGATTACAGGTTCTTATCTTATAGAGCTTGCGCAGAAGCTCTATCGTGTCCTTGACTGCCCCCGCGCTTGTGTAAGGACCGAAATATTTTGCCTTATCCTTTTTTAATTCACGCGAAAAGAGGACTCTTGGGAAGTCCTCATTAATTGTCACCTTGATATACGGATATGTCTTGTCATCCTTGAGCATCGTATTGTACTTCGGACGGTGCTCCTTAATCAGATTGCACTCAAGCACAAGTGCTTCAAGCTCCGAATCGGTGATTATATATTCAAAATAGCTTACATGACTCACCATCTGCTTAATCTTCTCAGTATGATTCCTCGACGACTGAAAGTACTGGCGTACTCTGTTCTTAAGGCTTATCGCCTTGCCGACATAGATTATGTTGTCGTGGTCGTCATGCATTATATAGACTCCCGGTTTACCCGGAAGCTTCTTTAATTCTTCCTCAATTACGAACATTGCTGAATCACTCCCTATAGCCGGGTGTCAACCACAAGTCCTTTCACGTCCTGTGCCGTAAGCTGAAGCTGTGCCACCATAAGTCCCATCGACTTCTCAGTTGTCTGTGACGCATTATCTGAGCTTATCTTTCCTACCTCATCCAGCATATCGTCAAGTTCATACATAAGCTCATCATTTCCTTCGTCCTTGTGCGCCTCACCCTTTGCTTTCTCGATGCGCTCTTCCATCTCCTGCTTTTCCTGCTTCTTTTCAAGCGCCTCTTCCTTCTTATTGTCCATATCTTCGTCTATCTTGTCAACAGCATCCTGCATAACATTAGATATTATTTCCTTTGAAGCGGCATCAACAATCTGCTCTCCCTGCTTCTTCGCATCGTACATTTCATGAGACTTAAGACGCTCAATTCCCATGTTGCGGTTGAATGCATAATCTCCCGCAATGCTTATATTGTTGTCCCTTATCTTATCAGTATACACCTTCTCATCTGCATCTAACTGCAGCATTCTGCTGTGATAGTCCGAGAGTCCGTCAGCATAGAGTTCCTTATACCTTGCATATTCATCCTCCGTCAATACAGCTTGAGGATTGCCCATCGAGTCTCTTCCTTTTCTGAGAATTTCAAGATCCCCTGCCTCCCTGCTGCCTTCCGACACACCATATATTTCATTGGTGTTCTCCTTCTCCTTGCGGATATCCTTGATCATACTTCTTGATTCCTGATTCTCGGCAAGCAGTGACTTGGCATGTGCACTGCTCTCAGCAATGGTGTCATCTATCTCCTTATCATGGTTGTAGGCATCAAGCATAAGCTCCATAGCCATGCTTCTTGCCTTCTTTCTCTTCTCCTCAACCAGATCCTCGCCGAGATTAAGCTGACTTCCATTGATTGTAAGTCCGTTTCCTGATGAAGCATTCTTTGCTGCTCCGTCCTGTGTGTTACCCTTCCCAACAGTCTTATCTGCCGATGACTCTGTATTTCTCATATCCGTCATGCCGGTATTATTGTCAATTCTCATAAATTCATCCTCCATAGAACAAAATTTCCTACTACAATTCCGGTGTCAAAACATGCTTTCACAACTTTAATATGTATATCCTGTTATAGTTATGCATATCAGGATATACACATAAAAATGCCGATACAATCCGTTACAGATTATATCGGCTTCTTATATGGCTTAATTTATATCCCCGTCAGCTTTTTCCGTATCTGCATCAGTGCTTACCTCAGCGATACTCTGTTCCGGCTGGCCTGCTTCAGTTCCACTCTGTTCAGTGCTGTCCGGCTCTGCTTCATCCTGCTGAGCCTCACCCTGCTCCGGCTTAATTCCCTTGACTTCATTAAATATCTGCATGAACTCCTTACCCGTGATTGTCTCCTTCTCAATGAGGAAATCAGCTACCTTATCAAGAACATCCCTGTTCTCGGCAAGCATCTCCTTAACCTTGGCGTAAGCATCCTTGAGAACAAGCTTGACCTCATCATCAACCTCTGCTGCTGTTCTGTCCGAACAGTTGAGCACCGTTCTTCCGTCAAGATACTGATTCTCAACGGTCTCAAGTCCCATAAGACCGAATCTGTCCGACATTCCGTAGAGTGTAATCATATTGCGCACAAGCTTGGTCGCACGCTCAATATCATTGGAAGCGCCTGTCGTCACGGAATTAAAAACAATCTCCTCAGCGGCACGTCCGCCTAAAAGCGTATATATTCTCGTCATGAGCTCTTCCTTGCTCATAAGATACTTCTCTTCCTCAGGAACCTGCATTGTATAACCTAAAGAACCCATGGTTCTAGGTACAATCGTTATCTTCTGGACAGGCTCGGCATTCTTGCTGAGTGCAGTCACAAGTGCATGCCCTACCTCATGATAGGATACAATCTTCTTCTCCTGTGGGCTTAAAAGTCTGTCCTTCTTTTCCTTACCTGCAATAACCACCTCAACGGATTCGAACAAATCCTTCTGGCTCACCACACCACGTCCGCTCTTAACAGCGTTGATTGCCGCCTCGTTAATCATGTTGGCAAGGTCCGAACCCACCGCGCCTGCCGTTGCAAGAGCTATTGCCTCTAAGTCAACCGTATCATCCATAAGAACATCCTTGGAATGTACCTTAAGTATGTTCACACGTCCCTTAAGGTCAGGCTTATCAACAATGATTCTTCTGTCAAAACGTCCCGGTCTTAAAAGTGCCTTATCAAGCACATCCGGTCTGTTGGTAGCTGCTAAGATAAATACGCCCTTCGACGGGTCGAAGCCGTCCATCTCGGCAAGGAGCTGATTGAGTGTCTGCTCTCTCTCGTCATTGCCTCCGCCGTATCTTGAATCACGGCTCTTACCTATGGCATCAATCTCATCAATGAATATGATACATGGTGCTGACTGCTGCGCCTGCTTAAAGAGGTCACGCACTCTCGACGCACCCACACCGACGAACATCTCAACGAAGTCCGAACCGGAAAGTGAGAAGAACGGAACTCCCGCCTCACCTGCAACAGCCTTGGCAAGAAGCGTCTTACCTGTTCCCGGAGGACCTACAAGCAGTGCACCCTTAGGAAGCTTGGCACCTATATGTGTATACTTCGCCGGATTGTGAAGAAAATCAACAATCTCAGTAAGCGACTCCTTCGCCTCATCCTGACCTGCGACATCCTTAAATGATACACCCGTCGACTTCTCCATGCCGTACATCTTGGCATTCGACTTGCCGACACCCATCATTCCGCCGCCACCTGACATTCTTCTGAACACAAAGCTGAAAATGAAGTAGATAAGCACCCAAGGCACAATATATACAAGCACAAAGTCGAGTATTGAGGAGCTCTTGTCCTGTATCTTGACATTGTACTCAATGTCATTGTCCTTCAGGTACTGAATAACCTCATCATCATAGATATATCCCGTATAATATGAGAGCTTAAGCCCCTCTATCGGCTGTGTCTTAGGTGTAATCTCAATCACATCCTGATTAAACACGACCTTGGATACATTTCCGTTCTCAAGCATCTTAAGAAAATCCGAATAGCTTATCTCCTGACTGGTGCTGTTGTGAAGAAATGTGTTCACACAGCTTATACCCAATACGGTGATTACACCCGCTATCAGAAGTATCAGTATAGTCTGATTAAAACGGTTTCCCTTATTACCATCCTTGTTATTATTCTGATTTTTATTATTTTTCTCGTCCACGAAACAATCTCCCAATTTTATTTAGTATCGTCTGCTTTCTGATTTATGGTTACAGTACGATACTTCACATATCATACCATTATCTACCATAATAAATCAATATGGTTATTGTGAAAAAAGTGTTAAATATACTGCTCCACATTAGTATGCCCTGATTATCTTTTTATGGCATTGGACATGTGTGCCAAAATCTGACAAATACAGTTCTGTTAGTGTATAAGATAATTAGTATCATGTATACAGCTCCGTTGTTCGAAACATGATATTCTATGAACTCTGATAAATATTGTATTAACTTCCGCCACCGTTGCAAAATCAGCCATCCATGGCTGTTTGCAACTCAATCGGCATCCATGCCGCTTGTGGCTATGTTGTAAACAGAGTTCTAAGAATATCTATGTTTCTTCCAAAAGTCGCCATATACATGATACTAATTACCTTATACACATTTACTTTTTTAGCAGATTTTGACACATACTCAAGACTACGCCGGTATATAAAAAAGAAAATTAAATAGGAGATTGAAATTACTTTATTTTTTTTCTATAATATCTAAGATGTTAAATATGCACAAACTTAATTGTGTAATATTTTATATTTATGTATATCGCGACTTTTGGAAGAAGCTTAGTTGTTCTTATGACTATACCTGCTTCGAACAACGGAGTCGATGTACATAAATATAAAATATTACACATCAAGAACATCGTGCATACTTTAACATTGTTCCTTTATAAAATGTCACAATCATAAGAAGAAATGAGGTTCCCCATGAAAAAGACAGGCTTCGATAATGATGCTTATGTAAAAATGCAGTCCGAGAAGATTTCCGAACGAATCGCTAAATTCGGCGGCAAGCTTTATCTCGAATTCGGCGGCAAGCTTTTTGATGATTTCCACGCATCCCGTGTACTTCCGGGCTTTAAACCGGACAGTAAGATTGTTATGCTCTCCAAGTTAAAGGACAAGGCAGAGATAGTCATTGCAATCAATTCAAGTGATATTGAAAAAAATAAGGTCAGAGCAGACCTTGGCATCACTTATGATATGGATGTTCTCCGTCTTATTGATGCATTCCACGATTACGGTCTGTATGTCGGAAGCGTTGTTCTCACACGCTTTTGCAATCAGCCGAGCGTCATAGCATATCAGAAGAAGCTTGAGACCCTCGGAATCAAGGTATACCGCCATTATCCGATTGAAGGCTACCCTTCCAACATTCCTTTCATTGTAAGTGACGAGGGCTATGGAAAGAATGATTACATTGAGACAAGCCGCTCGCTTATCGTTGTCACTGCACCGGGTCCGGGAAGCGGCAAGATGGCAACCTGTCTTTCACAGCTCTACCACGACAACAAGCGCGGCATTTCCTCAGGCTATGCCAAGTTCGAGACCTTCCCTATATGGAATATCCCGCTTGACCATCCTGTCAATCTCGCATATGAGGCAGCTACCGCAGACTTGAACGATGTCAACATGATTGACTCCTTCCACCTGGCTGCATATGGTGAAACGACCGTCAACTACAACCGTGATATAGAGATTTTCCCTGTGCTCAACACAATGTTCGAAAGAATTCTCGGCTCATCACCATACAAGTCACCTACCGACATGGGTGTCAACATGGCAGGCTGCTGTATAGTTGATGATGAAGCAGTACGCGAAGCCGCGAATGAAGAGATTCTCCGCAGATACCACAATCTTCTCTGCCAGAAGCGTCAGGGTACAATTGGAAATGAACCTATATATAAGCTTGAGCTTCTTATGGATAAGGCAGGAATCAAGCCTTCCGACAGACCTCTCGTTCCGGCAGCACTTGAAGCTGCAGCCCGTACGGGCAATCCGGCTGCCGCAATCGAGCTCCCTGACGGAACCGTAATAACCGGCAAGACAGGCTCCCTTCTCGGCGCTTCCTCGGCAATGCTTTTGAACGCACTCAAGACACTTGCGGGAATCCCTGATGAGATTGACCTTATATCACCTAAGGTTATAGAGCCGATTCAGAAGCTTAAGGTTGACTATCTCGGCAACCACAACCCTCGCCTTCACACCGACGAGATACTGATTGCCCTCTCGATATGTGCCGCAGATGATGAGAATGCACGCCGTGCCTTCGACAAGCTCTCTGAGCTTAACGGCTGTGATGTCCACTCAACCGTGATACTCTCATCGGTTGACCGCGATATATTCCGCAAGCTCGGTGTCAACCTCACATGTGAGCCGGAATACCAGACCAATAAGCTTTATCACAGATAACATCCACTGTCATCTGTCCCGGTCAAAAATTTTAGTATAAAAATACAATATTTGTTTGACTTTTTTCTATTTAGTATTTAATATTTATATGTTAAATGAATATCGTCACTGCAAGGTCGCAGAAACAGCATACTTTGTGTATGCGTTTTTGTGACCTTAATTTTTTTAATAAAACACTGCAAATTTGTGAATAATATTAAGTCAAAAGTGGTAAAATTATAATTCCATTCAAAAAGAATTTGTAGTAGAATTTAAAATATTGTTTTTAAAAAACAACTTAAAATACACGGAGGTTCGTCATGGTAAAGTACGTTTTTGTAACAGGCGGTGTAGTATCAGGTCTTGGCAAAGGTATCACCGCAGCATCACTCGGCCGTCTTTTGAAGGCGAGAGGCTATTCAGTAACAATGCAGAAGTTCGACCCTTATATCAACATTGACCCGGGAACAATGAATCCTATTCAGCACGGAGAAGTATTTGTTACGGACGACGGTGCTGAGACAGACCTTGACCTTGGACATTATGAGCGTTTTATTGATGAGAGTCTTGGAAAGAATTCCAACGTCACATCCGGTAAGGTGTACTGGTCAGTACTCTCAAAGGAACGCCGCGGAGATTTCGGCGGAGGAACCGTTCAGGTTATCCCTCACATCACCAACGAGATTAAAAGCCGTCTGTTCCGTGACTACACAAGTGACGAGACCAAGATTGCCATTGTCGAAGTCGGCGGAACAGTTGGCGACATCGAGAGCCAGCCTTTTCTTGAGGCACTCCGCCAGTTCCAGCATGAGGTTGGAAAGGAAAATGCTCTCTTTCTCCATGTAACCTTAATTCCTTATCTCAAGTCCTCAGGCGAGATGAAAACCAAGCCGACACAGGCAAGTGTAAAGGAACTTCAGGGCATGGGCATCCAGCCTGACATCATTGTCTGCCGTTCAGAATATCCTCTTGACAAGGGTATCAAGGACAAGATTGCTCTCTTTTGTAATGTTCCGAGCTCACATGTACTTCAGAACCTCGACGTTGAATACTTATATGAGGCTCCTCTTGCGATGGAGGAAGAGCATCTTGCACAGGTAGCGTGCGAATGTCTCGGTCTTCCATGTCCTGAGCCTGACCTTACTGACTGGAAGGCTATGTGCTCAGCCCTCAAGCATCCTAAGGGAGAGGTATCTGTCGCTCTCGTCGGTAAATACACACAGCTTCACGATGCCTACATCAGTGTTGTCGAAGCATTAAAGCATGGCGGTATTGCCAACGGTGTATCCGTAAGCATCAAATGGGTAGATTCAGAGAAGGTAACTGCCGAGAACGCAGCAGAACAGCTCAGCGGCGTGTCAGGCATTATCGTACCGGGCGGCTTTGGTGACAGAGGAATTGAGGGAATGATTCAGGCAATCAGATATGCCCGTGAGAACAAGATTCCATTCCTCGGACTCTGCCTCGGAATGCAGCTTACAATAGTGGAATTTACAAGGGATGTCATCGGCTACAACGATGCTCACAGCGTGGAATTCCTTCCGGGTACAACGCACCCTGTCATTCATCTCATGCCTGATCAGGAAGGCATTGACGACATCGGTGGCACCTTAAGACTCGGTTCATATCCTTGTATTCTTGATGAGAGCTCCAAGGCTTACACTCTCTACGGCAGCAAGGAGATTCATGAAAGACACCGCCACAGATACGAGGTCAACAACGACTTCCGTACCGTACTCACAGAGAACGGCATGATGCTCTCCGGAATATCACCTGACGGAAGAATCGTTGAAATGGTCGAGTTAAAAGACCATCCTTGGTTCATCGGAACACAGGCACATCCTGAGTTCAAGTCACGTCCTAACAGACCTCATCCGCTGTTCCGCGGATTCATAGAGGCGGCACTTGCGAAGCAGGAGCAGGATAAGTAAAAACAAATAAAAACGTATGTCAAATAAAAATCAACTTACCTTATCAAGCTTACACGGACAAAGCACTCCGATAAGCCTCAAAGATTAGAATCGTGTTCACCGGAGGGCTCCACGATTCTATGAGTCTTATCTTCGTAGTCCGTTAAATCGCATGATAAGGTAAGTTGATTTAAATTTGACTGTGTGTTTTATAATATGATTTCATTGTATTTTTGAACTGATTTTTTCTTAAGGATATAGAGGTGATTTTTTCCATCCGTTGACGGGCTCATGCTGCAGGATGGGGCAATAAGCTTCTTTCCTTGGTTCTTGTCCTCTGCAAGCTGTATCAGTATAAAGCAGAATATGAGGTTATTCCCTTTTTTGTCGTCAGCTTCGAGATAGAAGTTGTACTCGGTGTTCTCCTCAAGTCCCGAGAAATCATCAATTATTTCTTTTATATAGTTCCAATTATGATACTCTGCGGTTATTGTGTAGTTCGGATTCTGAAGCGGTGATATCTCGTCCTGTTCTTCCATATCCCTGTTCTCATCCTCGGCAGTGTCCTCATCCTGACAACGGCTGTACTCAAATACCGGCTCCGATACAGCATCAGCATGTGTCTCTTTGATGTACGAAGCATTGTGAATCATGTCGTTGAACCTGACAATCAGCTTCTCATAATACTCCTTGTCAATTCCGAACTCCTCTGTCGGATTGTACTGTCTTGCATCCTCATTCATCCTCTCAACGAACTGCTCGACTGCTTTCTCCATATTCATGACTTCAATGCGATATGACTGTTGTATTTGTCTGATTTTGTTGAGTTTTTCCTCCTGCGCGGCTATTTTTTTCTCAAAAGCGGCATAAATTTGCCCATCGTCCTTGTCGAGCAGGCTTTTTATCTCCTCTATTGTGAAGTCTGCCTCCTGAAAGCTCTTGATTTTCACATACAAAAGCGCCTGCTCCTCGGAATAATAGCGATATCCCGTCCAGTCATCCACTTTCGCCGGCTTCAGCAGATTGACGTGATCGTAATATCTTAATGTCTGCGTTGTACAATTACACAGCTTTGAAAATTCTTTGATTGTCATATCGTCTCCTCCTTACAGAGCAATTACACCATTACAGTGCCCTGTAAGGTCAAGAAGTTTTTTGAAAAAATTTCAGAGAATATACTCCATCATGGTTTCCTTAGGCTTCAAGCCCATCTTCTCATAGAAATGTCTTGCACTGTCGTTGCCCTCCCACACATTGAGCGTCACCTCATAGCAGCCGAGCCGCTCTGCCTCCGCCTTGACATGTTCAAAGAGTGCACTTCCGACATGCATTCCTCTTGTGTCGGCATCCACGCACAGGTCGTCTATGAACAGTGACTTGAACTGAACCATATTGTTTGAAAACGGCTGTTCCTTTATCGCACAGAAGGCATATCCCACAACCCTGTCCGTGTCATCCACCGCGACATATACGGGCTTTTTGTCATCCTTAAGCATCACCTCAAGCTCATCATGTGTGTACTTGGTCGTACCTGATATAAATATATCCGGTCTTATTTTGGCATGAATCTCAAGCACCTGCCCTAACAGCTCACCTATTCTCTCAATATCTTTTTCGACAGCTCTGCGAATTATCATTTTGGTTCCTCATTTCTGCTTAATTAGAATATTTTCTCCACAAATTTTTCTGACAGCGTAAGAAAAGCAACCGCCATGAATATATCTTCATGACGGTCATTTTTCTTTTACAACTCTTTTATACTGCTATCGCCTCTTATTAATATCTTGTCTTCTTGGAGAAATAGAATACCGTAAGTAAATCCGATACTCCGTTGTAAATAAGTGCAATACCGATTATTCTTAACAGAAGTTCTACCGTGCCGAACGGATTAATAAGAATCAGCACACCAAACACAAGGCTTAATATCGAAATAATGAGCACTGTTATGCTTCCGCTTGCTCTGTACTTCATCATGTCAAGTGCTTCCTGAAGCTTAACAATTCCGCTGATAATGATTAATATACCGAATATAATCGGAACGATGGATATAATGAGTTCTGCTCCGAAGTACAAAAATGCGGCAATCAAAAGATATACAACTCCCTTAATCACTCCGCCATTGCCCGCACTGTACTTATCCTTAAAGTACGATACAAGTGAAACAATTCCCATAACGGCAGCAACAATCGCAAGAATATGCACTACTGTCACAAGCGCCGTCCCCGGCTTGAAAAGAAGCAGAAAGCCGAGTATAAGATATGCTATTGATGACCACACAACATCCTTACGGATTTTTTCAAATAAATTCATATTAATTCCTTTCCGCAGACGCATACTGACAATATGACTGCTCTGCTATGTGTTTTCTGAGGTAAGTTATTATGACATAATAACTGTGATTTCTTCGTTCTTCGAACTCACGAAATCACAACCTCCATTCGCAAATCGGGCTATTGCCCTGTTTTGCTCATGTATGTTTATCCATCTAATAGATATAGTGCTTTGTCTGCAAGCAGCCACACACTATATCTATTGATGGATTTATTATATCACCTTTTTGCGAAAACAGATATTACATTTTCATAAAATAAACCTTCCTATTCGCTGACCGTCTTGGCATTAGGATATATCCTCTCCATCCTGGTATCGTCATAGTGCTCATCCATCCACACCTGCCACCTGCTCGTCGCTTCAACGTTCTTGCCGCGTTCATCATATCTTATGAGAGCCAGTCCCGAGACTGCCATATTGCACAGCATGAACACTATAAGTATCCATGTTGCAATCTTACCTATCACAACAGGTATCTTCTCAATCAGCCACGAAGCCCTCGGGTACAGGAGCTTGAACCACACGACAGCAGCTATTCCCCAAAAGAAACAGTACAGAAGATTGATTCGTCCTCCAAGGTTAAAAGGTATCTTGCTGTAATCCCAAAACACCTTTCCGAAAACAATCTCCGTGAACACACTGCACAGATACTCGTAGGCTCCGCCGAGAAGTGTTCCTGTCCAAAACAGGAAGCTGTCACTTTTATTGCGGTACTTGTAAAGCATTGCCGTTGCCGCGGCAATCGCAAGTCCCCACACGATACTGAACGGTCCCCACACCACGCTGCTTCTGCTCATCCATACACCGGCAGTTATACGACAGAATATTGTCTCCGTTATATCTCCGAGGAAAGCTCCTATAAAGAACAGCATTACCACCTTATAGAAATCACAGCCCTGTGCAAACACGGACTTATCCTTCGGAGCCGTCTCGACCTTGGCTGCCTTCGGATATGCCTTATGTATTCTCTTGTCGGCGGCACGCGTAATAGCCTTTGCCATCCTATGACCGACGGAGGCTATCGCATCATTGGCTTCCTCCCACCTCCCAGGATGTCTGCTTTTCCCCTTGGCAAGGATATATGATGCAAGAACGTCCACACACAGCACCGCTATGAGCACAATAAGTACAATGTGAATCAAAAGCTGCGGAAGCCGGTTTACAAGCCCGATGAGCAGCCCATTAGCATATCGCACAACCACGAAGCCGAGCGCACCCTTGATGAGTGAGAACGGCACACATATATATCCGTCAAGGTTCCACTTGATGTTGCTGTAATTCCACCATCTCTCATGGTACACTCTCTCGATAATTTTTCCTGCCGCGAGCTCTATCGCAGCAGCATATACGGTCGCAAATATGAACAGCCACACTCCGGTAAGCTCCTTTAGTCCCACCGTCATGAGCACTGCTCCGATCCCGTATACTATACACAGAGGCCCGCTCACAAGACCCCTGTTCACAAAATGCTTCTGTCTTAACGCTGCATATGTTGTCTCAAACAGCCATCCGATAAAGGAATAGATAAAAAACAGCCACAGCAGCTCGTACACCGAATAATAATTCATCCCACTGTCCCTTTCATTATAAATGTATCATCCTTCAATTACATTACAGCTCCACAACATTCTCACCCGGCATTCTTTTGCAGGTGAAGAACAGAATCTGCGCTCTCTCCGCATATCTTTTTAGATACTCAAGTGCATTCTCCATTCTCTTTTCATCATACTGTAAAAGAATATCATCAAGCATAAGAGGAAGCCTCTCCCCGCCATCCGTGATAAGCTCCGTCATGGCAAGTCTAAGTGCAAGATAAGCCTGATCCGTTGTGCCGTTGCTTAAGAACTTCCACTCATGGTATCCTCCGTCCGTTCTCTTCGCCTGAATGGAATATTCCTTGTCGACCATGACATTATCGTACCGCCCTCCCGTGAGTCTTGCAAAGATGTCTGCCGTCCTCTCATTCAGAACCGGGCCGAAGCTTCTGCCGATGTCGTCGACTGCCGCCTGCATATTCTCCTCTGCAATGACAAGTGCGTCATACAGCTCCTTCTTTGCATCATACTCCTCCGTAAGCTCTGCGAGCTCTCTTTTAAGCTCGCCCTCGTCGCGCTCAGGATTCTGCATAAGGGACACCAGCTCAACCTGCTGTCCTCTGATATCTTCAATCCATGCGTCCAGCTCATCCATCGACATTTCATCATTCTCATCAATATCCGAATAGCCGTCAAGCTCCTGTGTCAATCCTGCAATTTTTCCTTCATTTGTCTTAATCGATGCATCAATTAATGCAATTTTTTCCGCAAGCTCTGCCTGACTGTTTTGGACTTCTATGCCGCTTCCCTTAAGTCTGCCGGTGTACGCTGCCATTCTGTCCCTCAGCTCTGAATATGCCCTTCTTACCGCCTCAGGGTCCTCCTCCCCCACATACTCGGCATATTCCCTCTCGGCATTGTCGAGCTCTTTTACCGCATTGTCATACATCCTGCCGTTTAACAGTGCTTCCTCGTTCTTCTCAGCAAGAGCATTTAGCTCCTCAATGTCCGCAACACCGTATCTGGTATAGATTTCTTCGAGTTCTGCATAACACTGTCTTAAGCTCTCTCTTGTGATGCCCTCATAGTCGCAGTTGATGTCAGGATACAGCCATGCTCCTCTGTCGAACAATCTCTCACGTTCACGCTCAAAATTGTTGTTCCTGATAAGTCTTTCCTTGGAAAGCTGCTCTGCAATAGTCTTTCCCTGCTCAACCTGCTCATCATGCTCCTCAGCCTGCCTCTTATATCTTCCGAACAGAAGTGCCCCTGCACCTGCAAAAACAAATGCTCCAATAAGGAAGAATATCGATACGGTAAAGGTCATCACGGCAAATGCCACCGCCGCAAGCAGCATAGCTGCACTCACAATAAGCTTCGTCTTGGACACATCACTGATTCCCTCTAACACCTTATGTCCGTCATCCTCCGCCTTCTCAGCCGCCCTCTTTTCATCAAGTGCCGGCTTATATGCGCTGCTTATACGCTCATTGAGAAGCATGAGCTTCTCTTTTCTGTTCTCAAGTGCTGCCGCATCCGTCACATCCTTTCTGTCCATATCAATACCCTGCATGCGTCTTTCCTTGAGCTCCTTAACCTGTTCTCTCTTAGAGTTCAGCACATGCCTGAGCTCATCCGCACGGCCTATATACTCCGATACGGTATCATAGCGGTAATTGCTGCCTCTGAATCCATCCTGTGCTTCCTTAAGCTCTTTTCCTTCCGTCAAAAGCTCATTGAGTTCGTTTTTCTTTAAAGTAAGCCCTTCATTCTCAGTCTGAACAGCTATACGCTCCTTAACGACAGCCGCCCTTCTGTCGGACTTTTTTCGTTCATCCCTTCTGTTCTGAGCCTCAACAAGCTGCTCATCAAGCTTTAGCTTTCTTGCCTGATACTCGGACTGCATCTGTATGATTTCCTGTGTTCTGGTGAGCTCCTCCTTAATATTCCTTCTCTGCTCATCCAGTTCAATAAGCTCTCCCCTTGTTCCGCTCTTTGAGCGCAGAAGCTCCTTCGCCTTGGTAAGCCTTCCCACAACCTTTGACTGCGATACCTCCTCGTCCATCGTGGTCACAAGATTGGATAATCTTACCGCTATATCCTCATTGGTCTGTCCGCTACTCGCAAATCCGCCAAAGCCGCTTATATACACACTCTTTTCGAAGCTTCCCACATCAATCCCGAAGAAGCGGTGTCCAATCTCCTCATCCCGCGCCAGTTCAATCTCCTGTCCGGTCTGCGCATCATACAGCTTCACCTCGTCCGTCTTAATCGTCTTTTTGAATGTCTTTCGTATTCTGTACTGTCTTTCCGCACAGGTGAATTCAAGCTCTCCGCACATTGCCGAGCCGTCCCACGGTGTATACTTTTTTCTAAGGCTCTTGCTTATGTCAGAACTCTTTTCCTGTGCCGTCCTCCCGTAGAACATCATCTCGATAAAAGCCATAATCGTTGACTTTCCCGCCTCATTATCACCATATATGATGTTCATTCCGTCGGCAAATTCAAGCCGGTAATTCTTAAGCCCGCCAAAGCTCTCTATATTAATGCTGTCAATCTTCATCTGCTCACACCTCCCCGTCAAATGCCCTTATTCCCAGCTCAAGTGCCTTTCTGTACAGCTGTGCTCCCTTTTCATTGCCCGCCTGCTCCTGAGTTCTTATCGTATCAAGCATTCTTGCGGTATACATGCCCTTTAACGAATTTTCCTTCGCAAGTGCCTCGTAGTCAAGCACAAGCCTTGTATTATCCTTAAGCTTTATATAGTAGAAGCTGCCCGAAAGCTGTGCCGACAATTCATCAACCGAGACAGCCGCATCCTCACCGATATCGCCGACAAGCGTTATTTTGTAGAGGTTGTCCTCCACTCTGTTCCCGGTAAGAAGCACTGCGAACTCATCATCCTTCGTCACACTCTGCGCCGCTCTGCATATCCTGTCCGCCACCTCTGCTCTGCCCGCTGCTCCCGTGACATCCACATTCACATGATAATATCTTCTCATCGAAGGACTCACATATTCTGTTATAAGCTCTTGTCTTGCAAGCAGCAGCTTCGACAGCTCTCCCGTGTAAAAGCCCTTTATGCCGTCCTCGTCAAAGCCCTGTCCCTCTATCGTTCCCGAATACGCATACAACGTGTCACCTATCCGCTGTACCCTTGTCTGCTTATGTACATGTCCGAGTGCGAGATAATCAATTCCGCTCTTTTCAATATCCGAATCGGTTATCGCGTTGTACTCGCTTCTTCCGCTCTTTCCGACAAGCTGGCCGTGCAGTATGCCTATATTGACAAGCTCGTCTTTTGGAAGTCTTACACCCATAAGAAGTCTGTCCATCACGAAGCTGCTCTCGAACCCGCAGCCCCATATGCGGTAGCCCTTGTCCGGTCTCTCTATCACCTTCGGCGTTCCGTTAAAAATCACCACATTATCGCTCCAGCCATCATCTCTGTAAGGTGATGTAAGACTGTATGGGTCATGATTTCCCGGAGCTATATACACATCAGTCTGAGGAATGCTTCCGAGAGCACTCTTAACCTGCTCTACAACCGCAGCCTCAACATTCTCATTGTCGAACAGATCACCTGCAATCAGAAGAAGCTCGACAGCCTCATCACGACAGTATTCGATAAGCCTTAAAAAGCTTTGCAGAATCTCCGCTTTTCTCTGTCTGCTCTTAAGCTTATTAAGCGAAAATTCCATACCAATATGCACATCGGCACAATGAACAAATTTCATATTTATTGTTATTCCTCCTCATCGTTAATATATCTTTGTTAAATCTTTCGTTGCCAAACCACTCACAAAAGGGTATATTATATTTGCATATGACAATGCTTTATTATTTTTAAGGAGTTCCCTCTATGTCAGAAAACCGTAAAACCAACTTTATCCGCCAAGGCACAATACTCGCCATGGCTTCAATTATAGTACGAATGATAGGTATAGTCTACCGTATTCCGGTCGCCAATATAATCGGCGATGAAGGCAACGGTATCTACGGTGCAGCCTACGAAATATATAACCTTGCACTTATTCTTTCATCATACAGTCTGCCGCTTGCAGTGTCCAAGCTTTTATCTGCCCAGCTCGCCAAAAAAAGTTACAGGACCGGAAGAAAGATTTTCATCGCTTCCCTTATTTTTTCCTGCATATCGGGCGGCATTATGGCACTGCTTATATTCTTCGGTGCCGGCTTCATTGAAAAGCACTTTTACAGCAGCTTTACCGGAATATCCATTCCGCTTAAGGTTCTTGCCATAACAATATTCGTTGTAGCCCTGCTCGGAACACTGCGAGGCTTCTTCCAGGCAAGAAAGACCATGATTCCTACTGCAATATCCCAGGTGCTCGAGCAGGTAATCAATGCTGCCGCAAGTATATTCTTTGCATGGTCATTCATACGCGGACATGCCGAGTCCGAGCTTGCCGCCGGATGGGGTGCCGCCGGCTCCACGATGGGTACACTCCTCGGAGCCGCAACAGGACTTTTTTTCCTTATATTCATATATATTATATATCGTCCTACTGCATCTGCACAGCTTCGACGTGACAGAAGCCTCGATGACACGACATATCTTGAAATATACAAGATGCTTATAGCCACCATTATTCCCGTCATTCTCGGACAGACCGTATATCAGCTGAGCGGAGTAATCGACAGCATGATGTTCTCCAAGCTTGCAGCCGGCGATAATGTATCCACCTTATATGGTGTGTACAGCACCAAGTATAAGCTTCTTGTGAATGTACCGATTGCAATAGCATCAGCCATGGCCTCCTCGCTCATTCCGACGCTCGTTGCAGCATTCACCAAAGGTGACAGGCATGGCATGAAGAAAAAGATTGCCGTATCAATCAAGGTCAATATGATTGTCGCATTCCCCTGTGCCTTCGGACTTACCGCTCTCGGCGCCCCTATTGTGCGCATGCTGTTCCCTTCATCAGACTATAAGCTTGGCGGATATCTCCTTGCTGCCGGAAGCATAGCGGTTATCTTCTATGCACTGTCGACGGTTACGAATGCAGCACTCCAGGGAATTAACCTTATGCGCAAGCCTGTGCAGCACGCTGCAATATCTCTTGTGATACATGTGTTTTTGATTTTTATACTGCTCAAGTTCACCAAGCTCGGAATATACTCACTTGTCATAGGCAATGTGACTTATCCGCTTGTTGTATGTATTCTGAACGCCATAAGTGTTCAGCGCCACATACATTATCGTCAGGAATATAAGACAACCTTCATCATTCCTGCTGCCGCAAGCGCCGTGATGGGTGCATGTGCATACCTGATATACCGCGTAGGCTATGCGACTGTTCACTCCAATGTGATTGCATGTCTGCTGGCTATACCGGCTGCTGTTATTATATACTTTGTACTTATACTTCTTTTAGGCGGTCTTACCGAGAGCGACCTTCCCGATTTCCCTATGGGTATGAGAATCGGCCGTGTCGCCAAGAAGCTTCATCTTATGTGATTTTGTTCGAATGAAACATAAAATTTCAGATTACTGACAGCGCGGCTAAGCTTCCGTGCTGTCAGTCTTTTTATTCTCGAAATATACGAAGCTGTCAATCGCATCCAATATATCCTTGAAGGTATCCCTATCAGCTTCCTCAATATATCTGTTGAGTATCTGACGCTCCTTGTCTCCCTTATAGCGTCCATAGAATATGTCATACAGGTTATGTCCTCTGACATATATTCGTATGTTCTCCATGTTGTCAATGATGTCCTGCCTGCTCTCTATCTTAATATTAAGCTTCTCACACATCCTTTTCATACTGCTTAACTTATACAGGTATTCCCTGTACTTTGAATAAAGAATGTCATAGAACTGGTCGACACTCCTCACAACACCTATTTTTGCCATAATCTCAGGCTGCAAAAAATAATTTTCAAAGGAATAGTACTTGAGAATAAGCACATTCTTCTCCGTAACCCTCGGGAGATTTCCCTTATCCTCCTGTGCTCTGTTCCTGTAATAGCCGCAAAGCTGCCTCTTAAGCTCGTCGGCATCCTTGGCATCGCCGTCGCGTATCATGAGGAACTGGTCCTTTATATAGAGCTTGTTGATGTACTTAAGGTTGGCATATGTCTTGATATTGGTACAGCTGTTGGTCGCTATGATTGCGACTCTCTTTAACTGTCCGTCCTCATCATAGGTCTCACTGTAATACTTCTTAAGAAGCAGAGGCAGTCTGCTCTCATCCTGCTTTCCCTCGACAAAGAACACGAAGCTCACATTCATAAGGTCATTAGCCGAGTAGCCAAGGTCACTTAATATTCTGTCAATATCCGGCTTCTCCCTGACCTGCGTGTAGCCCTCATCATCCCTGTATACCTGCTTAATCTGCCTTGAATTAAAGTTAAAAATCATATTCGGTGAATGTGTCGAGAAAATCACCTGATTCTTCTTGGAAAGTCTGTACAGAATCTCACCCGCACTCTTTTGAAGCTGCGGATGCAGGTAGCTCTCCGGATCCTCAATCATGATAATGCACGGAATCCTGTCCTCATCATCCGCATAAGTCTCCAAAAGTGACAGGATATACATGCTCTTTAAGCCCTCTCCCATCTCGGATATGGTGTTGGTGAAGCCCTGTGCCTCATTCTCCACATATATCTGTGGAATCGCGTTGTGCATGAGTGCATCATCAACCTTAAGTCTCAGTCTGTCCCGTCCGCCGTTCTTGATAAAGTTGCTGTTAAGCCTCTCTAAAAAATCCTGCATGTCAAGTCTTGTAAGTCTGTACTGAAACAGTCTCGCAGACTCGAACAGGCTGAGCTCCGAAGCCTTCTTATTCTCTATCATGCCAATACACTGAAAGCAGTTGTCACACTTCTTGCCCGCATCGAACATGCAGTTCCCGTCTGATAACAGCTTAAGCTCCTTATTACCGAGAAAAATATCCCTCTGCAGTGCCTCAAGCTCCCTGTCATGCGATATAAAATGCAGTGTCGGGAACACTTCCCTTATATATCTGTTATCCTTCTTAACCCCGTCAAAATACCTTACCTTCCCCTCGGCATTGGCAATGAATGTGAACTCAAGCACACCATCCTTATATGACGGCAGCTTCGAATAGAAATCCTTCTCCCACGCCGTATAGCGCTTATAATGGCTCACAACACCATACTTATTAAGGAGTGTAAGGTCCAACTGTGTTATCTCAAGTCTCACACCTATCTCAACATTGCTCCCCTGCGTGTTAAAATCCTGCTTTTTAACCGTATACTGCCCCGCCACGGCTCTTATCGCATCAAGAATAACCGTCTTACCGACGCTGTTCTTTCCCACAATGATGAAAGCACTCTCGATGTCATTTATGGAGATGCTCTTTATGGATTTAAAATTTTTTACCGTAAGTGACACTATTCTCATACCGTATGCTCCCCTTTTTATTAATCAGCCTCTTTAATGCGCATTTTTTTTCTCATTATTGAATTTATATTTTGACCCAATAAACACCTGCTCACTGTACAGTCCATAGTACCCGCTCATCAGATACCCTACCGCATTGCACACAAGAAAGAACGGTGCTGCCTCATATCCGAACAGCTCGAACGCTATCAGCATCGAGGCAACCGGACAGTTCGTCACGCAGCAGAACATTCCTACCATTCCGACCGCCGCTGCCGCCGAGGCAGGAAGCCCTACCAGCTGACCGACCACACAGCCGAGCGTCGCACCGACAAAGAAAGTCGGTACAATCTCACCACCCTTGAAGCCGCAGCCTATCGCAAGTGCCGTCAATAGCATTTTAAGCAAAAATGCCGCCGGTGCAGCCTCCCCCTCTATGGCACGCTCAATCACGTTCATTCCCGCGCCCATGTAATCATCGGTTCTCAAAATTATTGTTATAAGAATTATAATTGCGCTTCCGGCAATTATTCTCAGATATTGATTTTTAATATACTTTTTAAAATATTTGCCCGCATTGTGGAGCATCATGCAGAATACCACGCTCACACCCGCACATATTATCGCAAGCAGCACTGTTCTTCCCATATTGAGAACGGTAATCTTCGGTATTTCAAGTATCGTAAATGCTTCAGGATTAATTCCCATGCTGGCTGAGAAATTGCTGGCAATGAGTGCCGAGAAGATACACGGCACAAGCGCCGCATAGTACATAATCCCGACCTGCACAACCTCTATCGCAAATATCGCAGCAGCCATAGGTGTCCCGAAGAGTGCAGCAAAGGCAGCACTCATACCGCACATTATCATCACCCTTCTGTCCTTCTCATCAAGCCTTACAATCTTGCCAAGCAGATTTCCAAGGCTTCCTCCAAGCTGCAATGCCGCCCCCTCACGTCCCACGGACGCACCAAAGAAGTGGCTGACTACCGTTGAAAAAATGATGAGCGGTGCAACCCTTGACGGAACCTCCCCACCCGAATGTATTCCTGCAAGTATGAGATTCGTTCCCTTATCATTCTCATTGTGCAGAAGCTTGTACGCCGTCACAATCACGATTCCTCCGACAGGAAGAAGCAGAATGAGCCATGTGTGCGCCATCCTGAATGTCGTCACGAACGTCATCGCCTTGGCAAACAGCGTGCTCACACCGCCCGCCACAAGCCCGACGAGTACGGCAAGTACCAGCCACTTCAACAGTATGAATAAGTTCCTTCCTATCGGTCTTAAAGTCTTTATCGCATAATCTATTCTCTCACGCATTGTTTTTTCTCCATAAAGTGTTAATGTATACAATACTATTATATTAACACATAATTTATTGCATGGAAATACAATAAATAAAAATGCTCCGAAAACCTTGTTTCCGGAGCACTCATATAATCATTTATCTGTTATCGCTCAATATTGTAAGTGTACGGCTTAGTATACGCCCTGTGCAAGCATAGCGTCTACAACCTTCTCGAAGCCTGCGATGTTGGCACCTGCTACATAGTCTGTCTGTCCGCCGACTGTTGCGTTGTATCTCTTTGCTGCATCACTGATGTTAGCATAGATTGTCTCCATGATGCCCTTGAGCTTGCCATCAACCTCCTCGAATGTCCATGAGAGTCTCTCAGAGTTCTGGCTCATCTCCAATGCGGATGTAGCAACACCACCTGCGTTGGCAGCCTTGCCGCCTACGAATAATACGCCGTTAGCCTGTAAGTACTTGGTAGCCTCAAGAGTTGTAGGCATGTTAGCACCCTCTGTAACAGATGTTACACCGTTAGCCACAAGCATCTTAGCATCATCAAGGTTGAGCTCATTCTGTGTTGCGCAAGGAAGAGCCAGGTCTACCTTATACTGCCATACGCCGTGCTCACCATTCTTCTTCTCATGATACTCTGCTGAAGGACGAGCTGCTGCATACTCAGTCAGACGAGCACGCTTAACCTCCTTAACCTCCTTAAGAAGTGCCACATCAATTCCCTCCGGGTCATATACCCAGCCTGTTGAATCTGAACATGTGACAACCTTGGCACCAAGCTGATGTGCCTTCTCGATAGCGTAGATTGCAACGTTGCCTGAACCTGATACGGCACAGGTCTTGCCCGCAATGTCAATGCCGTGATCCTTAAGAAGTGCATTAGTTAAATATAAAAGACCATATCCTGTTGCCTGTGTACGTGCGAGTGAACCACCGTAGGTAAGTCCCTTACCGGTAAGAACGCCCTCGAAGCAGCCGCGGATTCTTTTATACTGACCGAACATAAATCCGATTTCTCTTGCACCTGTACCGATATCTCCGGCAGGTACATCCACATCTGCACCAATATACTTATAAAGCTCTGTCATGAAGCTCTGGCAGAAAGCCATAATTTCTCTGTCTGACTTGCCCTTAGGGTCGAAGTCGGAACCACCCTTGCCGCCGCCGATTGGAAGTGTTGTAAGAGAATTCTTAAATACCTGCTCAAAGCCGAGGAACTTAATAATACCTAAATTAACAGAAGGATGAAGTCTTAAGCCGCCCTTGTATGGTCCGATAGCATTGTTAAACTGTACACGGAAGCCTCTGTTGACCTGAACCTGTCCATTGTCATCTACCCAAGGTACACGGAACATAATCTGACGATCCGGCTCAGTAATTCTCTCAAGAATCGCATTCTTCTTATAGACCTCCTCATTCGCATCGATAACAGGTCTTAATGACTCAAGAACCTCTGTTACAGCCTGAAGGAATTCCGGCTCTGATGCGTTCTTCTCTTTAACTTTTGCAAGTACTTCATCAACGTATGACATAAAATTATACCTCCTGAAAGTAGTGTTGGATTAAGCAAAATCATGACAAAGCTTTTCTCGCTTTGCTCTGTTAATGTATTATATAGCAAAAGTAAAGCGGACGCAATAAAAAATTTTCGATTATTAAATATAATTTCACTTTTTCTTTATCGCTTTATTTTGTTAAGTCATTCACACCATGTGCTTTCATCCATTCTGTCCAGAGCTTATAATATTCAGCTTTAAGATGAACTCCGTCCTTGCTGTACTCCTCTCTCACGCCTCCGCGCTCGTCATCCACGCACTCATTCATATCAAGATAAAATACCCTCTCACCGTCCGCAATCCCCGCCGCTGCCGTGTTGCGGTTGTCAATATTATCGTTATTGAACACGTCGCTCGCGTCCGAGTACTCCGTCGTGACGTGCATCATTCCCATTATAAATATGGAAGCTTCGGGCTGAAGCCTTCGTATTCTCTCTATATTATCGGCATAAGCCTGCGCATACGCCTCAGGTGTCTTATCGCCAATCTCATTAACCCCTGCCATAATATATATTTTACGATACTGTTTCTTGGAAAGTGCAGACGGCACATCAATGTATGAGGACGCTGAACCATTGCAGGACAGCTTGGCATCCATCATATCGTAGACCGTCGTTCCCGGCTTGTAAAAATAGTCAGCCTCCTTCAAGCCGCCGTAAAAATACAAGCCTTCAATCCTTGAATCACCTATGAAACATGCATCCGAAAAGTACTCATTATCAACCTGAACATATTCAAGCTGTGATGATAGTGCTATTATGTCACTGTCGTTGTAATATCCAGACCTGGCATAGCGCATATCCCTCTTTGCGTACTCTACCTGCCCCGACACCTTCACCTTGCTCTCCGCAGCTTCAGCTGTTTCATAAATATCATCGGATATCACATTATCGCCGGCAGCCTCATCATCTGTCGTACTATCCCCGCTGTCATCCGCATACATTATCTCTTCAATTCCTGCTGTATTACCAGCACTCCCCTCACCAACAGCTTCATCTTCCGTTCTGTCCAATGTGAAATTCTCCGCCGCATTTTTGTCCATTGCTTCCGTCCCCTCCACGTCTGCGTCTGTCACAGTATCGGCGGAATCCTCATCCGCTGTTACAATATATTCCCGATTGAACAATGCCACGAACAGCGGATGTGCCCACGATATATCCAATTTTAATCTGCCCGCATGTACCCCTGCTATCGAAACCGCATATACAATCACTGCCGAGAACAGCAGCATACATGTAAATGTCCCTTGCTTTATAACCCTTCCCGCCATATTTCTGCCTCCACCATATTTTCCTGAGCGAAAAATCCATGCCCGCTCATTTAAAATCTAAAATATAAAAACGGATTGCTCTCCTGAACCGCAAGCTGATACACACACAGCCAAAACAGCACAAGAAGAACGGTCTTCACCACAATATTATTCCGATACTTGTTAATAATCTTCATTGGCAGCGGTGTTGAACAGACCGCACATATAATAAGAAGCCACCAGTACCGCCCAAGCAGATTCAGGAACTTTCCCGCTGCATTTCCGACTGCCGCAGTCAGCCCGATTCCGCCAAGCATTCTGCACAGATATAGTCTGAGTTCTCCCATATCCGTAATGTTGAATATCACCCACGAAAACGGAATTATCAGCAGCATGTATATGTGTCCGATAACTCTGTGCTTTTCAAGGAAGCTTCTGTATAAAAGCTTTTCCGCCGTGATAAGTACAAAGAAAAACATTCCCCATATAATAAAATTCCACGCCGCCCCGTGCCACAGCCCTGTTAAAAGCCATACGACAAAGGTATTTAATACCATTCTTGCTCTGCCTTTTTTGTTGCCGCCAAGAGGTATGTACACGTATTCCCTGAACCAGCGTCCGAGCGTTATATGCCATCTTCTCCAAAAGTCCGTCACAGACACCGCACAGTACGGGTTTGCGAAATTATCCGGAAAATTGAAGCCTAAAAGCTGCCCTATGCCTATCGCCATAAGGGAATATCCGAAAAAATCAAAATAAATCTGCATTGAATATCCCCATGCGCCAAGCCATGCAAGTGCCGTATCAGCTCCCATCACGCCAACGGTCATAACATCATTCCACAGCGATGCAATCTTATTTGCCAGCAGAACCTTGTACACCAGCCCCACAACAAAAAGCATCATTCCCCACTCTACATTCTTAAGCCTGACACGCCTTTTCTCAAGCTGTGGTCTTACCTCGTCAAAATTGACAATCGGACCCGCAATAAGCTGCGGGAACATGCTGATGTACGCCGCCACCTCTATGATGCTTCTGCATACACTGTATTTTCCACAATAGACATCTATGACATAGGACATTATCTGAAATGTATAAAAGCTTATTCCGAGCGGCAGTATGAGATTGATTTCAGGTGCGTTCCTGCCAAGCAGTGCGCATATATTTTCCGCAAAGAAGCCCAGATACTTGAAAAAGAAAAGCATTCCGAAATCGACCATTGCCGCAAGCACAAGCAAAAGCTTTCCCGTTATACTGCCGCGATACTTCGAAATACCGAGTGCAAGAAAAAAGTTCACAACAATGGATGCAATCATGAGGAACACATATACAGGTTCACCCACAGCGTAAAACACAAGACTCCCGGCAACCAGTACAATATTTCTATGCTGTGCCGGTGTTGCAAAATATGCCAATAAAAAAATGGGTAGAAATCTAAAGATGAATTCAAGACTCGAAAATACCATGATTCCGTACTGTGCCCCTTTGCTGCTTTGTATAAGAATATGGTAGCACTTTTCGAAAAAGAATATGTTACATTTGTTTTAAAGATTGTTACATTAAAATTAAATATTGTTACCTTTTTGTTACGGATGTTACATTATTAATTAACAAAAAGAACTGCCGAAAAATCAGCAGTTCTCCGTATCAACCTCTTTCTTTGCAAGCTCTTCCATCATGGTCTTGGCACAAGGAGTTATCGCAAGTCCTCCGCTTCCTGTCTCCTTGATGCATGACGGCATTGCCACACCGATGCTTCTCATCGCATCAATAACCTCGTCGGGAACAATCTTGCTGTACACTCCCGCAAGTGCCATATCCGCTGCCGTAAGAGCACCTACTGCACCGATGGTGTTTCTCTTGACACATGGAACCTCAACAAGTCCGCCCACAGGGTCACATGCAAGACCGAGAAGATTCTTCAGAGCAATGGCTGATGCCTGTATTATCTGTTCACCGTCTGCACCCCTTAGAGCTGCCGCCGCACCTGCCGCCATAGCCGATGCCGAACCGATTTCTGCCTGACAGCCTCCCGCTGCACCCGCAAGAAACGCTCTCTGTGCTATAACACCACCTATTCCGGCAGCCACAATAAGTCCCTTGGTAATCTCATCCTCGGAATATCCGAACTCTTCCTCCATTGATATGAGAACAGCCGGAATTACACCGCATGAACCGGCAGTCGGAGCAGCCACGATACGCTTCATGCACGCATTGGACTCTCCCATCTTAACCGCCTTCTCAAGCACCTTCATTATAAAGTCACCGCATATGCTTTCTCCTGCAAGGCGCGCATGCTCCAGTCTGCCTCCGTCAGTACCCACCATACCGCTCGCCGAATGAAGCTTGTCATCATAGCCCTCATCTGCATGCTTCATCGCAAGGTACATATTCTTCATCTGACCAAAGCCTTCCTCGAACGTGATTCCTCTCTCCTTGATATCATCCTCAAGGACAACCTGCCAAAAGCTTTTTCCCGACATCTTCCCTGTCTCTACTATCTCTGCCAATGATTTATACATCGCTCTCCTCCATACCCTCTCTGCTCAGATAAGTCACCTTTATAATGCCCTCCTGACGGCGCAGCCATTCGATGGCTTCATTCGGAATCTCCTGATCACACTCTACAACCATAACGGCATATCCGCCTCTTGCATCTCTGAACAGCTGCATGGTTGCAATATTGATTGACCTGTGTGCAAGCAGAGTGGTTACACTCATGACATGTCCCGGTCTGTCCTGATTATGCACCACAAGCGTCGGGTAATTTCCCGCAAAATTAGCGGTAAGGCCATCTATCTCGCATATCTGTATCTGACCGCCCCCGACAGATGCCGCTACAATTTCAAGCTGCTTACCGGTCACTCCCGTAAGCTCAAGCTTAACCGAATTAGGGTGTGCATCCATCAGCTCTATATTATGGAAGGAAAAGGTCATATTTCTGTCATTTGCAAGCTCAAAGCTTACCGGTATTCTCTCATCATCCACCTGCATTCCAAGAAGTCCCGCCACAAGAGCCCGGTCTGTTCCATGTCCCTTTCCCGTCGCGGCAAATGAGCCATGCATATATATCCTGGCGTCCGCAACAGCCTCGCCCAGCAGTCTTCTCGATATGAGACCGATTCGCACCGCACCCGCAGTGTGTGAGCTTGACGGGCCTACCATCACAGGGCCGATAATATCTATAAGATTCATATTCTTCCTCGCTATTCTCCGAAATTCTGCAATTAAATACATTTCATATCTTATCACTATGCAGTGTATGTACACAAGCTTTTTATTCTTCGAATTATGTGGGGAAAAATTTTACTATGTTAAGTTAAGTGTGCGGATTGTGGATTCATACATGGCAGCTCCCTTGTACGAAGCTGGGTGTTCTAGGAACTCTGATATATGTTATGTCCCCTCCCGCCACCGATGCCGAGCGTACCTCCTTGTACGCCGGCACCTAAGCCAGCATCCATGCTGACTTTGGCTGTACCGTGAGCAGATTTCCAAGAACAACCACGCTTCTCCCAAAAGTCGTGCCATGTATGAATCCCTTCACCCGCACACATTTACATATCACAGGCAGATATAAAACCATATATAATTTCAGATATTTTATCAATGGACATTTTAAAATTCATCATATATAATTATTATCATCATCAAATATATTTATTAAACATAAATGGTTATGGTGGCAAAATATGCGGATTTACCTGAATTGTGCATAATTGTATTATATTATGCATATCGCGACTTTTGGAAGAAGCTTAGTTATTCTTAGAACTCTGCTTACCACACAGCCACAGACGGCACGGATGCCGGCTGAGCTGCAAACAGCCATGGAGGGCTGATTTTGCAGCGGTGGCGGAAGCAGAAGAAAGTTTTTCAGAGTCATTAGAACAACTTGCTTCGTACAACGGAGCTGATATGCACAACTATAACATGATATACATGTAAAATTAAACCAGCATGTTTTGACACCTGAATCCATTAATCATATTTTATAAATTATTGCCCTCCTCTGTACCGTGTCTCCCCGGCGAAGAACTCCTCCCTCGGTATCGTCGGCGGCTTACTGTCGATTATGAGAGGATTTTTGCCCTCAATGGCGAGTGCGGGATTATAGCGGAACAGCTCCCAGTACCCTGCTGCCACAGCCTTCATCTCCTCCGCCTGTGAGCTTCCCATTCCTGCTTTTATTCCATGTGCGATACAGGTACAGTAGGCGATGATGAGCGATGGGCCGTCGTAGCTTTCAGCCTCGGTAAGTGCCTTCACGGTCTGCTCATAGTCGGCTCCCATTGCAATCTGTGCGACATATACATTCTCATAGGTCATCGCCATCTGTGCAAGCTTCTTCTTAGGTGTCCGCTTTCCATTAGCTGCGAATCGGGCATATGCCCCCTTTGGCGTTGCCTTCGATGCCTGACCTCCCGTATTGGAATACACCTCAGTATCAAAGACGAGAACATTTATATTTTCACCACTTGCAAGTATATGGTCAAGTCCACCGTAACCGATGTCATACGCCCAGCCGTCACCTCCGAATATCCATACGGATTTCTTTTTGTCCGCCTTCGACTTTACCTGCTCAGCCAGATACATTCCGTAACCGAATTCTGCCGCATCCTCAAAAAGAGAATTGCTCCATGCCGGCCCTCGCCCGTCTGCATATGCCGTGTACGCTGTGGACGGCGTGGAATTAGCCCATATTGATGAACAGCCCGTCGCATTGGCAATATACATGCGCTCTCCGAATAACTGTGTCACAAGCTTCGCATAAGGCGTTTCACCGCATCCCGCACACGCCCCTGAGAACTCCAAAAGAGGCTTCTTGAACTGGCTTCCTTTTACCGTCCCCACTCTGAACCTTTTGCCAAGCTCAGGCTTATCCGTAAGGCTCTGCGCATATTCATATGCCTCCTGGGCAGCTTCCTTGTCGTACTCCTCTAACGGCTTCATCTCAAGTGCCTTGTTCCCCTTCATTCCCGGGCATACGCCGGCACACGAACCACAGCCGGTGCAGTCCCTTGCCGATACCACTATCGAGAAGCTGTTTTCCGGCATTCCGTTCATCGAAATGGATTTAAGCATGTCAGGCGCATTATTTTTCTCATTCTCATTCATCACCGCAGGTCTTATGACAGCATGCGGACATACATATGAACAGCGGCTGCACTGTATACAGTTCTCAGGAAGCCACTTCGGAAGCTCCACGGCAAAATCCCTTTTCTCATGCGCTGATGTTCCCGACGGCTGCCGCCCGTCAACGTATGGAAGAAAGGCGGATACAGGAAGGGAATCACCCTTCTGCGCATTCACAACGGCTTGTATATTCTCCACATAGCCAATCACGCATTCCCTGTCCTTGAACACCGTCAAAGGTCTCTTATCAAGCGTGTCAGAACACTCCCTCCACTCATCCGGCACCCTGACATGCACCAGACGCTCTCCGCCAAGCTCAATCGCCCGGTAATTCATATCTACTATCTTTTGTCCCTTAACCTCATATGATGCGCGCGCTGCCGCCTTCATGTACTTCACTGCAGCTTCGTAGCTCATAAGACCATACTTTTCAGAATACAGGTCACATACAATCTTAAAAAATGCCGACTGCAAAATGGTATTTATCTTGCCGTTTATTCCGATTTCCTTGCCTGTCCGCACCGCATTGATAATATAAAAATCAAGCTTTTTCATCGCAATGGCATGCTTTATCGCATCAGGAAGCTTACTGTCAAGCTCCTCCTCATCCCATTCGCAGTTGAGCAAAAATACACCGCCATGGCATATATTTGACAGCATATCATACTTTAAAATATAGCTTTCGCTGTGGCATGCAACAAAATCAGGTCTCTGTACAAGATATTCGGAACGGATATCATTTTTTCCGAAACGGAGATGCGATACTGTTACACCTCCCGATTTCTTTGAATCGTAGGAAAAATAGCCTTGCACATGAAGGTCTGTGTTGTTTCCTATTATTTTTATTGAATTTTTGTTGGCTCCTATCGTGCCATCGCCGCCAAGTCCCCAGAATACGCATTCTATCGTATCCCTGTGGAGGTCCGGAAGCACATCATGCCCCGTAAAGCTTCTCACACCGAGCTGTTCACTTAGTGAAAGCCCCGTCACATCATCCTCTATTCCTATCGTGAAGCTTCTCCTGTCATGGTTTGCATATACAGCCATAATCTGTTCAGGTGTCGTGTCCTTGGAGCTCAATCCGTATCTTCCCCCGAACACGGGAACATTCTCAAATCTGCTGCCCTTAAGTGCCGCGATGACATCAAGCATGAGAGGCTCTCCCACACTTCCCGGCTCCTTGGTTCTGTCAAGCACCGTAATCTGCTCCACGGTATCGGGAATGCATGAAATGAAATGCTCTGCACTGAAAGGACGGTACAGATGTACCTCTATCACTCCGACTTCCGCCTCCGCCCTTGTCACTCCCACATGTGCATTAATAAAATCCGCCACCTCCTCTATCGTCTTGGTGACGGAGCCCATGGCGACAATCACATGCGTCGCCCTTTCACTCCCGTAATAATCAAAAAGTCCGTAATTTGTCCCCAGTCTCTTATTTACTTCGTCAAGATATCCACACACAACCTCAATAAGCTGTGTATAATATCCGTTAGCCGCTTCTCTCACCTGAAAAAATATATCAGGATTCTGTGCCGAGCCCGCCATAAATGCTCTGTCGGGATTCAGACTTCTCTCCCTGAATGCCTCCAATGCCTCATCATCAAGCATTTCCCTGAGCTCCTCATAATCCCACAGCTTGATTTTCTTAACCTCATGTGAGGTCCTGAACCCATCGAAAAAATGAATAAACGGCACTCTTCCCTTTATCGCTGACAGGTGCGCAACCGCCGATAAATCCATGACCTCCTGCACGCTCCCGCTTGCAAGCATAGCCACTCCCGACTGTCTGCACGCATATATATCACTATGGTCACCGAATATCGACAATGCATGCGTTGCAACCGTTCTTGCCGCCACATGAATCACGCCCGGAAGCAGCTCTCCTGCCAGCTTATATATGTTCGGAAGCATTAAAAGAAGCCCCTGCGAAGCTGTAAAAGTTGTCGCAAGGACTCCTGCACTTAACGTACCATGAAGCGCCGCTGCCGCACCTGCCTCAGACTGCAGTTCAACCACGCGCACCTCATCCCCAAAAAGATTCTCCTTACCGTCTGCTGCCCATTCGTCAACGCTCTCTGCCATTGGTGATGACGGTGTTATAGGATATATCGGTGCCACCTGAGTGAAGGCGTAGGCTGTATATGCTGCCGCAGCGTTGCCATCCATCGTCTTTTCAATTCTATCCATAGAAGTCCTCCAAAATATCTTGATGACCTCTATTCTATCCCTCTTTCGGTAATATATTCCTTCATTATCCTGTTAATTTCCTGCATTTTCTTCCTTGTATCAGGATTATCAGACTCAAATGCAAGCATCTTATCAAGATATCCCTGTCTTACCGCCTGTCTCACACTCTCAGGATATACAAGCTCGAACGCAAGCGAGATATGCCCCGGTACATTGTCAACCGCTGTCTTTTTAAGGGCTCTGAGTATCGTATGCCTCTCCCTGAATGCCGCAAGCACCTCATCCGAAATATCCCCCGTCCTTATCTCCTCCGTCGTGGCGTTGTATATTTCCTCAAGCGGAAAATCACAGTTCACCTTGAGAATATCCACCTTGTCCGCATCCCTTAAAATATTGCAGTACATCGTAGTTCTCTCATCATAATCCTCAGGTATCCTGTAATCGCTGTGATGATATATCGCATTCCTTAAAAGCTCATCCTCGCTGTCATCATCTATATAATCCCTGATTCTGCCCTCACCAAATAAAATCTCACAGCCAAGGTGTGCATGATTAACGGACTTATCATCATAGAAGGTGTTGTAACGTCTTAACTGCTCGAATCTTCCCACATCATGAAGCACCCCTGTGAGCCATGCTATATCAAGGTCGGAGCCTGTAAGCCCTATTGACTGTCCGATTGCCTGACACAGCCCCGCCACGCGGTAGGTGTGCTCAATCTTTAATCTGACCTTGGTATCCTCACTATTGTAATTTTTCACATAAGCGGCAAATGTATCGATAACTCTCTGCCTGTCTATCTTAATATTCGAAGCTGTCATTAGAATTCCTCATTTCCGGTGAACGCCACCAACCTCTGTAAATTAAATACATATACTTTTCAGAGGTATCTTAGCACATATTATCATCTTCGACAACTTATTTTTGCGACAGCATATTATACATATCCAATGTACCCTCAACTGTCTCATCATTGAACACATATATCTTACTATCGGTTTTTACCACAACCGCTGCCTTTGTCTTAAGGCATATATAGGTATCGCACTGACCATAGCCCTGCACGTTGAAGGTTCCGATGTTGTAGACGGTTCCGTCATAGCCCACGTTCTTTGACATGGACGGGAGCTTGTCAAGATACTCGACATCGGTTATCTCATCAAGATAGAAGCTTGACTTCTCCCCCGCAGCTTCAATACTCGCTGCCACTCTTCCCGAGCCGTCCGCGCCAACCTCAAGTGCTATGTCCGCCAGATCATATTTTGCCAAAAAAATCGCAAGTCCCACAACAAACAGCATGCTAATTCCGATAACAACCCACTCCACTCTGCTTCCCGCATTCATCGAGAAGCCTACTCCGATTCTCTTTTCCTGAATCCTCGGCGCATTGGGATTTTTCTTCCCCGTCAGATAATATATGTCGTCGTCATCGTAGTACTGCACCGCATCTGCCTGATTTTTCACCCTCCTGACATTGCTATATGTGAAAAAGAGCGCCGCAAGGCTTCCGAGCGAGCAGAGCATCAACAGTGCAAAGCCCCAAAGAACTGCCACGCTCCCGTCACGCGGCTGTACTCCCGATATGCACGTCAAAGCAAGCGCAATGACCGCCGCCATAAAGCTGTGAAGCATCATACACCTGCTCCACTCGTACTTTACACTCCTGTTAATCTCGATATTTGCCTCGCTGTCGTCGCAATAGACCTTGGTGCGCGACCTCGCAACCACAAAATAGAGCACGAAAAACTCCACGGAGCAGGCTGCAAAGCTGCTCGATGCGACAGAGAAGCCTTCCGTGCAATACTTAAACACACAGAAGGCAGTTATCGCCATTGGCAATATTCCCCAGCATGGGCTTATCGGCATCTCTTTCCTGCTTCTTGTGAGTGCTGTGTCAATTCTGCGGACGCTGCCACCGTTTTCGCTGCCGTTATACCAGTCCTGCTCCACCTTCCATTTATACAGCATCCAGCCGTATTTTTTGAGGCTGCTCTGATACACATACATGAGCACGAAGAACCATGTCATAATGTAAACCATCTGTATTGACACATAATCATAAAAAATTATGATTGCCAAACCGGTCACAAGTCCGATAAGCGTGATTTTTCTCCAACTGCGCTTGTACTGTGCACGGATATTTTTTACCGCCTCATCGCTTCTGTGCTCCTTGGGAATTGTTATTCCCATATAGTATGCTCCGTTTTCAAGAACCACCGCGCTGCCCATGGTGTAGGCGAGCGTCACCAGCATAAAGAGCATCGTCATAATCACAATCACCATAATAGCCATAATTTTCTCCCCCTTCTATTCTAAAACCAACTGCTGTCTGTTGTAGATTTCCTCGCATTTTTTCAGAAATTCTTCCTTCTTCATGCCTTTAAGCGTAGTCTCTGTGATGAGCAGCTCAAGCTCCGCTTCGACCTTCTCCTTGTAATCGGCTCCGTAGTCTGCCTTCGGGCATACCTTAGCGCCGTGCCTCCTGTCAATCTCAATAAAGCCCTCCGCCTTGAGAACGCCGTATGCCTTATTGACCGTCATCATATTGATGCCTGTGTCCTCCGCCATCTGCCTTACCGTCGGAAGGCTCTCGCCCTCCTTTAACTCGCCCCTGCCTATGCCGAGCACAATCTGATTGCGGAGCTGGACGTAAATCGGAATGTCCGAGGATGTGTTGAGTTCGATTATCATGTGAGATTCCCTCCTTGTAATGTAATAACTTGACGTTGAGTAATATTGATGTATTAAAACCTACAAGGTTATGCTATATATGAATCTTAAGGTTATATCATGCACATCAGCTCCGTTGTACGAAGCTAAGATATTCTAAGAACCCTTATATCATCTTATTCCATTGCCGCCAACGATGCAAAGCAGACTTCCTTGTCTGCTTGCATCTAATCCGACATCCTTGTCGGATTTGGCTATGTTGCCAAAAGCGTTCTAAGAATATCTAACCTTCTCCCCAAGTCGTGATGTACACGATATAACCTTATTATTCACATTGAATTTCAAACAATAGGTTTTAATACATCAATATTACTCAACTGTAAATGTGCCTTTTGTATTATTTATATTAATACAAATAATATATATTGTCAAGAGTGTCCGTTTAAAGAAATATTACTTCCTAAAGTGCATAAAATATTGGCACCACTATTTTTAAATAGCATTTGACTCGGATGTCAACAAAAAGACGGCAGGATTTCTCCCGCCGCCACAGCTTTTTGCATATTCACTTTAATTTCCCGGCTTATACTCGAAAGTGAGGCTCATGCTTGTAATGTTTCCAAGCTCCTCATTATCAACGATGCAAGGGCTTACATTGCTTGTGTCGCCGTCCGCCGTTCTTGCCTCGGCAGGAACCGACTTAACCCATGCGTTGTATATGTTGAGTCTGGTACACTTCTTATCATCCGTGGTTGTATACGGGTCTGCTAAGAGCGGATATGACTTTCCGTTAATCTGAAGGTCAACAACCTCGATTATGTAGCCCGGATACAATATTTCACCGTTGGAGATACCGAGTGCACAGAACACCGTGCTGTTGGCATAGCCTGCTGCCGTCTTGCTGAAGTCAAGCGATACGGTGTATGTTCCTTCGCCTGTTATCTTCACATCCTCAGCCACAAGTCCGTCCGTCTTTTCAGATGGATTGTATTCATCGCCTACGCTGTATGTAACGCTCCAATCGTTTGAGTTGAACATAAGCCATGCAATAGCTTCATCGGCTGCTGCCCCGGCAGGAGTACCATTATCAAGAGATTCCGGTGCCGCTGCAAGTGCCTCAGCCATCTCATTCATTGCGTTCTCCTTGATTGTGTTCTCATCAAGGTCTGCCTGTGCCGAATAGCTCCTTGACTTATAGAGTGCCTCAACATCTTCATCCAGCCAGCTGAGTGTGCTCCTCTTAAACAGGCTTGAGCAGTCCCAAAGAACAGGACAGTAGTTATATAAATCACAGTTATCAAGGAAGTTGGTTATAAAGTCGCATGTATTATCCTTAACGGAACCATCCGCATTAAGCGCAACCGCATATTCTCCGAATATTACACCGTAACCTGCATCCGTGAACTTAGTCATCATCTTAAGCAGCTCGTTCTGCTTCTCATAGTGCTTAATTGTTCCCCAGCTTGAAAGACTTGCTGAACCGCAGTATGAGAACGGCTCATAGTAGTGGACAGACACAAGAAGCTTATTCTCAGCCGTATCCGTCGGCATCACATATCTGTCATCACAGGTGCTCTTGACGTCCGTTCCGTAACCTGCTATAAGAAGGAATCTCTGAGCATTGTTGCCGCCTGTTGCACGCACGGTGTCAACGAATGTCTGATTAATCTTGTTGGTCATCACATAGCACTCATCTGTTGAAAGTGTTCCCGAATCCTCTGCAATGTCCTTGTCATTAAGACGCTCTCCGAGCTCCTCGTTAGCTGACTCGAAAATCAGATAGTCCGAGTAGTCCTTGAATCTCTCCGAAATCTGCTTCCACATTGAGACATACATGTCCATGGCCTTCTGTCTTGTATCAGCATTAGCTGAACCGAACATTCCCCACCAGCTTCCGTCCCAGTGGTCATTGACTATAACATACATGTTCTCATTCATCGCGTAGCTGACAATCTCCTCGACACGGGCGAACCAGTCCTCGCTGATTGTGTAATCACCGCTCTCAAAGTTCATCTTGTTCGTCCAAGCCACAGGAATACGAATCGTGTCAAAGCCTGAATTCTTCATTGCGGTAATCATCTCCTGTGTTGTCACAGGCTGTCCCCACAAGGTCTCATAGCTTGATACAGCGGCTCCGGTTCCCAATGAGGAATGTCCGTAAGCCTCCATCGTGTTTCCGAGGTTGATGCCGTTGCCCATGAGCTTAGTGAGCTCGATAGCCGTAAGCTCCTTTCTTACACCGTCATCCTTCTTGCCGAATGACTTAAAAGCTCCGAGCTCCGCCGCTATGTACACGATAAGCCCGATAAGCACTACCGACAGCACCGCTATAAGTGCAGCCTTCTTCTTACCTTCCTTCACGATAATAACCTCCTCGATATTTACATTTTTATTTCATATTAACATCATACTCTATGAACAGCCGGCATAACACCCTACAATCTAGAGCATTATTATGGTCATTTTTATACCCCTGCATACTGCAAGCATTGCTTGCAGTATTGCCACCAATAAGTAGTTTGAAAATTTGTTTCAAACTTATACCCCTGCATACTGCAAGCATTGCTTGCGGTATTGCCATCAATAAGTAGTTTGAAAATTTGTTTCAAACTTATACCCCCCTGCATAATATATATTAAGGTTATAACCTTACACCTTTAAATAAATTCACGGAGGAACACATGGCTACTTTTTATAATCAGGCTACACTCTCTTACAACGGAAACACGACAACCTCCAACATCACCACCGGTGAGATTGTCGAAATATTGAACGCAACCAAAACTGCAGTCACCGACACCTATCGTGCCAACGGACGTATAACCTATATTGTGAGCATTGTGAATTCGAGTAATGATGATTTCACGGGGCTCACCGTTACCGATAACCTCGGTGCATACACCTACAACACGCGGACTCTCACACCCCTTGAGTACGTTGACGGCTCAGTAAAATATTTTATTAACGGTGTGTTGAACGCATCCCCCGTAATCACCTCAACCTCACCGCTCACAATAACGGGAATCACTGTTCCTGCCGGCGGCAACACCATCCTTGTCTATGAGGCTGATGCCAACGAATTCGCTCCTCTTGATGTGGAAGCTTCTATCACCAACACTGCCACTATCACAAGCGCAGACCTCACTGCACCTATTACGGCATCAGAGACAGTCACGGCAGAGAACAATGCTTTTCTCACCATCAGCAAATCCCTCACACCTTCAACCGTTGCCGAGAATGGTCAGCTCACATACACCTTCATCATTCAGAACTCAGGCAACACGGAAGCCGGAGCTGCCGACAACGTTATCCTAACCGATACTTTTATTCCTATTCTCAAGGATATTACCGTCACCTTCAACGGTGTTACATGGGTTGAAGGCACCAACTACACCTATGACACCACAACAGGAGAGCTTACGACCATCGGCGGTCAGATTACCGTACCTGCCGCAGCCTACACCCGCGACACAGCCACGGGTGCTCTCATTGTAAATCCGGGTGTGAGCACACTGACCGTAACCGGAACGGTATAGCTGTATAGACATTCGTAATATAATCTGACAAAATGACAAAAATGGCACTGCCACGGGCTTTCACACGCGACAGTGCCATTTACATTGCTTTTTAATCTCATTTCTTTTCTTTTTTTTATTCTTTATTTTGAACTTTTCTTTTTTTTCTGTGAGGCATCTTCTCACTTACATCATCTGTCTCGAACCACAGCTGAAGCTTCTCAATCAGAAGCGAAAGATATCTGAAAAGCGACTCTGTTGCTATTGCGAACACAACCGCAAGCATTATACACTCCGTTGACATCTTGCTCATGTAGAACAGTCCTCTAAGCACCGTGCTTGAAAAGTCAAGTCCCACAACACACAACACAAATACCGATGCCGTAAGCTTGTTGAGCGGTCTGCTTATCTTGTACATAATCATGAAGCCGACTATCGAAAGCAGAAGCGTCGCCGCAGTCGCCACTCCGTCGGGGTCAAGATTGAAGGTATTGCCGAACATCACAAGCGCTCCCACACAGATTACATCCGTAAGTCCTCCCGGAAGAGCCCTTAGAAGGACATTTTTCATAAAGTTGCCCTCAATTCTCTTCTTGTTCGGCTGAAGAGCAAGGAAGAATGAAGGTATTCCTATCGTGAACATGGCAATAAGCGAAATCTGCGCCGGTTCAAGCGGATATGTAACTGCCGCAATTATTGAACACAATGCCATTATGAACGAGAATATATTCTTTACAAGAAAAAGGCTCGCTGAGCGTTCAATATTATTAACAACACGTCGTCCCTCAAGCACTACCGACGGCATCTTTGAAAAATCCGACTCAAGCAGTACAACCTGCGCCGCCTGTGCCGCAGCATCACTTCCGGATGCCATGGCTATACTGCAGTCAGCATCCTTAAGTGCAAGCACATCATTGACACCATCTCCGGTCATCGCAACCGTATTTCCCTGTCTCTTTAAAGCTCCTACAAGCTGTCTCTTCTGTTCCGGTGAAACACGTCCGAACACTACATACCGGCGCGCTGCATCATATATTTCCTTGTCGGTATGAAGTGTCGAAGCATCTATATACCTCTCGGCTCCCTCTATTCCCGCGCGCACTGCAACCTCTGAGACAGTGACAGGATTATCTCCCGATATAACCTTAACCGCAACATCCTGCTCGGCAAAGTAGCGGAAGGTCTCCTTGGCATTCTCCCTGATAGGGTTAGCCATCACAACAAGTGCAAGCGGATGTACCTTACCCGTAAGCGGCTTTCCATCTATAACACCAAGGTATTTTGCATAGACGAGCACACGCCCGCCGGTCCTTGAGAACTTCTCTATCGTATCCTTATACTGTTCATAGCTCTCACGAAGAACCATCTCAGGTGCGCCAAGCACATACACTGCATCATTGTATGTTACCGAGCTGTATTTTAATGCCGAAGTAAAGCCCGTATGCGATACCGCTCTTTTTCCCGTAGCATCACCAAAATGCTCCTTAAGTGCAGCCATGGTGATATTGTCATTCCCCATCTCACCTGCGAAATCGGCTAGCATTCTGTCGATATCCGCATATCTTCCGCCTCTCTCAAGCTCATATACCTCCTGAACCGACATCTTATTCTCTGTGATTGTTCCCGTCTTATCAACACAGAGCACGTTGACGCGCGCAAGTGTCTCTATGCTCTTCATGTCATGAAGAAGCACCTTCTGCGTGGCAAGTCTTATGGTGCTGACTGCAAGCGCAACACTTGTAAGAAGGTACAGTCCCTCCGGAATCATCCCGATTACCGCCGCAACCATTGCCGTCACCGCACTCGGGAAGCTTTCCATATTGACATACATACCCTGCCACAGAAGGAGCAGTCCCATAGGAATTATACACACACCTACGATTTTAAGAAGGTTATCGAGTGCTCTTATCATCTCCGACTGCTCGCCCGAGCCCATAGCCTTAGCCTCAAGCGTGAGCTTTGAAATATATGAATCTCTTCCTACATTCTCAAGGCTTGCACGGCACTCGCCCGACACGACGAAGCTTCCGCTCATAAGCGAATCACCCTGTTTTTTTACGATGTCGTCCGACTCACCCGTAAGAAGCGCCTCATTTACGAGTACACTTCCGGACACTACAACCGCATCCGCACATATCTGGCTTCCGGCACCGAACACAACGATATCGTCAACCACAAGCTCCTCGGTTCTTATCGTGCTCACCATTCCATCTCTTACGACCTTAGCCGTCGGTGCGTTGAGCATGTTCATCTTATCGAGAACCCTCTTCGCCCTTATCTCCTGAAAAATACCTATTGCCGAGTTGGCAAATATTACAGGGAGAAATGTCAGGTTCCTGAATGAACCCACAATTATAAGCAGTACTCCCAACGTCATGAAAATAAAGTTAAAGTATGTCAATGTATTTGACAGAACAATCTCTTTTATCGTCTTGGTACAGGAATCCATTGCCTCATTGTACCAGCCCGCATCATAATGTGCCTTGACCTGCCCGGATGTAAGTCCCTGCTCCGGCGACGGCTCGTATCTCTCAATGTCGCTTCTCTCGGCAAGTGCCTCCTGCTGCCGCTTTATCCTTTGTTCGTCAAGCCTTTCCTGAAAGCTTTTAAATAACTTTTTTCTCCTGCTCAACTTTTTTAATCTCCTCTAACTTAGCCGCAATTCTTGACTTAACAAGTTCACATATCTCAGGCTTTTTCATTCCCTGATATTCATCATAAGGTATCGGCTGAAGGTAATGTACCTGCGTAGTCACTTTCTCGAAGGTATTGCTGTTCATCGACTTATATGAATCATATACTACAACCGGAACTATCGGTCCCCGGCTTCCCTGACTGCACGCAAAGCACCCGCTGAAAAAATCCTGAAGCTCATTATGGTTGTCACTGTAGCCGCCCTCAGGGAATATAAGGAAATTGCGTCCCTCCTTGACCTTCGTGGTCACATCCCTGATTGCCTTGACCTTCGCTCTCATGTCGGCGAGGTCGATTGGCACACCGTCAACAAGCCCACACACCTGATGTGCAAGGAATCTGTCCGCCTGTCTCTTCTCCCACAATACTCCGCATGGCTCATTGAGTGAAAGCAGAATGCCCAGTGCATCATATTTTCCCTGATGATTTCCGTATAATATGTAGCCGTTCTCCTTCGGAATGTTGTCCAGTCCGTATACATTCGTCGTGGTTCTCGCCTGCTTCTTCATATGTCTGATAATCTTACAGGCGAACTCGTATTTCTGCCTGTCCGTATACTTTTCAGGATGCCTGAGCATATAATCAGCTCTCGGCACTGCGTATGCCACATAAAAAAAGCTCGACAACACTACCCATTTAAATCTTAAGTTTAACACTTCTTTTCTCCTTTTACCCTCAAGGTACAAAATACCATATCTATAAGCATACCATAAAGCTTCATTTTGTGCAAATCCCATATTTACACTTGCTTCACAATCTTTACTTTTTCTTAATTTAGACCTTTTTTCCGCATGCGTTTCATGCTACAATAGTAAAAAATTTAACGGGCACTGCCCTAATATTCATAACAAGGAGATTATCACCATGAACTTTTTGGAAGAACGTATTGTGAAAGACGGTATTGTAAAGGAAGGCAATATTCTCAAGGTTGACAGCTTTTTGAATCACCAGATGGACACCTCTTTATTCCGCCGTATGGGTGAGGAGTTCAAAAAGCGCTTCGAAGGAAAGCCAATCAACAAGATTCTGACCATTGAGGCCTCCGGAATCGGTATCGCATGTGTTGTCGCAATGAGCTTTGATGTTCCGGTAGTATTTGCAAAGAAGTCCAAGAGCGTAAATATCGACGGCGATATGTATGTGACAGAGGTTGAGTCCTTCACACACAAGAACAAGAATCAGGTCATTGTATCCAAGAAGTTCTTAAGTCCTGACGACCACGTTCTCATAATTGACGATTTCCTCGCCAACGGCTGCGCACTTCAGGGACTTATCTCAATCTGCAACGACGCAGGTGCAACGGTTGAAGGAATCGGAATCGCAATAGAGAAGGGGTTCCAGCCGGGAGGACAGGTTATAAGAAATCTCGGTTATCAGCTCGAGTCTCTCGCAATCGTTGACGGTATGGATGCTTCCACCGGAACAATCCACTTCCGCAGTCAGGAGGTGTAACCATGAAAAACAAAAGAAACTCAAGCCCTGCATCGATAGATAACATCTATTCACTGAACGGCAGAGTCCCGATTGCAAAGGCGATTCCTTTCGGACTTCAGCACATACTTGCAATGTTCGTAGCCAATATAGCCCCTATTCTGATTGTAGGTGCAGCCAGCGGTCTTAGCACCTCAGAGCTTGCATCACTCATCCAGAGTGCGATGATGATTGCCGGAATCGGTACGCTCATCCAGCTCTTTCCGCTGTGGCGTGTGGGCTCGGGACTTCCTATTGTCATGGGAATCAGCTTCACCTTCGTATCAATATGCTGCTATATCGGTGCCGTGTACGGATACGGTGCCGTCATGGGTGCCGTGCTTATCGGCGGAATAATAGAAGGGCTTCTCGGTCTGTTCGCCAAGTACTGGATGAAGCTTATCACTCCTGTCATTGCCGCCACCGTCGTAACGGCAATCGGCTTCTCGCTTCTCTCGGTCGGCTCAACCTCCTTCGGAGGCGGCAGCGGCAGTGCAGATTTCGGCTCCGCAAAGAACTGGATTCTCGGAAGCGTGACGCTTATATGCTGCATAGGCTTTAACATATTTGCAAAATCATACTTTAAGCAGCTTTCCGTGCTCTTTGGACTTGTTGTCGGTTATATTCTCGCTATCTTCATGGGAATGGTTGATTTCTCCTCGATTGCGGGAACAAGCATTATCTCCTTCCCACACTTTATGCCTTACAAGATGGAGTTCCGCCCGGATGCAATTCTCTCGGTCGTATTAATCTTCCTTGTATCAGCCACGGAGACAATCGGTGACACCACAGCTCTTGCCGCTAGCGGACTTAACCGCGATGTCGAGACCAAGGAAATATCCGGTTCGCTTGCCTGTGACGGCTTTGTGAGCTCTGTTTCCTCACTTTTCGGCTGTCTGCCTATAACCTCCTTCAGCCAGAATATAGGTCTTGTAGCCATGACGAAGGTTGTCAACCGCTTCACCATTGCCACAGGTGCGGTTATCATGATTCTTGCAGGTATCTTCCCGATATTCGGTGCTCTGCTTGCAACACTCCCTGATGCAGTGCTCGGCGGCTGTACAATAATGATGTTCGGAACAATCGTAATAAGCGGTATTCAGATGATGGGACGCTGCGGATATTCACAGAGAAATGTCACGATTGCAGCACTTTCACTCAGTATCGGCATAGGCTTTACCGAGGTTCCTGAGCTGTTCTCACTCTTCCCTGCAATCATACAGAATGTATTTGCACAGAACTGTGTTGCAGTAGTATTCGTTGTAGCAATAATACTTAATCTTGTACTTCCTAAGAACATGGAAGCAAAATAATATGTATATTATCAATGAGGGAGCACCTAAAGGTACTCCCTCAGCTCTTTAACAAGCTTCTCCTCTGCGTCTATAACCTTCTTAACAAGCCCCTTAATCTCATTGTCGGCAGCCTGATACTGGTGCAGATATCGATACAGTGACTTTATTCCCATATTACAGCCGTCGGTTATAATATCTGCCACAACTCTGTCCGAGTCCTCATCCCCCAGCTTAAAATTAGTCTTGACCCATGACATCATCTTGGCAATCGGAGCCGGCTCCTTGCCCTCGTCCTGATATTTGAGAAGATACGAATGTGTTTCATCTCCAAGACGGCTGTGTGTGCTTTTGCTCTCCTGCAAAAGTGCCTTAAGCCTCTCATCCTTAACATGCTCCATGACCTCATCAAGCGAGGTTATCCCCATCTTGATTCCCGCGTTGCACTCCCGCAGCAGCTTAATAGTATCATCCTCCATAATCGTCTGTTCCCCCTTCCTGATTAATATACCATCTCAAACAATATCATGCCCTGACACACTGCAATTATGCATCGGACTATAATGTAAAAATTATCTGTGCATAATATTTTTCAAATGTTATAGACCAAACATGCTCCAAAGGGATATAATAAGAAGCTGAATTATACTATCAGATTCAGTATCAAAGCATATTTTCACAACTTTAATATGTATAACCATGATATACACACAAAATTTGACAACCTATTTTGACGCATGAATCATTATCAGAAAGGACCCGCCATGACATCACAGGAATTAAGAAACACCTTAAGGGAAATCGACCACAAAAGCTACCCCGCCTACAAATCCCTTCGCGGAAGCTATAATTTTGGAAAATACATACTAAATATCGAGCACGTTCAGGGAGACCCCTTCGCCGCACCTTCTCAGGTGAGCATACATATTGCTCTGCGCGACGCGGGCTATCCCGACTATACGCTTGTTTCGGATACCACCAAAACCGCCCTCGCAGATTTTCTGCTCAGAAGCTTCTGCGTCGAGATTACACGCTGCTCTTTTCAGGCAAAGGGCTCGGGAAAGAGCGGGCTTATCGAGATTACCCGCCCGGGGCAGGAGGTACTTCAGAGAAGTGACTGTGAGATCACCACGAAGGAGCTTATCGTCCGTTTCTTCATCGGCTTCCCCGCCAACGGCAGAACCATCAACTCACGCGAGCTTGAAAAGATACTGTTCGACTTCTTGCCTCAGTGCGTTGAAAAGAGCCTTATGTACCGCAGCCTTGATGCGGACAAGCTGCAAAAATGTATCTTTTTAGCTGAAGACCAGTATGAAATCCGCCGTCTGTTAAAGGAGAACTCCCTTGTATCATTCATAGCCGATGGTTCTATTCTTCCACGCGAGAGCGGCATATCACAGCGTCCAATGAAGAACGCAGTGACATTCACATCACCTGAATCACTGCGCATAAGCCTCACACTTCCTCATGCAGGAAGAATCTCGGGAATGGGAATTTCCCGGGGCATTACGCTCATTGTCGGAGGCGGCTACCACGGCAAGTCAACCCTACTCTCAGCCCTTGAGCTAGGAGTATACAACCATATCTTAAGCGATGGACGTGAATACGTCATCACTGACGACACGGCACTCAAGCTTCGCTCCGAAGACGGGCGCTTTGTGAAGGACGTTGACATATCACTGTTCATCAACGACCTCCCAAGCCGTAAGGACACTAATTCCTTCTCGACGGAGGATGCAAGCGGAAGCACGTCACAGGCTGCGGGAATTGTTGAGGGCATCGAAGCAGGAAGCCATGTATTTCTCATTGACGAGGACACCTCTGCTACGAACTTCATGGTGCGCGATGCATTCATGCAGCGAGTGATACAGTCCGACAAGGAGCCGATAACGCCTTTTACCGCAAGAGCAAGGGAGCTCTATGACTATGCCGGAATATCCACAATACTTGTCGCCGGAAGCTCAGGTGCCTTCTTCCATATTGCAGACACCGTAATTCAGATGGACAATTATAATGCCGTTGATATAACAGCCAAGGTAAAAGGGCTGCTTAACGAATATCCTCTCCCTTCCGACAGTGCCGCTCCTTACACTGCACCAAAAAGCTGCCGCATAATGAGCAGGGATCCTCAGGGAGCACCTAAGAAGCGTGATTACAGGACGGGTGCCATAAGGGACAACGAGCCTGAACAGTTGAAGGTCAAGCTGCTGTCAAAGGACAGCTTTCTCATCGGCAGACAGACCGTAGACCTCCGCTGCATTGAACAGCTTATCGATTCAGAACAGACCGCCGCTCTGTCAGTCCTGTTAAAATATACCGTGGAACATCTTATTGACGGCAGAAGAACCATCAGTGCGATTGTCAGCGAATTATACCGAATCTATTCTGAAAAAGGTCTCACCGCCTTCATGGATGGCAGACCTCTCCCGGGCGGCTACGCCATGCCGCGCATTCAGGAAATCTATTCCTGCTTTAACAGATACCGCAGATAGCAGCATATACTCCAACGCTTAATAATGCGAATCTTCGCAACAAAAAAGAAGGGCAGATATTGAATCTGTCCTTCCATTTTTTGACTAAAAACTTATATAATAATTGTCTTCGTTCTTCGAATTTTCGAAATTATTATCTCTGTACTCTTGCGCCTGCGCCGCCCATGATAGCTTCAACTTCCTTCTTGGTAGCCATTGTTGTGTCACCAGGAGTTGTCATGGCAAGTGCGCCGTGAGCTGCACCGTAGTTGACAGCTAACTCAGCATCGCCTGTTGTCATAAGACCATATACAAGACCTGATGCGAATGAATCACCACCGCCTACACGATCCATAATCTCAAGACCCTTGTAATCCTTAGCCTTGTAGATCTCGCCGTCTGCCCAGCAGATTGCGCTCCAGTCATTAACCGTTGCAGTCTTAACTGTACGAAGAGTTGTAGCAACTGCCTTGAAGTTAGGATATGTCTTAGCAGCCTCGTTAATCATCTTCTTGTATCCGTCAAGGTTGAGTTCCTTAAGGTCAGCATCATTTCCCTCGATCTCAAAACCGAGACATGCTGTGAAGTCTTCCTCGTTACCGATCATAACGTCAACATACTTAGCGATTTCCTTATTAACTTCCTGAGCCTTAGCCTGTCCGCCGATAGCATCCCACATAGATGGTCTGTAATTGAGGTCGTAGGAAACGATTGTTCCGTACTTCTTAGCTGTCTTGATAGCTGCAAGAACTGTCTCGCATGACTGCTCAGATAATGCTGCATAGATACCGCCTGTGTGTAACCATCTTACGCCAAGTGTTCCGAAGATGTACTCGAAATCGAAATCCTCAGGAGTAGCCTGTGAAATAGCTGTGTAAGCTCTATCAGAGCATCCCTTAGCACCACGGATACCGAATCCACGCTCTGTGAAGTTGATACCGTTACGGCATAATCTGCCGATACCATCTGTCTTCTTCATGTGAATAAGGTCTGTTGCAACACCGCCCTGCTCAATGAAGTCTACCATTAATGCACCTACTTCATTGTCAGCGAAAGCTGTGATGACACCTGATCTTAAGCCGAAGCACTTATGAAGTCCACGAACTACATTGTACTCTCCGCCGCCTTCCCAAGCACGGAACTGTCTTGCTGTACGGATTCTTCCCTCACCCGGGTCAAGACGTAACATAACCTCGCCTAATGATACAGCGTCATACTTGCACTCGCTTGCTGGTCTTAAATTTAAATTCATTACTTTGCCTCCATCTTCTGACTTGTAAGTCATAAATCATTGTGAAATTATGTCGCACTCGACATACTTTATATGTATTATAGCATAGGAATGTAAGTACTTTCAAGAGCTTGTTTGGAAGTTAATATTTTCACAATCTTTTCAAGAAAAATTGTCGGGAAATTCTACTTTATTATGGAAAAAATCGGACGTTAATGCTATACTCTTGTATTGTATTAATAAATTATAATTAAAAAAGAAAGGTGGATATTCTATGAAAGCCAATAGCGAAATATCCGAATGGGCGCGCAACAACAAGACCTGTATGATTTCCCATATTGCCACTGATACCGTTATGCTCCTGCTGCTTGCACTTCAGGCATTCACAAGAGGCATAAATCCACTTATATTCACAATCTCAATTATTCTCGGCATTGCTCCGATTGCTGCTGAGATATTATTCTGGAGGCGCAATCATGATACCACAGCCATCAAGCACCTCGTAGGCAATGGCTTCGCCGTATTCTTCACTTTTTACATATACACCTCGACGACCTTCATGGCATCACTTTTCGTTATCCCGATGATACTTGTAATATCCGTATACAATGACAAAAAGTACTCACTCATGGTCAACACCGGTGTGGTAATAGAGGTTATAATCCTTGCCGTTATAGGAATAACACGCGGAAGATACTCATATCCTGACAGTGACGCAGCGATAATCCATGTTATCTTTGTCGTGCTCATTGCCATCTATTCCTATATAACATCATCGACACTCAGCACCAATTCCATGATAAAGCTCAACAACATAACGGACTCGCAGAAAAAGACCGAGCAGCTTCTTTCCGATATCTCTAAGCTGTCAAAAAAGATGGAGGAAGGAATCGAATATATACATAACGAGCTTGAAGCCTTAAATGAAGGCTCCGCCACAACCGTAGCTGCCATGCAGGAGGTATCCTCGGGTGCTCTCGACACAGCCAATGCCGTTCAGCAGCAGCTTATTCAGACTGAGTCCATACAGCAGCAGGTTGACACGATCGGAAGCATATCTGCAACAATACATGACAACATGGAACACACCATGTCCATCATCGATGCAGGAATGAAGGATGTCAACAGCCTTGTTGCACAGGTCAATGATTCCGTTGAAAACGGTGTCAATGTAAGCGAGAAGCTTAACGAGCTTGAATACCATATCAAGGATATGAACTCCATTATCATTCTCATCAGCGATATCACCTCACAGACAAGTCTTCTTTCACTGAATGCGAGCATCGAAGCAGCCCGCGCCGGTGATGCCGGAAGAGGCTTCGCAGTCGTCGCAGGAGAGATATCCCACATGGCAAATCAGACCAGTGAGGCTACTGAGCACATAACCGATATAATCAACAACTTCTCGAATACGATAACAGATGTAGTTCGCGTAATCAATCACATGCTTGACGGCATCAACGGTGAGAAGGCTTCAACCTCCAACACAGCCAGGATATTCGACCAGATACGCAGCAACAGTTCCTCCGTGCGCGAGCAGCTCAACGGTCTTTCCGATAACATTGAGAAGCTTAAGAGTGCCAACAACGCAATCTCCGATTCCATTCAGACAATCTCCGCCGTATCCGAGGAGGTATCCGCCCATTCAAGCGAGACACTCAATCAGGAGAACAAGAATGCGGGGGTCATCGGGCTTATCGATTCGAAGATGAAAGAGCTTATGGCTCTCATCACCAAATAATACATAATCAATTCTGAAAGGAATACCTTATAGAACCCGCAAAAAGCTGTCCCATATGTACCAAGCCGGTCATGACACGACCATGAACTGCTGCCGTCACCGAGCTGTGTTCTGTCCTGCCTGGACATATCGGACAATAACCCAGTTAAGCCCTGTTTTTCTTGATAATGCCCACAACTTTCTGCATTGTATTAATCATTGCAGAAAGTTCCCCGGCATCAACCTGCTCCTCTATCTCATCGAAGCATCTCTTCATATAATCACGCTCTTCCTCCATGAGCCTGTGTGCCGTCTTGGTGAGCTCCACATAAGTCTTACTCTTCTCGGCATTGGTTTTCCATTCAACATATCCCTTGTCGTGAAGCTTGGTAACAGCCTTTGAAATATCAGGAATAGACATATTCATCATCTCGGCAAGCTCCCACAGATACGCACCGCTCTCGTGCTGTGAGCTCTTGCTGCAATGTTCGATATAATACAAGAAAAGGTAGTCAGCGCGCTTCACCGAGCTGAATACCTTATCCACGTCAAATGTCTGTACAAAAAAATCTTCAACTGCTGCTCTGCTTAATTCATGCATTGGCAATACCTCCGTCTTTTATTGTTTACCCGTGTCCCTGCGACACAATAGCTGCATGAATTAATTATATGTGCAAAAAGCACACTTTACAAATAAAAATTTGATAGTTTATCTAATTTTCATAAATTGCATCACATAACGCAACTTGTCCTACATGCTCTCATCACGTCTTGACATATCATCGCCGTTCTGCTTGCATCTTGCCTTATCCTTATACATGCTCTCATCAGCACGCTTCACAACCTCGTCTATATCGCTTCCCTTACCCTCAGAATAACCAACGGCGCTTGAAATCACGAAGCCGTTGTCCGTTCTTGTCTCAGACATGCTCTTCCTGACACAGGCTATCATGTTCCCGGTCTCATTGACTGCCGGATTATCTATAATCATGAGGAACTCATCGCCGCCTACACGATACACACGGCATCTGTTATTCATATGCGCATACAGAATCGACGACATCTTCTCAATCAGCGCATCGCCCTCGGCATGTCCGAATCTGTCATTCGTGACCTTGAGGTTGTTAAGATCCCAGAATATAACCGCCACCCTGTCAATTCCCGGATAGTACCCCTCAAGCATTTCCTGATACTTGTTCTTGTTGAACAGTCTTGTACGAAGATCAGTCTCCTTGCGGTATGTAAGCTCGGCAATCCTCTTCGCATCCTCCTCATTGCTTGTGATTATGTATCTGAGAATTATGGTAAAAATGAGAAGAATCAGGCATCTTGGAAGCACCTCGAATACCAGTATAACAAATAATGGATTCTGATTAAGCTCCACGGTAAATGCCGTTCCGTCGTACCTGCTCATATACCAGTCGTGCGTATGATTACCGCTTATTAAGAGATTCGCATCACACATTCCCTTATAGAAGGCGAACACGCTGCTTCCTGCCAGTGTAAAGCAGTTGACAATATACGCATACCACAGCGGCATTCTTTTTCTATACTGGAGCGCAAATATGAGCGGAAGCACATACAGAAACACCGTATGCATTGAAAGCACGGCATTCATTACTCCCACAACGACGCACAGCACTGCGAGCAGCATATACTTAACCCAGCCCACTTCAAGATTCCCCTTAAGATACACTACAAACGGCACTATCAGAAAAGCCGTCGATATTGAGAATGCTATGGTCACCCATCTTGTATCTATGACAAAAAAATCCACTGCCGTAAGTACCCAAATAACAACCATGGCTATAAAAAACCACAGAAAGCTCTTGAGTGTACGCACATTGGATTTTTTCTCCTGTAATTGCAGCTCTATATTGAATTGTTCCTTTAAATCGTTCATATCTATGCCTCTTATATCTTTAATCGCATAGATGTTATTTTAACATTTTTAATATGCAAAGGCAACCTTTTTATCTTGTTTATCTGTGATTCTGGCTGCCTTTACGATGCCATATTTATTGCTTATGCACTGTAATAAGACTCTCTTCTGCGCATCAGTACCTTCTTCACATGGAAGTACGCAGGAATTAAGAACGCATCAGCGAATATCCACGCAATAGGGCTTCCGAGACACACACCCACATAGCCTATCATCGGCACAAGCACGAAGCCAGCAAGCGACCTCGCAATCATCTCGAACACACCCGCAAGTATCGCAAATGAAGCAAATCCCATTCCCTGAATTAAGAACCTCACAATGTTTACAAGTGCAAGCGGGAAGTAGAAGGCTGTGTTCCATATCAGGAACTGCTTAACCTGATGTATTATCTCCACCTCATCGCCGTCCACGAACAGTCTCGCAAGAAGCTCTCCTCCGAATACCGCTATCAGCACCGCTATCACAGCATAAGCTGCTCCGAGCAGGACACATGATTTAAGTCCCTTGTCAAGTCTGTCAAGCTTACCGGCACCGACATTCTGACCGCCGTATGTAGCCATTGTCGAGCCCATCGCATCATAAGGACATGCTAAGAAGTTGCACACCTTACCCGCTGCCGTGACAGCCGCAACAGCCGATGAGCCGAGCGTATTCGTCGCCGTCTGAAGGATAACGCTTCCGATTGCCGTTATCGAATACTGAAGTCCCATAGGAACGCCCATCGCACAGAGCGAGCCCATCATGTGGGCATTGACAGCCCACTCATCCTTCTGAATATGGAGTATATCGAACTTCTTTATCATGTACCACAG
>CAKRIL010000015.1 GCA_934343915.1 uncultured Lachnospiraceae bacterium | reverse complement strand
GTTCGTTGTCTATCTCGTCAATATGTATTAAGCAGTCATCTGTAAATTCGTACATAAAATTAGTCTCCTTTCATTTGCTTAAAATATTTAGGCAGTTGCGAAACTATATACATGAATCATGCAACGGTACATAACGCAGTAAAATACACTGCCTAAGTACCGGCGGCTTCATAGTACCGGCTTGCGAATTTGTTAAATTTGTACAACTGTTTATCACCAAAATTGCGTTTCGCAACCGCCTGGTTCATAATCTCGCATAATGCTTGACGTTATGATGTTTTGATGTAAGATAAATTAATGTTTCTATATTGTATATATTATAGTGAGAAAATTCAAGAGTCAGGTTCGATTGTTTATAAAAAAATCATAGTTATTGCATATATGCCGGAATATGCCGAGACATCATCATAAAATCGAGTGAAATACTGGGAATTACCACTTGAAATTCCAACCATGAGGAATTATAGTAGATTTTACAGCATAAGTAAATTGATTTGGAGGAAAAGAATGCTTACACAGTTTTCAAGAACAGAGCTGCTGCTCGGAAAAGAAGCCATGGACAAGCTGAAGAATTCAAGAGTGGCGGTATTCGGTATAGGAGGAGTCGGGGGCTATGTCTGCGAGGCACTTGTGCGAAGCGGAGTGGGTGCTTTTGATCTGATAGATGATGATAAGGTGTGTCTCACCAATCTCAACCGCCAGATTATAGCGACAAGAAAGACGATAGGAAAATATAAGGCGGATGTGATGAAGGAGAGAATTTTGGAAATTAATCCGGACGCTGACGTAAGAGTGCATAAGTGCTTCTTCCTGCCTGAGAATGCGGAGGAATTTCCTTTTGAGGAATATGATTATGTGGTCGATGCAGTCGACACGGTGACGGCAAAGATAAGTCTCGTGATGAAGGCTCAGGAGATGAACATACCTATAATAAGCAGTATGGGAGCGGGCAACAAGCTTGACGGAAGTCAGTTCCGTGTAGCTGACATATATAAGACCAAGGTTTGTCCGCTTGCGAAGGTAATGAGAAGAGAGTTGAAGAAGCGCGGCGTTAAGAAGCTTAAGGTGGTATATTCAGAGGAACAGCCTACAAGACCGATCGAGGATATGGCGATAAGCTGTCGTAACCATTGCATATGTCCTCCGGGAGCACAGCATAAGTGCACGGAGAGAAGGGACATTCCGGGCAGCGTGGCATTCGTGCCATCGGTTGCCGGACTTATCATTGCGGGAGAGGTTGTGAAGGATCTCTGCAAAAAGCAGGAGGAATAGCATGAACAGAGAAGAAGCTTGGGCATTACTTACGGAATATAATAAGGATGAGTTCCATCTTGAGCATGCGGAGATAGTCGGAAAGACGATGAGATATTTTGCTGAAAAGCTCGGCTATGGTGATGAGGCTGACTTTTGGGAGATTGTGGGAATACTTCACGACCTTGATTTTGAGATGTATCCTGAGGAGCACTGCATAAAGAGTCAGGAGATTATGCGCGAGCGCGGTGTGGATGAGAGAATAATCCATGCGACGGCGAGCCACGGCTATGCGATAACGGTTGACATCAAGCCTGAACATGAGATGGAGAAGGTTCTCTATGCGGTTGATGAGCTCACGGGACTTATCGGTGCCGTTGTGATTATGCGCCCGTCTAAGAGCGTGCAGGATCTTGAGCTTAAGTCGGTTAAGAAAAAGTACAAGAGCAAGGGCTTTGCTGCAGGCTGTTCAAGGGAAGTGATTGAGAGAGGTGCCGATATGCTCGGCTGGAGTCTTGACGAGCTGATTGAGCGCACCATCGAGGCACTAAGAACCTTCAGGGACTGAGGGCTGCAATTATTATTTGAAACGGACGTTGTACAATTTTGCCGATACGCTTCCGGACACGTTTTCACTCATTTGAACGAGTAGCGGCGCATAAACGGCTATAACACAGCCGTTAAACGCCGACACGTTCAAAAAGGTCCGGCAGTGTATCGGTAAAATGGTACAACTGTTTATAAAATAATAATGCGAAGCGGATTGTGAATATCGTTGACTGGTAATGGATTTAATAATTGCTTATATAGATGGATTAAAGTGGCAAACATGCTTCAATAATATTAATGTGTGATGTGCTATATTTTATGTATATCACGACTTTTGGGAGAACTTGCTTCGTACAACGGAGCTGATATACATAAATATAACACGCATACGAATAAAAAGTGTAAAAATATGTTCTGCCGCTTGACCCCGATAAGTGAGAAATGAGAGGAAAATACCATGGAGAATAAAAGCATTCTCATAAAAGACACCACGAAGGAGGAGCGCATAGCCCTCATAAAGCAGTGGATACCTGATGATGACGGTCTTAACGATTGTGATATGGACTTGTGGGATATTTATGATGATTACATCAAGGGTATTCGTGAGGTGTCAGAGATAAATGCCTCGCTGAGCGGAACATTTATGACGGAAGAAGACCTCAGATAAAGGTAAATTTTGTCACATTTGACATTTGACAAAACATATAACGAGAGTATAATTCATTGGTAGCACCAAATTGGTACTACCAATTTTATTGCAATAATCTCACCAATAGATAAACTGCGAGCCTGCTCGCAGGCGGAGCGGTTTATCTATTGAGATTCAGGTGTCAAAACATGCGTTCACAACTTAAATATGTATATCCTGTTATGATTATGCATATCACGACTTTTGGGAGAACTTGCTTCGTACAACGGAGCTGATATGCATAATCATAACATGATATACACATAAAAATCAGATTCGCATGTTTTGACACTGGAATCCTATTGAGGGAGTAAAAGGAAATGAGCAAGCAGGGCGAAAGCCCGGATTGCGAAGGCTTACGAAAGGAAACAGCATCATGAAATATCTGCATCAATTTTTAATAATTATAGGAATCACCTTCGTCGGTGAGCTCTTAAAGTATCTTCTTCCGCTTCCGATTCCGGCGAGCATATACGGAATGGTGATTATGTTTATCGGACTTATGACAGGTTTCATAAAGCTTGACGCGGTTAAGGATGTCGGCAAGTTCTTGATTGAGATTATGCCGATTATGTTTATACCGGCAGGAGTAGGACTTATGTCATCGTGGAGTGTTTTGAAGCCTCTTTTGCTTCCGGTCAGCATAATAACCGTTGTGACAATAATAACCGTCATGGGTGTGGCGGGCAGAAGCTCGCAGTGGATTATCAAAAAGGACAGAAAACGTGCTGAGAAGAAAGCCGGTGCAAAGGCACAGGAGAAAAATGTACAGGAAGCACGAAGCTGAGAATAAGTGAGGTATAAAAATGACGGAGTTTATTGAGGATTCATTATTTGCGGGAGTGACGATAAGCCTCCTCGCATACATAGCAGGATATTTTTTAAAGAAAAAATTTAAGTTCGGATTTTTAAATCCGCTTTTAATATCTATTGCAGCAACAATAATTGTTCTCGTTGTCGCAGATGTCGACTACGAGGTGTACAACAAAGGAGCATCGTATATAAGCTGGTTTCTTACACCTGCAACAGTGTGTCTTGCAATACCTTTGTATGAGCAGTGGCAGCTTCTTAAGGATAACTTTAAGGCGGTCATGTTCGGAATTGTGTCGGGAGTTATAACAAGTCTCGTGACGGTGTTCGTGCTCGCAAAGCTCATGGGACTGACACATGAGGAGTATGTTACGCTTCTTCCAAAGTCAATTACCACGGCAATCGGAATGGGAGTGTCTGATGAACTCGGAGGCTATGTGACGATAACGGTTGCTGTAATCATAGTTACCGGAGTTATCGGCAATATTTTCGGGGAGCTTATATGTAAGCTTTTCAGAATAACAGAGCCTATCTCAAAGGGACTTGCGCTTGGAAGTGCATCACACGCCATCGGAACGGCTAAGGCGATGGAGCTTGGAGAGGTTGAGGGCGCGATGAGCAGCCTTGCAATAGCGGTTGCCGGAGTGCTCACGGTAGTTGGAGCGACAATATTCTCCTATTTCATATAAAATGATGGAAGCTTAGAGTGGAGCTGTTACTTGAACGATGCGTTTGGGTAGCAGCTTTGTTTTGACTTGAAAACAATATTTTGATAATATGAAATAAGGGAAAAATATCTTTTGCCCCTGATATCATAATATTATTTTATGATGAATTGATATGGAGATAAATACTTATGTTAGATGATGAAAATGGTATGCAGGAGTATACCAAGGCCATCGGGTATATATATGAGCTTATAAACGATGGAACGCTTGAGGCTGGAAGCAGGCTTCCAACGGAGCGGGCAATCGCACAGAGCCTCGGAATAGGGCGCAACTCTACAAGGGAGGCACTCAGCATACTGCACGGCATGGGAATAATTGAGCGCAGACAGGGCTCCGGCAACTACATCTCGGGTGACGCCGGCAAATCAATCGGGCAGATAATTCTCATGATGCTTGCACTGAAGCGTATAACCCGAAGGGATATATGTGAGTTCAGACGTAGCATGGAAAAGACCGTGTGCAGGTCAGTGATAAAAAACAGAATCAATGCAGAGCATGAGGCTGTGCTTAAAGCCTGCCTTGACGACATTGCGTGTGCGGAGGCGGAGCTGGCAAAAAGTATCGAAAAAGACAGAACAGCCTGCCTTGACAGGCTTGCAGCCGCGGATGATGCTTTTCACAATGAGCTTGTGAATGCCGCGGACAACGCCCTTATGGCGGTGGTCATGGATGCCGTGACACAGGTGTACAAGGAATTTATCGAGCATGTCATATACAATGCCGACGAGGCGGTACGGGCCGAGCTTATGGAGTGCCACCGGCATATATACGAAGGAATAATTTCAGCGGACTATGAGTTGGCGGAAAAGGCGATAGACAGACACTATGATTTGGTGAATGGAGATTTTAAACGGTGAAATTAACTTGATTAACAGACGAAATTACTAAGGCTTGGAGGCGGACTGCCGAGCGAGGCATACTGTATAGGATTTTTTGACGGCAGGTGGGAGATATATTACAGCGAAAGAGGACAGAGGTCGGAGATAGGCTCTTTTGACGATGAGGAGGATGCGTGTGAATGCCTTCTCAATGAATTAAAGAGATATGTGCGGATTGTAAGATAGCGTTGGATACAGAGAAATACATAACATGGAAAGCACGGACAAAATATTGAGAATAGCATATTGTGAGGACGAGGCGGCACAGGCGGAGTATGTGTCGGATATAATTAAAGATTGGGGGATGCGGCATAATACCATATGCGAGGTTGAGCTGTACAAAAGTGCGGAACAGTTCCTGTTCGAGTCGGATGAGGCAGAACTGTTCGCATATGACTTGATACTGCTTGACATATCTATGGGCGGCATGAACGGCTTTTCGCTTGCCGAGAGGATAAGGAGCACGGATAAGAAGGTAAGGCTTGCGTTCATAACCTCGGATGCTGAGTATGTATTCAGAGGCTATGAGGTCGAGGCATTCAGGTACATCATGAAGCCGGTGACGGCAGAAAAGCTTGACGAGCTTCTTGACCGTGTTAATGCACAGCTTGGTGCGGACACGGCGGAGTACGTCATACTTGAGGTCTCAGGGGAGAACCGCAAGGTGGATAAGTCGGAAATTCTGTATATTGAGGTGAACGGGCATTACACAACCATCCACTGTGAGAGCGGGGAGTTCACCGTCAAGGATAGCTTTAAGGACGTGCTTGCAATGCTCAATGCGGGCGATAACACACGCGGGGCGGATGGCAACACAGACAGTGCGGATAAGACCGGAAGCAACTTGAATATTTTTTACAGATGCCACCGAAGTGCGGCGGTCAATATTGATAAGGTCACGCGGATAGGCAGGGAGCTGTGCAGACTCAAAGACGGACAGGAGCTTGCGGTCAGCCGTGGAATGTATGAGGAGCTCAACCGCGCATTCATACGGCACAATATGAAGCACTGACTGGAACGGGAAAGAAGGAACACATGAACATATACATTATTGCAGTTACAGTGGCGGCAGCTCTTTTCGTGCTGCTCATGACATTTTTTGTGAGCCGCATTGCCAAGCGCCATTATGAGAGAACAATTATCGAGTACCAGAATAAGCTTATGTCCAACGAGATGCAGGAGGTTCAGAACATATACATGACCATGCGCGGCTGGCGGCATGACTACCACAACCACATGCAGTCGATTAAGGCATATCTCGCTAAGGACAATATAGCTGAGGCAAAAAAATATCTTGATAATCTTGAGGTTGACCTTGACGATATTCGTCTGCTTTTTGACACGGGCAATCTGAATGTCGATGCCATTTTGAATGCCAAGGTGTCACTTGCTCTTGAAAATGGTATCAAGTGCGATTACAAGGCGGTTATCCCGAAGAGCCTGACGGTCACGGACATTGATTTGTGCGTGTTAATCGGGAATCTTATCGACAATGCCGTTGAGTCCTGCAGAAAGCTCCCGATGGAGGAACAGTTTTTGCGTCTGTATATCGCACCATTTAAGGAGCAGCTATACATATCGGTGACGAATGCGACGAATGAGGTTGTGCGCAAGCTTGACGAGGAATATATTTCAAATAAGCGTGGCGACCACGGACACGGACTTAAAAGAATCAATAATATTGTGGAGAAATATGACGGTTATATTAACCGCAAGAACGAGCCGGGAGTGTTTGTCACAGAGGTAATGCTTCCGTTGTAGGATGGCAATTCATGCACGAATTTTTACAGTTCGTGCATTTTTTGGTTATGTGGAAAAACAGCTGATATTATGTGGACAGAAAAGCTGATTAGGAGAAACGCTATGGATAAAAATACTGAAACAACAAAGAAACGAAAAAAGAGACACAGCATATCCGGGAATCTTGTTTTCCTGCTTGCAGAAATATTCAAAGAGCATCCGGCGTATCCGCTTGTGATGGTTCTGGAGTCGGTTACAGTTGTTATCATGCCGATATTTGCGTCGGCTGCAGGCTCGGCTGTGGTGTCAATGCTTGGCGGCGGAATGTCGCTGCCTGTCATAGTCGGAACGACGATGAGCATTTTTGCCGTGTACGGACTTACGGCATGGCTGTATACATTCATACAGAAATTAAGTTCCAACATACCGGGATTCATCAGGGTTCAATATTACCTGTTTGAAATCAACAGAAAGTATCTGGACATATCGCTTGAGGATTATGAAAATGATGATGTCAGAAATGTGCTTGGAAAGGGAAGCGATGCGGTCTCAGGAGATTTTAGCGGCACGGAGGGCATAATAAGAAATCTTCAGACCTTTGCGACAAATGTACTCGGGTTGATCGTATATGCGCTCATTGTAGGCAGGATTGATATACGACTGATGCTCATGCTGGTGGGAATGCCCGTAATCAGTGCACTTGTATCGGAGCTCTCCAATATAGTGAATATAAAGACGGAGGAGAGGGCTGCAAGGAATAACCGCGTTGAGAGATATATAGACTATCTCGCCGAGGATACGGCAGGGGGAAAGGATATAAGAGTGTTCGGTCTGTCGGACTGGATTGTGGGAAAGTACGACAAGGTGATTAAGGACAATAAAAGAATAATGAGAAAATACTATGCGGCGAGAATTGCTGCTGATGTTATTGACACGGCTGCTGCGGCAGGGCGCGACCTTGTGTGTTACATTTATCTCATAGACAGGTTAAGACATGGCATGCAGATAGGCGAGTTCGTGTTCTATCTCGGGCTGGTGGGCGGTTTTGCCGCGTGGATATCACAGATTGCAAAGACATATTCTGACATGAGACTTAACAGCCACAAGGTCGACAACTACAGGGAGGCACTGGAGCTTAAAAAGGGAATGGAAGACGAGGGTATCATACCGGATAATGGATTTGACAGTATAGAGGTTATATTTGACCATGTCTGCTACAGATACCACGGTTCAGAAAAGAATGTATTGAACAACGTATCGTTTAGGATTAAAAACGGTGAGCATATCGCGCTTGTAGGGCTTAATGGTGCCGGAAAATCAACAATTGCAAAGCTGATGGCAGGTCTCTATATCCCGACGGAGGGAACCGTATACATAAACGGGGTTGACACAAGAAAGCTTAACCTTGTAGCGTACAATCGACAGCTTGCAGCCATCTCGCAGAAGCCGCTTGCACTTTCATGTACAATCGCAGACAACATTGCGCTGAGCGAAGATGTTGATTATGAGATAGTTGACAGTGTGATAAGACAGGCGGGGCTTGGTGATAAGGTGTCCTCGCTGAAGGGCGGAAGCAGAACCTATCTGGGAAAGGATATTTCGGAGAACGGAATAAAGCTGTCCGGCGGAGAGTACCAAAAGCTTTTTCTTGCGAGGGTGCTTTACAGAAATCCGAAGCTTGTTCTGCTCGATGAGCCTACGGCGGCACTTGATGCGATAGCCGAGAATGAAGTGTATGAAACCTACAATACCACGCTCAGGGAAAAAAGCATGCTTTTCATATCACATCGTCTTGCGTCGACAAGATTTTGTGACAATATTATTCTGCTTGAAAACGGCACCATTAAGGAGCAGGGAACGCATGAGGAGCTGATGCGTGCAGACGGTATTTATGCAGAACTCTTTGAAGTGCAGAGCAGATACTATCACGATGAGGAGAAGAACGGAGGTGCGGACAGATGAGCAGAAAATCAGGGAATAAAGCGGAGAGAATGAACTTAAAGGCTATGTGGAATTACTGCATGTTTCAGTCGGAGGGCTTTCCGCTTATGAAGGTTGTGCTGGTCGCAGGAACCGTGGGATCGGCAGCGGTGGCATACGTCAACAGCTTTTTGTATGCGGGAATAATTGACTCGCTTCTTATAAATAACTATGATTTGGCGGAAAAATATGTAGTGAGACTTGTTCTGATTGTTCTTGCCATCACGCTTACATCGAGGCTCTCAAGACAGGTATTTGATTTTTACAGCCGCCCGAGTGAGGTTGAAACCAGGAAAAGAACGGTAAAAAAAGCGTTCGCACTTGAATACGAGGAACTTGAAAAGAAGGATACCTTGGACTCGTTCAGGAGAGTGAGGCAGAGCGAGAACTCAAACGGCGGAATATATTATCAGCTTCAGGACATCTATGATTTTTTTATCTATGTCTCGCAGGCGGTATTTGCGGTAATTTTTGTCGGAGTGATGCTCACAAAGGCTGCCATCGGAAAAGAGAACGTCATTGTGCTCTTGGTGAGCACGGCGGTGCTTGTGGCGGCATTTGCGGGAATTTTGATAGTCTGCCGCAAGGTATCGGAGTATCTTGGAGAACTCTATCTTAAAGTTCAGGAGGATAATTACAGGATAAATGCTCAGGCTGCATACTGGGACAGTGTCATGAAAATCGAGGACAATGCGCAGGACATCAGAATGTATAACCTTGCGGATTATGTAATAAAAAGAAACAAGGAAATGTTAAGGACAACGCCTGAAATTGTGAAGATGATTGTGACTAACGGAAAGCTTCGCGGTATGCTTGCATTCATATTACAGCTTTTGGCGGGAGTGATATATTCGTATATTGCGATGAGAGCGGTCTACGGCAGTGTATCCGTAGGTGACGTTCTCATGTACGCGGGTGCGATAATCACGCTCATGGACAGCATAAGAAATATTTTGGACAAAAAAATACGCATTGAGTACAGCAATGAATATCTCAAATATTATGAGGAGTTCATAAACAGACCGAATATGCACTATGACGGAACACTTCCGACAGAGAAGCGCGATGACAACGAGTATGAGCTTGAGTTCAAAAACGTGTCGTTCGCCTATCCGGGGACGGATGAGCTTATAATAAAAAATCTCAATCTTAAGCTTACAATCGGAGAAAAGCTTGCGCTCGTAGGCAGGAACGGTGCCGGAAAGACGACGCTTGTAAAGCTTCTCCTTCGTATGTATGAGCCGACCTCGGGGCAGATTACGCTCAACGGAATTGACATAGGAAAGTACGATTACGACGAGTACATGAGAATATTTGCTGTGGTTTTTCAGGATTTCAAGCTGTTTAATTTTCCACTTGATGAGAATATTGCGGGTTCGGAGAAGGTTGATGAGAAAAAGGTTAGGGATGTGCTTGATAAGGTCGGGCTTACGGAGCGGGTATCACATATGCGTGACGGAGTTCACACCTATATAGACCATGAGAGTGCCGATGGTGAGAGCTTATCCGGCGGTGAGGCACAGAAGGCAGCTATCGCAAGAGCACTTTACAAGGATGCACCGTTTGTCATACTTGATGAGCCGACGGCGGCACTTGACCCGCTCGCGGAGGCGGAAATATATGAGAATTTCAATGAGCTTGTGGGTGATAAGACCTCAATATACATATCACATCGTATGAGCAGCTGCCGCTTCTGCGACAAGATTGTAGTCCTCGAACATGGCGGCATTACCGAGAGCGGGACGCATGATGAGCTTCTTAAGCTTCGCGGAAGCTACTACGAGCTGTATAATGCACAGGCACAGTATTATACAGAGGCATAATGAATTTTTTACAGGCTGTAACCAAGGCTGGTGAATACTATTTTATAGTAAATATTTCATAGAAAAATTTAGTTGATTAAATTACTAAAGTGATATACAATTAACCTAAAAATCTAAAATAAGAGAGGATATCACATGTTACAGGAAATCAACAGGATACTTACATGGCTTGATGGCGTAGTCTGGGGAGTGCCGCTTATGGTGCTTATTCTTGCGGGTGGAATATATCTGACCGTTAGAATGGGGCTTCTTCAGATAAGGAAGCTTCCGCTTGCACTTAAGTGGATGGTTAAGAATGAGGAGGATGGACACGGGGAGGTCACATCCTTCGGAGCATTGTGTACAGCATTATCTGCTACTATCGGAACAGGTAATATCGTAGGTGTTGCTACAGCCATATGTGCGGGCGGACCGGGAGCGCTCTTTTGGATGGAGGTTGCAGCATTCTTCGGAATGGCGACCAAGTACGCGGAAGGACTTCTCGCAGTGAAGTACCGTGTTGTGGATGAGAACCACCATTCACTCGGCGGACCTTTCTACTACATTGAACGAGGTATGGGAAAAAAGTGGAAGTGGCTTGCATGCGTATTCGCATTCTTTGGCGTGTGCGTAGGTCTCTTCGGAATCGGAACCTTCTCTCAGGTCAATGGTATTGCATCAGCCGTTAAGAATTTTTTCGACCCTGACACAGCATATGCGGTGACCATTCCGGGAATCGGTACATACTCATGGACGGTTGTAATAGCCTCTCTTGTGCTGAGCCTGTGTGTGGCACTTGTCTTAATCGGAGGAATCAAGAGAATTGCTAATGTGTCACAGGTAGTCGTGCCTTTTATGGCGGTTATCTATGTTGTTATCAGTGTGGTGCTTCTTGTGTGCAATGTAAAGGAAATTCCGGCGGCGTTTGTTATAATCGTTAAAGGGGCATTTAATCCGAGGGCAGTCACAGGCGGTATCGTTGGAAGCATAATAGTTGCGATGCAGAGCGGTATTGCGAGGGGAATCTTCTCCAACGAATCAGGACTCGGCTCAGCACCGATTGCGGCAGCAGCGGCTAAGACCAAGGAGCCTGTGAGACAGGGACTTGTCTCCATGACGGGTACATTTATCGACACAATCATTATATGTACAATGACAGGTCTTGCAATCGTAATCACAGGTGCATGGCAGGTAGAAGGCTTGGAAGGTGTTGCGGTTACAACCTATGCGTTCAATCAGGGACTTCCGATACCACAGGTCGTATCATCGTTTCTCCTTATGCTCTGTCTTGTGTTCTTTGCATTCACGACAATTCTCGGCTGGGACTACTATTCCGAGAGATGCCTTGAGTACCTTACGGGCGGAAAGATGAAGGTGGTCAAGGTATATCGCTGGCTCTACATAATTGCCGTGTTTATCGGACCTTACATGACCGTGAAGGCAGTGTGGACGATTGCGGATATCTTCAACGGACTCATGGCAATCCCGAACATGATTGCGATATTTGCGCTCAGCGGCGTGGTAATCGCGGAGACAAAGAGCTTCTTCAAGAGACATAATGAGCAGAAAATAAGTGATTAATTAAATATACGGACGTTCAACGAATAAAGTCATGACATCCTGCTAAAGCTGTCGCTAAATCGCAGGACTGCCATGACTTTATTCGTTGAACTGACAGTGGATGGAATGATGGTTTATGAATAATAATATATGTCAAATTTTAAAGTGGTTTTATACACTTAAATACGTCATTGCATAAATGACATCTGCAATATAATTAAGTCGCAAATATTATAATTCACAAATATTTTATGAAATGTAAATGGTATAAGGTCTTATGTTATACATGTATGCGACTTTGGGAGAAGCTTAGATATTCTTGGAACCCTGCTCAATGTGCAGCCATTTTTGGCATGGATGCCTAAAAAGCGGCAACGGAGCCATGGATGGCGACTTTGCCGCGGTGGCGGAAGCGCAATGGGAGTATATCAGGGTTCCTAGAATAACTTAGCTTCGTACAACGGAGCCATCATGTATAACATAAGACCTTATACCTTAATATTAATAAATTAATTTATATTTTTAACCTTTACCCTTGGAACGGCGGCGCAAATCCCCCATAGTAGGACACAGGCTCGTCATTCAGCCTGAGGTGCGACGTGTCCCCAAGCATCTGGCAGCGGAAATATGCAAGTCCCGGTATGCGTTCCTCGGCAGAGAGAACGGTCACGGAGCTTGGCGGTGTAAAAAAGCCCTGCCAAAGTGTCACCGGAGAGGTGTTTAACAGATGGGACATGATGCAGAGCATGATTCCTAAGTGGCAGAAGAACACAAGCACGGGCTCATCATCAGGATGCTCTGCCATGCATTCCTTGGTGGTGCCGTTATATACCATGTAGGAGCATGAAGATTCCGTGTGCGTGGTGCGGTAAGCGAGCCCTTCACGGACATACCCGTACTTTGAGAGCAGCTTATCGAAGCTGCCGCATACATTTGTGTAAGCTTCCCTGACATTACCGCTCTTCATAACGGGAGTGTCGAGCCAACGGTTGGCGTCGAGAAGCTCAGGATAGCGGTTCAGGTACTCAGGCATAAAATCCCAAGGGATTGTCTTGCCGTCCGGTCTGCCCTCAGGTGATACCGGAACACGGAATTCCTGAAGCCAGTCGTATATTACAGCAGTTCTGCCGTGGCACTTTAAGGTAGGCTCGCTTGTTCTTATTGCGCGGCCGAGAGGGGATGAGTAGAAGTCGGTAACACGCCATGAGGCGGTTCTTTTTGCGAGAAGCCCGGCTTCCTCAAAGCCCTTTTGCGTGAGTGAATCAATGCTGTAATCGGGTTCTGCATGTCTTATAAATATCAGTTTCATGATAAATTTCCTTTTACATTTTTAATAAGGGACTTGCCCTATTAATTATTATAGCTTATATTTCTATAATGTAAATCTCAACTTGATTTTCATATTCAATAAGGGTAGTATATAATTACCGGAGGGTATGTATGGCAGAAATTAATAAGACACAGTTAAATAGGAATACTAGAAATACTAACAATAAAAGCAGCAAAAAGCGCAGAAAAAAGAAGAACAGCAGCGTACTCGGACCGCTTATAGGTATGTTGTTTGGTTCAGGTGTGGTTGCGATTATGCTTGCACTTGTGCTTATTGTTGAGGCACTCAGCAAGGGAAGTAAGATTAATGGCGGTTCCATACCTGACAGTGAGACCAAGCGTTACAGTGCGGATGAGGAATATATAAGCATAGATGCGCAGTCTTTTACGGCTTATATAGGACAGACATACAATCTTACCGTGTCCGCTAATCCGCAGGAGCTTTCACAGTCCGTGGTATGGACAAGCAGTAACGAGGATGCTGTTATCGTAGATGATAACGGAATGGTGAGAATTGTAGGTGAAGGTGTTGCCGCAGTCACGGCAACGGCGGATAAGTATTCATCTGCTATTGCGATTGAAGGAGTGAAGGATGCGTCATCATCTACGGATATGGGCTTTCCTTCGCTTGATATAATTAAGAACGACAACGCTTCCAAAGACACACAGGGAGACTCTCAGGCTGCACAAAGCGGAGAGGATGCGACATATCAGACAGAGTATGATAACTCCGGCAGCTACGATACCAATGGTAGTAATACCAATGGTAGTAATACCAATGGTAGTAATACCAATGGTAATAATACCAATGGTAATGATACCAATAACAGCGATAATACCAATAATGGCAATGGCGGCAATAATGGTACGGTGCCGGGAACACCTGAAAATACCGGCACAGACGGCAATCCACAGAATAATAATCCTAAGGAGGATAACACACAGGAGAGCACTACGCAGTATGAAGTGCCGACAACGGAGACTGCACCGGCAATCAATACGGATGAGATGTTCGCGGTGCTCTCGGGAAGCGGGTTCACGCAGTATCTGCCGAATGCGGCAATCTATGAGGTGAATGACGACTATTATGGTGAAGTGATAGTTGAGTCTGACAGTGTACATATATATATTAAGAAGAGGTCTGTCGAGTTCGATATGGCGGTAAGAAGCGCACTCGCTTATCTTCTGCCGGATACGGCTGATTCGGTGTGGAACACATATTGCACATTTTCAAGTGATAAGACAATTAGCAGCGGCGGACGCAAGGTGAGGTTCGTTATGCCTGCCACCAACGCACATTCGCAGATTATTGTATACAATCCTTAGAAAAAAATACTGTAATTTTTCAGATTATATGATATAATTATATGATAAATTGGGTGTAGTAAGGAGATTTCATGATTAATAAGCGTAAAGTCAGGCTGATGGCAAGGACTGCCATGTATGAAAAGCATGAGGGCAGGAAGGAACTTAAGAATGCCGTATATTATCGCGGAGACTATATCGGAATGCATATGCTGTTTGCAGGTATAGGAATCACCTTGGGCTATCTTTTGGTGCTTGGGCTGATATGCGTGTACGGATTTGAATATATTGTGAATAATCTCACCGAAATTGATTACAGGAGGCTCGGAAGTACACTTATAGTTATATATGTACTTCTTTTGATTGCGTTTCAGGTGATATCATATTTTGTGTTCTCGATTCGCTACAATGAATATGAGAGCGGAATGAAAATGTATATCAATCGTCTTAAGAAGATTGATAAGCTTACCCGCGAGGAGAAAAAAGAGGAAGATAACGGGGAGGACAAGTAATGACGGAGTTATTAAAGGTTAAAGATATGCTGCAGAGGCTGTATGGCAGATATGATATGGTGATAAGCCATGTGCTCAAGTTTGCGGCAGCATTCGTATCATTTATGCTTATAAGAGGAATGACAGGATACAGTTCATCGGCATCCAACGTGTTCGTGCTCATACTGCTGTCGGCAGTGTGTGCATTTCTTCCGGGTGGCGTTACCGCTCTTGCGGGCTGTATACTCATTGTACTTCAGATATATGAGATTTCGATAGAGTTCGCGGTTATAACACTCGTTATGCTGCTTATACTTTTGTTCGTATATTATGTATTTGCTCCTAAGACAGGGTATGTGCTTCTGCTTGTGCCTGTACTGTTCATGATGCATATTCCTTATGCAGCGCCGGTTATAGTTGGACTTACGGCGGGAATTGCGGGAATCGTACCTGCATTTTTTGGAACATATCTGTACTTTTCAATGGCATTCTGTTCGGAGTTCATGGCTTCGGCAGGGTCATTCGGCGAGGGTGATTACATTTCAAAGATTACATTTATAATGGATAATACAGTCCTTAACAAGGAAATGCTTGTTATGGGAATTGTATTTGCAGCCACGATAATTCTTGTACATGTTATAAGAAGCTTCTCGGTAGACCATTCATGGGTGATAGCAATTGTGACGGGAAGCATTGTTGAGGCGGTGCTGTTCGTGATGTCCCATGTGATGCTTTCACTCAGCTTCAGCATGGGCGGGCTTATCATCGGAAGCATAATATCAATTTTGATAGGACTTGTACTTAACTTCTTTATATTTTCAGTTGATTATTCAAGGACTGAGAGAGTTCAGTTTGAGGATGATGACTATTATTACTATGTTAAGGCTGTGCCGAAGTTCAACATGGCAATGACGGAGGTTAAGGTAAAGAAGATTAACAGCAGAACTCAGAAGACAGAAGAGTTTGACCCAAGGGATTCTTATGGAGCGGAAGAGAATACGGAGCCGGAGGAGTTAGAGAGGCAGAGAGCGTATGAGCGTGACGTACTCAATCTTGAGGACGAGGAAGAAAAATAAAGAGGATGAATTGGCATGGGTGCATTAACTAATTTTTTGGGAGATTTTCTGAATAATATTTACAGACCAAGCGTTGAATTTTCGGATATTGCGGAAATCTTAATCATCGCTTTCTTTTTGTACCACATTATACTGTGGATGAAGAACAGCAGGGCTTGGAATCTGCTTAAGGGCATCCTTGTCATAATACTTTTTGCACTTATAGCATATGTGTTCCGTTTCACCACGATTCTGTGGATTGCAGGAAAGACCATCAATGTTGCTCTTATTGCACTTGTCGTTATTTTTCAGCCGGAGCTCAGGAAGGCGCTTGAGCAGCTTGGCAACAAGAAGTATTTTGCAGGACTTTTCCAGTTCGACGATTCAAAGGAGAAGATGGAGCTGTTCAGTGAAAAGACCGTTAATGAGCTTGTAAAGGCATCCTATGAGATGGCGAAGAAGAAGACGGGAGCACTTATTGTAATCGAACAGAAGATTAATCTCGAGGATTATATCAAGACCGGAATAACGGTAGATGCTTATGTTACCAATCAGCTTCTCATCAATATATTCGAGCACAACACTCCGCTTCATGATGGAGCAGTTATTATCCGCGGGAACAGAATTGTGTCTGCAACCTGTTATCTCCCTCTTTCGGATAATATGGAGCTCAGCAAGGAGCTTGGAACAAGACATCGTGCCGGTACGGGAGTGAGCGAGGTTACGGATGCATTCGTAATAATAGTATCTGAGGAGACCGGTAAGGTCTCAGTTGCACACAACGGTGAGCTTGTGAGAAATGTCGATGCGGAATACCTTCATAATAAGCTTGAACTGCTTAAGATAGGCAATCTTGATTCGGGAAAGCGTATCAAGATATGGAAGAGGGGAGGTAAGTCTAATAATGAAGAAAAAAATATTCAATAATATAGGACTTAAGATTCTTGCTCTTTTGATAGCAATTCTTGTATGGTGGGTTGTTATGAATATTGATGACCCGCTTGTTAAAAAGACAATCAGCGGTATTGCCGTGGAGCTGCGCAATGATGATGACCTCACGGACAAGGGGTATATATATGAGGTTGATTCGGGCAGCGTAATCACAATCACGGTGCGCGCACCGGAGAGCGTTGCCAAGGATCTTAAGGCTTCTGATTTCGTTGCGTATGCGGATCTGAGCCAGTTAAGTCCGCTCACTGATTCGGCTAATATCACGATTGAATGTGTCAAGTCGGATGTGAAGAGCGACATTAAGGATATCACCTCCAAGACTCAGGTGGTGAAGCTTAATATTGACAATAAAGAGACGGCAGAAATACCTGTCAACATTAAGATAACGGGAACTCCGGCAGACAACTATGTGCTCGGAGATAAATCAATTTCCCAGAACAAGATAGAGATTACGGGTGCTGCAAGCGTTATAGAGAAGATTGCAAGCGCAGAGATTTCATATGATGTATCCAACATGATGCAGTCGGTCAGCGAAATGGTGGCGCCTGTGTTCTATGATGAGAACGGTAAGGTTGTGGATACCTCATCAATTCAGCTCAGCAGAAAGACACTGAGACTTAACGTTGAGATTCTTGCCACGAAGTGGATACCTGTCACGATTATTCCGACGGTTACTACGGCGGACGGCTACAAGCTTATTGAGTATACTCAGAGCTTCGACCAGATTAAGATTGCCGGTACACAGGACAGTCTCGCCAATATAAGCTCACTTGCGATTCCGAGTGATGCGATTGAACTTGAGGATGTTACCGAGAGTCAGGACTGTACGGTGAATGTGGCGAATTACCTTAAGGGAAGCTACACGATTGTATCGGGTACGACAGAGCTTGTTGTTCATATAGAGATTGAGCAGGAGGTTGTTAAGAGCTACATTATCCGTAAGAACGGAATTGTAATCAATAACCTCGGCGAGGGTCTTGAAGCTGAGATAGAGGATGCATATATTGAGGTGAGGGTAAGAGCACTTCAGAAGACTCAGGACAGCTTTAATATGGATGCACTCAATACCAACATTGATCTTAAGGGCTACGAGCCGGGCGAATATGAGGTACCTGTTGTGTTTTCTGAGGATGCCAACAATTACAGCGTTGTCGGAGAAGTAACCGTGAAGGTAGTGATTACGGGCGATAGCGAGACAGCCTCTGTGGAGGAGACTGAGGCAGCGAGAAGACGATAGAGCTGAATGCGGCTGCCGGAGAGAGGAAAGATATGAGTAATCCTGTTGTAGATGTTATCATACCGGTGTGCAATCCTGACAGGAAGTATGAAAGACTTCTTCATATGCTGGAGGCACAGTCGGTGCCTGTAAGACATGTGTATGTGATTAACACGGGCACGCACAATTATGATGAGAACAGGTTTAAGTATAATGGGGATATATCGGTCAGATATATTGAACCTGATGAATTTGACCATGGCAGAACAAGGCATGAGGGAATAATGAGCTCTGATGCCGACTACTGTCTGCTCATGACACAGGATGCCGTTCCGAAGAATGACAGGCTTGTGGCGGAGCTGTTGGAATGCTTTAAGGCTGACGGAATTGCTGTTGCCTATGCAAGACAGCTTCCGAATGAGAATTGCCGTATTATTGAGAGGCTTGCAAGGCAGTTCAATTATCCCGATAAAAGCAGTATTAAATACAGAGCAGATATAGAACGGCTTGGAATAAAGGCGTTCTTTTGCTCGGATGTATGTGCTATGTACGACAGAAAGAAATATATTGAGCAGGGCGGCTTCATTAAAAGAACTATCTTTAATGAAGATATGATTATGGCATATAAGTTTCTAATGGCTGGATATGGGGTATACTATAAGGCGGAGGCGGAGGTTATACATTCGCATAATTACAGCAATATGCAGCAGTTTCACAGGAATTTTGATCTTGGAGTCTCACAGACGGACAACCCGGAGGTGTTTTCGAGCGTGTCTTCTGAGAGTGAGGGCCTGAGATATATTAAGAGAATGACGTCGCTGCTTATACAAGAGAAAGCGGCGTATTACATTCCGTATTTTTATATTAACAGTTTTTTCAGATTAGCAGGCTACAAGCTCGGACGGGCTTATAAAAAGCTGCCGCGCAGAATGGTTATGGCCTGCACAATGAATCAGAATTATTGGAGGCACCGGTGATTAAAAGTAATCAGAAATATTTTAACAGATTACATGTGCTTTTAGATGCATTTATTATAGCGGTATCATATGCACTTGCCTGGGCGGTCAAGTTCCTCTCTGACGGGCATACGATGATGAATACCATGTATATAACCGGACTTGTATGCATAATACCGTTATATCTTATTCTATACTATTTTTTTAATGTATATAGTCCTAAGCGCGTGCAGACGGTGAAGGAAGAGGCGGGCAACATAATCAAATCCAACACCGCCGGACTCGTTATTTTCATACTGTCATTGTATATGCTGCATCAGGATCATTTTTCAAGACAGATGATGTTCATATTCTATGTCATCAACAACACGGTTGAGATTGTGTTCAGGAACCTGATCAGACGTATTCTGCGCAACATAAGAAATAAGGGCTTTAACCAGAAGCATATTCTCCTTGTCGGCTACAGCCGTGCGGCGGAGGGATATATTGACAGAATAAAGGGCAACCCGCAGTGGGGCTATCACATAATGGGAATACTTGATGACAATGTGAGCATCGGGACAAAGTACCGCGGTGAGGAAGTAATCGGTAAGATTGACAGGCTTGAAGCACTTCTCATGGAGAATGAGCTTGATGAGATAGCGATAACACTCAGCATTGCCGAGTATGTGAAGCTTGAAGGAATTGTTGCAGTATGTGAGAAGTCGGGTGTCCACACGAAGTTCATTCCTGATTACAACAATGTCATTCCGACGAGACCGTATACCGAGGATTTATTGGGTCTCCCTGTCATCAACATACGAAGAGTTCCGCTCAACGGAAGCTTTAACAGATTCATAAAGAGATTTGGCGATATTGTAGGTTCATTTCTGCTTATCATTCTTTTTTCGCCGCTCATGCTCATTGTTGCACTTGCGGTGAAGGTAAGCTCAAAGGGAGCTGTGATATATAAGCAGGAGCGCGTCGGACTTCACAACAGGAACTTTGTCATGTACAAGTTCCGTTCAATGAGAACGGACAGATGTGACGAGCTCCACTTTACAACGGCGAATGATGACAGAACAACCAAGGTAGGTAAGGTTATAAGAAAGTTCAGTCTTGACGAGCTTCCACAGCTTTTCAATGTGCTTAAGGGAGATATGAGCCTTGTAGGGCCGAGACCTGAGCAGCCTAATTTTGTTGAGCAGTTCAGGGAGCAGATCCCGAGATATATGATAAAGCATCAGGTAAGACCGGGAATGACCGGCTGGGCGCAGATTAACGGATACAGAGGCAATACTTCAATAGAGAAGAGAATTGAGTATGACCTGTATTATATTGAGAATTGGACATTCTTCTTTGATATATCGATTTTATTCCAGACACTTTTTAAGGGATTTGTGAATAAGAACGCATATTAGTCACGTAGAATTGGAATTAGAGAAAGAATTGGGGATTAAGATGTCAGGTAGAAAGAAAAAGAGAAAGATGAAGGTATGGCAGAAGACGCTGCTCTTCTTTTTTGAGATAGTTGTGCTCTTGGTTGTGGTTGTTGCATGGTATATAGTCGACAAGTTCAGCAGGCTCGAGATACAGGAGATAGACAGAGATGCGATTGACCTTGTTATTGCTCCTGAGGTTAAGGCAAATGAGACACTTAAGGGATATACCAATTATCTTCTGCTCGGAACGGATGCAAGAGATAACTCTATTGAGGCAATGACAAGCACCGGAGAGGGAAATACCGATGCGATAATTATTGCAAGTCTCAATAACGATACCAAGGAGGTTAAGCTTGTATCGGTATACAGAGATACACTGCTCATGGTTCCTAAGTCGGGAAAATATCCTGACACATACAGGAAGGCGACGGAGGCATTCTTCTATTCCGGAGCTGAGGCTACGATAAGCATGGTTAATCTTAATCTTGACCTTAATATCACGGATTATGTCATGGTTAATTTTGAGGCACTTATAAGAATTGTTGATGCTGTCGGAGGAATAGACCTTGAGATTACGGAGCAGGAGCTGTACTGGCTCAATGAATACTTAAGGGATACGGGACTCAATACAGGAAGAACATATGAGACAGTTCCTAATTCGGGCATGGTTCATCTTGACGGTATTCAGGCAACAGCGTACTGCCGTATAAGATACGCTGACGGCACACTTGATTACGGACGTGCGGAGAGACAGAGAAAGGTTATAAGCCTTATATTTGAGAAGGCTAAGAAGATGAATCTCAATCAGCTTACCAATGCAATCAACGGCGTTCTCGATAACGTGGTAACGAGCGTTCCGGCAAGTGATATTCTGAGCATGGTTCCAAGCGTATTTGAATTCTCGCTTGCAGACCAGGCGGGCTTCCCGTTCGAGAAGTTTGGTTCAATGAAGAAGGTGCCTGAGCTTAACATTGCAGACCCTGTATTTGCCATGACACTCGAATCGAATGTCAGCGAGCTTCATAAGTATCTTTTCGGTGTTGAGGATTACACGCCGACATCAAGAATACAGGATATAAGCGATTATCTTCAGGCATTGTATGAGAAGAACTACTATCCTGACAATATCTATCAGTAATGGGAGAAATGAGGATTTAATATGTCCGCTAACAAGACAGACATAAAAAAATATTTAATAAGGATTGTAACTGTAGCCACAATAAGTATTGTGGCTTCATTGATTGTTGAGCTTTTTGCAAATATTAAGCTTATCACAATGAGCAGTGATGAAAAAGGCGTAAAGAGCATTGCATATTCGACGAAGGTGTTTGACAAGTCCGACGTGGTGGAAGGAAAGCCTGAGGAAGGACTGGAATACCGAAGCAATGATGAGTATGATGCCTATAATGGAGAAAGCTGCTATTATATTGAGCCGGACAGATATGTGAGTAAGCTGGAGATTGAGTATTCCAATGAGTCGGCGGCATATTTTGACATAGTTGTGCAGTATGAGAACAGATTCGGATACATTGAGAGCTGTGTGATTAAGGATGCCAATCCGATATATATATCGCGTTCCACGGTGAATGTGAATAAGAATGCGAAGGGAATATGGATTATTCCTGTTGATAACAATACACCGGAGCTTGAGAATGATGTAGAGATTATGAGTGTTGCCGTAAGGAATGTGGCTGCATTCAACTACTTCAGATTTATATTTGTGTTTCTTGCGGTTTTCTGCGCGGGACTTCTGATAGTCTTGAGAGACATTGTCGCGAAAAAGCTTGAATACGGCTTTTTGATTGCGGGCTTATGCGCGGGCTTCATATTCTGCCTTGCCATGCCGCTTTCGAGAGTTGGCTGGGATGAGGAGACACACCTTAGGAGCGTATACTGGCTCGATATTACGGGCAGCTATGAATATAACAGCTTTCTCAATGATTATATAGACGGAGGCGTTCATAATCTGCCGTTTGAGTACAGCACATCATATGAGGAGTACAAGTATGTGCGCGAGAGGGTTAATGAGCTGTCAACACCGAGCGAAGCAGACCCGGTGACATCGCACCATTGGGGAACAAGCGGGTTTGCCACGTTCTCTTATGTATTTATGGCAGTTACCTGCAATATCTGTAAGCTTGCAGGTGTTCCGTTCGGCTTTACCTACATGCTGCTGAGATTTACAAATATGCTTATGTATATAGTGGTTGTGTTCTTCGCAGTGAGAAAGCTCCCGAAGGGAAAGCTGATAATGAATGCGGTTGCGCTTATGCCTACGCCGATGTATCTTGCGGCTACGATATCATATGACACGATAGTTACAGGCTTTTTATTCCTCGGAATGGCATACCTGTTCTATCTTATGTTCACGGACAAGAAGATTACATGGTGGGAATATCTTGTGTTCATAGGTGGTATGGCTTATGGCTCTTCAAGAAAATCAATATATATTCCGCTTATTCTCCTCGGAGTATTTCTTCCTCACAGAATATTCAAGGACAGGAAGCAGGAGAGAATAATGAAGGCGGGCGTGATTATCGTGTTGCTCGCGATATTGAGCACATTCGTGCTGCCGGCACTTATAAGTCCATCAACAGAGGGCGACTTAAGAGGCGGTACGACGAGCCATGCAGGACAGTTGAGTGCGGTATTTTCCAATCCGATAGGCTATGCAGCACTGCTTCTTACGACTATGTGGCAGCATCTGTGGGACTACGGAATAGGTACTCCGGCACTTGATTTTATGGCATACCTCGGTGCGGGAAGCCTGACCTATGTTATTGTAATATACCTTGTGTCGATTACGCTTACATCAGAGAACACCGTGTATGTTCAGAATGATAAGAAAAAATGGACTGCACAGGGTATGCCGGTATGGTTAAAGGCGATGATATATTTCCTTGTGTTCGGTGTCATGTGTCTTATATGGACTTCGATGTATCTAAGCTATACGGAGGTCGGCAGGACGACCATGGCGGGTGTACAGGGAAGATATTATATACCGCTGCTGTTTCCGGTACTGTTCACTCTGAGCTTTAATAAGGTCAACGTAAATTGGGATAAAGTAAAATATAATACGGTATGTATGCTTATATCCGCATTCATTATTTTTTACAGCATATGGGAGATACTTATAAGACAGTGCAGCTTATAAGCCTATAATTTAATAAAATAAATACTAAACCGCGAAAGGAAAAGAATATGAAAAAGTTAATTATCACAGGCTGCAACGGACAGCTTGGAAGAGCGATGAACAAGGTGTTGGAGGGCAATTCAGAATACGAGCTTGTGAATACTGATGTTGCGGAGCTTGATATAACGAATATCGACGCAGTACTTGCATTTATGGAGAAGGAGATGCCTTATGCCATTGTGAACTGCGCAGCATACACGGCGGTTGATGCATGTGAGGTGAATAAGGAGCTTGCATACAAGATTAATGCGATAGGCCCGAGAAATCTTGCAATAGCGGCGGAAAAGTTCGGCGCTAAGCTTGTTCATGTATCGACAGATTACGTGTTCGGCGGTGATGCAAAAAGCCCGTACACGGAATTCGATGCCGTAGGACCTAAGAGCATGTATGGCTTCACTAAGCTTGCGGGAGAGAACTTTGTAAAAGAATTTTCAAAGCACTTCTTTATTGTCCGTACCGCATGGTTATACGGCGACGGCAAGAACTTCTTGAGAACAATGCTTAAGCTCTCAGAGACACATGATGAGATTACGGTTGTTGATGACCAGATTGGTTCACCTACAAGCGCAATGGAGCTTGCAAGAGCGATAAGCTGGCTCATTCCTACCGAGAACTACGGCCTTTATCACGGAACCTGTGAGGGCTGCTGCTCATGGGCTGATTTTACTGAGGCGATATTTAAGAAGACAGGAAAGAGCACCAAGGTTATTCATGTAAGCACTGCCGAGTATCAGGCTGCACATCCGGATTCAGCATCGCGACCTGCTTATTCAGTTCTTGACAATTATATGTTCCGTCTTGTCGGCGGTTATACATTCGCTGACTGGGAGAAGGCACTTGATGAGCATCTTGAATTATCAAGGGACTTATGGTAACATACATATGGCTATGCTTTGTGACATTTGATATAAGAAAAATAAAAGGAGAATTTTAATATGAGAACTTACCTTGTAACCGGAGGAGCCGGTTTCATCGGCTCTAACTATATTCACTACATGTTCAGGAAGTACGGGGACACTATCCGCATCATCAACGTGGATGTTCTTACATACGCAGGAAACCTTGAGAACCTCAAGGATATTGCAGACAGACCTAACTACACCTTCGTGAAGGCGGACATCTGTGACAAGGAGGCAATCGAGAAGATATTTGACGAGAACGACATTGACAGGGTTGTTCACTTTGCGGCTGAGAGCCATGTTGACAGAAGCATCAAGAACCCTGAGGTGTTCGTCAAGACTAATGTGCTCGGTACCGCAGTAATGCTCAATGCGGCAAAGAAGGCATGGGAGCTTCCTGACGGCTCATACAAGGAGGGAAAGAAGTTCCTCCATGTATCAACTGACGAGGTGTACGGTTCACTTCCTGATGACGATACCGCATTCTTCTATGAGACAACACCGATTGACCCTCACAGCCCTTATTCCGCAAGCAAGGCTTCATCGGATATGCTTGTGAAGGCTTATATTGACACATATCATTTCCCTGCCAATATAACCAACTGCAGCAACAACTACGGTCCTTACCAGTTCCCTGAGAAGCTCATTCCGCTCATCATCAACAATGCGCTTTCGGGAAAGAAGCTTCCTGTATACGGCGACGGAAAGAACGTAAGAGACTGGCTCTATGTTGAGGATCATGCTAAGGCTATCGATATGGTTCAGGAGCAGGGCGTGCTCGGCGAGCGCTACAACATCGGCGGACACAACGAGAAGCAGAACATTGAGATCATAAAGATTATCCTTGAGACACTCAACGAGATGCTTCCTGACTCAGACCCTAGAAAGGCTCATATCAACGAGGGGCTTATCACATATGTCGCAGACCGCAAGGGACATGACAGACGCTACGCAATTGCACCTGACAAGATCAAGGCTGCGGTAGGCTGGGTTCCTGATACCATGTTCAAGGACGGAATAAAGCTCACAATCAAGTGGTATTTTGAGCATGAGGACTGGATGAAGAACGTGACAAGCGGCGATTACCAGAAGTACTATGCAGAGATGTACAGGTAATCCTCACAGCAGGGATTACAGTAAGGATTACGGAAAGGATTAAGATATGAAGGGAATTATACTTGCCGGAGGCTCCGGTACAAGACTTTATCCGCTCACCAAGGCAATCTCCAAGCAGATTATGCCTGTATATGACAAGCCTATGATATATTATCCGCTCTCAACGCTCATGCTTGCGGGCATCAGGGAGGTGCTTATAATCTCCACACCGAGAGACCTTCCTGTATTTAAGGAGCTCTTAGGCGACGGAAGCCAGCTCGGAATGACGCTTGAGTATGCTGTTCAGGAGACACCGAGGGGACTTGCCGATGCATTCATCATCGGTGAGAAGTTCATCGGCAGTGACCGTGTTGCACTTGTGCTCGGTGACAACATTTTCTACGGACAGAGCTTTTCAAAGGTTCTCCAGAAGGTTGCAGCGAGGGAGACAGGTGCCACCATATTCGGCTACTATGTAAGAGACCCTAGGGAATACGGAGTTGTCGAGTTCGACGAGACAGGAAAGGCTCTCTCAATCGAGGAGAAGCCTGAGCATCCGAAGTCCAACTATGCGGTTCCGGGACTCTACTTCTATGACAATGATGTTGTTGAGATAGCGAAGAATGTCAAGCCTTCTGCAAGAGGCGAGATAGAGATAACAAGCATCAACAATGAGTACTTAAGCCGCGGAACCCTTCAGGTTGAGACACTCGGAAGAGGATTTGCATGGCTTGATACCGGCAATCATGATGCGCTTCTTGATGCCGCCGATTTCGTTGCCGCATTCCAGAAGAGACAGGGACTCTACATTTCCTGTATCGAGGAGATTGCATACAAGAGAGGCTTCATCGACAGGGAGCAGCTTATTGCGCTTGCGCAGCCGCTGCTTAAGACGGCATACGGAAAGTATCTTGTTGAGATTGCCAACGGACTTTAGGATTCACTGACGGGCAGGGCTGCCCGGGAATAAATATTTTGTGAGGATGTTTGCCATGGGACAGATTACAGTAAGTAAGTGTTACACAGAGGACGGAGTTGAGATAGAGGGACTTAAGGTTATCGAGCCGAAGGTGTTCGGTGACGCAAGAGGCTACTTCTATGAGGTATACAATTACAATGATTATGCGGCTGCCGGAATCGACATGCAGTTCGTACAGGATAACCAGTCAGGCTCTAAGAAGGGTGTCATAAGGGGACTTCATTTTCAGAAGCAGTTCCCTCAGGACAAGCTTGTAAGAGCCGCAAGGGGAACCGTGTTCGATGTTGCGGTAGACTTAAGGGAGGGCTCTAAGACCTTCGGAAAGTGGTACGGAGTGGAGCTTTCAGAGGAGAACAGGAAGCAGTTCTTTATCCCTAAGAACTTTGCACATGGATTCGTTGTGTTATCCGATACGGCGGAGTTCGCTTATAAGTGTACTGATTTTTACCATCCTAATGATGAGGGCGGTATTATATGGAATGACCCTGAGGTTGGCGTAAAGTGGCCGATACCTGAGGGAATGGAGCTTATATTCTCCGACAAGGATACCAAGTGGGGAACACTTGCGGAGTATGTGGCTGCAAAGAAAATTAATTAGTTTGAGGAAGGTCTATAATGCATCATTCAATCAGAGCCAATTTTAATAAGTTCAGGCCGCTTTTGTTCGAGCTGGTCTCACGAGACATAAAAAATAAATACCGTCGTTCGGTTCTTGGTGTATTGTGGACCCTTTTAAACCCATTGTTCATGATGATAATTCTCTCGGCGGTGTTCTCCCGTATATTCGGATTCGCTGTTGAGAATTATCCTATATATATCCTGTGCGGACAGGTGCTCTATAACTTTTTTTCCGAGTCCACACAGGCATCCATGAACTCTATCATATACAGTGCGGCACTTATCAAGAAGGTATATGTTCCGAAGTATATATTTGTGCTGTCAAGAATATTGTCATGCTCGATTAATATATTCGCTGCATATGCGGCACTGCTGATTGTCATGGTTGTGTTGAGGACACCGCTTCACTATACGATGTTCTTGTCCGTGCTGCCGATAATGATAATGATTATGTTCTCGATGGGCATAGGCTTTATTTTGGCGGCATTGTCGGTAAAATACAGGGATATTGTGCATCTGTATTCGGTATTTTTGACAGGCTTTATTTATCTTGCACCGATTATGTACCCGATTGATATACTTGGACATACATTGCAGACGATAGTTAAGCTCAATCCGGTCACGAACATTCTTGTAATGTTCAGAGGCTTCATGATGTACAATTCAATGCCGGATTTATACACGGTGCTTATGTCGGTAATTCCGAGTGCGCTTATTCTTGCACTTGGAGTATGGGTTTTCTATAAAAAACAGGATGAGTTCATACTCTATCTGTAAGGCGGAGATAATAAGGTATGGAAAATAATAAGCCATTAAAAGATGATGTGATAATAGAAGTTAATAATGTATCCCGCTGCTTTAATCTTGCCAGAGAGAGAGTTGACAGTCTGAAGGAATATGTTGTCCGTAAGCTTAAGGGCAACCTGCATTTTGATGAGTTTTGGGCACTTAATGATGTGAGCTTTAAGGTTAAGAGAGGCGAGTCGATAGGACTCATGGGACTTAACGGAAGCGGAAAAAGTACAATGCTTAAGGTTATAGCGGGCGTTCTTAAGCCTACGAAGGGAAGCGTGAGTGTGTATGGTGATGTGGCCCCGCTTATAGAGCTCGGCGCGGGATTTGATTCCGACCTAACTGCCAGAGAGAATATCTTTCTTAACGGCGCGCTGTTAGGGCATCCGAGGGCATTTATGCGAGAGGTATATGATGATATAGTTGAGTTCGCCGAGCTGCGGGAGTTTATGGATGTGCCGGTGAAGAACTTTTCATCAGGTATGACATCGAGACTTGCATTCTCGATTGCGACGATAGGCAGACCGGATATCCTTATTGTGGATGAGGTTCTCGCGGTAGGCGATTCGAAGTTCCAGCAGAAATGTATTGACAGAATAGAAGAGATGATGCGCATGGGAACTACGGTTCTTTTCGTGTCGCACAGCATTGAACAGGTTAAGATGGTGTGTCAGAAGGTTGTATGGCTTGAGCACGGAAGACTCAGAGCATACGGTGATACGGAAGAGATATGTGCGCAGTATGAGGAATTATACGGAGGAAAATAGAGAAAGGAGGAATTTCATATGAAATATGTAAAAAGAATAGTGCTTGCAGCAATCTATGCTGTTTTTGCGTATTTTTATGCTCTTCTTCCCGAATTTCATATAAAGGGCGGCTTCGGCGTGAGCGTGAAGCCGTTTAATCTTGAGACTTTTATAATGATGCTTTTTATCGGAGTATATCTGACAGCCTTTTGGATTATAATTAACAGGCTGTTCAGAAATTAGGAGGCATGGCTTGGACAATTTCATATATGTTTACAAAAAAAGAATAGATTTGCGCGACAATAACAGGCTTATCATCCAGACAGGTTCATGTAAGAATTACATGAAGGATGTTAAGGCTGTTTCCTACGTTAATGGAATTGAGACAGAGGTGGAGATTGTGGAGAACCCGCACACACCTCTGCTTTTTGTGTATAAAAATGCCGAACCGGAATTCGACAGTGAATATAATCTCTGTGTGAAGCTGCCTGACAACGTTAAAAATGTTAAAATTATTCTCACAAAAGATACTTACCCATCAGGAGCTGAGGAAATTAACATTTCATCGACGCATATTAAGTATCTCAGAAAACATATCGATGTCAACTTAATCGGTGCTCAGGCTGACGAAAAGAGTAAGACCATCAGGGTCACGGGCTGGGCTGAATCAGCAGATGAGCCGAAGCTTCGCGTGTATGCGGGGAATAAGGAGCTTGAATGTAAGGTCAATTTCTTTCACAGAGCTGATATGGTCAGCCGTTATACCGACGGTGAGTTGAGAAGGGACTGCGGCTTTGAGCTTACGATGGCCGACACCGGCGTGAGAAGCATAAAGGTCATGTCCGAGGAAAACGGAAGAGTCGGAAGCGTTAGCGTGGTTGTCAGCCGTCCTTCTACGGATAAGCAGAAGCATCAGGTCAGAGTTGCCGAGGACAGACGCAACGACTATATAACAAGGGCAAAGAGCTACATCGCCATGTACGGAATGAAGCGGTTCGTCGAGAAAGCAGCCGTGAAGGTGGCGGGAAAGGTTATCGGCAGAACCTTAAAAGACCCGACCAACGAATATTATAAGAAAATCAATCCCGACGCGAAGAGACTTGACGAGCAGAGAAATTATAAATTTGCCGAGAATTATAAGTTCTCTATACTGATTCCGGTGTACAGACCGAATGTGAAGTATTTTAGGGCGATGCTGGATTCGATAGCTGCGCAGACCTACACCAACTGGCAGGTGTGCCTGGCAGACGGAAGCGGCGAAGGCTATACGGTTGAGAACACAGTAGAAGATTATGTTAAAAGATACGGAACCGACAAGGTGAAGTATGTGAAGCTTGAAAATAATCTTGGAATTGCCGAGAACACCAACGCAGCAATGCGCATGGCTGACGGAGACTTTATAGTATTCGGCGACCATGATGATGAGCTTCATCCGACAGCACTTTTTGAGTGTATGCGCGAGCTTGAGCGTCACCCTGAGGCTGATTTTATATACTCGGATGAGGATAAGATAATTGAGGCGACGGGCCGCCACACGGAGGCTCATTTCAAGTCGGACCTTAACATGGAACTGCTGCGCTGCAACAATTATATATGTCATCTTTCAGTAGTAAAAAGGAGCCTTGCGGACAGGACGGGCTGGCTTGACACGCGCTATAACGGTTCGCAGGATCACGATTATATACTGCGCTGTGTGGAGAATGCAGAGTGCGTGCGTCATATTCCGAGAATACTCTATCACTGGAGAATCAATGACAATTCCACGGCAAAGAGTGCGTCAACCAAGACCTACGCCAACACAGCGGGAGTCGATGCGGTTACGGCACATCTTAAGAGAATCGGCTTGGAGGGTGAAGTAAAGAACGGTGTGGCACCGGGCTTCTATGATATAAGATATAAGCTTGCCAAAGAACCATTGGTATCAGTTATAATACCTAACAAAGACCACTTGGATGACCTGACACGCTGCATTGACTCTATGGAGAATGTCAACAATTATCACAATATCGAATATATAGTGGTTGAGAACAACAGTGTGCTCGATGAGACCTTTGATGGTTATAAGGAGCTTGAAGAGAAATACGGTGATAAGTTCAGGCTTGTGAAGTGGGATGGAATATTCAATTATTCCGCAATCAATAACTTCGGCGCAAGGTATGCGAAGGGAGAATTTATTCTGCTTCTCAATAATGATACATCCGTGATAGAGCCTGACAGCTTAAGATGCATGCTTGCGCAGTGTCAGAGGGATGAGGTCGGTATTGTGGGAGCGAAGCTTCTATATGATGACGATACGGTTCAGCATGCCGGCATAATTATGGGCTATCAGGGGGTTGCCGGACATGCATTTACCGGAATGGGCGATGAGGTGTACGGATACTTTGCAAGAGCCGTGCTCTCGCAGGAGCTTTCGGCGGTAACCGCGGCGTGCCTTCTCACCAAGAGAAAGGTCTTCGATGAGGTCGGCGGGCTCGATGAGAGCTTCGAGGTTGCGTTCAATGACATTGACTATTGTATGAAGGTCAGAGCGGCGGGCTATAAGATTATCTACGACCCTCATGCCAAGCTTCATCACTACGAGTACAAGTCAAGAGGTGCCGAGGACACCGGAAAGAAGCAGGAACGCTTCGGAGGCGAGATAATGCACTTCATAGACAAGTGGAGAGGGGCGCTTGCTGCGGGGGATCCGTACTATAACCCTAATCTTGAGCTTGTGGGGGAGCTGTATACCATTAAGAAGTGAATAATATATATCTATTAAGGTGTATAATGCATTATATATGTATTCTACGCCGATGTACGATGCTAAGATATTCTAAGAATTCTGCAAAGCTATTGAATGGGCTCGCCATCGATGCCAATCGGTCATCCATGACCGGTGGCATCTAGGCCAGCATCCATGCTGGCTTTGGCTGTATGGCAATCAGAATTCTAAGAACATCTAAGCATCTCCCATAAGTCGTAAAATACATATATAATGCATTATACACCATGAAAGATGTAGCAGGATTTAGTAAGCATTTGCAAGACTTGTATTATGCAATGAACAGTTGCACAATTTTATTATATTGCAAGCCGGGTGATTTTTGACCGCCGGTGCTTATCGGATGTAGTTTAGCCGATTATGCACCGTTGCGTGGCAAAATGCAGCGAAAGCGTGCCCGGCGGTAATATAATAAAATTACGCAACGTCATATATTATAGGAGGTAATGTATGGTTTTTATAAGGAACGGCAGAGTGGTTGACCCGGTGAGAAAGGTTGATGAGGTTATGGATGTTCTCATCGACGGCGGCGTGATTGTTGCCACGGGCGACAGGGCAGATGCTCTTTTTGATGGAGAAAAGGGCGAAGTGCAGGTTATTGATGCCGAGGGGCTTGTTGTGGCTCCGGGACTTGTCGATACGCATGTACATTTTCGCGACCCGGGCTTTACCTACAAGGAGGACATCATCACAGGTGCGGCTGCGGCTGCAAAGGGCGGCTTCACGACGGTTGTGTGCATGGCTAATACCAAGCCTCCTGTGGATAATGTGGATACACTTGAATATATTTTAAAAAAAGGTGGACAGACGGGCATTCATGTCCTTTCCGCGGCGACGGTTACGAAGGGACTTGCCGGGAAGGAGCTTGTCGATATGTCGGCACTTGCCGAGGCTGGAGCGGCGGGCTTTACTGACGATGGAATTCCAATTATGGATGAGCAGGTGCTTGTGGATGCAATGAATGAGGCAAAGAAGCTTAATCTGCCGATAAGTCTGCATGAGGAGGATCCTGCATTCATAGCGGCACCCGGAGTACATATGGGAGAGGTGTCTGAAAAAATCGGATACGGAGGAGCGTCAAGAACTGCCGAGGATGTGATGGTGGCAAGGGACTGTGCGCTGGCACTTCACACGGGAGCATCAGTGTGCATACAGCATATAAGCTCCAAGAATGCGGTTGAGTATGTGCGCACGGCGAAGAAGCTCGGAGCAGATGTCCACGCGGAGGCGACACCGCATCATTTTACGCTGACTGACGAGGCGGTGCTTAAGTACGGAACACTTGCAAGAATGAACCCACCGGTCAGAACCGAGGAGGACAGGCTTAAGATAATAGAAGGACTATGTGACGGCACGATAGATATGATTGTGACTGACCATGCACCTCACAGCGCTGAGGAGAAGGCAAGACCTATGGAGAGCGCACCGAGCGGAATAACAGGACTTGAGACCTCGCTGGGACTTGGAATCAGGTCGCTTGTGCAGCCGGGACATCTTACACTCATGAAGCTTATGGAATGTATGAGCAAAAATCCGATGGAGTTTTACAGGAGGAAGCCTGTGAGCATTGCAGAGGGCAATCCTGCTGATATAGTTATATTCGGTGAGAATGAGAAGTGGGTGGTGGAGCATTTTGCCTCTAAGGCGGTGAACAGCCCGTTCGTTGGCTGGGAGCTTCCGGGCAAGGTGCATTACACAATCTGTGAAGGAAAAATAGTGTACCAAGGATAGAGTAAAACAATAATGAATTGGAGGCAGGGTATGATTAATCATGTACTGAAGGTATATAAGAACAGCGGACTTAAGCCGGCGGTTAAGACTGCTCTGCACGATATGAGGGAAGGCTCGGCAAAAAAAGCTCAAAAAAGCTTCTATATGCGGAGCCTTTTTTCACAGGAGGAAAAGGAAAGCACACATGCATACGGATACCGCATAATCAAGTCAGAGGGCGTTAGTATGCACTGTGACCTGATGTGCGAGTTATCAAGGGCTGTGGAGGATAAAAAGCCGGGATTCGTGTACATGGATGAGCTTCGGGATGGCAGCCTTTTGTATAAGCCTGACTTTGCGCCAGATAATCTTGCATCTCACAATTATATCGGCAACTGTGTGGCTGTCAGGGAGGATGTACTTGATGAGACGGCACTTGAGCTTGCCAAGAAAAATTCCTTGTGGGATTTTAACAGATATATATGTGCAAAATGCGGACAGAATGAGATATATCATATAAGCAGGGCACTCTTTGAAGATACGGCAGGGGATGATGAGAAATATGCCGAAGGGGCAGAAAAAGAATCGAATGAGAAGGTTGAAAAAGAACAGCCGCTTGTATCAATAATAATACCTAATTGTGAACATAGAGAGGATTTGTCGCGCTGCGTTGACTCCATAATGGAGATTAGCAGCTATAAGAATATAGAGATTATAATAGTGGAAAATAACAGCAGCTCCAAGGAGATTTTCGACTATTACGATGAGCTTGAACAGAAGTATCCGCAGACAATACAGGTTGTCAGATGGGACGGGGCATTCAACTATTCGGCAATCAACAATTACGGAGTAAAATATGCCAAGGGAGAGCTTTTGCTGCTCCTCAACAATGATACCAAGATTATTAAGCCGGATTCTATTGAGCGGATGGCTGCGTATGCCCTGCGTGAGAATACCGGTGCCGTGGGTGCATGTCTGCTGTATGAGGATAAGACCATCCAGCATTCGGGTGTTATAGTGGGAATCGGACCTGACCGGACAGCGGTTCACCCTAACGCGGGAGTATCGATTATCGAGGCCGGATACCGTGACAGTATACATCATGTGCAGAATTATTCTGCCGTGACGGGAGCGTGTCTTATGGTCAGGAAGAAGCTGTATGATGAGGCAGGGGGTCTTGATGAGGAGCTTGCAGTGGCATACAATGATATTGATTTCTGCCTGAGACTCAGACAGAGAGGACTTCTCAATGTGTATGTGCCTGAGGCAATGCTTTACCATTATGAATCAAGGTCGAGAGGCTATGATAATAAGGGGGAGAGGCATGAGCGCTTCCTTAGGGAGTCGGCAATGTTCCGCGACAGATGGCAGATGTATATTGATGATGGTGATATGTATTATAACCGCAATCTGTCCAAGGCTGTACCATGGGAAATCAGACTGTGACATTATTGGTGGCAGTACTGCAAGCAAGACTTGCAGTATGCAGGGGGTAAAAGTTTGAAAATAAAATTTTCAAACTGCTTATTGGTGGCAGTACTGCAAGCAAAGCTTGCAGTATGCAGGGAGGTAAGAATGAATATTAATTATAAAGTAAAAAAAGCGGCGGCTTATATTAAGCACTATGGACCTGATAAGCTTGTAAAGAAGGCAATAGGCAGGCTTATGGATAGGGATGATTACTCTGCAAGATGCACACAGCTTGCGGCGGGTGAGGAGGAGCTGTTCTATGAAAGAGGAAGATTCTTCGAGGACAGACCGCTCATAAGTATACTTGTTCCGGTGTACAATCCGCCTAAGGAATACTTTAAGGACATGCTGCTGTCCGTGCTCAATCAGACCTACTTTAACTGGCAGCTCTGCCTTGTCGATGCGGGAACGAATAAGCTTCGCAGACTGGTTGATGAGCTTGCGGACGGTGATGAGAGAGTGTGCTATAAAGAAATTGATAATGCAGGAATAGCTGGGAATACGAACGAGGCGCTTAAGCTTGCACAGGGAGAGTACATCGCACTGCTCGACAATGATGACACGCTCTCACCTGATGCCCTGTACCGCATGGTTGAGATGATTAATGCCGAGAAGCCTGACTGCCTGTATTCGGACGAGGATAAGATGGACGGGGAAGGACAGAGCTTTTTCTGTCCGCATGTTAAGCCGGATTACAATCCCGTGCTTTTGCAGAGCAATAATTACATCTGTCATCTTTTTATGGTAAAGACAAGCCTTGCAAAAGAGGCTGGCGGCTTCAACGGTGAATATGACGGCGCGCAGGACTATGATTTTATCTTAAGATGTACCGAGAAGTCAGAAAAAGTATCACATGTGAAGCGTATTCTCTATCACTGGAGAATGCATGAGAGCTCAACATCCGCTAATCCGCTCTCGAAGCTCTATGCCTATGAGGCGGGAAAAAAGGCGATAGAGGCACATCTTTTGCGCACGGGAAAAAGCGGAAGCGTGAGTATGCTTGATGATTTAGGCTTTTACAGGGTGAATTACACGCATGCTGTCACAAAGGACGGTGAGGATAATCGGAAAATGCCGCCTGTTCAGGTTGTGGTGACAGGGGTGAGAAGCAGCGAGAAGGCTCAGCGCTATTTTAAGTATCTGAGAAGTAATACGGATTATGATAATTTTAAGCTCTGTGCGATGGGAGAGCTTGATGCAGACAGAATTTCGGGCTGTGAATGTGAGTATATCTGTATCGTGTATGTTGAGACCAAGGTAAATGACAGTGCGTGGCTTTCACGGCTTGTGGAGTGTGCCGTGAATGAAGGCGCGGATGCGGTGGCTGCCAAGCTTCTTGTGAAGCAGGCTTTTCCGCTCTGCGGGGCACTTAGCAGAACCTTCATTGTATACGCCGGTGATGACTATACCGATGCGTTCGGAAGACAGCATTCAAGTGCAGGAAAGCCTGAATGGTATAAGGGGCAGTTTAACAGAAATATATTGCAGCAGAACATCAGGTCGGTGCCGAAGAATGCGGTTCTCATAAGACGTGAGGAGCTTGTAAGACTTATCGCGGATAAATATGAGGCGCAGGATGGCGTTAATTATGTGTACGAGCCGGGTGTGGAGCTGTACAGGTAGGGAGGAGCTTATATGGTCAGTGTAATTATTCCGAATTATAATGGTGAACGCTTTCTTAAGGATTGCCTTGAAGCACTTAAGGGACAGACATTTGAAGATATGGAAGTTATCATGGTTGATAATGCTTCGACCGATAACAGCATAGCTGCGGCGAAGGAGCTCTATCCCGGTATCAGGGTCATAGCACTCGATGAGAATACCGGCTTTGCGTATGCGGTCAACCGAGGAATTGAAGCGGCAGCAGGGGAATATGTGCTGCTTCTTAACAATGATACCATTGTATTTCCTAATTTTGTTAAAAATCAATACAAGATGATTAAGGGCAAGCCGGATGTGTTCTCATGCTCGGCGCTTATGATACAGAATAAAAACCGCGAGCTTGCAGATGATGCAGGGGACGAGCTTGCGGCACTCGGCTGGGGCTTCGCACCCGACAGGGATAAGCCTGCTTCGGGCTGCAAGGTGCCTCATGAGGTGTTCTCAGCCTGTGCGGGAGCTGCCATATACAGGAAGGCTGTGTTCGATGAGATAGGAATGTTCGATGAGAGCTTCTTTGCCTATCTTGAAGATATGGATGTGGGTTACAGGGCGCGCCTTGCAGGTTACAGAAATCTCTACAATCCGTATGCCAAGGTATACCATCTCGGAAGCGCTTCGAGCGGTTCAAGGCACAATGCCTTCAAGGTGGAGCTGTCAGCGCGCAACAGTATGTGGATGTTCAGAAAGAATATGCCTGCATGGCAGCTCATAATTAACGTACCGTTTCTTTTTGCGGGAATCGTAATAAAGACGGCTTATTTTGCAAAGAAAGGTCTTATAAAGCCTTATCTTAAGGGCATCGGAGCCGGGCTGTCCGGTAAACTGCAGGATGCAGGGGCAGCTTGCGGCAGCAAGGGTAATATAGGCAAAAGTGCCGGCATTATGACCTGCCTTAAGCTTCAGATGTGGCTGTTCAGGGGAATGAAGAAGCGGATTAACCTATAATGAAGGGGGATATGTACCATGAATGATAAGTATTTGGAGAGAGTTTCGGCGGGCTGGAGCCTGGTCGGTGTTGTTCTTATTTTCTACAGCTTATACAAAGCGGCTGTCGGCGAGGCAGAGATTATGCCGATTGTCCCGATAGTGCAGGGAGCGGTTCTCACCGCACTGGGAATCATGGGCATCAGGTTCACAAGGCTTGATAAGGTGTGGCCCGGCGTTGTCATACTTGCCGTAATTAACATTGTGGTTGATTTTGCAGGGATATATTTTTACCGGTCATATCCGAGTGCCCTGTTCCCATCACTCAGTACCTTCCTTGGTCTGAATGGCATCGCGTACCTGTATTGGTGCGTTATGTACTACAAGCTTGTGTATTCAAAATACTGGAAAGATGGGACTCATAAAGAGGGATAATTTTTTGAAAAGACATAATAATTAGTGAATTGATTAAATAATACATACGGCAGCATACATTGAGTAAAATTATTACATGTTATTTATCAAATAAGGTCGGTGAAATAGATTTTGACAGTGACGGACTTAATGATATAATGAGCGCAAGAGAGTCAGAGGGAGCTTGCTCACTCTTGACGAACGGCGAAATTATTGAGTGATGAAATCACGATATAATAAAAAAAGAATATCCATACGGAACAATCGTACAGCGTATGAATGGAAGAGCGTACAGAATAGTCGGTGACAGGCTTCCGGATACGGCTGTCAGAGTTAATGATAACATAACACTTGAAGATGTGTATATGTATATACAGCAAAAAAATACAGTGGGAAAGGAGGGGGAGTCATGAGACATCGTCTTGTATGTGCGGCAGCCTTGATAGCATTGCTTTTGACTTCATGTGCGAAGCAGCCGGCAGGTGTTGCATACGCGGCAGTCCCGGAGAGCAGATTCAATTATGTGAAAAACAGCATGACGGAGGTACTTTGGTCGACATTGCTGCTTAACTATGACGGAAAAATGTACACGGGAGCAATATTAGAGCAGGACGGAGCGGATGTTGACAAGGTATGCGGTGAGAAGCTTGGAACAGTGTACGGCTACGCCGGAGCCTTTTGGTCAGACGATAAGGAGAAGCTTACGGCGGTTGAAGCTGAGGCGGAGGTATATTCTGTCAAGGGATATGATAAGGATTTCAGGGTGTGCGTATATGTACAGAAGAGTGATGCACTGTTTCTCTTTGAGAATCTTAACGGAATGACGGTGCGAAATGGCGAAGATATATTTAAGAAAAAGCTCAGCCTTGATAAATACGAGAAGGCAGAGACAGTGAAGAATGGCGAGCCGGTTGAGGAAAAGCTTGACATAGACAGCTTTTTGAAGAAAATATGTGAAGCCGAGTTCATTTCGCCAAGTGAGCAGGGAGTTCCTCAGGCTGGTACGGACTGCCTGTATGAAGTGGTTTTCTATGACGAAGCCGGATTGGAAAATACGCTCAAGGTATATGGCGGCGGCTATGTGGTATACGAGGCATGGGGCGGCGACAGCGCATATCGGTTCATAGTAAATATTGAATAGAATATGCGGATACGAGCCATTGGCAATTTATGTGCTTTGTAAGTGTTATGTCTTGATAAGCGTTCGCGGATATGTTAAAATAAATACAATCCGTGGGCGCTTATTTTGTCTCTGTGAGATTTTTGGGAATACGATAGGCGGGTATCCGCGGAAATGTTTCGTATGCATCTATGGGGGTGCAGGAAGGAGATAGCATGTCATACATGGATACCTACAAGCAGTGGTGCGAGAATCCTTACTTCGATGAATCGGTAAGAGAAGAGCTTAAGTCCATTGCAGGTAATGAAAAAGAGATTGAGGACAGATTTTACAAGGATTTGGAATTTGGAACCGGTGGTCTTAGAGGAGTTATCGGATACGGTACTAACAGAATGAACGTATATACTGTAAGAAGGGCTACACAGGGACTTGCGAACTTCATTATTAAGGAAGGCGCACAGGATAAGGGTGTTGCCATTGCATTTGATTCAAGAAGAATGTCACCTGAATTTTCCGATGAGGCTGCTCTCTGCCTTGCAGCTAACGGAATCAAGGCATATATCTTCCCTTCACTTCGTCCTACACCGGAGCTTTCATTTGCGGTAAGATACCTTGGATGTACAGCAGGTATCGTGGTTACTGCAAGCCATAACCCTCCTGAATATAACGGATACAAGGTATACTGGGAGGACGGTGCACAGATTACCGCTCCTAAGGACAAGCAGATTATTACGGAAGTACTCAACGTAACAGATTTTAATACTGTTAAGACAATGGACAAGGAAGCAGCCAAGGCGGCAGGTCTTTACAATGTAATCGGCTCAGACCTTGATGACGCATACATAGCAGAGCTTAAGAAGCAGATTGTCAACCCTGATGTGATTAAGGAAATGGGTAAGACAATGACTGTTGTATATACACCTCTTCATGGAACCGGTAATATTCCTGCAAGAAGAGTTTTAAAGGAGATTGGCTTTGAGAATGTATATGTTGTTCCTGAGCAGGAGCTTCCTAACGGAGATTTCCCTACGGTAAGCTATCCTAACCCTGAGGATCCGGCTGCATTCGCACTTGCACTCAAGCTTGCGAAGGAGAAGAATGCGGATGTCGTTCTCGCTACTGACCCTGATGCGGACAGACTTGGTGTATACGCTAAGGATTCCAAGACAGGAGAGTATGTATCCTTCACAGGTAATATGTCAGGTATGCTTATTGCCGAGTATCTCCTTTCACAGAAGAAGGCTAAGGGACTTATTCCTGCCAACGGCGCACTTGTCAAGACTATCGTGTCTACCAACATGGCAGATGCTGTTGCCAAGGAGTACAATCTTAAGCTTATAGAGGTATTGACAGGCTTTAAGTATATCGGAGAGCAGATTAAGTTCTTCGAGCAGCAGCATACATATCAGTATATGTTTGGCTTCGAGGAGAGCTACGGATGCCTCGTAGGAACACATGCAAGAGATAAGGATGCCATCGTTGCCGTTATGGCTCTCTGTGAGGCAGCAGCCTACTACAAGAAGCAGGGACTTACTCTTTGGGATCAGATGATTAATATATATGAGAAGTACGGCTATTACAGAGAAGGACTTAAGTCAATCACTCTCAAGGGTGTTGAAGGTGTTGCAAAGATTAAGGAGATGCTTGACAATCTCCGTGAGCATACACCTGAGAAGTTCGGTGACTTCACCGTACTCTCAGCAAGAGATTACGACAGAGATGTAATCGTGGACATGAAGACAGGCGAGAAGAAGCCGACAGGACTTCCTAAGTCCAATGTTCTCTACTATGACCTCAATGACGGTGCATGGTGCTGTGCAAGACCATCAGGAACAGAGCCTAAGGTTAAGTTCTACATGGGCGTTAAGGGGACAAGCTTCGAGGATGCCGAGAAGAAGCTCGCCGCACTCTCCGATGCTGTGATGAAGGTAGTAACAGGCGAAGCTTAAATCCCCGCCCGCGAATAAAAAATAAGTAACGCAATGAGGCTGACATGTCCGATATGTCAGCCTCATATATTGCGCGGAAAAAGTATAATATAACCTACATGCTTTTTATCGCGTCAAAATATGCCGAAAAAAAATTAAAGGTATAGAATATTTATATTTATGCATAGCGCGACTTTTGGGAGAAGCTTAGTTGTTCTTAGGACTCTATACAATACGCAGCCAAAGACGGCATGGATGCCGTCTTAGAAGCAATGCATACAAGGAAGTATGCTTTGCTTCGGTGGCGTAAGTTGTAAGTATATACGTCAGAGTCGTTAGAACAACTTGCTTCGTACAACGGAGCCGATATACATAAATATAAATATTATAAACTGACAGATTAAATGGCATATTTTGACGTTGCAAAATAACTAATATAAGAGGTATAAATCACTCACATGAAAGACTTAACACGCGGAAAACCCGCGAAAATAATACTCTATTTCGCCCTCCCGATACTTATAGGCAACCTGTTCAATCTTGCCTATAATCTTGCGGACACGCGAATTGTCGGCACCTACCTTGGCAATGATGCGCTTGCGGCTGTCGGCTCGATAAGCACACTTAATGACCTTCTTGTGGGCTTTGTCGTCGGCTTGGCGAATGGTTTTGCCGTCATAATGGCACAGCATTTTGGAAGCGGTGACAGGGAAAAATCGAGGAAGGTATTCGCACTCTCAATCCTTATGGGACTGGCAGTGACGGCACTTATAGTTGCGGGAAGCCTTATTTTTATGGATGGACTCCTCAACTGGATGAACGTGATGGACGAGCACAGAGCCGCATCGACGGAGTATATCACGGTTATTATAGCGGGTCTGTTCTTCTCAATCATATATAATGTGCTTGCGGCGAATCTAAGGGCGATAGGAGATGCGTATACGCCTCTTATTTTTCTTATCATATCAGCCGTGCTCAATGTGGCACTTGACATCCTGTGCGTAAAATATCTTGCTATGGGTGTAAGAGGAGCGGCAGCTGCGACTGTTGCATCACAGGCGGTATCTGCCGTGCTGTGTTTTGGCTATACATGGAAAAAATATGCATTTCTGCATTTTGGAACAAAGGACTTTGTCCCTGAGAAGAGATTGGTAAAGCCGATGCTTGAAGGCGGACTGTCGATGGGACTCATGAACTCGCTTGTATCGTTCGGAACCCTGTCGCTTCAGACGGCGATAAACACACTGGGAACCAACACGATTGTGGCACATGCAGCGACGAGAAAGCTCACCAACCTGTATATGCTGCCTTTCAGCGTGCTCGGAACAACCATGGCTACATACAGCGGTCAGAACTACGGAGCAGGGCGCTATGACAGAATACGTTCAGGTCTTAAGGTTTCACTCGGCTGCTCGTATATATGGTGTGTCATAGTGATGCTTGCGAGCTATACGATATGTCCGTACCTGATTGTTGCAATTACGGACACAAGCATACAGGAGGTAATAGATACGGCGTGCCTGTATCAGAGATTCGACACGCTGTTCTATCTGCTTGTGCCTACAATAACAGTATTGAGAAACAGCCTTCAGGGAATGGGTGACCACATCACACCTATCTTTTCAAGCGGACTTGAGCTTGCGGGAAAGGTACTTATTGCCATGCTCCTCACACCGGTAATCGGGTACTGGGGAATCATTATATCGGAGCCCGTGGTATGGGCTGTCATGGTGATTCCGCTCATTATAAGCATGGTAAAACGATTTAGGAGGGCTGGTACACCCGTAAGTGTCCATGTCGAAAAATAGTACATATATACTTATTGACTTTTTAGAAATAACACTGCATAATGTATTTTGTACGTTGCAGCAATACAAGATATTGTGGTTATTTTATTTGGAGGGTTCACATGAAGATTATCAAAAGAAATGGCTCTGAGGAAGTATTTGACGTAGGCAAGATAGCAGCCGCCATCACGAAGGCTAACGCTGCTGTTGACAATGCTCCTCTCAGCAAGGAACAGATTGCAGAGATTGCCGACTATGTTGAGTACAAGTGCAATAAGATGAATCGTGCCGTATCCGTCGAGGAGATACAGGATATGGTAGAGAATCAGATTATGTCAACCGGTGCATTCGATGTGGCAAGAGGATATGTCCGTTACCGCTATAAGCGTTCACTTGTAAGAAAGGCGAACACGACGGACACAAGAATACTTTCGCTTATCGAGTATAACAATGAAGAAGTTAAGCAGGAGAATTCCAATAAGAACCCCGCTGTCAACAGTGTGCAGCGTGATTATATGGCAGGCGAGGTAAGCAAGGACATCACAAGAAGACTTCTTCTTCCGACTGAGATTGTGGAGGCGGATGAGCAGGGAATAATTCATTTCCATGATTCGGATTATTATGCACAGCATATGCATAACTGCGATTTGGTCAATCTTGAGGACATGCTTCAGAATGGAACGGTCATCAGTGAGACACTCATTGAGAAGCCGCACAGCTTCTCAACAGCATGTAATATTGCGACACAGATAATAGCACAGGTTGCATCAAGCCAGTATGGCGGACAGAGTATTTCGCTTGCTCATCTTGCTCCTTTTGTAAATATTTCAAGAGAGAAGATACGCAAGGATGTTATGGAGGAGCTTGCATTGTTAGAGTGTACCCCTTCAGAGGATAAGGTTGCAGAGATTGTAGAGAGCAGACTTAAGAAAGAGATTACCAAGGGTGTACAGACAATACAATATCAGGTAATCACACTTATGACAACTAACGGACAGGCTCCTTTTCTTACGGTGTTCATGTACCTCAATGAGGCAAAGAACGAGCAGGAGAAGGCAGACCTTGCACTGATTATAGAGGAGACATTAAAGCAGCGTCTCAAAGGAGTTAAGAACGAGGCGGGAGTATGGGTGACACCTGCATTCCCTAAGCTTATATATGTGCTTGAGGATGATAATATCACGGAGGATTCCAAGTACTTCTATCTCACGGAGCTCTCGGCAAGATGCTCTGCAAAGAGACTTGTGCCTGATTATATATCTGAGAAAAAGATGAAGGAGCTCAAGGAAGGCAACTGCTTCCCTGTCATGGGATGCCGAAGCGCGCTCAACCCTTGGAAGGATGAGAACGGCAACTACAAGTTCTACGGCCGTTTCAACCAGGGTGTTGTCACAATCAATCTTGTTGATGTGGCACTTTCATCGGGCGGAGATTACACGAAGTTCTGGGAGATATTCGATGACAGACTTGAGCTCTGTTACAGAGCACTTATGTGCAGACACAACAGACTCAAGGGAACCTTGTCGGATGTTGCGCCTATTCTTTGGCAGAACGGAGCACTCGCAAGACTTAAGAAGGGTGAGAAGATAGATAAGCTTTTATATGGAGGCTACTCAACAATATCCCTCGGATATGCAGGTCTTTATGAGTGTGTAAAGTATATGACAGGTCTTTCACATACATCACCTGAGGCGACACCGTTCGCACTTTCGGTTATGGAGCATATGAATGAGAAGTGTAAGATATGGACGGAGAATACGAATATTGCATTCAGTATTTACGGTTCACCTATCGAGAGCACTACATACAAGTTCGCCAAGTGCCTTCAGAAGAGATTCGGCATCATTCCGGGAATAACGGATAAGGGATATATCACCAACAGCTACCATGTGCATGTCACAGAGCCGATTGATGCATTCTCTAAGCTTGCCTTTGAGTCCAAGTTCCAGGCATTGTCGACGGGCGGAGCCGTAAGCTATGTTGAGGTTCCGAATATGCAGAACAATATACCTGCAGTTATAGAGGTAATTAAGTTCATATATGAGAACATCATGTATGCTGAGCTGAATACGAAGAGTGATTATTGCCAGAAGTGCGGTTTCTCAGGTGAGATTCAGACCGTAATTGACGAGGATAAGAAGATTGTGTGGGAATGTCCTCAGTGCGGCAACAGGGATGAGAATACATTAAATGTTGCAAGACGTACCTGCGGCTACATCGGAACACAGTTCTGGAATCAGGGAAGAACTCAGGAAATCAGGGAGAGAGTTCTGCATCTGTAATAGGATTTGAACAGAATAAGCAATATTTCAGAGTGAATGAATTGTGAAAAGATTTCTCAATTCATTCACTTTTTTATCACAAAAAGAACACAATTCATTGTTATATTGTACTCATAAAAGAGAGAGGGAAACATAAAGCCCTCAGAAAATCGGAGGTATATAATTATGGATAACAATGAATATGGATTTAACAATATGAGTGATAATTCACAGAACAATGCAGAAGCAGAGAACAACGAGAGCCGGCAGGTGCAGATTAATGAGAGTGCATCGATGAATGAGACAGCGGCAACAGAAAATATGGCTTCATCAAGTGAGTCGGTGACAACAGAAAGCATAGCGGCAGAAGGTACAGCTTCAACAGAGAATACAGCCTACAATATGTATTCCTCATACAGCCAGCCTGTATATGAGGCATCAGGAAAGCCTGAGAAGAAGTCCAAGAAGGCGAAGGTAAAGGGCGGGAAGAAGAGACCTTGCTTCTTTATAAGAGCGGTAAGAGGTGTTGCATGTGCAGTGCTTATCGGTGCGGTTGCCGGAGCTTCCTGCTATGGTGCAATGTATGCGGGATACATCAACTTCCCGATTAAGTCGAATGACAGCTCAGAGCTTTCTGATGAACAGTTAAGCCGGATTGCAAGGGAGATTAACAAGAATTATCTTACGGATACGACATATGATACAGCTTCGACAGGCTCGACACTTGCAAGCGTGTCATCAAGCACGGCAGCATCAGGAGTCAATGTTCTTGATGTATCAGGTATAGTAGAGCATGTAATAAGCTCTGTTGTAGCCATAAGCGGAACACAGACCGTTACGAGCGGCAGCTACGGCTTCAGCTTCTGGGGAAATTACCAGCAGTCATATGAGGCAGGTGTCAGTGGCTCAGGTATAATTATCGGAGCAAATGATACGGAGCTTTTGGTTGTAACCAATGCACATGTTGTGGATGATGTCAATAATCTTAAGGTTACATTCGGTGACGGTGCCGAGGTGGATGCGGTTATCAAGGGAATGAAGTCAGACAGTGACCTTGCGGTTGTTGCAGTTAAGCTTGATGATATAAGTGACTCAACAATGTCTGCAATATCAATAGCTAAGCTTGGCTCTTCTACGGACGTTAAGGTCGGCGAGGCTGCAATAGCAATCGGTAATGCAGCGGGCTACGGAATATCCGTAACGACAGGTATTGTAAGTGCGGTAGATAAGTCCCTTACGGTAGATAATGTGGTATATGAGGATCTTATTCAGACGGATGCTGCAATTAACCCCGGCAACAGCGGTGGTGCTCTTTTCAATGCACAGGGCGAGGTTATAGGTATCAATTCCGTTAAGATGTCCGATACCAAGGTTGAGGGTATGGGCTATGCCATATCAATCGATTCAGTCAAGGATATAATTGATGACCTTTCAACGCAGACAACCAGAGTGGCACTTGACAATGAGAAGAGAGGTTATCTTGGAGTTTCCGGCAACAGCGTAACATCAGAGATTTCCCAAATGTACGGATGGCCTGAGGGTGTACTTATAAAGAGCATAACTGAAGGTTCTGCTGCCGAGAACGCCGGATTGGAGATTAACGATGTCATAACAAGCTTTGATGGCAAGGAAGTTGATTCGTGGGAGACGCTTGTGAACATGATGCAGTATTATGAAGTAGGCGAGCAGGTTGAACTGACATATTCACGTTTTGAACGTGGAAGCTATGTTGAGAATACGGTTACGGTTACTCTCACCGAGAAGCCTGTGTCAAGCAGGTAATGGTTCCGTAAGGCTGACACTCTTAATAAGCGGAAGCAGGTATGAAGTGCAGGAGACTGCATGAGTATCTGCTTTCGCTTTTTCTTGCATTATCGTCGTACTTTGTGTATACTGTATAAATAGCTGGGGACTGTGATTTGCAATTTGTTTCTGAACGAAAACGAGTTGTATTTGTGAAGCTCTTCGGCATCAGCTCGTTCGGAAATGAGGATTACGATGAAGGAATTAATCTCGGTAGTTGTGCCGTGCTACAATGAGAGCGAGGCTCTCCCTAAGTTCATGGAGGTATTGAACGGAATTATTGCCAAGATGAACTATGTTGATTTTCAGGTTGTGCTTGTCAATGATGGTTCAAGGGACAATACACTTGATGTTATGAAGAAAATATCTGCGGAGCATTCCGTTGTAAAATATGTATCTTTTTCAAGAAATTTCGGCAAGGAGGCAGCGATGTATGCCGGACTTGCATATGCTGATGGCGATTATGTGGCTATTATGGATGCCGACCTTCAGGATCCGCCTGAGTTTTTGGAGGAGATGTATAAGGCTGTCACGGAGGAGGGCTATGACTGTGCTGCTGCACGTCGTGTTACCCGTAAGGGCGAACCTCCTATAAGGTCATTTTTTGCAAGAATGTTCTATAAGCTTATGGGTAAGATGTCAACAACTGAGGTTGTGGACGGAGCAAGAGATTTCAGACTTATGAACAGGAAGTTCGTTGACGCGCTTTTAAGCTGCCGAGAGTACAACAGATTTTCCAAGGGAATGTTCGGCTGGGTAGGCTTTAAGACGAAGTGGATAGCCTATGAGAACGTTGAGCGTGTTGCGGGACAGACGAAGTGGAACTTCTGGTCGCTGTTTAAGTACAGCATCGAGGGAATAGTGGCATTCTCGACGACACCGCTCGTATTTGCGTCTTTTATAGGAATATTGTTCTGTTTCATCGCTTTTATAGCGGTGCTGTTTATCGTGATAAGGAAGTTCGCATTCGGTGACCCGGTTGCGGGCTGGGCTTCAATGACATGTATAATCACATTTTTAGGGGGCTTGCAGCTCTTCTTCATGGGCGTGTTCGGGCAGTATCTTGCCAAGGCATACCTCGAGGTCAAGGACAGACCTATATACATTGTCGCTGAGACTGATATGGAAGGAAAAGAAGGAGTAAGATATGGCGGAAGATAATAAGAATAATAATACAGATAACCATGATGATGAGTACGAAAAGGTCTGTTCGATATGCAGAAGACCTGAGAGCAAGGCCGGAAAGATGATTCAGATGGGTATGGGAATGTATGTGTGTGCAGATTGTATGCAGCGTTCCATGGATACTATCATGAAGGGCGATTTCAATTATGATGATATGATGAAGCTCTCGAAGGATATGCCGGGTATTCATTTCATGAATATGGCTGATTTGGGAGGAGAGATTCCGAATAAACAGAAGATTAAGAAAAAGAAGGAGGGCGAGAAGAGAGTGCCTCTTATTGACCTCAAGGATATTCCTGCACCGCATAAGATTAAGGAGAGGCTTGATGAGTACGTTATAGGTCAGGAGTATGCTAAGAAGGTAATTTCCGTGGCTGTGTATAACCACTACAAGAGAGTGGCGACAGACACGATGGATTCAATAGAGATAGAGAAATCCAATATGCTTATGATAGGACCTACCGGAAGCGGTAAGACATACCTTGTTAAGACACTTGCGAGACTTCTCAATGTACCGCTTGCGATAGCGGATGCTACCTCACTCACCGAGGCGGGCTATATCGGAGATGATATAGAGAGCGTTGTATCCAAGCTTCTCGCGGCTGCCGACAATGATGTGGAGAAGGCAGAGCAGGGAATAATCTTTATAGATGAGATTGATAAGATTGCCAAGAAGAAGGAGACACACAGCAGGGATGTGAGCGGTGAGTCTGTTCAGCAGGGTATGCTTAAGCTCTTAGAGGGTGCGGACATAGAGGTTCCTGTCGGCTCTAACAGCAAGAATGCAATGGTTCCGCTTGTGACCGTCAATACAAGAAATATTCTGTTCATATGCGGAGGTGCATTCCCTGACCTTGATGATATTATCAAGGAAAGACTTAACAAGCAGGCTTCAATCGGATTTATGGCAGACCTTAAGGATAAGTATGACAACGTGGATAACCTTATATCACAGGTCACGATAGATGATCTTAAGAAGTTCGGAATGATACCGGAGTTCCTCGGAAGACTTCCTATTGTGTTCACGCTTGACGCTCTCACGAAGGATATGCTTGTGAGGATTCTTAAGGAGCCGAAGAATGCCATTCTTAAGCAGTATGAGAAGCTTCTTGAGCTTGACGAGGTTAAGCTTGAATTCGGTGATGATGCGATAGAGGCGATTGCTGAGAAGGCACTTGAGAAGAAGACGGGTGCAAGAGCACTTCGCTCCATAATAGAGGAATTCATGCTCGACATAATGTACGAGATACCTAAGGATGACAATATCGGCAAGGTGACGATAACAAGAGCGTACATTGAGAAGACGGGCGGTCCTCTCATAGAGACAAGAACAGCCGGATTTTTGCCGGGATAATTAAGTTACAATGATATATTATGCAGAGAATATTTTGACGAATATTCTCTGCATTTTTTTATACACTTTAAAAAAGCCAATGGACGGCTGAAAATGGCGGATTGTGAAAAATATCTTACGGGAGAAGAGTATGCAGACCTTTTGTACAGGCGCTCGGATAAATTCAATCCGGGTGATGAGGGCTTCACGGATTATTGTATTACGCAGATAGATGACAGATGGGGAATAATTCATCTTAACAGGAATGAACTTACGGAAATAAGCTACGACAGTCTTGGTTATACGGCATTCCCAATTGTGTACGGAACACAGGATTACGGAGCTATGGGGGCGGCGGGGATAACTCAGGTCAGGGAACAGCCCTTTCTCACCCTAAGAGGAGGCGGTACGCTTATAGGTGTGGTTGATACGGGGGTAATGTACAGCCATGAGGCGTTCGTGCTTGAGGACGGAAGCAGCAGTATAGAGGCGATATGGGACCAGACGGCAGACGGTTCAGGGCGGGAGGGCTCGCGGGTGGTAAATTCCCAGCCCGAGCTGTACGGCTTGGCGGAATATGGTGCGGTATACGGCAATGCTGAGATTAACGAGGCGTTAGCCTCAGAAACCCCGTTGAGTATTGTCCCTGTCACTGACGAAAAGGGAGGACACGGAACTATGCTTGCCGGACTTGCGGCAGGGCAGGAACGGCCGGAAAAGGGATTCACGGGGGCAGCACCGGGAGCAAGGCTTGTAGTGGTTAAGCTGCGTCAGGCAAAGAGATACTTAAGGGACTTCTATCTGGTGAATGATGATGCACTATGCTATTCGGAGACAGACATAATTCTAGGCGTGAAATTTCTTGAAGAGTATGCGGAAAAGGTGAAAAAACCTATATCAATAATTATCGGACTGGGGGCGAATATATCGTCACACAGGGGAAGCACAGTGCTGTCGGATTATCTCAATAATATTGGCAGGAATATAGGGCGGTGCGTGACAACCTGTGCGGGCAACTACGCGAACAGCAGACTTCATTTTCGGGGGAATCTGCTGCCCGATGCTGAATATATACCTATTGAAATCCGTGTCGGTGAGGGAGAGAAGGGCTTTTGCTGTGTGCTGTGGTCGGAGCCTCCGGAGGTATTCTCGCTTGAATTTATTTCTCCGATAGGCAGAGTGGAGCAGAGAGTTCCGCCTAAGATAAATGAAAGGACGACACTGAGATTCATACTTGAAGGAACACAGATAGAGATATTCTATGGGCTTAATCAGGCTGTATCGGGACTTAATTTTGTGACGCTTAGGTTCATCACTCCTTCACCCGGAATATGGACGATAAGGGCATACGGATACTCGGTATTGTCAGGGGGCTTTAATATGTGGATTAACAACAGGGAGTTCTTGTGGTCGGACACATATTTTTTACAGCCCGACCCTTATAATACGATTACCGACCCGGGCAATACGGATGTTCCAATAACGGTGGGCGCGTTCAATTACCGCGATGGCAGTATCTATATAGGCAGCGGAAGAGGAACAGCGGCATATTCGGATGATAAGCCCGATGTTGCGGCTCCCGGAGTAAATGTGCTGTGTCCGATGAATGTGGGAACAGGCTCATATGGCCAGGCAACGGGCAGCAGCATTGCAGCGGCGATTACGGGAGGAGGAGCGGCACTCATACTTGAATATGGTATTGTAAGAGGCTTTTACCCGTATATGCGTTCATATACCGTTAAGAACTTTATAATAAGCGGGGCGGACAGACGGGAGGGATACAGATACCCTGATGCACTGTTCGGCTATGGCACCTTGAATGTGTATAAGGCCATAGAAAATATAAGAAAATGAAAGATTGTCTATTATTTATCTTTCATTGACTTTAACGTGCTAAATCGCTTATGATATACACAAGTACGTTAATTTGTATGGTTTATTACCAGGAAATAGGAGAATATGTATGAGCAGACTTAAGATTGCCACGGCAAATGTGGCGGGACAGACCGTTGAGAGTCTGTACAAGGACCTTGAGCGCATGATAGTTGCGAGCCCTCCCGGAATATGTCCGGTCGACCTTGCGCTCAATTTCCTCAGATTGTGTCATGCACAGACCTGCGGAAAATGCGTTCCGTGTCGTGTAGGACTTGGACAGCTTGCCAACCTTATATCGGATGTCCTTGACGGCAGAGCGGATATGAGCACTCTCGATACCATCGAGAAGCTTGCAAAGGATATTAATAATTCAGCCGACTGTGCAATCGGATATGAGGCGGCAGGAATGGTTATGCGCGGACTCGAAGGCTTCAAGGACGATTACATAGCACATATCAAGACAGGAAAGTGTACATATCACATCACACAGCCTGTGCCATGTGTGGCACTGTGTCCTGCGGGTGTGGATATTCCGGGATATGTTGCACTTGTCGGAGAGGGCAGATATGCGGATGCGGTTAAGCTTATCCGCAAGGATAATCCGTTCCCGACGGCATGTGCGCTTATATGTGAGCATCCTTGTGAGGCAAGATGCAGACGTAATATGATTGACAGCTCAATCAATATAAGGGGACTTAAGAGATTTGCCGTCGACCACGCGGGCAAGGTTCCTGTGCCTGAGTGCGGTGAGCCGACAGGAAAGAAGGTTGCAATTGTCGGAGGAGGTCCGGGAGGACTCTCGGCGGCATACTTCCTATCACTTATGGGACATAAATGTGTCGTATATGAGATGAAGCCGAAGCTTGGCGGTATGTTAAGATACGGAATACCTAATTACCGTTTCCCGAGAGAGAGACTTCAGGAGGATTTGGATGCGATTCTTTCAACCGGAGTTGAGGTGAGATACAACACCAAGATAGGTGAGAATATAACCATAAAGCAGCTTCGTGAAGAGTATGATGCGGTGTATATAGCCATCGGAGCGCATCAGGATAAGAAGGTCGGAATCGAGGGAGAGGACAGCAAGGGTGTAATATCCGCAGTCGAGCTTCTCAACGATATCGGACATGAAAGAATGCCTGATTTTACGGGAAAGACTGTTGTTGTAATCGGCGGCGGCAATGTAGCTATGGACTGTGTACGTTCAGCGGTAAGACTTGGAGCAGAAAAATCAATAATAGCATACAGAAGACGCAAGCTCGATATGACGGCGCTTCCTGAGGAGGTTGACGGCGCACTTGATGAGGGCTGTGAGCTTTATGAGCTTCATGCACCTGTGAGAATAGAGTCCGACGAGGACGGCAATGTCAAAGCCCTGTGGGCTAAGCCGCAGATAATAGGCAAGATTGATGCATGGGGCAGAGCACGCCCTGTTGATTCCGTGAAGGATGAGGTCAGAATACCTTGTGATATCGTCATAGTTGCGATAGGCCAGGGTATTGAGACAAGACACTTCGAGGAAGCGGGTATTCCCGTGAAGAGAGGCAATATAAAGGCTATGGCTGACAGCGAGATATCAGACCTTCCGGGCGTATTTGCCGGAGGAGACTGTGTTACAGGTCCGGCTACGGTTATTCGTGCGATTGCTGCGGGTAAGGTTGCTGCTGCCAATATTGACGAGTATCTCGGCTATCACCACCTTATCAGTGTCGATGTGGATATTCCGTCAGCAAGTCTTGACGATAAGCCGGCATGTGGACGTGTCAATCTGTCCGAGAATGAAGCCGGTGAGAGAAAGAGTACCTTCGAACCGTTTGAATGCGGAATGAGCGAGGAGGAGGCATGTCAGGAGGCAGGAAGATGTCTCAGATGTGACCACTTCGGATACGGAAAGTTCAAGGGAGGCAGAGCGGCAATATGGTAAATCTTACAATTAACAATAGAAAAGTAAGCGTTCCGGAGGGAACGACTATTATGGATGCAGCTGCCAGCATAGGTATCAATATTCCGCACCTGTGCTATCTCAAGGAAATCAACGAGATAGCGGCATGCCGCGTATGCGTGGTGGAGCTAAAGGGCAAGGATAAGCTTATAACGGCATGCAACAACAAGGTCGAAGAGGGTATGGAGATATATACCAATTCACCGAAGGTAAGGGAAATCCGCAAGATGAACGTGCAGCTTATTCTCTCGCAGCATGACGGACACTGTGCTACATGCGTGCGAAGCGGCAACTGTTCTCTCCAGTCAATATCCAACAATCTTGGCATAATAGATGTTCCTTTCCGTGAGGAGCTTGAAAAGACCTCATGGAATATGGATTTTCCTCTTATAAGAGACAACACCAAGTGTATAAAGTGCATGAGATGCATACAGATATGCGACAAGGTGCAGAGCTTAAGTGTGTGGGACGTTGTGAATACCGGAAGCAGAACCACTGTCAACGTATCCGGCAACAGAGCCATTGAGAATGCGGACTGTGCAATATGCGGTCAGTGTATAACGCACTGCCCTGTCGGTGCGCTTCGTGAGCGTGACGATACGGACAAGGTATTTGCGGCTCTCAATGATCCTGACGTGATTACGGTTGTTCAGGTAGCTCCGTCCGTGCGTGCAGCATGGGGTGAGCAGCTTGGAATGAGCAAGGAGGAGGCGACGGAGAAGAGGCTTGCCGCCACGCTTAAGCATATGGGCTTTGACTATGTGTTTGACACGAATTTCTCAGCCGACCTCACAATAATGGAGGAAGGAACAGAGTTCGTAGATAAGCTGAAAAAGAGAAATCTCAATAAGTTTCCGATGTTTACATCATGCTGCCCGGGATGGGTACGTTTCGTGAAGTCACAGTATCCTGAGTTCGTAGATCATCTCTCGACGGCTAAGTCACCGCAGCAGATGTTCGGAGCTGTCGCAAAGTCATATTTTGCGAAGAAGGCGGATATTGACCCGGCAAGAATATGCTCTATCTCCATCATGCCTTGTGTCTCCAAAAAATCCGAGGCGGCACTGCCGCAGATGGCTGATGCCGGATACGGTCAGGATGTCGATATTGTGATAACCACAAGAGAGCTTGTCAGAATGATCCGCGCCGAGAGCGTATATCCGATGGCACTTGACGAGGTTGAGTTCGATTCTCCGCTCGGTGAGTATTCAGGAGCCGGAGTTATATTCGGAGCGACAGGCGGAGTTATGGAGGCGGCACTTCGTACCGCATACAATCTTGTCACAGGACAGAATCCGGAGCCTGATGCTTTTGAGGTTGTGAGAGGTCTCGGCGACGGTCCTTGGAAGGAGGCAGTCTTTGACGTGGGCGGAACGCAGGTTAAGACTGCTACCGTACACGGGCTCGGCAACGCAAGAAAGCTTCTCGAGGCAATCAGGCACGGTGATGCGGCATATGATTTTGTAGAGGTCATGGCGTGTCCGGGAGGCTGTGTCGGCGGCGGAGGACAGCCTATACATGACGGCGTGGAGATGGCTTCTGACAGAGCGAAGGAACTATACAGACTTGATAAGAGCAAGCAGATACGTTTCAGCCATTGTAATCCTGAGATTCATAAGATATACAAGGAATATTTTGGCAAGCCGCTGTCACCTGAATCACATCATCTTCTGCACACCGACCACAAGTACCGTGCAGTTGACCAGCTTGAGTTCTGACGGACAGAACTGCATATAAGTTAATATAAGTACGATTTCAAGGGGCTGTAACCATGTGTCACAGCCTCTTTTATGTTGCCAAATACACGAAAGTAGGGTATAATCTGTTGCAAAGTGGGTAAATTTTACCACAGACGGAGTGGCTTCTGTCAGGGGTAAACAAGTCCTTGGAAAGGAATATATTCAGATGGTTTTTTCTTCAACTGTATTTTTGTTTTTATTTTTGCCTGTGGTATTGGCAGTATATTATAATCCGATTGTTAAGAACAGGGGATTTCGCAATATAGTACTTCTTTTGGCAAGTCTTTTTTTCTATGGCTGGGGCGAGCCGGTATTCGTGTTTCTCATGATTTTGTCAATTATTGTGAATTGGGCTCTCGGACTTATGGTTGATACCATGAGAAAGAAGGGAAAAAAAGGTGGAATGAAGGCGGGAATGGTGCTTTCAGTCGTGTATAACCTTGGACTTATGTTCATATTTAAGTATCTTACATTTGTTACGAAGAACATAAGCCTTCTGCTTCACAATGACAGCATAATTGTCAATATTGCACTTCCGATAGGCATATCCTTCTTCACCTTCCAGCTTATGTCCTATGTGTTTGACGTATATTACGACACGGCGAAGGTGCAGAAAAATATTCTCTATGTGGGCTTGTATGTGTCGATGTTCCCGCAGCTTATCGCAGGTCCTATCGTAAGGTATGAGACGGTTGCGGATGAGATAGAGAACCGTGTTGAGAACAGGTATGACTTTGCGGAGGGCTTCGGCAGATTCGTTATCGGTCTCGGAAAAAAGATACTCATATCCAATTATGTCGGAAAGGTTGCTGACATAGCGTTCGCGGCGGAGGGCGGAATGTCGGTGGCAATGGCATGGCTCGGTGCGGTTGCGTATACATTGCAGATATACTTTGACTTTTCGGGATATTCGGATATGGCAATAGGACTCGGAAGAATGTTCGGGTTCCATTTCCTTGAGAACTTTAATTTCCCGTATGTATCGAAGTCAATAACTGAATTCTGGAGAAGATGGCATATCACACTCAGCACATGGTTCCGTGACTATGTGTATATACCGCTTGGCGGAAACAGGGTAAGCAAGGGACGTAATATATGGAATATATTTGTCGTATGGTTCCTTACAGGTGTATGGCATGGTGCCAACTGGACGTTCATATGCTGGGGACTTCTCTACTTCGTGCTGCTGATATTCGAGAAGCTCACGGGCTTCCATAAGAAGAACGGCTGGTACATGCATATATACACAATGTTCTTTGTCATACTCGGATGGGTGCTTTTCAGAGCTGACAGCATAACGGCAGCGGCAGGTTATATGGGAAATATGTTCGGAATCGGTGCGTCGGGACTGGTTGACGCTACGTTTATCGACTGCATCAGGAACTCGGCGGTTGTATTCGCGGCTGCGATTCTGTTCTCATTCCCTGTGGTTAAGAAGGTGGGAGCACTGCTTGATTCAAGACCGGCGGTCAAGAATGTACTGGCATCCGTGTGTATGGTGATTGTGTTTGCGGCATCACTTCTGATATGTATTAAGGCAACATACAATCCATTCATATATCTGAATTTTTAGGAAGGGGATTGCAGTGAAGGGTAAGAATATGGAAAAAAATACTGACAATGGCAGAACGGAACAAGGCATGGGTAAGGGCTACCGCATTACGGCAATGTGCTGTGTCGGTGTGCTGTTCGTTATGTTCATTTTTATATTGTTAAGGATTGTGGTAAAGAATGTGGTATATGAGAAGCTCGGAATATACAATCCCGTGGTTGCATTCTTTCTTGAAGGTGATAATGATGTGCAGGAGTCCGATGATTCAAGCGGTTCAATCACGATAGACTGGGCGAGCATATATCCTTTTGCGGAGGAGGACTTATATACCAATATAAGCAGTGACAAGAGCATTCTTGAGAAGTACACGGAGCTTGTGAGCAAGGTGAAGGCACAGGCTGAGTGGTATGCAACCGACGGTCTTCCGATTCAGACTAAGCTCACCGAGCTTGCGGCAGGTTATGATAGCATAATCGGCTGGCAGGTTCAGGAGGAGGATTATGATGCGGTCATTACTCTAAGGAACGGTTATCTCACCTGTATCAGTCCTGAAAGGAGTGACGCGGTCATATCAGAGATAACTGACAGCACAGTAAGGTTCAGGGATTTCCTCGCAGAGAGAAATATTAATCTCATGTATGTTATGGTTCCGTTTTTGGTGGACACGGTTGACAGTGAGCTTCCGCTTGGAGTAACTGATGCAACCAACGACAATGCGGACAGACTTATTGAGAGTCTTGATAAGAATAATGTCGATTATATAGACCTTCGCGCATGTGAGAAGGAGGATGGCATAAGCCATTATGACATGTTCTACCGCACCGACCATCACTGGAATGCGAGAGCGGCAATATGGGGCAGCGGACGTGTAGCCAAAAAGCTTTCTGAGCTGTATGGCTATGAGTATACACCTGAGCTTTTTGATATTGACAATTATACAAGCAGAATATATGAGAAGGTATTCCTCGGAAGCTACGGAAGAAGAGTTACCTTGAGCAAGGCTTCTCCAGAGAATTTTGAGATTATGTATCCGAATAACGGAATGACATATCACCTTGTGATGCCTGAGAAGCAGCTTGATGTCACAGGCACCTTCGACGAGGTGTTCATAGATTACGACAAGCTGAAAATTACGGATTACTATGAGATGGACGCGTACAGTGCATACGTCACATTAAGACGTTATGTGGCGGTAATTGAGAATGAGAACGCGGCTAATCCGGATAAGAAGATACTTATTCTCAGAGACTCATTCGGAAATAATTTTGCACCGTATTTTGCGCAGCAGTACGGCACTGTTGAACTTATAGATGTTGCCGACTTCACGGGAAGCATCAAAAGCTATATAGAGGAGTCAGAGCCGGATACGGTACTTCTTTTGTATAATCCGACGATGATTGAACCGATTGACTGGAGCTCATATACAAGCAGTAAGTTCGATTTCAGGTAAAAATAAAAAAAGGGGAAGGGTTCATGAAGGTATTATGGCTTATAAACGCTCCGATTCCTGCACTGTGTGAAAAGGCGGAGCTTCCGATACAGGTTAAGGAAGGCTGGATTGACGGACTGTACAATTCACTTATGAAGCTTGTGAAGGAAAATGGTGCTGACGTGGAGCTTGCGATAGCTTTTCCACAGTTTGCAAAGAAGGAAACCATAGAAGGGGAGCTTGACGGCAATTCATTTTACGGATTTTACAAGGAGGAGGACAAGCCTTATAAGTACAATCCGGGTGTTGAGGCGCGCCTAAAGAGCATTGTTGAGAAGGTTAAGCCTGATGTGGTGCATATTGCCGGGACGGAATATGACCATGCCTGTGCCATGGTGAGGGCATTCGGAAAGCCCGAGAGAACGGTTGTGTCCATACAGGGACTTACAAGTGTGTACGCAAGACATTATATGGCAGACCTGCCTGTGAGCGTAAGATATGGCTTTACATTCAGGGATGTTCTTAAGATGGATAATCTCTTCTTTGACAGAAGAAAATATTATCAGAGAGGCAGACTTGAGAAGGAGACAATTAAGGGTGCGGGACATATAATCGGAAGAACGGACTGGGACAATATAAGCACGAAGCTTATCAATCCTGATGCACAGTATCACTATTGCAGTGAAATTTTAAGAAAAGATTTCTATGATGGAGAACGATGGAGTGCCGACACCTGTGATAAGCACACGATATTCGTGTCACAGGGCTATTATCCTATAAAAGGTCTTCATTATATGCTTGAGGCTCTGAACGATATAAGAAAGTTCTATCCGGATGTGAAGCTGAGAGTTGCCGGGGGCGTGAAGCTTAATGATGCAGGCTTTAAAAATAAGCTGAGACAGAAGAATTATCAGCGGTATCTGTCAAAGCTTATCAAAAAATATAATCTAAGAGGTTGTGTGGAATTCCTACCTCCTCTAAAATCGGATGAGATGAAGGCACAGTACCTTAAGAGTAATGTGTTCGTATCTCCGTCGTCAATCGAAAATTCGCCTAATTCACTTGGTGAGGCAATGATGTTAGGCATCCCGTGTGTCTCCTCACTCGTGGGCGGAGTGGCAAATATGCTTAAAAATAATATGGAGGGTTATGTGTACCAGCATGATGCGCCATATATGCTTGCCTTCTATGTGATGAAGATTTTTAAGCAGCAGGATGAGGACAGGGCTTCGCTTGACGGAATGACGCGCGCAGCGAGACTTCACGCGCAGCAGCTCTTTGACAGAAGAGAGAATGCGGAGAACATGTTGGAAATCTATGAGCAGGTGGCACAGAGGAGGAAGTCATGACAAAGAAGAGCTGGAAATGGTTATCGGGTATTCAGGCAGCAGTATTGCTGCTTTTAATGCTCCTGCTTATTTTCCCGGGAATGAATAGAACCTTTTACGCAAATGACCTCATATGTCAGCTTGGAAAGCAGGGCGACGGAGTGGTATATGCTGATGAGAGCACGGATTCACAGGGATGGTTCGTGAGAACGGACAGGTTGAAGCTTGGCTATGGAGTGTATAAGATTACTGTTGAATACGAGAGCACGGCGGACAGCAGCTTTTTGTATTTTTCATCTGAAAAGCAGGCTGCGACTGATGTGTATAACATAGACAAGTTTTATTCTGACATAACATATCTGACAGAGGGCTGTAACACGGTTACGACAGATGTGTATGTGAAGCTTGGAAGCAATGACTACTACACCGGCTGTATCTTCGGCGGTGAGGGAACGCTTGCAATAAAGAGCATTACCATACATAAGAGTGTGGGCGGTGTTCTCAGGGGAATTATCATCTATCTCCTTATTATGGGTCTTATTGATATGCTCATCGTATTCAGGGACAAACGCAGAGAAGGTAAAATAAAGGATGAAAGCATAAAGGTATTTTTCGTGCTGGCTGCCGCGGTTGTCATTTCATCGCTCCCGTTAGCGGTTGATTATCTGACAAAGGGGCATGACCTTTTATTCCATTTATCAAGAATTGAGGGTATAAAGAACGGTATCCTGTCAGGTCAGTTCCCGATAAAGATATACACCAACTGGCTGTGCGGCAATGGATACGCAGCGGGAGTATATTATGGGGATATTGTGTTATACATTCCTGCATTATTGAGAATTGCGGGCTTTAACTGCATGGAAAGCTATAAGATATTCGTTGTGCTGTGCAATATTGCAACGTGCGCCGTTTCGTATTACTGCTTTAAGAAAATGTCAGGAAGCATTAAGACAGGTACGGTTGGCGCGGTACTCTATACCTTGTCCGTATACAGACTGATAGATGTATATGTACGTTCCTCGGTTGGCGAGTACGCTGCGATGATATTCCTGCCTGTGATAGCATACGGCTTGTACAGAATATATACTGATGAGGTGGATTCGGACGGATTTTCCAAGCACTGGATTACCTTGGTTATAGGCTTTGCAGGCATTATCAATACGCATCTTATAACCTGTGAGATGGTGGCGGGCTTTACAATACTTTTCTGCCTGATTATGTTCAAAAAGACATTTAAGAAGGAACGCTTTATAGTGCTGCTTAAGACAGTGGTGTACACAAGTATTGTCTGCATAGGATTTTTGCTGCCTTTCCTCCAGTATTTTATGAAGGGAGGCATCATAGCCGTTGATGCAGACCATTTTCCTAACGGAATACAGCAGTACGGAGCATACTTATCACAGATTTTTGAATTTGTTACATCTGCTTCTGGTGATGTTATGTCAACCAAGACAGGCGTGGCAGGAGAGATGCCGATAAGCGTTGGTGCAGGGCTCGGATTCGGTGCTGTTGTTATGCTCTATGTCCTTGCTATGGGGCATGTGAAAGAAAAGCAGGATAAAAAGGGTATTTGTATAGTGCTCATTTTTACGGTGCTCTCAATATGGCTTTCGACCTGCTGTTTCCCTTGGAATCTGCTTAAGGAAAGCAGCTCGAAATTATCGGGAATAATTTCAAATATCCAGTTCCCTTGGAGATTTTTAAGCATAACAACCATAATGCTTGTGATAGGCATTATCCTGTCTCTCAGGGTTATTGAGGATAAAAAGACGTATTCCTTCATAGCTGCCGGAATAATTGCGCTGAATCTGATACAGAGCATGTCGTTCTTAAGCGGCGTGCTTAATGAGGCTGAACCCTACAGGGCATATCAGGAGAATGACCTTGACATGGTGACTGCCGTGGCAGGTGCAGAGTATCTGCCGTCCAATGTCCTTCTTGAGCTGTTCGAGGTGCAGTATGCATTGCCATCGGATAATGTTGATTTTGTTCAGGAGTATAGAAATCAGAATTATATTGAGTTCAGTGCATCGAATCAGAGCACTGAGGAGGGCAATGTTCTCTTCTCGATAGTATATTATGACGGATATACGGCGACAGATAAGGATACGGGAGAAAAGCTTGAGTTATACAAGGATAACGGAAGAATGGCTGTGAAGATACATCCGGGATATTCAGGTCACGTTGTGCTCAAATTCACAGGATATGCTTCATGGAAGATAACGGCTGTGATTTCGATTATATGTGTTCTTATGCTTGTCATAGAGGCGGTTAAGTATAAGACCGGCTTCAGTCAATGGTGGAGGCAGTTATGGAAAAAAAGACGTGGATAAAAATTGTGGCGGTTGAAGCCTTTATAACGGTCATTCTGATGCTTGCCACGGCGTTTCCGTGGGTGAACTATAAGTATACCGCCGAGGATTTACAGAGATTATCTGATGAATGTGAAAAGACACCTGACATGGCACTCAGCTATGGCTCATACAGATACACGGTGGAGTATGATACCCAGTCGGATATGAGCTTCGCGTTTCTTGAGATGAAGTCCATACACGAAGGGGATAAGCAGCTTACAGGACGTATGGATATGGACGCACTCACACTCTCGACAGACAGAACGAGCATGTCTTCGGAGGCGTTCATCCATATACCGGCGAAGGACTTTGTGGTATATCTGTACTGTTACTCGAACCCGGGAATGGTGGTCAGGAGTGTCACCGTTCAAAAGACGATTGGTGGTGTATTCAGAACGGGAATCATAGCCGTATGCATAGCATCTGCTGTTAATCTTCTTATCGTTTTTTCAAATAAGAGGAAAAAGGGTCTTGTAAAGGAAGGAAGCGTCGAGGTATTTTTCATACTTGCGGCAACGGTTATTTTTACATCAATTCCGCTGTTCTTTAATTATCTGATTAACGGACATGACTTACAGTTCCATCTGCTCAGAATAGAAGGAATCAAGAACGGAATTCTCTCGGGAGATTTTCCGATAAAGATACAGTCCAACTGGTTAAACGGCAACGGATATGCGGTTGGAGTATTCTACGGAGACCTGTTCTTATATATTCCGGCACTGTTAAGACTGTGCGGCTTCGGAGTATATCAGAGCTATAATATATATGTGTTCCTGTGCAATCTGGCGACCTGTGTAATCTCGTATTACTGCTTCAAGGGCATGACGGGCAAAAGGAAGGCGGCGGTTGTCGGAGCGGTCGTATATACGACATCACTTTACAGAATTGCAGATATATATATAAGGTCGTCGGTAGGTGAATACTCTGCAATGACCTTCATTCCTGTGGTTGCATATGGATTGTGGAAGGTATTCTATGAGGATACGGACGAGAGCGGATATAAGCGCAACTGGATACTTCCGGTGCTCGGCTTCAGCGGTATTATCAATACACATATACTGACCTGCGAGATGGTTGGTGCATTCACAATCCTCTTGTGCCTTATATTGTTTAAGCGCACCTTTGAGAAGAAGCGTTTTATTGTGCTTGTAAAGATTGTGGTGTATACATGCATAATCAACCTCGCATTTCTTGTGCCTTTCCTGCACTATATGTATCTTGGCGGTTTTGTTCTTACTGCGTATCCGCCAAAGTATATACAGCAGTACAGCTCATTCGTGGGACAGCTGCTTGACCCTGTATCGACATATTCGGGACAGGCGCTTGTGCTTGAGAGCGGTATCGCCGATGAGCTTCCTACGACAACGGGCCTCGGACTTCTAATGAGCGGTGCGGCGCTTTTATACTGCTTCTGCGTGGGATATGTGAAGGATAAGAAGGAGAAAAAGACAGGAATAATAGTTCTTGTATTTTCGGCGCTGTGCCTGTGGCTGTCAACATATCTGTTCCCATGGGACTTCTTACAGAACATATGCCATACCTTTAAAAAAATAATTGCATCTTTCCAGTTCTCATGGCGGTTCTTAAGCATAGCGGGGGTAACACTTGCAATCTGTGTTGTGACGGCACTTAAGAACATCGATGAGAAGAAAAAGGTATACAAGTATATTGCAATAAGTATAATCGCCGTGTGCGTGATTCAGACGGGACAGCTTATAGGAAATATTCTTAACAGCTATGAGCCGTATTTTGTGTATTCCGAGAGCTCACTTGATTCGTCGAATGTTATCGGAGCAGAGTATCTTCCGGCAGGTCCGCTTGTTGAACTCTTCGAAAAGCAGGAGGCGGAGCCTGATGAGAATATCTCATATACGGAGATATACAGAAAGAATAACTATATAGACTGCATGATAAGCAATAACAGCGACACGGAGGGCATTGTCAAGTTCTCAACAGTATACTATGAGGGCTATACCGCTGTCGATAAGGCGACGGGTAAAAAGCTTGAGATATATGGTGACATGGGTAAGCTCTGCGTGAAAGTCGAGCCGGGCTATTCGGGTGAGATAGTGGTAAGCTTCACCGGATTTGCAGCATGGAGATTAGCAACTGTGATTTCACTGCTTTCAACAACTGTATTGATAATATATATCGTGGACAGAAACGGCATAATCTTAAACAAGCTCACATCAAGAAGGAGAAAGAATGGCTAACAGAGAGAAATTAGACGAAATCAGAAAAAACATTTCATCAGTCATAGTCGGCAAGGAGGACGTAATAAAGCTTATTCTTACGTCCATGCTTGCCGGAGGTCATATTCTTCTCGAAGATGTTCCGGGAACGGGAAAGACTGTCATGGCGAAGAGCCTTGCAGGAAGCATGGACGGAGCGTTCTCGAGAATACAGTTCACTCCAGACCTGCTTCCGTCTGATGTGACGGGCATTAACTTTTATAACAGAAAGACGGGAGAATTTACATTGAGGAAGGGACCTGTGTTCGCCAATATTGTGCTGGCAGATGAGATTAACCGTGCCACACCGAGAACACAGTCAAGCCTTCTTGAATGTATGGAGGAGCATCAGGTTACGATTGATGGTGTAACTTATCCTCTTGAAGAACCGTTTATTGTCATAGCAACACAGAACCCTGTTGAAACGGCGGGAACATTCCCGCTGCCTGAGGCACAGCTTGACAGATTTATGATAAAGCTTTCCATGGGGCTGCCGGATAAGAATGATGAGATTAAAATTATGGAGCGCTTCATGGGAGACACGGCGGGAAAAAGCACCAAGCTGCCCGATGCCGTATGTACGACAGCGGAGCTTGCGGCAATGCAGGAGGAGCTGGCTGACATATACGTTCACAAGGCGGTTATTGAGTATATAGCAGCTATTGTTGAAGCTACAAGACATAACCATGATATAAAGCTCGGAGTGAGTCCGCGTGGAACGCTTGCACTGCTTAAGGCGGCAAAAGCTTATGCATATGTGAATGGAAGAGGCTATGTCGTACCTGAGGACGTGAAGGAGCTTGCAGTGTATGTCCTTGCACACAGACTTGTGCTTGTATCATCCTTTGCAGGTGATGAAGGAAAAAGGAAGCTTATAGATGACATTCTTGCAGCGACTGAGATTGCGACTGAGGACTGGAGCAGATAGATGAGCCTTATTTTGATGGGGATAGCAGTTATGATTGTACTTGCTGTCATCAGAAAGATATATATAAAAAATTGGAGCAAGGGGATAGAGGCTGACATAGAGGTGTCCGAAAATGTGACATTTCCGGGAAGAAAGCTCATTCTCACGGAAACGATTGTGAACAGAAAATGGCTGCCATTGCCGATGGTGATGGTCAAGTTCGAGGTTGACAAAAGCTTTCTGTTCGGGAATGAGGTTGTAAATACCAATGTGTCGGATCACTGTTATAAGAGTGATGTATTCTCCTTGCTTTTTTATCAGAAAATTACAAGAAAGATACCGCTTGTGTGTACCAGGAGAGGGTATTTCAGGATTGACAATGTCAATATTGTCTCTACTGATGTGATGATGGATAAGACGCTTGCGACGGTCATAAAGCTTGACAGAACAATAACAGTATATCCTGAGGAGATTTTATCACAGCAGGTGGAAATACCGTACAAGCGTATTATGGGAACGGTGCTCACAAGGCAGTATACCTGCGAAGACCCATTCGAGTTCAGGGGAATAAGGGAATATGAGACATATGACAGCATGAAGAATGTCAACTGGACGGCATCGGCAAAGACAGGCGAGCTCAAAGTCAATGTACATGCTTATACGGCGGCAAGACAGGTATGTATACTTCTGAACCTTGAAAATGACGGTGTGTGGGAGTATGAGGAGCTGAAAGAGAAGTCGATATCAATGGCATGCAGTCTTGCGTGCCGGCTCACAAGACAGGCTGTGGAGGTCAGCATGCTCTCTAACGGAAGGGACATAACGACCGGAAAAGAGCTTGTCATGAGGGCGGGCTGTGATGAGAGCCACAGAACGGCAATTATGGAAAAGCTTGCAAGAATTGATTTGAAAAAGGTTCCGGACGATTTTGAGAATGTGATGAGGGCTCATATGGCTGAGCAGGGTGAGAATGTTATATACTGTATGATTTCGACGAGCCGCAGGGAGCCTCTGCAGAAGTATTACAGTACGATATCAGCAGAAAGTGAGGGTTCGATATGGATATATCCTTGTCACAAAGGGTTCGACGAGCGTTTTGATTATATGGATAAGAATAATATTCTGCGCTGGGAGGTGGAACATGAGTGAGACAGGGGTAAGTAAAAATACGGGAATCATCCGGGCGGTGAATATTATTGATGTACTGATGCAGTTTATGATTTTTGACACGGCACTCATGCTTGTACTGACAGGCTTTTTCGGAAGAACAGATATCGGTATCGGAAGCTGTACGGCTGCGGTCGGGGTTCCTGTTGTCATGCTGTATATAGTAAGAGGGTGGTGTAAGAACAGAGGGCTGACGATAGCTGCTCATGCGGCAGCCATCGTCTATGCAGCTATGAGTGCCGGGGATAGTGTTGTACGCATGGCGTATATAGTGATAGTGCTTGTTCTGACAGTGTACTCGATAAGCATAATACTTGGAAATAAAGGCCATACAAGTGAACATGTACCTGTGGGAGTCGGTGCAATATTCGTGGGTGCGCTGATAATAGGAGAGGCAACGGACAGAGCAGCAATCAGTGAGTGGGCTCTGTACTTCGGAGCGGCGTTCATTCTTCTTCAGGTTGTCTATCGAAACCTGAGCAATCTTAACGGAACCATGACGATGAACCACAACACTGGTAATTTTCCTGCACGACAGATGGTAAAGGTCGATATATTCATTATGACGATGGTGGGAGTGCTGTGTGCAGGTGCTATGGTGCTTGCGGATAATATGTATGTATATAAGCTGCTTGGAGCATTAAAGCAGTTAATTGTCTATGTGCTTCGCTTCATATTCGGGTTGTTCAGGGATGATGAGCAGAAAAATACGGTTGTCATTGAACCGACAGAGGCACAGCCGGATGAAGGTGCGGATTTCATTCCTTTTCAGGCGGAATCAGGAGTGTGGCAGGATGTACTTAACGGTATTGCGGTGATTGTCGGTGTAGTCGTAGTTATTGCGGTGATTGCAGGCATTTTGGCAGCAGCGGTGCGTCTGATGAAAAGAATGAGGGGCGGGAGCCGGGCGGGAGGTGATGTGAGAGAATTCGTGGCACCTGCTGATGAGAAAAGCTTCCGAATAAGAAAAAGAGCTCTTCGCGGGGAATATGCCGATTCGGCGGATATGAAAGCAAGAAAAATATATAAAAGCATGGTCCGCAGGAGTGCGGCTGCAAAAAAAGAGAAGGTTTCGTGCAATATGACCCCAAAGGAGCTTTCAAATGCGTATATAACGGGCATGCAGGATGAAATTACTGATATTTATGAGAAGGCAAGATACAGTAATGAGAAAGTTTTGCCGGATGAAATTGAATTGTTAAAAAAGAGTAAAAAAATTCAGAAAAGTATCTAAAAAAATATTGATTTTTTTTCTGCTATCATATATACTTACTTTAAAGTATACTATGCGAAACGGGGATATATATGAGCAGAGCAACCGGAAGTACACGCAGGTCATCTAAAAAGAGAGAATTTGAGAGCCGTCTGGCAGCAGTCAACTGCAAAAGAGGGCTTATACTTTCGTCCGTCCTTTCCTTGCTTCTGCCGCTGTATTGGATTATGTGTAATTCCACCGGTGAGGTTCCTGTTGGTGTCACAGCCATGGTGATTGTATGTGAGATGCTGCAGCTTATCTCAGCGGTGCTTCTTTTATATATAGTGAAGAATGCACAGCAGCTTATTACATCAGCTTACAGAGTGTATTACTTCTGTACGGCGTTGATGCTCACTCCTTTATGTATAATGAGCTGCGGAGCGGGCGGAAGCATAATGCCGTATGTTATGCTTATGGGAATGCTGGCTGTGTGTCCTTGCTTTTTGAAGTCGGAGATGAATGTGTATTCGCTTGTCATGGCAGCGATTACGGCAGCAATGACGGCGGCATGTGCCGTTGACGGAGTGCGTGCGGCGATTGAGACAGCAGTAATCGGGGTGGCTCTTACCATGGCCGGAAGGTATATTCAGGAGCTTTTCAGAAGCAGAGAACGTACTAAGGCGGAACTTAAGGAGAAGACCTTTGCCTCCGAGCAGGATCCGCTCACGGGACTTACCAACCGCAGAGGTTTTATAAGACGTGCGGGTATTATATGGCCTATATGTATGCGCAGCCATTCAATGGTAGGTGTGATTGCGATAGATATCGACTTTTTCAAGAAGTACAATGATAAATTCGGACATCCTGAGGGCGATGAATGTCTTAAGAGGATAGCAGGGGCTATCGAGGGCTCCGCAAGGAGACAGACGGATATCGTGGTGCGTACAGGAGGAGAAGAGTTCCTTGTGTTCGTGCAGAATATGAATAAGAAGGAGATTATAGGACTTGCGCTTAAGATAAGAAGTGCTGTTGCGGATCTTAGAATTGAACATGCTTATGTTGAGGTATCCCAATATGTCACAGTAAGTATGGGTGCTGCCTGTACCTATCCTGATACGGAGAACAGTGTCAGAGAGCTGTATGAGGAAGCTGACCAGGCACTTTATATGGCTAAGGAGAACGGACGCAACTGTATAGTATGTGACGGAAGCATGTACGGAAGAATGAAGAACGGTCTTGGTACAGCGATAGGAAGCTAGTCCTATATTGTTAATATATGGAATATTTACAGGGTATTAATATTGTCTCAACCATGGTAAGACTGCTGCTTGCACTGGTATGCGGAGGACTGCTGGGACTTGAGAGAGGTAAGAAGAAGCGACCGGCGGGATTCAGAACACATATGCTTGTGTGTGTCGGCTCCGCTCTTGCGATGCTGACCAATCAGTACATGGCTGAACATTATGCAGGTATAGATGCTTCGCGAATGGCAGCTCAGGTAATAAGCGGTATAGGCTTTTTGGGAGCCGGTACGATTATGGTGACGGGGCTTCAGAAGATAAGAGGTCTTACAACAGCTGCCGGGTTGTGGGTAGTGGCATGTATCGGACTTGCATTCGGAACGGGCTTCTATTCGGCCGGAATCATTGCGACAATATTATGTTATATAATCAATACAGTGCTTCATCGTGTCGAGACACGCATGGAGACCAATGCAAGAGTCATAGGAATATATGTGGAACTCGAAGATGTCTCATATGTCGGAAGACTTCTTGAGAAGCTCAGGGAGCTCGACATTAATGTATCTGATTTTGAGACAGGTAAGGCGAGAACTTCGGATAAGCATATAGGAGTACTGCTTGTTGTGAAACTGGTACGCTTCGTGGAACATGCGGAGGTCATTGAACAGCTTAAGAATGTAGAGGGTGTAAGCTTCGTTGAGGAAGTGAATTAAATAGTAGTTGGTATTCGGGAAAAGCCTTCGGTATATATTTTAGTAGGAATATATGTCGGGGGTTTTTATGTTTATAAGAAATGGTAAAACGGATGGACTTAAAACTGCATGTCGGAAGCTGCATTCACTAGTAAAGAAAAACAAGAAAAGCGTAGCGGCAGGATTCATGCTGTTGCTGCTTGCGGGTATTGCCTATGCGGGCCCGAGGGCAGTGGTTGATGTTGCCAATAAGGCGGCTGCTGCATCTAAGGAGCTTCCTATATACTGTGTTGACAGGGAAGATAAGGTGGTGGCGCTTACATTCGATGCCGCGTGGGCGGAGGGTTGGGTGTTGGAATAATTAACAATGAAACAAGGAGATAAAAGATATGAAATATTGTAGAAACTGTGGTAATCCGGTATCAGAAACTGCGAGATTCTGCCCTAACTGCGGAACCGAACGTAAGATTACAGCAAGTAATGTTAATTCACAGGCAGATTCGGTCACGCATGATAAAGAGAACAATGTAAAGAATAAGAAGGTTAAAAATAAGGACAAGACCCCGGATAAAAAGAAGCCAAAAGCAGGTCGTGTGATTTCAGTTATTTTATGCCTGATTATCCTGTGTGGAGCATTGTGTTATACCGGTTGGCATTTTTTTATACACGAAGGGGATAGTAATGAAAATGAGTCAAAACCGGCTTCGGAATCGACATCAGCTTCGGATGAGAAATATTTTCTAACCGTAGCTGCATCGACAGGCGGTGTGGCAGGGACGGCATCAGGTGAGTACACAAAGGGTGAAAAAGTAGAGCTTACGGCTTCGGCGGAGACAGGCTATGTATTTGTCAAGTGGGTAAGGGATGATGAGGAGGAAATAGAGAACGCTGAAAGCATGAACACTACGCTTGAGATGCCTGATAAGGATATCTCGGTATTGGCGGTTTTTATTACGGAGCAGCAGTCAGAGATTACGGAGGATGACATATTTGCGTATAAGGTGATGAACAGGCTTAGGATAGATTATGCAGATGGTGACTATGCAGATTCGGTCACACGCAATCTGACACTTTGCTCCGAAATGGTTGACGGTGACATGAGCGCGGATATTCTGTGGAGCTCATCTGATACAGGGGTAGTGGGAATAGATGGAGCCGTTACCAGACCTTATGATAATGATGAGACTGTCAAGCTCACGGCACATATCACGGTTGGTGAGGCATCGGCGGATAAAGAGTTCACCATAAAGGTTATTGCCGCAACGGCTTTCAATTATGAAGAGGCACCGAATTACAGTATACTTGATATAGAGGAGCTTAATGATGAAAACAGTCCTGTTGATATAACCTATACCGACAATATGGAGTATGTTGAATCGATAAGCGGAAAGTTCAGTGAGGTAACAGTTAATTCAACGGAGTCTGCAATCCAGGCAATCTGTAATGTCAGGGGACTGTTGGGAATAGATAATCCGTCAGAGTCACTTGTGTGGAAAGCAACCAATTATGACGACGAAAGCCTTATATATTCGTTCGCCCAGTATTGGAATAATTACAGAGTATATGGTTTCAGTGTAAGAATTGAGGCTGATAAAGAAAGTGGTGAGACATCCTATCTCAGCTCATCATTAATTCCTGATGCTATACTTAATTACACCAATACCTCAATAGGATTTACTCAGGAGGATTTTACGGCGCAATATGCTGATGTGGAATTCTCGGAGATTGAAATGGTTGTATATGCTGTTGGAGATTATGCAGCAGCCCCCGTGCTTGCATATTATGGCAGGTCTGAGAACGAGACGGTTATTGTAAGTGCTGTTGATGGAACAGAGCTTAAGCGGTATTCCAATGTATATGACTGGGGTGATTATACAACAACCGGAAATGGCAAGGACGAGAGCGGAAAAAACCATGTTTTTCCTGTTCAGTTTCATCAGGCAGACTGGTATTTCTACTATCTGGAGGATATTGAGCGCGGTATTGAGATTAAGGGCGATAATGCAGGAGCATGGACACATGAGTTCAATACTGAATGGGACGACCCTACGGCAATTTCTGCGTATATCAATATGATGGAGGTGTACGACTGGTATAAGGATCATTTGAATCGCTACTCCGTTGACGGCAACGGGATGACAATTAAGGTTAATGTCCATGCATTCGGCGGTAAGGATAATGCGTGTTGGAATGGCAAAACTAAGCAGATGTATTTTTATGATAATAGAACGGTCAATAATGGTAAAGCACCGACCACTGCATCAGGTCTTGATATTATGGCACATGAGCTTACCCATGGTGTTTTACATTTTATTCTGGCAGGTAATGGTGTAGATGACTTTCCGTATGAAGATTATACGGGAGCAATTAATGAAGGATATGCCGATGTATTTGGGTGGTTTGTAGACCATGATGACACGACTATGGGGGAGGAATGGCAGACAATAAGAGATCTTGCTGACCCGGAACGATATGATGCACCGGTTGTATACAGTGATTATCGTACATATTACCAGGATAACGGAAAACCATATCAAAGCGCAATGGTGCATACCAATTCATCGTTTGTGTACCATGCCGCATATCTTATGGAAAAGGATGGAATTCCTACAGCAGAGCTTGAAAAGCTGTGGTATAAATCACTTATGCTTGGTTATGATGCCTCATCTGATTTCGTATCTGTAAGGCGTAATCTTATTCAGGCGGGAAAAAGGCTTGGATTCAATGCGGAGAAAATGAGCATTATAAGAAGAGCCTTTGATACCGAGGAGATTTATGATGAGCTTGGAGAACTTCAGATTTCATTCACTGATGCGGCAGGAGCGGCCTTAAATCCCGAAGATATTGAGGGACTTGCTATCGTGGCAGAAGGTCAGGATAAGAGCTTCCCGGATAATACTTATAGTGAATATGATATTGAAGATGGTACCTACTGCGATTTTTCCGATATTTACAAGGGAGAGTACATTGTTAATATTACCGCGGATGGCTATCTCACTTTTGTGGGAAAGGCAGTTGTCAATGCCAATGGTGTTGCGAGTCTTCCGGTAGTCCTTATAAAAGACGGCAACGCTGAACCGATTAGCGGCTATATTACAAGTGCAACAACCGGTGTCGGGGTACCGGAGGTCAGAATTTATGTGTTCGAGGGATGGAACATGAGGACAGGTGCCTACGCTGCACAGACAATTACCGATGGTGACGGAGCGTATTCACTTGAGCTCCCGGCAGGATATTACACGCTTATGCTTAAAAAGGATGATTATACAACGGGATACTTTAATGTTGTATCTGCCGAGGAGTACAATGGCATCAGTCAAAATGGAAGCATTTCACCGATTATAGGCGAAGTAAGCAATTATCGTGTTGTTTTAAGCTGGGGTGAAAATCCAAGGGATTTGGATGCGCATCTTAAGGGATATGTGGGTGACTCTGAGAAGTATC
>CAKRIL010000014.1 GCA_934343915.1 uncultured Lachnospiraceae bacterium | reverse complement strand
ATTACGCTGCTTGCACTCTGTACATGCCAATGTTATCTTTACACGCACAACTTCCACCTCCAATTAGTTTCTTTTAAAAAAATTAGTGTTTTTAAGGCATAAAAAAAAAGCCTTAGCTCTTCCATAGCTAGCTTAGAATAGCATAGGACATACCGTTAGTCAAGTGTTTTTTTGAAAAAAAGCCGTATTTAACTGCATTTTTTCATTTTTTCGCCCTATATGACTATTGTACTTCTTCCTATTATATGGTATATTTCCAGTATAAATCAGTATTGTACATAATTCAACAGAAAACGGATTTTCTTTGAAAGCATCATATATAATCATTTTGCCACATGGAGGTGACCTTTTTGATTAACAGCGTATATGATTATTATATCAGCACATACGGCAATCGGACCGTATCGCGCCACGACACACATAAGCGCAGCGAACTGCGCGATATATACAATACAATAGTAAAAATCAACAGGGCAGCTCCTCTGTACAAGGTTGACATGTCAGAAAGCTCGCAGAAACTCGCAATAGACATCAAGGAAGCCGCACGTTCCCTCACTGATACCTTAAGCGATATCACGGATATATCGGATGACGATATGCCGGTAGGAATTGTTGCAGTCTCAGACAATGAAGCACTTGTCACCGCAGAATACGTCGGAAGCGATGCTCCTGATGACGAGAAGCTCACCTTCAATGTTAAGCAGCTCGCATCACCGCAGATCAACATCGGAGAATATGTCTCCCCGGGTGCGCGCGCGCTTTTTCCGGGAACCTACTCTTTTAATATAGAGAATTCCGGCACCACATATGAAGTAGAATTCAATGTGAGCGATACCGACAACAACGGTACGGTGCTTGATAAGCTTGCGCGTTCCATAACACGCTCAGGGATCGGTCTCAATGCCGAGGTTATTCAGAACCAGTATTCACAGAAGGCAATCAGGATAACCTCCAAAGCTACCGGAAGCCACAAGGGTTCTCCGTGCCAGTTCCGCATGCTTGAGAATATATCCGGAACACTATCGGGCGCAGTCAGGATGTTCGGTCTTGATAACATAAGCATCTACCCGTCCAACGCCGTATTCGATATTAACGGCAAGTCCAATATATCCGAGAGCAATTCCTTTATGGTTGACGGCCGATATGAGGTTACTCTTCACGGCACATCGGATGAGCTCGGAACCGGAACCATCAGTGCAATGAAGGACGGCAGCCCTCTGATTGAAGAATATGAGAACCTTGCCGGGAATTACAACAATCTCATTGCACTTTCTAACAAGAAGGACACTCACGAGCTTCGAATGCTCCGCTCCAACATGACCTCAACGGTCAAGTCCAGCCGCGAGCTTCTCGAATCCAACGGTTTCCACGTCAATGATGACTATACATTGTCCGTTGACCACGATTCAATCGAAAAAGCCGCCAAGGGCGGTACAATATTTGATAACCTTAAGAGCTTAGACAGTTTCAAGAATGCGCTTAAGAAGAGGGTTGACAATATCGAAGTCAATCCGATGGAATATATTAATAAAAAAATTGTCGCATACAAAAATCCTCAGAAGCTTATCTCAACACCATATGCGGCATCGATTTATACCGGAATGATGTTTGATCGTTCGCTTTAAGTCAAGTACAGCACAGGCTGCTGAACCTATTACAGGTTCAACAGCCTGTTATTTTTTCAATACAATCAAATCTCACATCATAATTGTGAAGCTCCCTGACCTTTTTCTGACCGTTCAGTGCAATTCTTTTTCTCTCATCCTCATGTACCAGATAATATCTCACTTTTTTCACAAGGTCCGTCTCATCCTCGAACCACACCAGATCCTCACCATTCTTGAAATACATCACAAGCTCAGGCTGGAAATTGGTTATGCAGAAGCCTCCTGCCGCCAAAATATCCCACACTCTGAGCGGTATTCCGCTCCTTATGTTCCTTATGGTAAAATTGAGATTAATCTTACTCTGTGCAAACACAATCGGTGATTCATCCCAATATCTTACCGGACCTCTGTTGTGTGCCAATATGAATTCAGCATTCACATCATCCGTGAACACGTTAACATCAAAGTACTTCGAGAGTCCACCGAGAAGCTTATACCTCTCAAGCTGTGCAATCTTAAATCCAAGCACTGTTGTCGAAAATATAAGTGAAATATCCGAAAACGAACGCTCGCTCTTCTCGATTTTAAAATGCCTGTTAAGCTCCTCAATAATATCCGCCGTAAGCATACCGTCGATATAATTTTCTCCGTATATCTCCATCTGAAGCTTCATAAGCGCATCAAAATAGCCTCTCACATAATCCGGGAGCTTATCCTTAATCTCATCATACGAGTTCTTGCGGTACATGCTGCCGATAAAGCTCACGTCGTGCTTGTATTCCTTACCTGCTTCTGCAATCACCGACTCCGCTCTCCCAACCGCAGCAGCAAGCGGCAGATAATACACATTCGCGCCAAGCTCCTTGAAGGTCATGTAGCAGAATCGGTCAAAAATAAATATATAGTTGCACTCATTAAAAATTGATTGGTGGTACATCGTTGACAACGGGCTGTCACACGTCCAGCATATATACTTCAGTCCCACGAATTGTCCACATAAATCCGAAATTATAGGAAAATAATTCACAGAAAACACAGCGTCATACACAGAAACAGCAGCTTTCTTCCCTGTTGCCTCCGCTGTCTCTTTTCCGCCCTCACCACTGCATCCTGATATTATTTTCATAAAAAGCTGTTCAAAATTGTCATCCTTCTCAAAGTTCCCAAGTTCCGCCTCGAACGTATCAACAATATGCCCGCGCCGTCTGAGTGCGGTGATAATATCAGCCTGATTGTAGGCCTTCCAACAATATACAAGTATTCTCATATTTATACCCCTGCATACTGCAAGCATTGCTTGCAGTATTGCCATCAATAAGTAGTTTGAAAATTTGTTTCAAACTTCTCCTGCTGTATATAGTTACTTAAATAATATTTCTTACTCTTTATGCGACTTTATAAATTCATTTATGCAGGAACATATCTCCGTAGCCATGTCATAGTATACATTTCTCTTGAAATGATTGATACAATCGAGATAATCATCCTGTGAATGAATAAATTTCGTTATTTCAACTAATTTAACTCTGTCATTACCCCTGACATGCTCCCTGACAATCCTGTTTATTTCTTTGTGACGCTCCGCATGATCTCTGAACTCCTCATTTTCGCTCTCATACTCGATCTCGCTGCCAAGAATAAATATGAAGTCAGGGCATCCGGCCGCGTGTTCAAGCATATAATCAAGATTTCTAAGCAAATCCTGCGGTGCCGTTGTCCCCATATATTGCCATTCGTCAGAAAATCTGTTTATTATCTCTTCAGTAAAAGGAAATGCATGATTCACAATGCTTCCGTCAATATATCCTCTCATATTATTCTTGTCCGTCAGATCAAAATTGCAGCTTCCAAAGCTTATATATGCTTCTGATTCTTTATTTTTATAGAGTCCTGCATGGCAATCCGGAAGAAGGCTGTAACACACAATGTTATATTCTTTATCAAAGATTGATGTCTCAAAATCACCCGAAGTAATAAACGGTACATTCTCTGTTATATTCTCAATCTCCTCTTTGGTCAGATATGCGCTCTCCCAAATATGCATTGAATGATTCTGCCCCGTTGTAATAAAGCCTTTATCATTTACATAGTTAAACTCTTTTGTCAGCTCCGCACCGGAAAGATATCCTTCTATCGCACTTAAATCACAAGGTCCCTTTAAAAGTATTCTTGCCTTCTGTGTATGTTCTTCATCAACGCTCCTGCCCGCATCTGCACCGCCTGTTTCAATATCCACATTAACCCATGGTGCGTCGCCATCCTTGTCAAGCATAACGGCAACCGGAAGCACAGGCATAATATCCGGAACTCCCAAAAGAACGTACACCATCTGTTCAATTCCCATTCCCATAACCCGGCATGAGAACAGAAAATGTACCAGCCTTTTGTCCGTAAGTGAATAACAGTAAAAACCAACTATGCCATAATCTCCGAATCTGTCGCTTGCACTCACATAACCGCACATATTGTTTTTATCGTTAATCTGTTCTAAAAGCTCTTCTCTGCTGCTTCTCAGCTTCGTATAATTGAGCTGATTTGTTCTCTCCACAAGCTCTGCAATTCTATCAAGCACAGCTGTGCAGTCATCTTTCACAACAATATGAATATCGCTGTCATACAAAAACTGTGTGTCAGAACCGGCATTACTTCTAGCTATGCACTTCTTCTCCAATAGCTTATACTGCTTAAGTCTCTTATGTTCAGCATCCTTTTTAACCTGTCCGCCAACATATTCTATAAGCCCGGCTATAATGCATGGCTCCGATGTCATTATTCCATCATTGAAATGCTTGGCTTCCTCAAGATTCCGTGGATTATCATCAATAAAAAGAACATTCTCCGCACGCAGATTCATGTTTTCAAGCTTCTTTTTTATCTGTTCACCTTTGTTATCCCAATTAATATTGTTGAATACAAAAAAGTCCCATATACCAAGCTGTTCCAATGCCTGCCTTGCATTCTGCTCATCATTCTTTGACGAAATTGTATTGACTATACCGCAATCAGTCAGCGACTTAATCAGTTCTGCATTCTGCACAGGAGCATTGACGGCTCCCTCGCTGAGAGTTCCATTCCACAGAGTATCATCCAAATCCCATATAACAAGCTTTATCTTATCAAAATCAATATTTTCCTGTACTTTCGGTTCAGGCAGAAGCACACAATCATCCCGGCAAAGCTTTTTAATCTTCGCCAGTTCCTCTCTGTCAAGCTCCTTGTATGTATCCTTGCCGATAAGCAGTACATGAAAAACCTTTCCGTTAAGTGTCTGTGCCAGACTGTCCACGCTGTCAAATACCATCTCTGTACATCCTGAAATCATTTTCAGGCATTCATTCTTCTCCACACCAACAGCATGTGCATTGCAAAATCGTGTTCGTATCAGCTTAAGTGCCGCACCAAGTCCGCTTCCAATATGAAGAATATTTATTTCATCATCTTTTCCGAACGGAATCTGCTCTACCGGTTCCATATCTTTATATGCATAGTCAATTATGTCAAATCCGAACTTATTTTTAAAAAGCCGCCTGTGCTGTTCAAGCAGTTCATTAACCCCGTCCTTATTTGCAAAGCTCTGGCTTCCCGCATGATATATAAAGCTGTTCCTGCACAATATAAGCCTATATCCGTTAAGTGCCAGCCGCATAGACAAATCATCATCCTCAAAATATCCCGGCGAAAAGCTTTCATCCATACCACCGCATATATTCCATGCTTCCCTTTTTACCAGCATCGCAAAGCCGGACAGTCTGACTCTCTCCTCATATGGACACTGCATCGGAACATTTACCGCTCTGCCATATTCAAGATATTCTGCCGGAAGCGGATATTCAATATCCACCTGCTGCCTGTTTCCCGCATAATTTGAAATACCGCCTGATGCTCCTATTCTCTCATTCTCATACAGCCCCATTCTGAGCCAGAATAGAGAATTATGTGCCAGTCTCGTATCATTGTTGAGCAGTAATATATCATTTTCAGGTTCAGAATACTGCGCTCCTATATTGCATCCCACAGGAAATCCCACATTCTCCTCAAGAAGTATAACCTTAATATCTTCCTGCTCGCACAGCCACTCTCTTATACCATCACTCGAAGCATTATCAACCACTACTATTTCGCAGGCTTCCTCCGGGCATGAACTTCTGATTGCTTCTATACACTTCTGCATCATATACATACAGTTATATGAAACAATTATAATGCTTGTCTTTCTGACCGATAATGAGTTATTACATAGAAGCTTATTTTTCTTTTCTGTCAGCCCTGCCCTTATATTTTCATCCTTACACAAAAATTCTGCATTTTCGTAACACAAATATGCCTGATTAATATTTTTACTTAAATACTCATCTCCAAGTTTCTCATATATGATGTATTCGTCCATAAGCAGCTCCTGTTCATGAATGTATATTTTATCTGTTTTTACAATGTAATCCAATCCTTGTGATATAAATTAACCGTTCGTCCCTTCATCCAGCGTGATGGAGCCACTGTGATGTTATCGGGATTGGCATTAAGCGTTGCTCCCCACCACGAAAACGTACTGTTGGCAATAATATTATGCTTTGTCTTTGTCATAAGATACATATCCTGATACGGCTCCCCTGGCGGCATTATTACAGTCCTGCATCCCATAAAATCCTTCATATTTTCAGCCGCATATTCCGGGTCATCGGAAAATATATATAGAACAGGCTTTTCATGAGTATACTGTTCTATAATCGAGACAGCCGAAGCGTAGTAGTCCTGCGTGAGCTGTTCAAAAATCTGCGCGTTTACCTGTGTAAGATAGTCGGAACGTCTTATATGAAGTGCCGCCGAGTTACATGATGACATATCTTTTTCCACCGCTGCCATTGAATCATCAATAAATTCCGGCTTGAGCGTAAGCTCTTCCTGTATCTCTTTTTTTACCGCATTATAAAAGTCTATATTCTGCCAATATCCCTCATACAATACCTCGTCAGAGCCAACCGCATAATCATCACGATAATCATTCTCATCGCAATAATTCCGATATGTCTTTTCGCCTGCCGCCACTACATATCGTGTGTTATATTTATCCAGGACAAACTCTCTCTTTGTGATGTCATTATCTTCCGAGAACTGTATGGTGAAAAAATCTTTTCTTAATACAACATTTTTCACCCCAAGCTTCTGAAGATATCTTGAAAATGCATATTGGAATAACTGGTTCCCGAGACCACCCATAATTTCAACATTATTCATGAACTTGTCCCTCTTTTCTGAAAATGAATATTCCGCAGTCATAATTTCCCAAATAATTATCCGCCACGTTTTCCAATATCGAGGATATATGCTCTATGTCATCATCATGGGTAAAATCAAGCGTAGTTCTGGCTCCTTGGTGAAAATATGTGAACTCCTCCAGTCTCATATCATCCGCAGCCGTTCTCACAATAGTCCATGGTCTGTATATCCTGTGTGCATTGAACATTACCTTCTGTTCTTTTCCTACCGGCACACTTAAATAGAGTATTCCACCATTCTTAAGAATCCTGGCATACCCCATCAGTGCCTTCTTCCATCCGTAATAGTCAACCATATCTCCATATCTTCCAAGTCCGAAATGCTCAAGTGCATGCAGACAAGACAGAACCGGCACCGAGCCTGATTCAATATTAGATAAATCCATGGCATTGCCCTGAATGAAATCAAGTTTTTCTATGCACTCCGGCAACGGACGAATATCTATCATCGTCACCTTGATATCCATGCTTAAAAGATGCGATATATATCCATCAATCCTTGAACCGATATCGTATATATGCCTCACTCCGCTCTTCATGACCTTGTTGGCAACATAAATATCCTGAAAGAAGTAATGTGCATCAACGCTGCCTGCTTCTTCCCTATAATCAGAAAGACACCTGAATTCATTATTTTCATCATATGCAAATTCCTGATTGTCACCAGCCTGTATTACATATGTCTCCTTATCTTTAAAATACTTCGCTTCATCCTCCGCCGCATAATCCCTTGCAGCCTCCTTGGCTCGTTCAAGTCCTTCAAGAGCCTCAACGAGGGCACTGCAATTATCCTCAGAGCCAAGTATATATGTGTTATGTATAAAATCGGGAAACAATACCTTAATTCGTCCAAGCAGCGCATACATAGGTGTTGCTAAAAGAGAAGCTCCGGTTGATAAACAAAAATTATATGAGCATAACAGTATATTGTTGATGGCAATGTACTCAAGCTCATCATGATACGGTGACAGCTTATCATCTGTCAATCCACGATATATAAGTTCATTTACAAGCTTTTCCTCTGCCTCTGCTTTCATTATAATCCTGTCAGCCGACGTTCTATCATTCATCACTCCCTTATCATTATAAAAATAATGATAAAAAGCGGTATCCGTCCTGCAATATCTATGCACATACATAGCTATCATCTGGGAGAAAAAGCAGTCCTCATAAAAAAGCTTCTCAGGAAAACTTATTGCATTATCCATAATAAGCTCTCTCTTATAAAGCTTCCCCCACACTGCTTCACGATTGCAGGTGTACATAAGCATTTGCTTTCTGTTCTCTACATTGTTTATCTCAAAAAGCTGTGCTCCCTTGATTTCGCATCCCCATACAGGTTCATCCCTGAACACATCAAAATAACAGTCCACCAAGTCACAGTCATACTGCACGGCGCATTGATACATGTACCGGAGCATGGCAGGTTCTATGCAGTCATCCGCATCGACAAATGTAATATACTCACCTGTTGAATACATCATGCCAATATTGCGCGCTGTTCCCTGCTTCCCGTTCTGCTCACAATTAATGACCATGATGCTCTCCGGATACATCTGTTCATATCCTGATAATACATCAAGAGTACCATCTGTTGATGCGTCATTAACAAGAATAAGTTCTATATTATTGATTCCTATTGACTGATTTATGATACTGTCAATACAGCGTCCAACATAATTTTCAACGTTATAACACGGTACTATCACACTAATAATCGCCATTTTCTCCTCCATGTGGATATTGTAATTTATTTTGCTGCATTAATCAGCTTATGAAGCACATCCTCCATGCCATATTCCTCATGGATTTTTCTCCAGCCATTAAATGCTATCTGTTCACGTTCGGCATCATGTTCAAGATAATACCCTGCTTTTTCCTTAAGGTCATCCATGGAAGTATACATGACCACCTCCTCACCGTCCCTGAACAGCTCTGCAAGCTCCGGCTGATAATTCGACAACAGGAATCCTCCCGCAGCCATAATATCAATACACCTCAGCGGAATACCCGAAACAATCGACCTGAGAGATATATTAAGATTAATCTTGGAATTGCGGAAGATTCCCGGCATCTCCGTATGGTAATCAGCATACCCCTTATATTCAACCTGCCTTAATTCTTCATCCGGGCTTCCCGAGAACAAAGTAACCCTGTACTGCTTCGCAAGGCAGTTGAGAACCTTAACCCGCTCAACCGACGTAATCTTTTTTTGAATAAACTGAATAAAGTAATCTTTCTTTGTAATAAACAGTCTGTCATCAGGCTCAATCGAAAAGCTGCCGCTTATCTTCTCAAAGCGTGAATCCGTGACAAGCTGCGATACTATATCGCATCCGTACAGCTCCATCTGAGACTGCATAACACCATCATAAAAGCCTCTGTAATACTCCGGCATTTTTATGCTGTCGTAAAAATTATACCTACCACGATAGAGGCTTCCCACAAACGATATATCATAGTCATAATGACACGGCACGCTAAGCTCTCCGAGCAATGCATCCAGTCTTCCCACATTGGCGGCAAGAGGCATATGATATGCATGCCGCACCCCAAGCTGCCTGAGTCTCCCGGCATCTAAGCTGTCAAAGCAGAAAATATAATTGCATTTGTTAAAAATATTTTTTGCATACAGTGTATTGTGCGGGCTGTCATACACCCATGATATGTATTTTACTCCTGTCCTTTCTGCAATATCGGAAAGCACAGGAAAATAATCGAACGAAAATATCATCTCAAATCCATGCTGAACAATCGCACCCGTCAGGCTGCTTTCAAGCTGTTCATCATGAAACTTATCCGTAAGCCGGTATTTTACATCAGCCACCTCATGTCCAAGCCGCAGCAGACATTCACATGCATCCTGCGACGAGTTGTCATGCCAATCAAATAACAGTATTTTCATATCTATGTATCCCACATTTCTTTATAGGAATCTCCTTCGTAATCCTCCTGCGCAAGCTCAAGCATCTTCCTTGCCGACAGCTTCGACTGGTACTCCTTATTGTTGAACAGATTCTCATGGTCAGCCCTGACTGAATGCGCCTTCTCAAAGGATATCGCGAAAAAGTCCTTCCCCAGCCAGTCATAGTCATCATCCGTTATTGCCTCTGAATGAAAGTAAGCACCACCATACCTGAACGAGTTCCAGTTACGAAGCTTATAGCACCCAGGATGCCTTAACGCTATATATGTACCATAGCTTTCGAACTCGCTGAAGCTGTTAGACTGTATATCAGCCATCTCAATCGACCATAATATCTTCTCCCAGAATTCAGTTCCGTTATATTCAGCTTTTTCTATGTCTGCAAGCAGCTCGCACATAATGTCACATCTCATAAGCATATGCTCAGATATGAATGACTTATCAATACATTTGTGAAGGTCAGGTACGAGCTTCATGAGTGTATTAAAATATTCCTCATGGTATTCATGCTTGAGGTCAAGGTACGGTCTGCCATCATCCGAGAACATGGAAAAATGCCTGCACGGAATTGTATCCCCGTCCCACACCATGTAATATTCATCCTTACACATTCTCGCATACTGCATCTTCAGAAACTGCTGATAATACCAGCCTGTTATATTCCTTGGCATTGGTCTTCCCTCAAGCCACTCTCTCATCCGCTCTTCCATCACGGCATGAACCCTGTCAAATGACAGTATTGAATTCTCATCAATCCAGCCGACACGCTCTCCAAGTCCGGCACTGTGCACACGTTCCCCTACTTCTTCATTTCCGACAAAATATATATTTCTTCCCGGAAGGTACTCGGAAAGTCTCTTATAATTATACTTAAGCCTCTCAAAATCCTTCGGGACTACCATAACCAGGACATCATACTGATTATCTGCGTTATTCATTATATAAGCACCTGCCTTTCATTAAATTCCCAGCATCTCCCTTATCCTGCTCTCAAATGTAAATTCCCGCTCTATCAGTTCCCTTCCACACGCTGCAATCTGCATTCTCTGCGTATCATGTGCAAGATAATACGAAGCCTTCTCATACATATCCTCAATGGATTCATACATAACGCATGCTTCACCCGGCCGCAGGTACTCCGCAATCTCCTCCTGATAATTGGTGAGCACAAAGCCTCCGCATGCCATAATGTCGAGCACTCTGAGCGGAATACCGCTCTGAATCGCCTTGAGTGATATATTAAGGTTAATTTTGCTGTTCTTAAATATTATCGGCATCTGTGTGAGATAATCAATATATCCGCCCTGTCTTAATCCTTTTATATCACCTGCCGGATTAGAGCTGTACAGCACTGTATCATAACGTGGGGCAAGAATTGAAAGTGCAGTCCTTCTCTCACGATTCGTCACCTCACAGGCAAGCATATATTCAAGCTCCCTCTTACCCATTCTGAAGCCCTGCATTCCATTGACATTCTTTAACTTATCCGCATAACATATATTCATAGCTTCAAGAAGGTCTGCTCTTACGAGGTCAGGTATAAGATATGCACCGTAGAGCTTTGACTGAGCGGCAATTATGCCTTCGAGATACCCCTTGAGATATGGTTCAAGGACGGAAGTGTATGCTGCATAATCTGTTGCATACAACTGTCCCACAAGTGACACGTCCGCTCTATACCTTTCTGCATCGCCCTTTGCGGCGTCGTACTTTAAGGCATTATCCCTTCCTACACCGTTAATCGCCTCATCGAATACACTCGCACTTGCCGCAAGCGGCAGATGATGCGCATTAACCCCTGCTGCCGCATAGCTCTCCGCCTGCTGTCTGTCAAAAAAGAACACCTCATTACAGCCGTTAAGAAGCGGTGTCAGGTCCCTGATATGCAGCGGACTGTCATACACCCACGAATAATACTTTATCTGCCTGTCCATGCATACAGCGGACGCAAGCGGCATGAAATTCACGGAAAACACCAAATCATACACACCTGTTTCCAGCTTGTCATCAAGCATTTCACAGAAGCGTTCGTCCTTCTCCCAATCCGCGAAATTATATTCAAACACATCATAATCTATATTGAGTTTCTTAAAAGCTTCCTCTATGCCCCAGCGCATAAAAGATGTCCAACGTATAAATAAAAGCTTCATTTTGTCTCCTGATTCGATTTAATCCACTTCCAAAAGAACTTATATTCTCCCAAAAATGTCATAAAGCAATTTAATATCCATATATTCCCACTAAAATTATCTTGACTTAATATATTTTGCTTTAACAAAATCTTAGAAAAATCAATTTCAGAATAAATTTCAGACGAACATTTTAAATCATTTTCTATATAATCAGTCTGAATCTTATATGCTTTAACAATATTTTGCATAACTATATACAGAATATAGAATCTTACCATACTCCAATAATTAATGCAGTTATCAGGCATATTAACCTTTTTCATAATATTAAAAATATAATTTTTTAAATATATATTTACATCAGCATCATCATTATACTGCTTCAAATGATTTTCAATGCCTTCTCTTGTCATACCATCATATGCTATATTCATAATTCTATAAATTATTTCATCATACTGCATATTATTTAATGACCTAATATGCTCGTGAATTATGTTGGTGAGCTTCATATATACCTGACAAGCCTTCCAAAATGCAGAATATCCATAGACAGCTTTCTTATACACCTCTCCCGGTCTCATTGCCACTGAAACCTGTCTGTCAATGTATTCGTCATCAGGAATAATAGGCATATCGAGATAGGATTCCACCATTGGATAGTTAATATATAATATGCCATCTTCCGATATGTTGTTAAAATGTTTCTGCAGTCTTGTAATTTTCTCAAAACTGAACGATGTATCATGTCGTTCATAATCAAAAATAAGAATAATGTTAGTAAAATTACGCTTATCCAATTTTTCATTATAACCTTTTCGGCTGCTGATTAGATACGGAATATCAATCTCCAAGTCATATGTATCCCAGTCCTCCCCATATTCATCTACAATACTCTTATATAAATCGTACACATCTGCATCAAAAATAATTATGTTGTCGTAACTTATCGAAATTTCGGGAAACACACTAAAAATTATTTTTATCATATTCTCTTTCTCATGTTTCCCTTCCACAACAACCAAAGTCTTATTTCTATCCCTCACCCCAAAATCTTTATTCATATTTTTCGAATTCACCCCCAATATACAATTTCTCCAAATTATGCCCTTCACGAAGTTCTCTCTCTGTCGCATCACACAATGCTGTAAGTTGTCCGGATGTAGAGAGGATAAATACACAATCAGGTCTTACAATATGATTGGTCATAAGGTTTGTGTTATGGGTTGTCATTACAACCTGGCTTTCAGGGCAATACTTTTTAAAATAATTAACAATATTTTCCGACATTTCATAATGAAAAAAGGCATCGAACTCATCCAGGAAAACAAACGGAACCTTACTATTCATAAAAATAAATCTGCAATACAGATTCGTTAATGCCCTCGTTCCGCTGGATGCTGTCTTCCAAAATGGTAATTGCTTATCATGATTGAAATACAACTCACGGTTTCCGTCAGGAAGCTCTTTAATATTCAATTCACAATCAACACCCATAATATTAAGAAAATGTTGAAAATCCATCAAATTATCCGCAGCATCAATATAACGTGTAAAGGCTGACAAAAGCTTAGTCTGAAACTGTGTCGTTGAGACCTGGCTGTTTACACCTATAAAGCTCATTCCTCTCACAAAGTTTTCCATCATTCTCAGTGGCGAATCCGGCATTAAAGGTGAATTATTAAGAATAAATCTTGCAAATGAAAATTGTATATTTTCCTCATTTTCAACATTCTCAACATCATGTTCAAGCACTTCCATGTATCTGTCTAATTGCAAGGACTCAATTCCCAATACATTCAAATCACAAGCTATAAATTTTTTTTGATCATAATCTAATTCAAAAGCCTTCTTCCCATCTATAATTAACATCTCTTTACCAAAATTAAAATTAAGCTTGCGGCTATACTCATACATAATTTCAACATTATTAAACAGAAATTCATAATGGAATACTGCACTTGTCTCCTCTGAATCAGCATTCAATATATATTCCTGATCTCTCAATCCCGGAGAATTACTTATTACGAACTTAATATCCATAAGTGCCCTTCCAAGATTGGTCTTACCTGTCGCATTTCTTCCATAAATTATGCTCTTACCGATTGTGTTGTTAGTTATACATTCAGTGTTAAACTGATACCCCCCAACCTTGCTAAAGTCTACCACTAATGTATCCTTAAAATTCTTATAATTGCGCACATAAAATTTTTTTAACATTCTGCACCCCCATTGAATTCTTTATAATTAATAGTATATCCACATTGATGTGGTAAATCAATATATAGCCGTAATTTTTTTACGGAAAATAAATGGTTTTAAAATAAGGCAATAATAAACAGAAAAATATTGCTTTTAACCCACACAATGATAAAATATTAATATATTCAAAAATGCGAGGTAGCAACGTGACAGACGAACAGAATCAGATGATTATGACAATCAAGAGGATTGCCGCTATGATAGAGCAGGAACAGCTTTCTATGGAAGACTGTCCTGTATCAGATATAACCGAAGCACTGCATTATGCCTTAAATTACCGGGATAATGCACCACTTTCCGAAAATATATCCCTGCAGTACGGCGACTTGATTAAATACATGATTGCAAACGGTCAAAAAGCTGAATGCTGTTATATGCTTGATATGATGGCTGACTGGATGCAGTACGAATACGAAAAAGACAGTTATAATGATAAAAAATATTCTGATATTTCCAAGCAGCTTGAAGATGCAAAGGAAGACAACAGATTGTTCGATAATATTGTGCAGCGATATAAGAGCCACAGCATGGATGATGCATTCTTAGATGAGCACACATACCACGCGCTCGCACTTGTAAAGGAAAAGGGAAGCATTGAGTTATTCAAGGAAATTTCATCCTGTGTATATGATACCAATCTGAGAAGAATAGCGCGACAGAATAAGAAGAAAATAGCATTTTTTGTAAAAGACAGTGCTGAATGGAGCTGTGAAGAAGTATATAAGCTATATGCCGCACGTCCCGATTGCGAAGTTGTGGTTACAGTCGCTCCGTTCTTCGTAGGCACGCAGCAGACTATTTTTGATACATATAATAAGACCATTGCATATTTTACGGAAAGAGGTTTTAATACAATCGGCCTGTATGACCAATATCAGGACAGAATTAAAAGCTGGAAGGAAATCGGCAGCCCTGATATCGTATTTCATCTCAATCCGTATTATACGGCATTTATCGGTACAAGCAATATACTTAATTTCCCATTAAGTATATTGAATGTATACATACCATACGGCATGATGATATATGGCAATGTCTCCGGACAGTTCAACCAATTATCACATGCTCTTTACTGGAAAATATTCTGTGAAACAGCCTGCCATAAGGAAATGGCTGAAAAATATTCTGATATAGGGGATTTCAATGTAGTTTCCAGTGGTTTTGTCAGAATGGACAGCTTTTACCGTGACGAACCGGAGCCTGAACGTGATATATGGAAAATGGCACCCGATGTCGATAAACAGAACGTAAAAAGAATTATCTATGCGCCGCACTGGTCAATCCGAGACGGTGCCGCAGGCTTTGGGAATTTTGATAAGACATATATGCAGATGTATAATTATGCAAAAGATACTGCCACTGCAATATCATGGGTTTTAAGACCTCATCCTATGCTCAGAGCCGGCTCCGTGGCGCAAGGATTATTTCAATCCGAACAGGAATATGACGAATATCTCGATATGTGGAACCGGCTTCCCAATGCCAAGGTAATTGAAAGCGGAACCTACTGCGATATATTTAAATCATCTGACGCTATGATTCTGGACAGCATTTCATTTTTAGGCGAATACCTGTATGTGCACAAGCCTATGCTCTTTCTGACCAGAGAACGCAATACCTTCAATGATTTCGGAAGCGAATTGGCAAAGATATTGTACACAGCCGATGGTGGAGACTTTAACGCAATTAAGCGTTTTGTGGAAAATACGGTTATTCAAAATGATGATTATATGCTTAAAGAACGCGAAGCCTTTTTTGAGAAATACCTTGATTATTACAAAATCAACGGAATGCCGGCAAGCGAATATATATATGAATATATTGATGACGCAATAAAAAAAGTACAGTAAGAAAGAATAACATAATATGAGAGTTAAAAAACGACACACCGACATTGATTACAATAAAACAAAGGACTTCTTTCAACACAGGGCAGATAAATTCCAGAAAAATAATCCCTACTCAGTTACGATGTACCAGGACAACAATGCTGAACTGGTTCGTGAGCGCAATGAGCACGAAATAAAGAAGCTGATACCTTATCTGGGACTTGATACAGAATCTAAGGTGTTGGATATTGCATGCGGCATCGGCCGATGGGCGGATGCACTATCGGGTGATATTGCAGAATATTGCGGCATAGATTTCAGTCCTGAATTGATACAGATTGCTAATGAGCGAAATAATAAGGAAAATTTTAACTTTTATGTCGGTTCTGCATTACAGTTAAATACAATTATGTCAGAAAACAAAAAAGAATGCTTTAACAAGGTACTCCTTATAGGCATCTTAATGTATCTGAATGATAATGATGTAGATATCTTATTGCAGCAGGTAGAACAATGCTGCGCCGAACATGCCACCATATGCATCCGAGAGCCGATAGGTATAGAAGACCGTCTGACTCTGAAAGATTTTTATTCAGAAGAATTAGCCGATAACTATAACGCAATATATCGAACCCGTAATGAGCTTAATCAATTCTTCGCTAAAAGCTTATCAAGCAAAGGATTCTCCATAAAAAGAGAAGGACTATTATTCAGCGAAAAAGAACTGAATAACAGAAGTGAGACAACACAATATTATTATATTATTGAGAGGTAACACATACTAAATGAAGAATAACATGCATACCATCAATCCTATATTAATAGATATTCTCGTTCCGGTCGCAGGTGCCGGAGGCGTTGAAAATGTCATCAATGCCGTAGGGAAATACCTTAATCATAATGGTTTTCATGTCCGGATTGTACAGCTTCTGTCCGACGGCAACCGGTGGTTCGACCCTGAGCTTGAAGTATACCCTGTACTCATAGGTAAAAAGGCTCCCACTCTCGACTTTCTCTCTGGGCTGTATGCCAACTTTTTAAGCCAGTATGGTGTTCCCAATATTGTCATTGCCACCACATGGCCGTACCTTGTAATGACCGCCAAAAAGGCATTAGCAGCATCGACAGTCCCATGTAAAATACTCTCCTGGCTGCACGGACCATTATATGAATACGACCGTTACGGTGCCGGCGGCATAGAATGCCTAAGATATGCCGACGCTCATCTGTGCATATCACAGAAGGCAGCAGACATAATATTGGCAGACAATCCTTCTGCCCGGGTATACGTCGTTCATAACCCTGTATTCACCGAGAAATATACCCCGCAAGCTGAATATCACAAGTCTGAACGCACCCTTCAGTTCGTCGGAAGATTGTCGGCAGAAAAACACGTCGAAACCATCATACAGGCTATAGGCATTGTCAACGAGGATCACCCCGACCTTCCATGGAAGCTCCGCATAATCGGAACCGGAGAAGAGCTTGACAAGCTTAAGCAGCTTACCAACGAGCTGCAGCTTGACGACTTCGTATCCTTTCCCGGCTGGCAGAGTTCGCCATGGTCAGATTGCAGTAATGTAACCGCAAGCGTCCTGGCATCGGAATATGAAGGCAGCCCTCTGTGTGCAATCGAGAGCCTCGCGAACGGTATACCGGTTCTGTCAACACCCGTTGATGGCATCACGGAGCTGATCACTCCCGGACAGAACGGCTGGCTGTATCCTATAAGAGATTCAGATGCGCTTGCCCGAATACTGGGGTGGATTTCTGACAATACGCTTCCTGACATCGCACCTCAGAAATGCATCGACAGTATACACAGCTATAAGAGCAATATTGCACTTGCCACATTCAAAGATGCTCTTATCGATGTTTTGGACACAATATCCATCATTATACCATGCCATGATGTTGAAAAATATCTTAAGCGGTGCCTTGACAGTATACTGTCACAGACAATTACAGGTGTAAAGTTCGAGATAATCTGTGTTGATGACTGTTCAAACGACAATACACTGTCGATTCTTGAGGAATACGAACATCAATATCCCGACATGTTCATAATTATACCGTTAGAGCAGAACATGAAACAGGGCTTTGCACGCAATCTTGCGCTCACCTACTCCACAGGTGATTACATAACCTATGTAGACTCCGACGATTGTATTGATGCTAACATGCTCGAACAGCTATATCGGTATGCCAAGCTCGATGACTGTGACATAACGGAATGCGGATATACACTCTTTTACGACCGTGACGGTGTTCCTAATGCGACTGCCAGCGGCAAGCTCACGCTGCTCCATATGGATAACCCTGACGATAAGCGTTACTATATTTTAAACCGCTACTGGAAGACCAGTCCCTGGGGGCGACTCTATAAGCGTAGTTTTCTTGTGGATAACAATATCAGGTTTCCGGAAAATATTTTTATGGAAGATATTCTGTTCTCAACAGAATGCATGTATCACATGAGGTCATATCTGTTATTGCCTGCCAACTACTATTTTTACTATGGCAACGACAACGGCACCATGTTGAGTGATAAATTGAAGGATTATTATATGAATACCATGACCATGCAGAATATGTCCTCAGATTTCCTTAAAGAGCATGATTGGTATTCAGATTGCTATGATGAGTATGCGTTTATGCACTATAAGAAGGCATTTGAGGAGCTTCTATGGCGCATGAGTTTACATCCCGAATTGTACTCTTACGAAAATATACAGCTTGCAAAAAATGAACTCCTGACACGTTTTCCCGATATTACGAATAATCACTTTATTACATCGTCAGATTCGAGCATAACCCAAATATGTCGAAGTATATTAACTCATGATATTCCGAGCGATGACTTAAAAAAAGTTTTTGAACAAAACAGCTAACTCGAAATCCGATGTATGCCGATATATGATTATAGATTAAAAGAAAGGATTCATCACCTGATGAATTGGTGTAAATCATGGAAGATTTAAGAAGAGAACAGCTTGAAGCATTGCAGGTAATGCTTGATTATATTCCTAAGCTCCGCAAGGGAATGGAAAACGTAGCAAAGGAACTTAGCGGAGAACGCCTTGCCGACACCAACGAGTATCTTAAGAAGGTTATCGATGGACTTAACTGGGTTATTGAAGTATATAATAGAATAAGCTCCCTTCTTAAGGAGAAGTCAAATGGCTTTGATAAAGAAGTTATCAATAGAGCTTGCAACGAGTTCAGTTCAGCTTACAAAAAAGGAGACTCAATCGCACAAGCTGAACTTCTTACAGGTTCATTAATGACATTTCTTAATGAATTAGAAGACGCTGCAAAGACATTTGTTGCATAAATACCCAAAATCTTCACTCTATTGAATATATCAATACTGTGAAGATTTTTTATCAAACGGAGGAAATTCAAATGCCTGAAATCGACAAAACAAGCGAAGCATATGCTCTGGATTATGAAAAAAATTTTTTGAATCAATACAAGGAAATAGACCTCGAATATCCAAAGTTTCATGACTATGTTTCTACACAATTAAAATCCGCTTCAGATGATGCAAAACTTAAGCTTGTAAACGCATACGATGATACAAACTATTTTCAAAAATTCCACAACGTTCCCGAGTATGCATATATGTTTCTTATTATACAAATATATAAATCCGAGCACAACGCAGGATATAAACAGACCATACTGGATATAGCAGATAATATCAACGATCACATACTGCTGATAGAACAGTGCAAATTTATATTATGGCGTATTGAACTTGCCCAAGATGAGTCTGCAAAAGATTTTTTACTTCACTTTATTGACACCTATAAAATCTCGCCGTATTTTATTATGAAAGTAATAGAAACATCCTCTTTTACAAGTAATCTGTTGACGGAACTGGCAGTTTTATTCACCAATAAGTCTATGTTGACATACGCATTTCATATTCTTTCTTTTATGGAGTCGCTTGATCCGGGAAATGAAGATATTCTATGTACTCTTGCATCATTTTCCGCAAAAATAGATCGAAAAGACAATGCCGCAGCATATCTTTCCAAAATAAAAAATCCAGGTGAAGCAACAGAAAGGATACGAATAAAATATGGACTCTAAAAAAATATGTTTTATAATGTGTACCAACAATGAATTTTCTAAAAATGAGGCATTATATTATATTAATCGGCTTAGCATTCCTGACGGCTATGCACTTGATTGCATTACGGTTACCGACGCTCACTCTATGACATCAGGTTATAATGAAGCAATGCAGGCATCAGATGCAAAGTATAAAATATATATGCATCAGGATGTCTTTATTGTTGACAAGAATTTTTTATACAAACTGCTTGATATATTTTCAGATAAAAAAATAGGCATGATTGGTATAATAGGTGCACAAAAAATGCCGGTCAATGGAATAATGTGGGAAGGAAATGAGGTTGGAGCATTTTTTTCAACATGCATATATACATCAAATCGAAATATTTCACCATCCCAAGGTCAAAAATATTTTGATGTTGAAGCCGCTGACGGTATGCTCTTAGCTACTCAATATGATATTCCTTGGCGTGAAGACTTATTTGATGGCTGGGACTTCTATGATGCATCACAAAGTTTTGAATTTCGTAAACGTGGATACAAAGTCGTTGTTCCCGTTTCCGATAATGCTCTTGTCGTTCACAATGACGGCCTACTCAATTTAAGAAACTATTTTAAATATAGGAAAATATTTATAAAAGAATACAGTAATTTATTAAATTAAGGAGTTCCTATGCCAACATTCGACAGAGACAGCGATGCTTTCGCATCTGAATATGAAAATCAGACCTCTCAACAATATTACAAAATAGACAAATTTTATCCGGAATTCAGAAAAAATATACAGCAGCTTTTTAGGCTTCATTCCGAAGAGGCTAAGAAAAGCCTTGCATTAATATTTACAAACCAGGACACTATAAATACATACAAAAATGTTCCTGAGTTTGCATATATGTATGAGATAATGCAAGTATATATATGTGAACGTAATTCACAATCCGAAGTCTCTATATTAGATACCATTGACACTATTGAGGATTTTGTACGGCTTATCGAACGGACTAAATATATCTTATGGCGAATTGAATTTTTTGATGATGTTGAAGCCAAAGAACTGCTTGTAGAACTAATTAAAGAAAATAATCTGTCCCTCTATTATTTTGCAGAAATCATAAGAACTGCTGCTTTTACAAATAATTGCTACGACAAATTACTTACACTTTTAAATAACCACAATATGATAACACTCCCGTACAAAACCACGGAAAGGATTCGTATAGAATATGGATTGTAAAAAGATTTGCTTTATAATGTGTGTAAATAATGACTCTTCATTTAATGAAGCTATTTATTATATAAACCACTTAAATATTCCTGACGGATACTCCATAGACTGTATAACCATATATGATTCCACGTCCATGGCATCCGGCTACAACGAGGCCATGAATGCCTCCGATGCAAAATACAAAATATACATGCACCAGGATGTTTTTATTATTGATCCGGATTTTCTATATAAAATTCTTGCTATCTTTGACGACAATTCCATAGGTCTTATTGGTCTTGTAGGTGCACAAAGCATGCCTCATAACGGCATAATGTGGGCAAAAAAAGAAATAGGTGCTCTCTATTCAACATATATTTATGGGAAAAATAAAAAATTTTTTGATACATCTTCAGATAAATATGTTGAAGCTGACGCAGTAGATGGTTTTCTAATGGCGACACAAGCGGATTTGCCATGGCGCGAGGATTTATTTGACGGCTGGGATTTTTATGATGCATCACAAAGCTTTGAATTCAGAAAAAATGGCTACAAAGTAGTAATCCCTGCAAATCGCGAACCTATGGCTATACATAATGATGGCCTGCTCAACTTGAGATCATATCACAAATACCGAAAAATTTTTCTAAATGAATATATGTCCTGATTAATGTACCATAATTTTTACGTAGTCCTCTGTTTTATCACGCATAATAATTAAGCCATGTTCCAACTCGTTTATAGACAATAAATGTGTGATAAACACAGACGGATTAATTTTAGTATGTTTCAATCTGCTTAAGGCATAATGCCAATCATCTTTTATGTTATCCAAATCACTTTCACCATAAAAACTTGAATTCCATGTCCCGGTTATAATTAATTGATTTCTCAGAATTTTCCAGTAAGTATTTCTCTCAAATGTCATTTCGCCACAAGGATTTCCCACCACGCATACCCTTCCGGCCGGTGCAGCACAATCAACCGACTGAGCTATCGTTTTGTTAGAACCGACACATTCAAATGCTACATCTACTCCCTGCCCGTCTGTCATATCGTGTATCCATTGGCAAGTATTCTGTGTTCTGCTGTCACAATAGTTTTCTTTAGATATGCCAAGCTTTATCATATTGTCACGTTGAAGTTCTTTATTACCCACCACGAAAATGTTCTCTATGCCCATTTCAATAAGGAACATTACAATCAATTCACCAATCGTCCCCTGTCCAAGTACAAGTACCCGGTCGCCCGGCACCGGATTAACCCTTCTGATTGCATGAACTGCAACTGACATCGGCTCAAGCATAGCTGCTTCCTCATATTTGACATTACCACCCAAATCTATAAGATTCCATTCCGGAACTGCTGCATATTCTGCAAATCCCCCGTTGCATCTTGAACCAAGGTAATTGTAATTGCGGCACATTTCATATATGCGATTATTACATGATGTACACCTTTTACATGGAATAAGCGGAAACACACCTACTCTCTTTCCCAACCATTTGTTGCCTACACCCTCTCCCAACCCTATGACCTCACCGGCAAATTCATGTCCGGGAATCAACGGCATTTTGTGTGCTCCGGTAGAGTATATTCGCGGGATGTCTGAACCACATATTCCCGCTGCCTTTACTTTCACCAGCACCTGCCCCCGTTCGGGTTTCGGAACAGGCACATCATCCAATGTTATATTTCCTATATCATGTAAAACCCACGCCTTCATATAAGCAGCTCCTTATATTGTTTATCTTATACTCTCAAATATGTAATGAAGCAACATAGCTTTTGAAACGTTCTAGGTCAGACGCTGTTGTTATCTTATAATTACTCTCATGACCATTGACCATCACAATATCCATTCCGGAGAGCACCGCCGGTTCTGTTGAACCGTTTATGTCCAGTATTTTATCGGGAATAAGTGTCCTATTCGCTTCGTAATACTTATTGATACTAAACAGCTCCGGAGCCTGTCCGGCATACAAAGTGCTCCTTTTAAGCAGTCCCGTGATATTTTTCCCGTCATCGCTTCTATATACCGTATCCTTCATCGGAATAACAGGAATTACACCATCATGTCCATCGGCTGCATCAACGCATCTCTTTATCAGAGTCATACTCAGGCGCGGGCGGGCAGCATCATGCACTAAAATATATCCGTCCACACCTATATATTTAATTACATCACATATACCATTATAAATCGACAACTGCCTATTCTCTCCAGGTTCGGAAAAACCACGAAACTTTTTTAAAACCCGTTCTCCGAGCAGCCTCGCATCCCTTTCCATACAGCCGCGAATGTAATCCTGCCTCATCCTGTCAGCCACTATCCATATAGCATCAATCCTATTGCTGCATGCTAATGTTCTCAAGCAATATGATATTATGGGGCGCTTTCCCACCTGTATGTACTGCTTTGGAACATCGCTTCCAATTCTTAAACCCTTTCCTCCTGCCAAAATAAGTGCAGTAATCATATATCCCCCATCCAAACATATATAAATTAATTTGTTAAAATTTTATTTATATTATCCATATATGTTTTTCTATCTCCATAAGCAAAATAATTGCTTTCCGTAAGATGATACATATCCATAACTAATTCTATAAACATTTTTTCAAGACTGTTATACTCTTTTAATATTTCAGGAATCAATCCATATCTGCGCAGTATTTTATCAGCCGGCAATACCATTTCCATATCCGGAAACGACATATACATCAGTCGTACAGCCCTGCATAATATATAATTCGCCGGCACACCGCCCAATATCCACTCCTGGTCAAACCAGTACCAATCATCATCTTTAACAAAAGCATTCCTGAAAATCATGTCCAAATAACCGATTTTCATAATAGGTCCATACTTATCATCATGCATATTAGAAGCAATATTCAACTCATATAATATATTGTCATCTGATGTAAGATGCTCGGATGAACACAAAATCTGATTGTAAAGCTTATCGCACATTTTATATATACCATCTATATCTTTTTTACAGTATAATTCATGTAACTTTTCTTCTAACAGCATATCCTTTGAATAATCAGTTATAATTTTTTCATTCTCATATACATGCTCTAGAACATTTAATCCTGCCTTTTTCAAAGCATCTGTATTTTTCTTTATCTGCATCAGGTGTTCTTGTCCCAGAGTAGGATTAAGCGCAAACTTTTCTACCTTATCTTTTCCAATACACCTTGTTCCAACTCTGTACTTTTCCAATCTTTCATTACTTATAACCGCAAAGCTTACCTTTCCTACATCTTCACTGTCAGAACATTCAACCAGAAAAGAATTTGCAAAAAATTCAAAGACATTGTTATCTATTACATCCTTATATATTGACATTTCATCAGCAACAAGCGTACTCCTATCCGGAGCATAATAAGGCCGAAGATTCTGGCTGCTTTCACTGTCAGGTAACCAATTTTCGGAATATATAACTCTAGGGAGTTTGTAATCAGGCATAGGATAATAGAAATATGTATTTTTAAATCCACTTTCTTTTATAAGTCTATCAAGTTCAGCTTTTGAAAATGTTCTCACTCCGTTATCTGTAAAGCTGTACTGGTTAATTCCTGCAAATGGAATTCCGGTATGATCTTCCCTTGCTCCGCACCAATATTTAAGTCCATACTTATTTTCTATTGCAATCAACAGCCTGCCATCCGGTTTTAACAGTTTCTTTATTTCTTTTATAAAATCCATATAAGGATTGTCAGTATTAGTATATTTTCCCTGATACTCCAATACACCTATCAATGTTATATAGTCAAATTTCTTTCCAAATTCAATGTCATTTAAATTTCCTACAATAATTTCAAGATTTTCTTTGTCCTTGCAACGCAAAAGTGCTGCCGTTGCCCTTTTCCTGGATAGTTCTACCGCTGTTACATCATTACACTTTTCACACAATAAATTGGTTATTGCCCCCATACCGCATCCAATCTCAAGCACACTGCTATCCTTTTTAAACGGATACCAGTTTACAATATTCTTTCGCGTGTGCGTCAAGTGGTAGTAAGTAGACCAGCCAAACTCCTCTGCAATAACCTTACTATAATTTTCTGTTTCATTGCCTGCTATCATGTCAATTATCTTATCTTCAATTTCACCTTCTGAATACAAATCTTCATTCTTATACCATGTAAGATTGAAAACAGGTTTCGGATTCAGTTTCTTAATTAATTCATCATACATGTTTGTCACCCTTTAACACCTTTCATTGGAAATCATTGTTTTTTTCTTTATATCGGTTAAAATCTCTTTATACGGTCTGTCTTTTCCAAAAAGCACCGTGGTGCCAAGCACAAAACCCTTAACCCCTTTTGGTGCAAAGGTTTCTATCTTGTCCATTCCACAAGCACCGTCCCAATATATTTCAAAACCCATTTCATCCTTAATCTTTAACAATCTGTCAATCTTCTTTCCGACATATGGCAGATACATCTGCCCTGCATTACCCGGATTAACTGACATTACTAATACTTTATCGACAATTTGCAGCATTTCCATAACTGTCTCTATACTTGTTCCGGGATTGATGGCTATTCCCGGCATCATGCCCGCATCAATTATTTTCTGCAATGTTGTTGACGGATGATACTCCGCCTCCGGATGAATATATACCGTGTCACCCTCATTCAAATTACGCAGAAACAATTCAATATGGGTATTTGGATGTTCAATCATAAGATGTACATCCAGCGGAAGCTCCGTAGCCGAACGTATATAGCGTAAATCATTAAGTGACATCGCATAATTCGGCACATATCTGCCATCCATTATATCTATGTGAAACGAATCGATACCTCCATCTTCCAGTTCTCTTACCTCTCTCTCAAGATGTCCGAAGTCTGCACACATCATCGAAGCCGTAAATTCTGTTTTCATTTTTCCTCTTTTCCTCTGCATATCTGCGCATAGATGCTGTAACCAATTCAATTATTATTATATTAATTTATATCTTCAATGTAAATATATCATTTGTATTCTCTTGCATCTTTTATGAAGCTAACAATAATCATCACCATCAAAATTCCTATCGGAAAAGCCGCAATAATGCTTACTGACTGAAGATTTCTCATACTACTGTCTGAAAATACAAGTGCTATTGGAAGCAGTATCAACAGAATACACCACATAAATTGAATCAATATATGCGGCTGCTCATTCGCACCCAATTTATGATAACTATAGCAAGATGCAGTATACGCAATTGAATCAAAGGATGTGGAATAGAAAGCTATCATAGTTAACAATACCATCACAAGCATAATCCGTGCCCCCGGCATTGTGTGGATTATATTTATAATAATCGAGTACAAATTTCCTGTTGCCTCATATTGAGCAATATAATCAGCCGCTCCACTGCTTTGAAGTCCAAGCGAATAATTGCCAAAAACAACAAAACTTACTATTGTAGACCCAACGCCAAATAAATATCCCCCGCATATTACCTGTCTTACCGTCCGCCCTTTTGATATAGTACCTATAAAAAAAGGAGCCGCTACACACCAAACCATCCAATATGCCCAATAATATACCGTCCAATCCTGGGGGAAATTAGTCTCTCTCATCGGATCCGTATATGTCGCAAGCCCTATAAAATTCTGAACCATTTTTCCGATTGACTGGAATCCCATATCAACAATATATGATGTTTGTCCACCAAATATAAGAACATACAGAATCAAACCAAAAAACATATATATACATATTTTAGCGAGCAATCCGATTCCTTTGAATCCATGAAGCAGCGAATATGTATATACCACACATGTAATAACCAATATTATAATTGTAATCGTTGTATTTGAGACTGAAAAATTAAAGAGGTCAGTTATAATTGCCGACATCAAAGGTGTTGCAATACAAAATGTTGTTGCCGTTCCCGCAAGCAGGGCAAATACGGCTAAAAGATCAATAATCTTTCCGGGTATTCCGTCTGCGTGTCTACCCAAAATCGGTCTGCAGGCTTCTGAGAACTTCTGTCTTTCACGTTTTTTTACATGTATCATAAAAGCAAAAGCCACTGCAAGCACAAGATAAAACCCCCACGGAATGAAGCTCCAATGAAAAATCGGGAAAACAGCCGCCCAATCCTGATAACCACCAATTTCATCAATGTAAGGATTGGAGGCATACATAATCCATTCACCAAAAGAATAAAAAATGATATCTGCCGCAAGTCCACATGTAAACATCATGCTGCCCCATGCAAAAAAGGAATATTTAGGTTTTTCTTCTTTGCCTCCCAGCACAATATTTCCATATTTCGACGAGGCTAAAAAAATTGATAGCAAAAATACACCAAGACCAATTATAAGAAAATATGTTCCAAACTTATTTCCCATAAAAAACCTGATTTGACTTAGAATATTATTTGACTTTTCCGGCATTAAAAAAAATAACAAGCTTAATGCCACCACTATTGCCAAAGGGCAAAAAGTGATTAACCAATCTATCTGTTTTTTTTCTTTCATCTGTTCACACCTCTTTATAGTGTATATATGTCGAATCAAGTGCAACTAGTTCTTCAAGATTATCTATTTCAATAATATCACTGTACTTCATCTTTGTTATTCCAAGCTCATATTCATTAAAATGGCAGAACATAACCACATCATCCCAGTATAAATTCACATTTTTATTTTGGACAAATTCTTCCTCCAGATGTCTTTTTAGTCTCGCTCCATCTTCTGCAGTCCACCTTGATATACTAAATAACTGCCATCCATGAGTTCCGCCCTCCCTAGAGCATGATACAACTTTGCCATCCTTAACCTGCATAAGCCATTCATCTGTATGTTCCTCCGTCCATACCGCATTATAACCGGATTTATCAAACTCCGGAGATAGAATTCCATCATTGTAAATAAGCTGATCCCCATCAAGAATAATCGAATTTTCCAAATAATCTTTTGCCACATACAATGATGAGATATTATTACATTTTAAATAGTATGGATTTTCTATTAATTTTATCCCGTTATATTGTTTTTCAATGTCAAAAAACATTTCCTTAAGATACCCGACAACAATATATATTTCTGTTATTCCATTATGCTGCAATCCGGCAATAACGGAATCTATAATTCTTATGCCGTTAACTTTAATAAGCGGTTTAGGTATTGTATCCGTTACCGGTCTGAGTCTTGTACCCAACCCTGCCGCCATTATTATCGCTCTCTCCACCCTATGTATCACAAACTGCCTCCCAACTCCTCTACAACTATATTGTAATATTCTTCTGCATACCGATATTGCCACAATGAGTACTCACCGAATTCAACGCCCAATTGGCTTTTATACTCACACCAGTTGCTCCATAGTAATCCGCATACCGAAATATAACAATATATTTTTATTCTGTTATCAAAGGAGCAATTATTTTCAAAATATATATCAATCAATCTGTCAACCCGTTCTCTGTCATACAAAGAATATATACAGAACATCGCAATATCTACATGCGGATCCTGCATTCCTGCATACTCCCAATCTATTAATCTGATATCACCATTCGGTAGAAACAGAAAATTATCGGGAACTGCATCTATATGTGTAAGACAATAATCCTTTTCCATTCCATCTATGTATTTTTTTAATTTATAAACATTTCTTTTTGTCTCTGTATAATCACAGTAAACTGATTTTTTATCTCCCCATAGGCTTTCATAAAAATCGAGCTGTTCAAACAAGTCAAATCTGTTTTCAACAACAAAATGCATATCATGCAGCTTTTTTAGAGTTTCCATACATTTTCTTAAATCATTCACATCATCTGAATTACAGGTTCGAGCATTGTAAAAAAATTCAGTAATCTTATACCCATTTTCCGGATTAATATATATTACATTATCACATAATTCCCTTTCGCCGATAACATTGTAAACCTCTGTTTCTGCCTTCCTATTGATAAGCCTGTCCGTTCCCTCTCCCGGGATACGCAGAATGTAGTCACTATTCTGATAAGAAAAAAGAAAGGAGCGATTTGTCATTCCTTTTTTTAAAATTCTTATATCCAAAATATCATCTGTAGGCACTGCCAGAATATTTGATATAAATTTTCTCACATTAGAAATGTTATATTTATCATTATGCGTACACATAATACGCAATTCCCTCCTCATTCAACTTTGTAACTATATCAAAATATTCGTTAATATCCGATATTTTATATTTTTCCACAATACATGCTTTATTTTCATTTGAGATTATATGTATTTTATTCTGAATATCAGCATAATTATCTATGAATATTGCATTCTTGTATTCATCATTATATACAATATAATGTTTTCCTTTTCCGTGCTTAGCACATCCTGCATCATATGGCCATCGATATATATCTCCGTACTCTACTTTTAAAAAGCTTTCACTGTCTCTCGGCATTAAAAAACTATAGTCTTCGTACTTTTTTCTGCAAAGCGGCATAATATCCTTACTTAAAAAGAAATCTACGCACACCTGAAGACTTGAAAACAATTCAATTCCGTATCCCACCTTCGATGTCGGTTCCACTGATGTGCAAGGATTATTCCTCCATAGATTGTATGTATACATAACCATTTCTCTTACTGTTTTAAATCCCGCGACAATGGGCTGACATTTTTTTACATATGATATTACATCTCCATAACTAAGTTCATCCTTATAATAATCCATAGGAAATATATCAACAGCGGTCCACTCACCCGATTCTACCCTGAATGCCGCCGTTAAAAATAATCCGTTAAGACAAAATCCAATTTCTTGATTTTCTGCTCCGAGCTTTTCCATCCATTCGATGTACATATTACTCAAATTGACCTGCCCTAATGTCTCGTCGGATATATATACCATCCCTTTTTTCATATAATAATCGATAAACCGACAATAATCCTCTCTCAACATGAGAAAATCCATATCGTCGTCCCAAGGTATGAAACCGTCATGTCTGACCGCGCCTATTAAATTGCCTCCTCCGAGAATTAAGCTTACCCCCAGCTCATTTGCCATCCTATCGAGTTTTATCCCTGCTGCAAGACAATCGGTCTGAATATGTCTGAGCGTTCCCACAGCGGGCTTAAGGCTTCTTATGTCGGCATGGCTCATAAAAAATTCTACCCTCTCCTGACTTGCTTTCAGGCATTCTTGTGAATACATATACATAATCCTGTAGATGTATGCATCATCGCTGCACCAATTGACAAATTTCTGTATGTCAAGATTGTTTGTGTTTATGTAATCTTTTACATAAGTATAATATAAAAACTTGTCAATTCCATATCCTCTAAGCTGATACTCCATCTGTAAAGCCAGTTCATTCGCTGCAGCAAGAATTATAACTGCATCATCTATATATCTGACGATATTGCAAGGGGCTATAACCTCTGCTCCATTAATCCTTTGACCCTGTATATTTGAATTATTATCGGCATAAAACAAAATATTTTCTTTGCCAAAAAAATCAAATGCTTCTTTACCATATCCACCCGTTCCAAACAGAATAAGTTTTCGCATTACTTTTCCTCCTGTACTTTATGCCCCACAATCACGCATATACATAATAGGCAATACCGGCTTTTTCAATTTCCGATACTACTTTAAAATATTCATAAGTATCTGCAAACATATATTTTCTCACCACATACACTCTATTATCGTTTTCTCCGTGGTTTCTATGCTCAGACGTAATTTTTGACAAATCGCTATAATTATCTATATAAATGCAATTACCCTTTTCCATATATGGAATATATTTAACATTTCTTCCATGTGAAGACTCCCCTGCATCCGAAGGCCATGCATATATATCTCCGTATTCCGTATATAAAAAATCTTCAGCCTTATTAGGCGCATAAAAAGTATAATTTTCAAATTTTTTTTCTCTAAGTGGGAACACATTTGCAAATGCAAAAAAATTCTTTCCCTTTTTTACATCAAATACCAGTTCTGTTCCGTATCCGATTTTAGAACTTTTTGTTTTAGATATATAGGGATTTTTTCTTTGCAGTTCACTATAATATTCAAATCTTTCCCTTACAGTTACTTTTTCTTTTATTTCTGTCTCAACTGTGCACTCATATTCTGCCAACTGTGCATATTCTGTATCTTCTTTGTAATAATCCAATGGAAATATGTCTAAAATTATCGGATTGCCCCCATGAACTTTCTTATATGCCGTAATAAATACTCCGTTAAAGCAGAACTCTATATTTTCTGAACTATGCTCCATCCTTACAGCCATTTCATCGTATATCTGTGCTTCATTGTTAGGATTTGCATCTGATATATACAACATATTTTTATCATTATAATACTCCATAAATTTATTATAATCATCTCTCATCATAAGAAAATCTATGTCGTCATCCCATGGAATAAATCCGCCATGCCGCACTGCTCCAATCAAGGTACCCCCTCCCAACATCAACTTAGCTCCTGCTTTTTTTACCATATCGTCAACTTCCGATGCTGCATTTGCATAATCAAGTTGAAGTTTTCTGAGTGACCCAACAGCTTCTTTTGCGTTGCAGATATCTGTATTTCTCATAAAAAATTCATTTTTTTCTTCATATCGCAATCTCTGTTCGACTTCACACAAATACATATATCTATACATCCCTGCATCCGTGCTGCATTCAGCCAAAAACTGCTGTAAATTCTTTTCATACCTGCTTATATATCTTTTTATAAAATAATATGGAATGCATTGTTCTATTCCCATCTCAAACAACTGGTACTTCATCTGTACGGCAATCTCTTCCCTCGCCGCAAGCACTATTATTGCATCATCTGAATATTGATATATACTATTTGGTGATATAACACCAATCCCATTTACCGTTTTTCCCTGTATATTTCTATTGTTATCAGCAAAAAACATTACATTCTCTTTTCCAAAAAAATCAAGTGCTTCCAGTCCATATCTTCCCGTACCAAATAGTATTATTCTTTTCATTCCGCCTCCATAAAACTATGTCATCAAATCCTGTATACTGCACTCTGAAATATCCTGATATCTTAAATAAAAGATTTTATCCGCTATTACTTGCTTTTTCAGCAGCATATCCTCTACACTTTTACATATATCTTCATCAAGTACAGCTATATATATCATGTCAAATTCTTCATCAAGCAATTCATCAATGTTTTTGACATTGGGATTTGTCTGTGATATTTCTTTCCAATCCCTGTCTGCTATACCTATAATATCAATCATAGGCATTACTGACAAAGCAGCCATCATACCCATTCCATAATTTCCGGCTCCGTATATTATTACACGTCTGCCATACAGTTTTTCTTTAAATAGACTTATTTTATTTATTGCCATCTGTGTGTTCTTTAACAAAAGCAGGAAGATAAAGTATGTATTGATCTGCTTCTTCCATACCTCCATGATATAATCATCAGATAATCTTATATTATTCAAATCACGATATAGTGCACTTAATGCCTCCATTGATGTCCTTGTTCTCACCAAAGAACCGCTTCTCTGGACATAATGATAAGGCATTGTGTCAATGATTCTTAACGAATCTGCCATTGACAATGCATGATACACAAAGTCACCGTCATCACCCATTGTAACAATATCGGATATTCCATTGACAGATTGAATAAGGAGTTTTCTTTTTATCAGCTTGCATACAAGATTAGGCTGTATTCCAAATTTATAAAACTTTCCACTGCATAGCATATTGGGTAATATTTTTTCTTTTAACTCGTCCTTTAGATAACATCCGGCTCTTAAATTATCACGTTTAATAACTCTTTTGTGTCCATATTCTTCTATTAAACCAAAAGATATTATATCTTCGCCTTTTGATTTCCCTGTAATATTTTCAAACATATTGCTATCTATCCAATCGTCTGAATCAACAAAAGCTATATAATCACCCGTTGCTCTAAGTATCCCTTTTTTTCTGGCTGCCACTGCTCCCTCATTTTTTGAATTTATTATGATAATTCTTTCATCAAGCCTCTCATATTTTCTACATACTTCAAGACTGTTATCCACCGAACCGTCGTTTACAAGTATAATTTCAATATTATCATAACTTTGACCAATAATACTGCCAATACACTTATCAAGATATTGTTCTGTATTGTATACAGTTACAATAACTGAAATTTTATAACCATTCACCAATTATTATCCATCCTTTTTACAATATTGCTATACATTTCACCAGTCTTAATCCTGTTTTTTCGTGCCTCGTCGCTCAGCCAATCACCGTTAAAATGATGTATGGATACCGTGTTCTCAGTAATAATTGTCTGTCCACTCATATAATCATAAGGATGAAAGAAATCGGATGAGAAAATAGTCATTCCATTTATTCTCTGAACCGTATTATCAGCTCTCATCCCCTCCTCTAAAAAAGGTGCTGTTTCATATATTCCGCATGTATCCGGATTTAAGCTTCCATCACTGTATTTAAAATGAATATTTTTTCTGTAATTCAATAATTTTTTTATCATAGGATGGTGTGCAACAGCCCCGCTGCACCCTCCCATATTAATATTTCCCCACTTTTCCACGCCGCAAAATGCCAACTCTTCTCTCAATTCATCAAGCGGTCTTATCAACTCAACATCCGTATCAATATAAAACCCGCCATAATTATAGAGTATATCCAATCTGGCAAAGTCCGGCACAAACCCCCATTTTTCTTCGCTATATGCCTCCTGCATATATTGGTTCTTAGTTATATCATAGTTGCTCTCATCCCAGCGTCTTATTTCATAATCCGGGCAATACCTTTTCCAACTATCAATACATTTCTGAAGATATTCCGGCATTTCCCTCCCCGAAAACCAACAATAATTTATAACTTTGGGAATTAATTCTGACGATTTTTCACATATTTGATACTTTTCGATTCTTGAATCAGCTTCAAGCGTCTGCAATACTGGAAAAATCACTGCCTTAGTGCCATCAAGATTCCCCAACGAATCTAAATAATTGAGAACGGGAAGAAAATTACTATTAGTTATAATTATAATAGAATCAGTCTTAACCTCTTCTAAGTGCTCCAATGAATATATCGGGTACCATGTGCTGCCAATTTGAATATACTTTCCCTGCTTATGCACATCAGCATCGATATAAAACCGCACATATTTCTGCAATCCATTTCTCTTTAAATAGTCAGGAATAATTATTTTCCCTATCATTCCTGCACCATACACAATTATGGATAAATTCTGTTCTTTTATAAAGTCAGCTAATTTATTGAGAGTAAATCCATATAGCCTTAGCATGCCCATCTCCCACTCTTCATTTTATTCCAAAATCAACTTTTTCCACATTTCAATGTACTCTTCCATATTGATTTTTTGCCGCATATCTTCATACGCCTGCCGACCAAGCTTTGACAAAACTTTTCTATTAGAATCAATATACTTGATTTTTTCTGCCATGCTCTTGTAATCACATAATGGTACAATATAGCCGTTTTGTCCGTCTTTTACGTCTTCCATAGAGCCCACTGTATTTGTAACAATAGGCACCGTTCCATTTAACATAGCCTCGATATTGGAAATTGGTCTGCCTTCATTATCAGACACATTAACAGCTATATCTTGTTTTCTCCAGAACTCATTTATCTTAGAACGCTCTATGCATCCAATAAGCCTAACCTTATTATCAAGCTCTTTTTCCACCGTATATCTGCGTATTTCATCTTGGTACCGTCCGTTTCCTGCAATGTCAAGCACATAATTTACATCCGTTTTCTCCAATTCTGAAATAACTTTCAGTAGTATATCAAGTCGCTTTTCAAACACCTCAAGCCTTCCCGCATAGCCAATTCTAAGTGGTTCACGGTTATTGAGCGTGTATGTCCTTTTCAAATTCCTATCATAATCGACAGGTGCCGTCATGGTATGTATGCGCTCATATGCAACCCCCCTTCTTATAAGTTCATCTTTAATACCATGGCACACACATACATACTCTGAAATCATTGTCCTAAAGCATAAAATATCCGTGTACATTCCATCACACGACCCATGAACAGCCATTACAATTTTTATATCTTCCGGATATTTCTCTTTTAGTAGAAACGCTGCAATCATAAGCTCATCAATACGCGAAAAAACTATTGTAAATGGGAGTTGCGTTTTCAGAAAATTGATTCCCTTTACAATATTCTCCATCACAAAGTTTCCCGGTTTGTCAAAGGACAAATCCTCAGCATAATCCTTTATTCCGTCGCTGATATTACTCTCATCCAAAGGTGTCAACAACCATACATTCCTGATGTCTGCCTCCTTAAACTCCGTTGTAATGTCCTTAAGCCAAGACTCAACACCCCCCAGCAGTAAAGGCCATGTACCATCAAAAAATGTTTTCCGATACGATAAGCTTCTCTGTGCGCCATCCATTTTAAGTTTTCCTCGGTATACTTCAATTATCAAATCAAAGAAGCTTAACACCCTGCATCTGTCTATATTGTACACATTCACAATTAAATCCCATGTTGGTTCATTTACCAATGAACTGTAAAATGTAACACAGACATATGCTTCCTTTACGTCTCTTAACACGGCAGGCTCATATATTTTTATATTTTCGATAGTTTGTCCCCATTTTTCACTATTGCTGTCTACTATGCCGCATATCTTATATTCAGACTCTTTTAACAGATTCAGCAGTGTTTTACATCTGTTACCGCTTCCGTACAAGTATAGATTCTTCACTTCTTTCACCCGACATTACATATTGAATATTTACATATAATTCTATTTAATAATTATAAGAGTGCCCGCCCTGTCTGCTATAGGTATTTTTCTTAATTTGTACCCCAGTTCATTCTCATATCTGCTGACAGCACTCTTGATTCCCTTAAGAAAAAACGTATTATAATCGTGCACAAATATTATCCCGCCTTCTGCCATTCTTGGATAAAAGAACTTAAGCCCCTCCAGCATTGACTCTTCGAAGTCAACATCCAGCGACACGAAAACGTATTTTTCTTTTTCAGCCTCCTCTGTTATACTTTGAGGAAAAAATCCACGACATACTACAGCATTCTGAGGATACTTTATATTTACCAACATTCTTTCCACGGATGTTTCTTTATGTTCTTTGACAAAATTTTCATCGCATCTTCCCTCAGCAAGCTCTCTTTTCGACTCGTTTTCCTCAAAGCCTTCAAATGTATCAAATAAATATATCTTTCTATCCTTAAAATGCTCATTTATCAAAGCAGAAAAATGTCCTCTGAAAACCCCTAACTCAGCACAAGCTCCGGGAATATCGTTGTCCAACAGTTCATTTGCAACAAGTTCAAAGGTTCGATATCTAAAATAATCCTGCATATAAATTGATCTTTGATATTTGCCTTTGTTCATGAGTCTACTCGCATCAATTAAGTCATACTCATTCGACCTTACAAGTATAAACGGAACTTTTTCGAGTGTATTAAATAATTCCAATGATACCTTCTCTACCCTTTTGTAATATGTTCTATATGGCTCTAACGGGATATTATCCGTTAAAACCAGCTTGTCACAATTGATACCGAAATGCAGACAATCTGAAATAATTTCCTGATAAAACTCATTTGCAATCACAATATAATCCACTGTATTCTGTACATTCACCAGTTCATCAATGGAATATACCGGCTTGCCGTTATATTCATCCGCTTCCTTATGCGTACATATATATCCTTTTATATGACAATCCTTAAAATAATCCATCAGCAAATAATACTCTGTTCTATCACCTGTTCCCCATATAAGAATATTTTTCATATCTGCCTCCTAAAAAATAATTTTATGTTCCTCTATGCCCAACATCTTGAGCTCTTTTTTTACACTCATACAGATATTTTTATTTTCTATAGCAATAACTACATATTCAAAATTGTTTCTTTTTAATTCTGCTAAAGTTTTAACCCTTATATCCTCTATTGCAGCCGCATTTTTATCAACCCAGATAACACTTCTGCAATAATCCAGTTTTTTGAGCTGCTCATAATACGTTTTTCCTACATTACCAGCACCATATAATACAATATCTTTCCCTTTTTCTATCTTATCAAAAGGAAAAATAAAATTTCTCTCAAACTTATAGTCACCGTATTCCAGCTTTCTCAATTCAACCGAATACATATAAAAATATTCAAGCTGCTGCCTTAATCCATACTTGTGCAAATAATCCGAAAGAGTTCCAAGCATGTATTTGTACAATACATATAATTCGTCAAAAAAATCTTTTCTCTCTATATATGGTGCAATCGTTCGTCTCTGCCTATGCCGGTAAAAGCACTTGTCTATCACAACAATATCATTAATTTTCATATAAAGCGGACTTACAATTGCCATATCATCACCATAACATAAATGTATATCCACAGCAGAATCAAATGATTCTTTAATCAGTTCTCTCTTTACAACTCTATTGCACAAACTGCATTCAATTCCCGGGGTTCCCCTATCAAAATCCCATATTATCTTTGGGAGAAAAATCTCTTCTATCTGCTTTTTATAATAATGTCCCGGCGTAACCAAATGCGGCTCAACCTTGATGTTGTCATCTCCGTAATATCTTGCCATCTGAAACATTATCATATCAGTGTCATCTTTCATTGCTTTTTCCGCATAGCTATATGCTTCCGGCGTAATAAAATCATCCGAGTCGACAAATGTAACATACTTCGTTTTGCAATTATCAATTCCTGTTCTTCTCGCAATAAATGTTCCTTTATTTTCCTGCCTGATTATTCTGATTCTATCATCTCTGTCTGCAAGTTCACGACATATATTATACCCACCATCTGTGGATCCGTCATCCACAATAAGTATTTCTATATCCTTATATGTCTGATTTATTACACTCTCTATGCACTGCCTTATGTACTTTTCCTGATTATACATTGGAATTATAACTGTCAATGAACTCATTTACATTCAACCTCAGTTTTCACTAATCTATTTTTATCCATAGTGGTGTCATTATGTTACGGAAATCATTATTTACCAGCGACAATATAATATTGTTTTCTGAATTAATCTGACTTATTCCTATGACAACCAATGTATCTCTTTTTTCGTATGGATAAGAACCCAGTTCCCATATATCCTTATTATCCTTATCATCATTATTTAATTTTGTAACAACGTACCCATCATATTCCAGTTTATTTAATTCAAATTCTCTTTTAACATAACCCGCAAACTTTCCGTGTCCCATGATTACTCGATGCTTAAACTTATTTATCCGTTTAATTTCATCCTGAGAATATTTCAATTCTCCTTTGAGATAACTGAAAATATTAATCTGGGCTTCAACATACTTTTTGCCTTCGCTATTCTTCTCAGATGCCATTTCACACATTTCCTTATATTCCTGTATCGTGAAATGCTCCTGTCCGGCAAAAATATTATCATTTAAATAATTTACTTTTCTCTGATAAAGCAATTTGTGAAATCTGTTCTCGGTATAACCATCATATCTATCCAAAAATGAAACCATTTCCCAGTTGTGAAGCATCCTTTTGTATTCATCAGCATATACATCACTACACCATGAGCCGGCATGCATATATCTATACATACACATATTCCTACCCATATAATAAATACGCCCTTTAGATATGGCACACAACTGCATAGGATAATCCGTTATATTACACTGTGGAAAGCCTTCCATTACAAAAACATCTCTTCTCATTACCAATGAAGCCGTAGCAAGGTTGCCATTAGGCTGAAGAACAATTTCCTCATTTGACAAATATCTGCTGCCCTCTCCAAATGTCTTGGTATATACACTGTCATCCGTACAATCCAAAATGTCAAATGAATGCGTAGTCATTACACATTCAGGATTGTTTTCCAAAAATTCAACCTGAATTTGAAGTTTTTTGCTATCTGTCCATACATCGTCAGCTTCACACCATGCCACATACTTTCCATCTATATACTGCTTATAAAGTTTCTGCAGAATAACAAATCTTTCGGGTTTACCAAATGTATTGACAGGTGAAACAAAAGCACGCACTTTATCGGGATATTTTTCCTGATATTCCCTAACTATATCTGATGTTCCATCGGTAGAGGCATCATCAAATATGAAAATATCAAAATTAAAATCCGTCTTCTGCATTAGAAATCCATTCATAGCATCGCGGATATACTCTTTATGATTATATGTAAGGCAGTATATCGTTGCCTTTATTTCACCCATCAGTTTTCCTGCTTTCGTTTATATTTTTTCTAATTCACTTTTCAATTCTCTGTCTACAACAATTTGCTTAATCGAAACACGCTTTGGATATCCATTCTTTTCAAGTTCTTCCAATATGCATTGGTCATTGATGATAGGCGTAACTATAACAAGCAAATCTTTATCAACTTTATTTTTGTCAACTGTATTATACACAGGAATTCCCTTATAATTCTGCCCTGATAAATGTTTATCCAAAATATAAGGTACAGCATATCCGTTTTCAATAAGTCTGTCCACAAGTGTCTGCCCAACCGTGCCTATTCCATATATCACCACTGTCTTTTTTTCGGCGTACGTTAAAATGTTGTCCGAAATTTTTTCAAAATTTTCGTACATTTCCAGTTTGATTGACAATTTCATATTATCTACTTTATATGGAAAAGGAATCTTCTTTACAGTATCTAATCCACCTGACCAGTCATGCACTAGTGGATGTTTTAAAATCGGATTTGCCATGACCTTTTTATATTCATTGTAATATGGGTGATCCGGATTTCTTATATCTGTAATCCATGCTTCCTCCTGACTCTGCGCTCCCCAAGATTCATAAGGTCTCAGTCTTATATAATCAGGTGCATATTCCTCAATACATTTCTTCACAAATTCCGGCAGCAATCTGAAATTTTGTTCCTGCACTACCGTTGCAATTTCAAAGAAATTTATTATTCCCTCTTTTCTGAGAGAACTTATAAACTTCAGATTATTTTCAATCTGAGTTATCGGCAAACTACATCCCGATAAATATTGATAAATCGCCTCATCAAAACTCATAACCGAAATTTCCACTCTTAAATTGTACTTTCCAAGATTTTCTATCTTCTTCCAATTCTTTTCATTAAAAAGTGAGCCATTACTTTCAAGAACCACCTCAATCTCATCCTGTGCAGCCAGCGGCTTCCATTGCGATAATATATTCAAGATGTGCTTACTGCAAAACAGCTCTCCGCATCCATTGGCACTTATCTTTTTAATATGTGGAAGCAACGGAATTATCTTTTCTTCCATTTCCGAATAATACATTTCCAGATGCTCATCTTTTTCCTTTAACATGGTCTTATGAATTCCGCAGCATCTGCAATCATAATTGCATACTCTCTCAAATCCCAAATACAACTCTGTCGGATATTCAGGAACATCATCAATCTCAACAAGATGCTTATCAATTTCATTCATTGCCAAATAAGGACATGCATCAACTTTACACATTGAATAATCACCATTTATCAATCTGCTTCTGATCTTTTGAGCTGATTCTCCATGATAAATTTCATGAACATTATTCTTCAGCAAATTTCCAATATATCCGTTTTCGAGCCAACTACACAGTCTGACATCTCCCTTATAATCATAAATTTGAAACCAATTTAATCCTCTATCACAAATACATTTCATTGCCTATGTTCTCCGTTGTATTTTTAATATGCTCTACTTATTTTGTAATTCCAGATAATCCAAATAGCTTTCCAATAAAACAAACTGTGACTCCATAATTTTTTCTTTCTCTTTTATTTTTTTATTTATTTTATTTACAGCTATATGTTCAATACTCTTTTTTGTTTCTACAACTATGTTTTTTTGATAAAAAAGATCTTTTTCCATATCGTACGAAAACATCTGGTTTGTACTTTCAATTATTGCACACATGTCACAATTATCTATGAGTTTAAAAAAAGGAATCGAAGCCTCACTTGTTCCATACGGGTAATAATTAACCTTTTTTGTATTCCTATCTATAGAAATTATATTTTCTGCTTCAAAAGGCAGTATAAAAATCTTTTCGCCATATATCTTTATATCATTACTATTTATATATTCCGTATGCGGAGATGATATCTTATTGTATGCAATTTTTAACCATTCACCCATTAAAATATCGTATACCAAAATACCATCTGCTCCTGCCGGTGCAAACCATACTGTATTCGATTGATAGTCTGCCTTTGCACTGCTGTATTGTTTTTTGCCCCATTTCCAAGCAAGTTCTCTTTTATCTCCCGTTTCAACATTAATCTGCAGCATATTTTCTGCCGTCCAAGGAACCAGATATAAGTTTCCATTATTGTAATATGCATCAATATACTTTTTATTTTTTGAACAAATGTCACTATATACTTTCATTTCTCTTGTATCCATATCAATAATAATCAATGAATCAATATCATAAGGTACAATATAAAGAAAATGACCATTAAATATCCCCGCTGATGCACATTTTTGATAAACACTATCCTCCATCCATGTATACGGAAGTTTTATGTATTCTATACTATAAGTATCTGTATTAACAACTGCAATATTGTCTGCTGTCTGCGGAATAAACCATACATATTTATTATGCGCAATAGCACGCACATATAAGTATATAGTATCCTTTTCCTCTTCAAAAAAATTGACATATGTTAATTTGCCGGATGCACTATCATGCTCATACAAGTCATTGCCTTCCACAGATGCCAAATATGTTTTACCATTACATTCCGCTCCACACGAAAATTTAACTTCTGCCTTTATGCTCACCCCGCACCTCTTTCCATACCATCCTAAACCGAGGCATACAAAACTGTTTCATTTAAATCGCCTGTATAATGTCTTAAATATAATTTGTAATCTTCAACAAGATCTAAAATATAATCCGCAATTTCCAGTATATCATCTGGTCTATGATAAACTGATATAGCCAGTCTCGGTTTAAATTTTACAATGCTGTGGGAAGCACCTTCTAAAGCTTTAAGCTCACTTCCCTCTACATCCATTTTTATCATCGTTACACCTGACTGGTTTTGTTCTATAATCGAGTCTATTGTTCCGGCTTTAACCTTCGTACATCCACCTTCCACTACATGACTTCCGCCCCATATTTCACCACTTGTCTTTTCATCAATTTGCATTTCAAGTTCTTCGTTTTTATTCCATGCCGCCAAGTTATATATTTTGGTATTGTATAATCCAAGTTTATTTACTCTGTCATTGGCAACATTATACATTGCCAATATAGGCTCCATTCCAAGACATATCCCTTCGTTCTTTCCGGTCCACTTATAAAACTCCTCTATTGTTCCGCCATCATACGTTCCTGCGTCAATGAATACTTCTTTTTTATTTGGATTGAATAAGTCAAAATACTGCCATCCACACTGTATCTCAGGATATCCCAATGTCGGCACCACTATACGCTTTGGTTCCACACCTAAACCAATAAGCTGAGCATATATTTCCTTTGAATATGCTATCGTAGCAATTATTACGATACTTTCTTTTTCATTGACAACTGTATTGACATCTATAACCGGTAGTCCCTCAACACTTTTTCCTATTAACTCCTCGTTATTATCACAAAAGGCTTTTATTTGATATTTCTTGCAGCGTTCCAAATTTATTTTCGTTTTTTTTCCGTAACTGCCTGCACCAAAAATAATTATTTCATATTCATTATTTTCTAATAAATTATCAATCTCCTCACATGTATATTTTTTTCTGCTATCATACAAGTCATTGCTTAGTTTATTTGCATCCCTTGTAATCATATATTCAACTCTGCTGTTAAAAATATTAACCGATTCCTCATCACTGAGTCTTGACATGATTCTATTATATTGCCTGTTTATTTTATCTAATATCATATTATCCCCCTATATCCGGTTAGTGTTTTTAATGCACTCAATTACTCTATCCATGTCATCCAATTCAATACCTTCACTAAATGGTATTGTCAACACCTGTTCCGATAACTTTCTCGCGTTAGATAACGCAACCTTCCTATACTTATTCCTAAAACAAGCCTGATCCGATGTTATCGGATAAAAATATTTTCTTGCAAATATATTCTGTTCTTTCAACTTATCGTATAAATCATTTCTGTTAATAAAGTAATCGTCCTCAACCAATATCGGATAATATGAATAATTTGAAACTGTCTCTGCTTTTTTTTCAAACAACCGAATCCCCTTGACATCCTTAAGTTTTTCCGTGTAATAGTTATGTCTTTCTTGCCTGTTACTTAAAGCATCATCTATATGACGCAGATTACACAATCCCATAATTGCACAAAATTCATTCATCTTGGCATTTGCCCCAACATCCGTAACCAACTCTTCCCCTCGAATACCAAAATTCTTAAGATTGTATAATTTATCATATAATTTTCTGTCTGAAAACGCTACTGCTCCGCCTTCTATCGTATTAAACACTTTTGTTGCATGAAAACTGAATACAGAAGCATCCCCATAGCACCCTATTCCTTTATCTCTATATCTTACTCCAAAAGCATGTGCTGCATCGTATATTACCTTTAAATTATATTTATCAGCGAGCCTTTGTATTTTCTCAATATTGCACACATTTCCATATACATGAACAGGTAAAATTGCTACTGTTTTTTCCGTTACCAATTCCTCTATTTTTTCTTCATCAATTGTGCCATCACTGAGTTTAACATCACAAAATACCGGTTTCAAACGATTCCTCACGATTGCATGTGTAGTCGATATAAATGTAAACGGTGTTGTTATCACTTCTCCGCCTTCCGGAAATTCAAAAGCCTGAATAGCAAGTTCCAGTGCCATATGTCCATTAACCATCAACGATAATTCCGTCACTCCCAGATATTCCTTCAGTTTTTCTTCCAACTCAGCATGATATACTCCCATATTAGTGAGCCAATGTGTATCCCATAACGGCTTAATCGCTTCTATATATTCCTCATAAGGCGGCATCGAAGATTGTGTCACCAGAATTTTGTCATTCATATTACTGCCGCTCCTTTCCACCCTATTTATAACAGTTATTATGACAATAAAAGCTGCCACATCATGGCAGCTTTCACTATTTCTTTATCTTCTCCATGTCATCAATAGGTCTATCCTGATTTTTCTTATATACATACACTGTATATTCATATAATCCATAGTCATAACGTATTATGAAATTTCTTGTGATTTCCTTGGTCAAAAATCCGCTCAAGACATTAAGCGGAAGATGAAATAAATCATCCCGTTCCCAATCCACGTCCTTAGACATAACATTAAATGCAATCCCCTTATTGCACATTGAATACACTTTCTTTATCATCTCTTTAAAGTACGACAACATCTCATCAAAAGACATCTCTCTTTTTTCCGTAAAGACACCATTCATAACAATATAATCCCAAGTTTGTGAAGGAACTTCTTTTTCTTTTAAAATATCCCGTAGAATAAAATCAGCCTCAGGATATTTTTCCCTGCATTTGTTTATAAATTTCTCTGATACATCAAGACCTTCATACTTGCAAGTATAATTATTCTCTTTTATGTAATCATACATATGCCCCAAGCCGCATCCAAAATCTAATACGCTGACCCCATCTTTTGATGTCTTATCGGTGTCAAAATCCATGACCTCAAGCATAACCCGATATCTTGTGAGTACATCCTCTCTGTTTGGCCAATCAACACCCTTATTATTATCACCATACATATCAAAACAATTTTCATAATGTTTTATCAAATCCATATATGCCATATTGTCACCTCTATTTAATACTCAGGTCATATAATTTTAAAAATTCTTGTATCTGCTTCGGGGATACATTCATCAATATATCTATAACAGACAGATTTGGAATAAAATCACTCTTACCACACTGTTTATATGAAATTTTATCCGTCTGTGAATCAATAAAAAGCAAATTGATATTATCCTTTTTAAATCTATCTCTGTCATACAGCTTTCTGCCGCCACATGGGTTAATATATGTGTCCGCTTCCAACTGCCTGCATATCTCAATAATACGTTCCTGGCCTGTCAGGCTCGTATTCTTCTCCAGCTGTGACGAAATAAGAATATCCTTACTAACACCAACATAAGACAATATCTCTTTTATACTGTCTTCAATGTATTCTGTAAGATTAATTTTCTGATTATCTACTATCCGCCTTATTAACGGCATTACAACCTCAAAATAATCTGCCCTTTTATAAGCGGTTTCCAATGTTCTTAAGAATCTTTCCCTATCATTGTTGCTGAAATTCAATTCGGTGTCTTTAATCAACCTGTTTTGTGATGCCTTTTTTATCGGAATAGAAAACCTAAACGGTTCACCATTAAGTAATATAGAATTGCGATTAATATATCCTCTCACAATATAATTAACATCATCAAGCAGTACAAACTTATCAACCGCATTTATTAATTGCCAATATCCAATATACGGAAACAGATATGGCTGCATAATTGCTACCTTCATTTTTTCCTCTCAAATCACTGTCATTCTAAATATATATCGACATCCGCCGCAATATTATTAACAATTCATATCTTCAATCATAATCGGAATTTCTTTTCTCTCACACATACGCACTATGCTGTCTATATCTCCATAGTATGCATCGGAAGCTGCAACTACATCTTTAGCTGTGTGTGTACAATCATAAATTCCTATTTCCATTGAAATAAATTTCTGTATTATTTTATGGTATTCACTTAATAAGTGCTGATTCGTTTTCTTTAATGTCTCATCAATTATCGGATTGTAGTACCACAATACAGCAATACTTTTCTTATGTACTTCAAATATCCCGATAACAGACTCCAATTTTGCAATTATATCGGTACTGTTCCCCATAAAGCTGCCAACGCTGTTTCGATATAAAACGACTCTCTTGCAACTTCCATCCTGTTTTATCAAAATATCACGATGATGTCCAAATATAACATTTTTCATCGCCGAATACTCTTCATTCGCTTCCTGATTTGACAACTTCTCAACCGTTATCTTACTTTTCCATATATCATACGTTTTTTCTCCCGCCCATGAAACAAGTTTATCGATATATGTTTTTCGCATAGATTCCGACTTTAAGATCACCTTATCCGCCCTGACAACTCCCGGAACCGTAACATATTCATACATATTCTTAAAACTTATATAATCTTCTTTAGAAAAATCATCCATATCAAATGGTGGAACATATATTAATTTTTCGCAATACTTAAACAAATTCTCAGTATAAAAGTTTTTATCAATGCTAATTCCCTTATTCCACTCATCATAGGGATTTTGAATATAGATTGTTTCAGGTTCATGCAGTTTCACATCATACTTACAATATTCTATCAAATGAACGTTTTCGTCTTTTCCATCAAGCAATTTTTCAAAATCATCATATTCATACCTTCTGTTAATCAATGAACCATCAAATCTTTTTTCATAATACGGAACAACCACCAAGTATATGTAAACTCCGCTCTTTTTTTCCTTCATAAAATACGGGGTAATATACTCCCATTGTGAGGTTTTTGAAACAATAAATGCCGCCTCGCTGTATTTATCTATACTATCATAGATTTTTGCGAGTACTTTTTCTATTTCGTCAATTCCTATTTCATTGAACGCGTACCGGTACAGAAGTTCACAGTATTCTTCAAGCAAATGCACTGCCGGATGTTCAATATAGTTTTCTTCCAATAAGGTTCCCAATTCAATAGCTAATGCCTGCGCCTCATCAGGACTGTCAAATGCACTTAAACATGCATATAGTTCTTTTGCTATCTGCTTTACTGATTGCCCTTTGTTTACCTTACGAATACCTTTGGCATATCCCGCTTCCTTTTCTGTATATTTATAACTTGGCAGACTAACCCCCGCCAGCTTATCAAGCTGTTCCTGCTGACTTTCATAAAAAGGATACCCATGTCCTCCTCGATTCTTTTTTACAATCATATAATCGCCATATCTAAGACGAAGCAGATTGTCATACCCCAACGGAACCGGTATCGTCGTATCCTCAAACGGCAGTCTTACCGTATCCGCATAGTACTCTTTCGGATATCTGTAATATTTATTTCTAAGCCCAAATGGAAACAGCTGAGTAAGTTCACTGCTCTCTGCCTCAGTAAAGCTGCCGAACAACCTCTCAGCATACAGATACATGCTCTGCCTTAACTTAAGCACATAATTTTCGAGTTCCTCCGTGTGCTCTCCGCTAAGCCATGAACGTATTTTCTCTTCATCATAGCCGAAGGCACTGCCACTGATATTCATTAACTTGCGAAGACCGCTCAGAACCTGTGAAATCTGCATTTTTCTATCATATATACAGTCCGCAAGTGTTATCGTATAATCTGCCACCGTGTCTCTTTTATTTTCGGACTCTTCATCATTTGATACCCAATCCATAACAAATATATCAACACCTGCAATGTATGGAAACTCGTTGTGTTCTCTTAAATAATCATTATCAAAGGAAATATGGCTCGTATTCATCACTCTAGCAAGAAATAAACAGAAATCACTTTTGTTTCTAAGATTATTAATCTTATACCCATCAGGAAGTTCCGAATCAGCAACTTCAATAAATCGTTCATAATCTTTTCGTTTCATGCTTATATCTATATCGTCATCCCATGGAATGAATCCATTATGCCTGACCGCTCCAAGTAGAGTTCCCCACTCTGCAAAATATCTGATGTTATACTTATTACATATTCTGTCAATTTCGCCAAGCACAGTCAGTTCTTCCGCCCACGCACGCTTCATCATTGATGGGACAAAAAAACCTTCTCTTATTTCGTTTTCATAATAATCCGCTGAAAATCTGTTTCCCATCAATGCCCCTCCAAATTAATCTTTTTCTATATCTGGTTAATTATCCACTTAAGTCTGCGTTCAAATGTATGTTCTTTACATATTTCATCAAATGATGCCGCTGCAATCCTGCCACGTTCATCATCATGTCTTATATAATAATCCGCCTTGTCAACCGCCTCTTCAACCGACACATAATAGTCAAAATGCTTCCCTGGCTCAAAATGCCTTAACATATCCGCCTGATAGTTGGTGAGAAGGAAGCCCCCCGCCCCCATAATATCCATTGCCCTGAGCGGAATTCCCGTTCTTATGCTTCTTAGTGATATGTTAAGATTAACCTTAGAATGAGCGAATACCTCGGGCATCTCCTCATAGTAATCGACTTTTCCGCAATTATGCGCTTTACCAAGTCTGTAATCCGTGTATGTATAATAATCAACACTGTGCTGTTCCGCCAGTCTCGTAATAATCTCCTGCCTGTCAAGAAAAGTCACTCTCGGTGCAATATAGTAATCCGCGTACACCCTTCGCTCATCCGTAAAACTGCCGTCGACTGCCTTATATGGCATAGTCTTATTAATCTTATCGACCACTTCATCACTCAGGCTCTCATCCAAAATATTAATCCCGTACAGATGTCTCTGTGCATCAATCACTGCATCAATATAGCCTATGAGCTGCATATCTCTCCCTGCTTCGTACAGTCTCTCATAAAATCTGTTCTTATCATTATATAATGAACCCACGAAGGACACTTCATGCCACCGTCCGCAATACTGTGCCGTCACATACTTCTCAAGTCTCTTAGCATTGACCGCAAGTGGGACATAGTGAACCGTTGTTGCTCCCTTTCTGTTAAGTTCATCAGCAGTGAAGCTGTCAAAGGTTCCGATATAATTAACATTATTTACTATGCTTCTATCATACACTTTCACATACGGACTGTCATATATCCACGCAAAATATCTTACTCCCGTCCTCATACATGCTTCGGATATACTCGGGTAATAATTAAAAGAAATAACCAAGTCAGCGTTCCTATATCTGATTAACCTTACTAATCTGTCCATAAACTCATCATCATTTCCGTATCTGGCATTCTCAGACAGTCCGATCACATGAACCCGATGTTCCATATTATAAAGTGCCTCAAGTATATCTCTTCCTCCAAAGCAGTTCCAGTCCACATATATGATGTTCATCAGCTTGGCATTCCTCCACTGTGGTGATATAATATTATTATATCATATCACACGAAAGGATGATACCATTTCATGAAATTTCTGTATGTCGTAGCTGCCAAGTCAATCAGTGATTTAGCCCTTGCTCTCATAGAGATGGGGCATACCGTTGCACTTGTCAGCGGAATAGAACCCGACCCAATCAATCCCGACGAAGCTCACATGCCTGTAATTGCCGACGCCATTGAACGTGAGAAGCCTGACTATGTTATCTCATACCTGTTCATACCAATTGTTTCGCAGGTCACACATTCCTACGGAATACCTTATATATCATGGACATATGATTCGCCCCTTACCTCCCTGTTCTGCAGAGAATTGGAGCATGACAACAACTATGCCTTCGTATTTGACAAGCAGGAATGCCTTCGTCTCAAATCACTTTATAATGCCAATGTCTACTATCTTCCGATGGCAGCCAATCCTACCAGAATCGGTGCCATAGACCTCAAGGATGAAGAAATCAGCAAATTTTCCTCCGACATTTCGTTTATTGGCACACTCTATCAAGAGAACGCATATAATTCATACATAGGGTACTTTGATGAGCTTACGCAATTTGAACTGAAGCATTATCTTCTCACACACCTACGCAACTGGAACGAGCCGAAACAATGGCCTTCTTTGTCGGAACACGCTGTGAAAAACATTACTGAAACTTTAAACGCCTTTAATTGGAATACAACCGGCCTCAGCACCAATGAATTCCTTGGGTTACTTTTTCTCACACGAAAGCTTGCAGAGATAGACCGTGTAACTCTTCTCAATGCACTTGCAGAGAAACATTCCGTTGACTTATACACCGGAGATACAAGTAATCCTTCGCTCATTAATGTCAACTGTCATGGACGTGTGGATTATAATACCGAAATGAGCAAGATATTCTACTGCAGCAAGATTAACCTCAACATAACACTCCCGTCAATAGAATCCGGCATACCACAGCGCGTATATGATATCATGGCATGCGGCGGCTTCTGTCTGTCGAATTATCAGCCTGAGATGGATGAACTTTTTACTGTTGGAAGTGACATTGAAGCATTCCGCTCTGTAGAAGAACTTTTAGACAAAACAGATTACTATCTGAAGCATGAAGATGAACGTCTCCGCATAGCAATCAACGGATACAAGCTCATAAAAGAAAAACATACAATACAACATAGGGTAAATGAGATGCTGCAAATCGCATCACTTACTTAATAGCATTTTTGTGTAATAGGAAACTTCGTTCCTATTACACAAAAATAAAGACCGGTGAACCCACCGGTCTTTACTCATGATAGTTGTCTTACAACGGATTAGCCAAGTAAGGAAAGAACGCCCTGTGTTGACTGATTAGCCTGTGCAAGCATAGACTGTCCAGCCTGAGCAAGGATGTTGTTCTTGCTGTACTCAACCATCTCCTCAGCCATATCAACATCACGGATACGTGACTCTGCTGCTGAAGTATTCTCAGATGTTGTGTCGAGGTTAGCGATTGTGTGCTCAAGTCTGTTCTGAAGAGCACCAAGAGCTGATCTCTGAGTAGATACGCTCTCAATAGCCTTCTGAATAGCTGACATAGAACTACCAGCCTTAGCATTAGAAGATACTGAAAGTCCACTTACACCGATTTTGCTTGAGTTCATATTACTGATAGAAATTTTGATTGTCTGTCCACTGAGAGCACCAACCTGAAGGTTCTTGCTTGAGAAAGAACCATCAATTAAGTTCATTGTGTTGAACTGAGTTGTGGACTGGATTCTGTCGATCTCAGATGTGAGGGCATCAACCTCTGCCTGGATAGCATTTCTATCAACAGTTGTGTTGGTATCGTTAGCAGCCTGTGTAGCGAGCTCGTTCATTCTCTGAAGAATGGAGTGAGCCTCGTTAAGAGCACCTTCTGCTGTCTGGATAAGAGATACACCGTCTGCTGCATTGTCAGATGCCTTGTTAAGACCTCTGATCTGGCTTCTCATCTTCTCGGAGATGGAAAGACCTGCTGCGTCATCGCCTGCTCTGTTGATTCTGTATCCGGAAGATAACTTCTCAGATGACTTAGCCTGTGCGCTAGTTGTGATGCCTAACTGTCTGTTAGCATTCATCGCTGTAAGATTGTGCTGTACTACCATAGTATATTCCTCCTTGAATATTAATCGGCATCCATGCCGATATGTAATGTTGTAGGAATCTTGAGATTCCCAAGTTGGTAAGTATTTCTTACCTTCTGTATATTATATCGGATGCAAGTCTCATAACTTTATATCCGAATAATATCTTTTTAAAAAAAATTTACTTTTTCTTATCCATGAATACAGGCTCGCTCGTCACCTTGTTCATGGTCTTATAATAATTCGCCGCATACCGACTATTCTTCTTGACACTTGAAAGCTCCTTGCGGCGCACGGTGAACTTATTCTTGATTCGTTCCTTATTGCGTTGTTCCTCAGCCATGAGGTGATTGCTCTTCTCCATAATCTGTGAAATCTTACCCTGAAGCGTCTTAATCTGCTCAGCGTATCTGTCACGATTGCCTTCAAGCTCGCCCTTCACCTTATCATATATAAGCTGAAAGCCGTCGTCCATGGCATTGAGCTTGTCAATAAGCTCTGCCTTCTTTTCATTCAGTCCGTGAAAGCCTTCCTCGTCGAACTTCTCCCTGTCAAGGAGCTCCGTCTGCTGTACATTGAGTGCATTGAGTGTATCAAGAAGCTCTATCTTCTTATCAAGGCTCTCATCAAGTATGATCATATAGCTCTCTGTTATACCCATGCAGTTCCTCACTTTCTGAGCTTCATATATTTCACGCTACTTTCCTTGCGTCTTGGCAAGTCTCATTACATCCTTCCATGTATCTCTCATGGTTCTAAGATGTCTCAAGATTTCCTCCATAATCTCCTTGTCCTTCTTGATATTCGCCTCAAGAAGTCTCTGCTGAAGATACTTATACACTTCATCGAAATCCTTGGCAACAGGATACTTGTGGTTAAGTGTAGCCTGAAACTCCTCTATGATTCTCTCAACCTTACGAATATTGTTATGAGCCTTCTCAACATCCCCCTTCTCAATAGCCATAACCGCTATATTGGCGAACTTGATCGCTCCCTCATATAGCATAAGTGTAAGCTCTGCCGGTGATGCTGTGAGGATCTTGCTCTTCTCATACTGCTGATATCCTGCCGGTGTATTCATACCGTGACCTCCTCTTATTGCGCGTCATACAGCCCGCTATATCTCGCATAACGGGCTGTAATGTAATTACTTATGTATTTTATCAAATTATAGCCGCAATGTAAAGCACATCATGAACCTAAAAGGTTGGAAAGTGACGATGTTGAAGACTGAAGCTTGGAGAGTGCCGTCTCCATAGCCGAGAACTTCTTGTAATAGTACTCCTCATAGTAATCAAGCTTATCCTGCCACTTATCAATCTTGTCCTTGTAATCACTGTACTCGCTGGACATCTGCTTGTCATTGTATATTGTGTATATACTGCTTACGCTTGACGAAGCCATTCTCTTGGTGAGGTCGTCATACAGAGTATTCGACAGCTGCTGGAAGAATGATGTCACTGCTTCAGGGTCTTCATTGATTGCAGCCATGAGCTTATCAGCATTACCCGAAGTGTTACTGTCATCAGCATCTCCGTCTATATGAAGACAGCCTCTCTCATTCGTATCTGCTGAAAAATATCCCAGCGTATTGATACCGAATGTATTAAGTGAATATGTCTTGCCATTAATCTCAAAGCTTCTGCTCATAATGCTCTTCATCGACGAGGATGCATTGCCCAGGGTACTGTCACGGCGGAGAAGTGAATCCTTAATCTTAGTCTCCCACTTCTCTATCTGGGAATCAGTCATATCCTCCTTCTCATCGTCCGTGAGCGGCTCATAATCTCCTGCCGAGGTTGCATTGTAAGCCGTATCCATAGCTGTGATAAGCTCATTGTACTTTCCGAGGAATCCCTTAATCTTATCATATATAGCCTGTGTATCGGTAGCGGTTGTTACGCTGACTTCATTGTTGCCCGTAACCTGCATGGCTGTGATAGAGAGTCCGTTGATTGAGAATGTTCCGGTGCTGCTTGTAAATGTGGCACCGTTAAGCTCAATAATGGAATCCTGTCCGCTTATTCTTGCCGCATCCGATGTGAAGGAAGCTGCCGATGATGAGCTTACCGCAGTCTTAGCTTCATTGTAAGCCGTAATGTTCGCGGTGTCCTCCACATATGTCTTAGCTTCATTGTAAGCTGTTATATTATCTGCATCATCAATGAATGCCTTCGCTTCGGTGTATGCCGTCTTGTTGGCAGAATCGCTTATATATGCATCAGCTGCATTGTATTCATCAAGATAAGCCCTGGCATTAACAATTTTGGTATATTCTTCCAGCTTCTTAATAGTATCGGAGTCACTAGCACCGTTGTTGTCCTTTATATACTGCTTCATGTCTGCCAGCTCGGCATCTGTATATTCAACCTCTGTTTCCGTGCCGTCATCATTCTGAACAGTCTCTTTTACGAGTAATTTTCTGTACTCATCAAGCTTGCTCTCATGCTTCTCGGCAATTGCCTTCTGTTCTTCGTAGTTCTTTACAACCGTCTGCTTCGACTCGTACCCGGATACAGCCGATGCCTTCTGATCATATGCGGAAATCGTGCTGTTATATGCCGCAAGCTCCGATTCCGTGTAAGTCGTAGACTTGTCAACCGCCGCAACAATCGCAGCCGCTATGCTCTTCTGCTCTCCTGTTCCGTTCTTGGCAAGCTCACGATACTTTGCCATATCCGCTGTCTCGTTGCCGTCGACATCCTTTACCGCAAATATTCCGAGTGCCTGAACTGCATTAAGTCCATCTGCATTGCCGGCTGTGATTGTGAACTCTCCCTCTGCCCCAGGCTTACTTGAATTGATAAAAAGTCTCTGATTGTTCTCATCAAAGTTAGCGGATACACCTGCTTCCTTGAGTGCAGCTACAAATGTATTCATGGTCATGTCGGAGGTCACGGTTACTTCATTGCCATTAACCTGAAGCTTACTTCCCGCACTTATTCCCATATCGCTGAGCAGTGTACCCCCCTCAACCTTGGAACCGTCTGTTGTCTTAATCTCTCCACCCGTCATATATCCGGACGCTGCAAGCTGCTTAACCTTAAGCTTCTGTGTTCCGTTGACTGCCGTTGAAGATGCCGTAACCTTCGCAACACTGCTGTCAGACACAGTGCTTGATTTGAGGCTGTATGCACTTGACAGCCTCATTCCGGACAGGCTTGATGTATAGAAGCCGTATATCTTGCTGTTCATGGTCTTCCATGCATCCATCTTCCATTCAAGCTTCGTCTGAGCCTTTTCATATTTTTCTTTCTTGGTAGAGTAAGCTGATACGAGCTCCTGAACAATCGAGTCTGTATCAAGTCCTGATATAAGTCCACTGACTCTTATCGCCATATCTTTTCCCTCCCTATCTTCGTTCATCCACAAGAATACCTGCAAGCTCCCATGCCTTAGCTATGAGGTCAAGAGTCTTCTCAGGAGGAATCTCCTTGATTGTCTCCTTGGTATCCTTGTCCACTATCTTAATTGTTACTCTGTTGGTATCATCGTGATATCCGAACTCTGCAATCGTGTTGTTGTTAAGCTTACGGTTGATGTCAGAGATTCTCTGCTTGAGTGCCTTCTCACTTATCTGGTACTCCTGCTCCCTGCTCTCATCCTCTTTCCCACTGTCCTTAACCTGTGTGTTGTTCTTATCTGCGGCCGTGGTCTTATTAACCGAATCCGCTGTCTGCTTATTGTTCTGTACACTGACTTCCTTTGTCTCGGTAACAGACTGCTGCTTCGTGACATTCGTCGAAGCGCCCGCTGTAACAGTATTTACAGCATTCTTAATTCCTTCAATCGTCATTTCAAGACACCTCCATGTGTTCATAAACATTACTGACGTTACCTTTTACTTTAGCTGCTCCTTATTACCCTCTCATCTGTATTTCGGCTGCTGAACATAAAAAGTTTAGCAGTCATGTGGATTTTTACTTACCCCAAAAGATTCTTAAGTGCCTCCGCTCCGTCGGACCGACTTGCCGCCTTATTGGCATCCTTAATCTGTACATACACTTCCTTGCGGTATACAGGCACGGACTTAGGTGCTGTGATTCCGAGCTTTATCTGGTCGCCCTTGATATCAAGCACTGTTATCTCTATGTTATTGTCTATTACAATAGATTCATTCTTTTTTCTCGAAAGAGCTAGCATTCGGCACCCTCCTTCATCTTCTTTACGCAATCATATACATTGTAGCGTACCTGATAGTCATCATTGTTGACAATAATCTGGCAAGCTTTCATTGTCTTCATGTTGATTACAATCGGAGCCTTGAGATTAGCCGTCATCTTAGTAAGGTCTGACGGTACCGTGACAACCGAGAGAAGGAAATAATCATCCTCCGTCTCAACCTCTCCGAGAGGTGCAAGCCATTCATCCTCAACGACAGGATTGTACTCCGGCACGATCTTCATAGGATCCATAACGGTAAATGCAAGCTCCGGCTCATCAAGAGACTGAAGCCACATAATATTGCCCTTTTTCTCAGCATTAAAGATAAGCGTGTAATGCACATATTCCTCAAATCCCATAATACCTGTCGTAAAACTGATTATCCTATCCTCAGCTGCATCTATCTCCCCAAATAAACGAGTATTTACCTTCATGGTACTTCTCCTTCCCTAATGCATATTAGATGTAATCCAGCAATGACTGTCTCACGGTCTTTGCCGCAGTTGCGATGGCAGCATCATACACTGTCTCAGCCGATGCGAACTCAACGGTGATGTCCTCAAGCTCAACATCCTCGTTCTTGGACTTTAAATCCTTGAAGGTCGTCTGCTGCTGTGTGAGTCTGCTCTCGGCAAGCGTAAGTCTTACCTCGCGGCTTCCGACATCCGATATCTCTGAGTTGAGTGTCGACTGATAGCCCTTCATCTGTGTGATTCCCTTTGCAAAAAGCTCCTCCATGTAGTTCTTTGCATAGTCAAGCTCCTTGTTGGCAGCGTCAATCATCGACTCCAGCTGATCCTGCTGACCTGCATAGAGCTCTGAACCCTTCATGTCCGTGAGCTTTGAAATCTTAGCCTCGATATCAGCCACATTAGTCAGACTGCTCATAAGATCGTCCAGATCTCTTCCTATATTGTAGCTTAATACATCCGTTGCACGGGTATTGACCTTGAGTGTCTGGCTGAAATTGATTGTATACTCAATGTCCTGATTATCTCCCAATGTGTATTTCTGACCGTTAGTCAAGTCCTCACAGTCAAAATAATGCTCCGGGCGGATATCCCCCTTCTCGAATTCATCCTTGCGGAACTGAACTGATATATCAGATGCATTCTTAAGTGTCTTGTAAGTATCCTGGGTGAAGGCAATCTCTCCCTTATCGTACACATAATATGCTGTATCATCAGCCATATTTCCCGCTGTTATAAGTTTCTCTAATTCCTGTGAGCTTACTGCTGTCACGGTTCCCGTGTATGCCTGACCATCAACGGTAATCGATGGAATAGTATCTGCATCTGCCGCATCATATGCACAGTTGTCATAAGCAAGCCTGAGTCTGTATACTTCTTTAGTCTCAGGAGTGGCTGATGACGGAACACTTGCGATATTATTGATATCCACACTGTTCTTCATATACTTTGCAGTTATAAAATCATCACCCGTAAAGTTCTGGTTAATCCTGTATGATACCTGTGTCTCAGTTGAGTTAAGGAATGTAAGGGAACGGTCAGTTCTGTAGCCCGTGAATATATATCTTCCCGAGCTGTCCGCATTGCCCTCGGCATACATCGCATCCCGGTACTGCTGTATACTCTGTATAATTGCCTGTCTGTTGTTGGTCTCGAAGGTATCGTTCTCACCCTGTGTGCAGAGCTTTACAAGGTCTGTGTAGATACCGTCCATATTGTCAAGAGAAGTCTCTGTGAGCTTAATCCATGCCTTGGCATCAGGAACATTTTTCTTAAGATACTGTTCAACCTCTGCAAGGCTGGTTCTGAGTGAAAGTGCTCGTATAGCTATGATAGGGTCATCAGACGGCTTCGATATCTTCTTCTGTGATGCCATCTGCTGCTCTGTCGTATACAGATTATTCTTCGATTTATTAACATTACGCATCGTAGTGTTAGTCATCATTGTGTTGGTAATTCGCATGTTGTCTCCCTTCTGCTGCTAAAGCAGGATTTTACAATCCTGTCTCCTCTATGAGCTTACTGTATATCTGATTCATAACCGAAATAACCTTCGATGATAAGTCATACGCATGCTGAAACTTTACAAGCTCTATTCCTTCCTCATCCTCATCTACGCCCGATATTGATGTTCTCTGCGTCTCAACAGCCGCCTTAACATTGGAATAGTTCGAGCTGAATGTCTCGGTTCTCTTCGTATCAACACCTATCTCTGATACAATCGAGGAAAGGAAATCCCAGTATGTTCCGCTCTTTATTGTTACCTTGTCCTTAAGTGCGTACATATCCTTCGCCAAGTCGGAATTCTCATCTCCGCGTGACACGTCATAGGATAACGGAAGCTTCGACAGGTCGTTAAGCATATCCGGGTTGACAGTAATGTTCGCTGCCGTCACATAATCGGTATTGTACTTAGACTGAAGAAGCGGTTCACCCGTAACTGTACCGTCGTCAAGCTGTCCCTTGGATATGATATCATTGAATTCCTTTGCAAATGCTGTCACGAACCGGTTAAGCTGTGACTGATAATAAGGTATACCCTTGTAGGAAGGGTTTCTATAAGAATCACTTACTACCTCAAGCGACTGATTACCTGCTGCGTCCGTATTGACAACCTCATAGGAATCGTTGCAGCCGTCGCGCATATCGAACAGAGCCTTAAGGCTTCCTCTTTCGCTCTCCTCATAAGGGTTGTACGGATTACCGTTATTCCATCTGATGTCATACAGTCCCGATGCGTCACTGGCATTACGCTTGTTGGAGGTCTCCCTTGCCACACATTCAAGTGTATTGTAGCTGTAACCGCTCACAAGCTCCTGTCCGTTGAAAAAGATTGTACAGTCGGTCACTCCGCTACCTATGCTTCTCTCCTCAACTCTTACGTCGGCATAGTATGAAAGCTGGTCTATTATAAGATTTCTTGCATCCCGAAGGTCGTTCGCGGTTCCTCCCGATGCTTCTATTGTATTAATCTGCTTATTGAGTGCAGCTAACTGCTCCGCCATCGTGTTGATGGTAGACACCGACGACTTAATCTCCTCATTAATATCATTCTGTGTATTCTGAAGATTGGCTGACAATGTATTAAAATATTCGCATATGCTGGACATATAGCTCAAGAACTGTCCTCTCTTAACCTCACTGCTCGGGTCGGAAGCGAGCGAATCGATTGTCTTGAACAGGTTGTTATACTCTGTTATGAATCCGTCCGTGTTGAACTCGTCAAGATAGGACTGCACCAGATTGGAGTATGTCTGAAGTGTCTCATACTGACCACACTGTGAGTTGTTGGTTCTGTATCTTTCATCATAATATTCACTTCTTGACTGTAAAATATCTGTTACGGTCACACCGGTTCCGACTGCTCCGTATGGCTTATATACCTTGATCGCGTAGCTTGCCTGCTGAAGTGTTGACTGTCTTGTGTATCCCTTAGTATTTATGTTGGATATGTTGTGTGCCGTTGTATTGATTGCCGCATTACTTGCCGTAAGTCCTGAGGCTCCTATTGTCATTCCGAAAAATGTATTCGGCATTCCCGCACATCTCCCTTCTATGCCTTAATTATATAATCTGCAAAACCGTATCCATCATTGTCGTAATAACGTTGATGTATCTCGAGGCTGCATTGTATGCCTGCTGATAGCGAATCATATTCGTGAGTTCCTCATCCGAATTCACTCCCATAACCGCCTGTCTTCCGTCATCGATTCCGTTCGAAAGAGTCTGCTCATTGTCAACCATGCTCGCATATACGCTTCCCTCACTGCCGACATCATCTATAAGTGACTCATAGAACTTCTCGAAGGTCATCTTCTCCGTGCCGTCACCGAAGGTGAGGTACTTGCCGGAGAACTGCTCCGTAAGCTCCTTTGCCTTATCGTAATCCACCTTGCCGTCTGCCTGGTTGAGCGGGATTACCGTGAAATCCTTTAATACCTTAGGGTTAATCTCGAGATTCGCTACGGAATATATCGAATCCGTGCCAAATGTATTCTTGGTATTATACAGGTAATATGTATTGCCGTCAGTTCCCGTAACCTTGGTATATCTGTCAGTATACTTTCTTGAAAAAAGCTCCTCTCCGATTGACTTGTCGGTGTCCTTACCGTACCCTGCCTTGTCGGTATCAAGGATCTTTCCTGTGTATGTTACCGTATTGCCGTTACCATCAACATATGTTACCGTGGCGTCCTTCATAGGGCTGAGCACATCATTGATTTTTTCAACAATGCTGTTGACAAGCTTATCGAAATTGGCAATCGTTCTTGTAAGAACCGAATAATCCTTACTGTCCTCAAAGCTTAAGTAATCTCTGTATGCCGTATATGCGGCAACGGCATCATTATAGTCCTCATCGCTTCCGTAATCTGCTCTGTCAGGCATCTGTGTGACAACCTGTGCCGGTGCAGTCATATTCGCATATGTAGGAGAAATGGTTCCTCTCGCTGCAAGCAGCCCCTTAAGGGAACCGATGTCTGTATTGTTAGCCGTCGACATCGTTATCTCCATATTATAAAGCGGCTCATTTTTCATTTCCTTCCATACCGGAATATAGAAATCAGTTCCTTCCACCGTCTCAAGTCCAAGATGCGACACGCTCATATTATCGCAGAAAAACTGGCCTTCAAGCATAACTGACACAATTCCTCTTGAATCCTCTGTGTAATCTATCTTGGCATAGCCCGACAGCTCATCAAGCAGAAGATCCCTCTCATCCCTGAGTGTCATGGCAGTTTCAACACCGCTCTCTATCTGTGCAATCTGTCTGTTGAGGCTCATAATCTGTTCGCCTATCTCATTGATACGGTTGGTTATGTTATATATCTCAGTATTAAGATTGCTCTGATAGCTTACCAGTCCCTTATATACAGCCTGCGAACGGTCAAGGAAGGTCACCGCGCTCTGTACAAGTGCGGATCTTGCCGTGTTGTCATCAGGTGTCTTGGAAACCTCGTTGATTGCCGAGAGCAGATCCTTCATGGATTCCTGATAGGACACTCCGTTAAGCTCTCCAAGCTGTGTCTGTATCTCATCTGTCGCATTGAGAAGCTTATCATAGAAGCCGTATCTTCCATTCTCCTTGCGGTATGCCTCATCAAGAAGAATATCTCTCACATGCGAGACATCCTGAATCGTAACTCCAAGTCCCTTCTGAAGCGTGGCAGTAGCAAAACGGTTCGTGGTATTGTAATGTGTATCCTCGAACACAACCTGCTGTCTTACATATCCTTTTGTATTGACATTCGCCATATTATTGGCTGTGGTATTGAGAGCATTAGAATTATTGACCAATCCTGATAATCCCACATACAAAGCCGACATATTACTCATAGTGTTCCTCTTTCTCTATTTTATTCACTGTTTCCTGTCAAATCTCGTGTCCGGAAGTGAATAGTTATTGCTTATATATGCATCCCTGCCATAGTTATTAGTCTCCGGTCCCCTTCTCATGCTCTGAACAAGGTTCATCTCAAATTGAAGCATCTCCATCGACTCCTCGAGCAGCGCCTTATTGCGGTCGTTAAGCTCTACCATTCTCTTCATAGTTAAAGAAAGCTTGTCATGAATCGAAACAAGTGCATCCCTCTCCTTCTCCTGTGAACTAAGCAGTTCAATCAGTCGCGTGAGAGTCAAGGTCTTAACATCCTTGTTAAGAACGTCCGCAATATCATTCGATACCTCGGTTCGTTTCTTTTCCAGCACAATGATTCTATCCACCACAAGCTGTTCCTTTTCTACCATCCTTGAAAGCTCCTCGACATCGTTGCGGATAATTATACCCGTCTTCTCAAGTCCGAGCTCTAAAAGACTCTCATATTCTGTATTTTCCTGTTCTAATGTACTTATAAGTATATCTATAAGACTCGCCACTTATTAGGTCACACCCTTCTAAAACACTGTCGTGTTATATTTCTCTATAAGCTTGGCAGCAAGCTTGTTAGCCGATACGCTGTACTTACCGGACTCATAATGCTCCTTCACTGCGGCAACTCTGTCTTCCCTGACATCATCCGCCTGTGCTACTGCTGCCTTGGCAACCTGATAATCTCTGCCAAGCTGTGAAATCTCAAGCTTATCTTCCGTTGTGGAGGTCTTAGCAGTCTTCTTAACCTGTGTCTTTCCTGCCGTCGCATATACCATATTCACCTGATTGTAGGCATCTATACGCATATTATCCCTCATTTCCTGAAATAAATTTTCTTTGCTGTATTATGTATCGGTTCACAAAATAAAAAAACTTAGAGGAAAATGAAAAAAATTCATAATCCTCTAAGTTCATCTCATTAATGACCGTTCTACTTGTTAAGAAATCTCATTCTTGCACTGTCACGTACGTCCTTCTTGACAAACTCAGCCTTCTTAGGCTCCTCATACAATTCAGAAAGATGATTAGCCATGCTGGACTTACATGCCTCACAGAATCTTCCTGAACGAATCATCGCTCCGCACTTCTCACATGCAATACCCACAGGTGAATCATCTGCAAATGCAAGCCTCTCCTCACGCACCCACTTCTCTATCTGCTTCACGCTCACATCAGCAGCCTCAGCAACATCATGTATACTTGCATTCTTATTCTCTCTGATATAAGTCTTGGCTACCTGAAACTTGTCCTCCAGCTCCTCCTGACATGCAGGGCACAGATAGCTTCCGCCCTCAATGTAACTAAACAGTCTTCCACAACCTCTGCAATTTCTGACTTCCATACCATCTGCCTCCATTCACTGACATCGTCGGTATACATATACATTGCTAAAAGCCCCTGCCGATACACACCGCTGCGAAATATACCTGTGCAGCCCCTGCATTCGTGAGTGCATCAGAGCATGCATCAAGCGTAGCTCCCGTAGTATATATGTCATCAACCAACAATACTCTTTTGTATTTTACTATATTATGTATTACTTGAAAAGCATTTTTTGTATTTTTTGTTCTTTCCTTGTCATTCAGCTCTTTTTGCGGTGCCGTGTTGACGTTTCTTACAAGCAGTCCTTCGTCAACTAAAACACCAAGTCTTCTGCCGATTTCTTCGGCAATAAGCCCCGCCTGATTATATCCCCTCTTCCTGTATCTTGCCGCATGAAGCGGTACGGGAACAATCACATCAGGCTTCCATGGCTCGATTATATGCCCCTTAAGCTTAATGAGTATGTCCGAATAAAATACCGCATATTCCCTTCTGTTGCTGTACTTGAATCTGTACATGGACTGCTTTATATCCTTGGTATACGCAAGTGCTCCCACTCCTCTTACGAAGCTGTGATGCTTTCTTTCGCAGTCCGAGCACACTTCCCCGGTATCATCTTCCAGCTGCTTCCCGCATATCATGCAGAACGGGGATGTGATATACTTAAGCTTTCCCGCGCAGTCAGTACATACATCGCCGACTGCATCGACAAGCGTCTCACATATCGGGCATCTGCCCGGAAAAAGTGTATTAACCGCATTCCTGTATCCGCTTTGCAAGAGTCGAATAGCGCTTCTGTTCGTTGCCGTTCTCAACCATTCCATAGAATACCTCTTCCGTTCCAACGATACAAACACACTTTTTTGCTCTTGTAACCGCCGTATACAGTATATTGCGGTTCATAAGCATCCTCGGTCCCGACAGAAGCGGAATCACAACCGCCGGGTACTCGCTTCCCTGAGATTTATGTACGGTAACAGCATACGCAAGCTCAAGCTCGTCAAGCTGCTTAAAAGGATATTCGACATACCTGTCATCCTCGAACCTCACGGTAAGCTTCTCAGAATAGAAATTGATATTGTCTATGACACCCATGTCCCCGTTGAACACCCCCATGCCACGGTCTGTCGGTATGCCATGTCTGCCTCTTGTCTCCCATTCTATCTGATAATTATTCTTTATCTGCATGACCTTATCCCCTTCACGGAATATTGTCGTGCCTGTTTCCTTTTCCTGCTTGGAGGAATCCTTAGGATTAAGGTATTCCTGCAATACGGTGTTAAGCCTTTCAACGCCTAACATTCCTTTTCTTGTAGGTGTAAGCACCTGAATGTCAAACGGCTTGGCATCAACATATTTTGGAAGCTTCTGCGCCACAAGCGTAATCATCGCGCCTATAACATTGCTCGCTTCCTCTCTTTTTATGAATATAAAATCCTTGCTCGAAGGGCCTATCGCGAACTTCTCACCGGCATTTATCTTATGCGCATTCACGATGATATCACTCTCGGTAGCCTGGCGGAATATCTTTGTCAGCTTGACCACATTGAATCGTTCCGACGCTATAATATCCCTCAGGACATTTCCCGGGCCTACCGACGGAAGCTGGTTGACATCGCCCACAAGAATAAGTCTCGTTCCCGGCGTTACAGCCTTCAAAAGACTGTTCATAAGGAAAATATCCACCATCGACATCTCATCTATTATAATGACATCCGCATCTATCGGATTCTCCTCGTTGCGCATGAAGCTTACCGCTCTGTCATCCTCGGGAGCTCCTGATAGTTCAAGCATTCTGTGAATCGTCTGAGCCTCACATCCGGTAGCCTCCGTCATTCGCTTAGCCGCTCGTCCGGTCGGTGCCGCGAGGCGAATCTCCATCCCTTCTCCCTCAAAATACCTTATGATTGTATTAATCGTGGTGGTCTTACCTGTACCCGGACCTCCGGTGATAACGAGCAGTCCTGAGCTTATCGCCTGTATGACAGCGTCCCTCTGCCTGTCATCAAGCTCAATCTTTTCCGATTTTTCTATTCGTCTGATCCGGTCTGCCACATTATCCTTGTCAACGTTCTCCCTGTCATCCAACGCCTTAAGTGCGTACGCCACGGACATTTCCATATAATAATAGGAAGCTCCGTATATGAGTCTCTCCTGTCTGAGCCCGTCGCCATCCTCTGACTCTTCGTCAGCCGGCTCATTCTCCGCAGTCTGCTGCTTTACCACAATCTTCTTATCAACCGCGAGGTCAGACAACTGCCTGTCTATGTCACTGATATCCGTATCAAGCAGCGTATTGAGCTGTTCGAGCAGCTCACTCTGTGGCAGATATATGTGGCCATTCCCCGTCGCCTGAAGCAATGCGTACATGATACCGCTCTTAATACGGAAGTCAGAGTCAGCCTCTATTCCTGCCTTCCTCGCAATATCATCCGCGATCCTGAAGCCCACTCCGGCGATATCATCTGCAAGGCGGTACGGGTTCTCTCTCATAATTGTATATACGGATGCCCCGTACTGATTATATATCTTCGCGGCAAGCGCCATGGATATGCCATAATCCTGCAAAAACATCATGGCATTTCTCATATCTCTCTTGGCTGTCACATTATCGGATATCTCCATCGCCATACGCTGGCTTATACCCTTAATCTCCGCAAGCCTCTCCGGCTCCTGTTCGATTATTCTCAGTGTATCCGCCTTGAATCTTCGCACAATTCTCGAAGCTAATGCAGCTCCGATTCCCTTAATCGCTCCCGATGCAAGATAACGCTCGACCGACTTCTCATCCTCAGGCGGAATATCCTCACAGGTCTCAATCTTTAACTGCTGCCCATATACAGAATGTTCCGTATATTCCCCGGCGACTTCAACGAACTCGCCCTCGGTAACATACGGAACACTTCCTACACAGGTGAGCTCGTCGCCATCAAGGTCAAGCTCGAACACTGTGTAGCCGTTATCTTCATTTCTATATACTATTTTGTTGACATAACCCTTGAAACGTTCCATATCCCTTCTCTCAGGTGTGATTAATCCACTCCGTAATTTCTCTTCATCTGCTCATAGAGCATCTGTGCTATGCCAAGTCCTTCGCCTCCGTTGGACTCACTCGAAAGGTTCGCATACTCCTGAATGAGCGTATCCTTAAACATGGACACATAGGAGGTTGATGAGCTGCTCTCATCGCTGTCCGGAACCATCTTCTGCATCGCCTTAAACACCTGCTCGGTAAAGTATGCCTCGAACTCCTTGCATACCTCCATCATCTCATCATCTGTAGCCGTCGAATAATCCGTGCTCAGCTTGTCCTTCATCTTATCCGCTGAGACATTATTCTTCGTATATGTATCGTAATAAGAGCTTACACCCGAAATCAAATCACTCATATTTGCCTCCATTGTGCCACATATTAGCGCTGCGCTGCTCTTTAGCGCATGTGCTGCTCTTTAGCGCATGTGCTGCTCTTTAGCGCATGTGCTGCCCTTTAGCGCTTAAGCTGATTAGCCTGACTGAGCATGTCATCTGCTGCCTGAATTGCCTTGGAATTCATCTCATACGCTCTCTGTGCCGTGATAAGATTAACCATCTCATCGACAACCTGAACATTCGAGCCCTCAAGATATCCCTGATGAAGCTTGCTCGCCTTAAGTCCCGTATCATTAAGCTCCTCAACCGCTGCTCCCGATGCATCCGTAGCCTGATACATGGTTCCTGATACATTCTCAAGTCCTGCCGGATTGGAGAACTGATAAAGTCCTATTGTTATATTCATTGACTGAAGGTTGCCGTCCGCATCAGGATAGAATAACTGTCCCTCATCGCTTACGGTAATCTTATCAGCCTTGTAATCTGTGGATGAAAGAATAATCGGTGTTCCGTTGCTGTCAAGCACAGGATAGCCGTCGGTTGTTGCAAGCATCATCGTATTATCGGATGCGATTGCTATTCTGAAATCACCGCTTCTTGTATAATATGTCTCTCCATCGGTTCCACGCACTGCGAAGAAGCCATCGCCCTCAATTCCGAATGCAAAATTGTTCTCCGAAGCGAGCATTGAACCCTGTGTGAAATGTGTCGTGATTGAACTTGTTCTTGTTCCAAGTCCCACCTGTGCACCAACCGGCTTATTGTCACCGTTAGCTGATGTTGTCTTAGTCTGAATCGTCTGATATAAAAGGCTCTTAAACTCTGCCGTGGATGTCTTATAGCCCGTTGTATTTACATTGGCGAGATTATTTGCAATATTGTCTACGTTGGTCTGCTGGGCAATCATTCCTGATGCAGCCGTCCATAAAGCTCTTACCATATACTTTTCCTCCGTTATCTGTCTTTGTTAAGCGTATGCCGCCCAACTTATACTATTAAAGCTTTCCGAGATTAACGGACTTCTCAAGCGAGGAGTCGATAGTCTGTATAGCCTTCTGGTTGCTCTCATATGCTCTTGAAATGGTAATCATCTCAACCATCTCGGATATTACATTGATGTTGGACATCTCAAGATAGCCCTGTCTCACCTTATAGTCCGCTGTCTTCTCTGTCGCACCATCCACTGCCGTGTAGAGATTCTCGCCGAACTTCTGAAGGTAATTGTAATCCTCAAAATCAGTTATCATAAGCGTATCGACATACTCATCATTCGCATAGATATTACCCTGTTCATCCACGGTAATCTCAGCACCCTGCGGAACCTGAATACGTCCGCCCTGACCAAGCAGATAATCTCCGTCCTCGGTCACAAGCATATTCTCGTTATTCACGGTAAAAGAGCCATCACGGGTATAGCGTGTTGTGGTCACACCCGCCTTAGAAGTATAGGATATGTTGAAAAATCCGTCACCCTCAAGTGCAAGGTCATAGGAATTGCCCGTAACCTTGAATGAACCCTGTGTATAATCAGTGTATGTCTCTCCAATCTTAACACCAAGTGACTCCTTACCTATTGTTCTGTTGATGTAATATTCCGAACCATCCTTTATCTTCTGTGTATACATGCTGTCAAATGCCTGAGAGGTAGAACCCTCCTTCTTGTATCCGACAGTCGAAGCATTCGCAAGGTTATTGGTGATAACATCAAGTCTCGCCTGCTGATTCATCATTCCCGTGTATGCTGTGTAAAGGCCTCTTACCATAAATACCTCCTGTGTACCGTTACATATCTATATACATTCTGTATATAAGCTGCTGTTAATCTCTTGCTCCGCCTAAGAACTCTATGAACTTACCTGTTCCGATTGCAACTGCCGTCATAGGGTCTTCCGCCGTCATCGTAGTAATTCCCGTCTTGGACTCAATGAGCTCCTCAAGTCCCTGAAGAAGGCTTCCGCCACCCGTAAGGACGATTCCTCTGTCCGCAATATCCGCTGCAAGCTCAGGTGGTGTCTTCTCAAGAACACTGTGTACTGCCTCAACAATCTGGGCCGTCGCATCCTTAAGTGCTTCCTCTGTCTCCTCAGATGTAACCGTGACTGTTCTTGGAAGTCCGGTAACAAGGTTACGTCCGCGTACATCCATTGTCACAACCTCAGGTCTCGGATATGCACTTCCTATCTTAATCTTAATATCCTCAGCCGTTCTCTCACCGATAAGGAGATTATGCTTCTTACGCATATAACGAACGATGGCATCATCGAAATCATCACCTGCAATCTTGATTGAGGTACTGACTACCGTGCCTCCGAGTGAAATAACGGCTATATCTGTCGTACCGCCGCCTATATCTACAATCATGTTGCCGCATGGTCTTGAAATATCAATACCTGCACCTATGGCTGCCGCTATCGGCTCCTCGATAATCGCAACCTCTCTTGCACCTGCCGAATAGGTAGCATCCTCAACTGCCTTCTTCTCGACCTCGGTTACACCACTTGGAACACAGACGCTTATTCTCGGCTTCTTTAATATCTTCTTGCCAAGTGCCTTCTGAATAAAGTACTTGAGCATCTTCTCGGTAACCGTGTAATCGGAAATAACACCCTGTCTTAAAGGTCTTACCGCAACGATATTACCCGGTGTTCTTCCAAGCATAAGTCTTGCTTCCTCACCTATCGCCTTAATCTTGTTCGTATCTCTGTCAAATGCAACTACCGATGGCTCCTTGAGCACTACACCCTTACCTCTGATGTATACAAGAATGCTGGCAGTTCCCAAATCAATTCCAATATCTGTGGTTATCATAAAATCCTCCATCCGATAAAATCTAATCAAAATCATAGAATAATATTCTAATCTTAAAAGCCTATATATCAACATTATAAACAAAAACTTTCCAATTTAAAAGAGGTAATTATAAAAAAGCTAAAAAAAATAATGCTTTTTATATAGTATAATGCTATTATATACTTGTTATTATTGTTATGAAACACAACGGAGGCTTAATATGTCCAGAAATACAACCACAAAAAAAGGTCTGCGTATTATTATAGTCGGCTGTGGCAAGGTAGGCATCACGCTTACCGAACAGCTCGCGAAGGAAGGGCACGATATCACTCTGATTGATAAGAATGCCCAAAAGCTTCAGGCAACCGCAGGCATGTATGATGTCATGGGTGTTGTCGGCAACGGTGCAAGCTACAGCGTTCAGGAGGAGGCGGGAATAGCATCCGCCAACCTCATCATCGCCGTCACCGACTCCGACGAGCTCAACCTTCTGTGCTGCACCATAGCCAAGCGTGTCGGCAACTGTGCCGCCATCGCAAGAGTCCGCACACCGGATTACAGCCAGGAAGCCGGATACCTCAGGGAGCGTTTAGGTCTTGCCATGATTATCAACCCTGAGCTCGAGACGGCCAAGGAAGCTGCCCGTATACTGTATATGCCTACCGCACTGGAGGTCAACTCCTTCGCACATGGTCAGGCGGAGCTCGTAAAGTTCAAGATTCCCAAGTGCAACCGCCTTGACGGAATGACAATCGCAGCTCTCGGCAAGGAGATGAATGTGCCTTATGTCATCTGCGTTATCGAGCGCGGCGGATACGTCCATATCCCGACAGGACGCTTTGTTATGCATGCCGAGGATACCATATCCTTCGTCGCATCGCGTAAATCAACCAAAATTTTCCTTGAGCACATAGGCTTTAAGACCAATCAGGTCAAGGACACCATGATTATCGGCGGCGGAAGTGCCGCATATTATCTTGCCGACCAGCTTATCCGCTCAGGTATTTCCGTAAAAATCATCGAGAACAGCCGTGAGCGCTGCGAGGAGCTCAGCATACTTCTGCCAAAGGCTGTAATCATCAACGGTGACGGTACTGACGAGGAGCTCCTTAAGGAAGAGGGTATATCGGAGGTTGAATCCTTCGTTCCTCTCACGGGAATAGATGAGGAGAACATCATGCTCACTCTCCATGCCAAGCAGGTATCCAACGCAAAGGTCATCACGAAGATTAACCGTATAACATTCAAGAACGTAATCAACAGCCTCGACCTCGGAAGCGTTATCTACCCTAAGTATATAACCTCTGAGGCGATCATCGCATATGTCCGTGCAAAGAACGACTCGAGAGAATCGCTCGACTCTGCCGAGGATGCTTCAGGCAGTCACGCACAGGGCGACAGCAGCATCGAGACCCTGTATCACATGTTCGACCATCGTGTTGAGGCTATCGAGTTCAGAGTAACCAAGAGCTCCGACGTAACCGGAAAGCCTCTCGCTGAGCTTAAGCTCAAGGATGAGATTCTTATATCCTTCATCAACCGCAACGGAACCATCATTATCCCAAGTGGTCAGGACTGCATCCTTGAAGGTGACACGGTAATGATAGTCACCACCCACACAGGCTTTACGGATATTCAGGACATTCTGCGATAATTTTTACACAAATTAATTTTCGAGCGAAAAGCAACTGCTCGTAAGTGAGGATTACCATGAACAAATCAATTATTCGATATATATTGGGGCATGTGCTTCTGCTCACCTCAGCTCTCATGCTTCTTCCCGCTCTGGTGGGACTGATATATTTTGAACATGAAGGCTTTGCATATCTTTTTGTCGCGGCATGCTGCTTCGTTATCGGCTTCTTCATGACGCGCAGCAAGCCGACCAACACAACATTATATTTGAAGGAAGGCTGTATAAGCACCTCCCTCGCATGGATTCTGTTAAGCTTCGTCGGATGCATTCCTTTCTGCATCACGGGCGAGATTCCATCCTTCACGGATGCACTTTTTGAGACAATTTCCGGCTTTACAACTACGGGAGCAAGCATCCTCTCGAATGTCGAGGCACTTTCGCACTGTTCGCTTCTGTGGCGCAGCTTCACGCACTGGATCGGCGGAATGGGCGTGCTCGTCTTTCTTCTCGCCATAGTGCCGCTCAGCGGCGGCTCCAACATCAACCTCATGCGGGCAGAGAGCCCCGGGCCTTCCGTCGGAAAGCTCGTCCCGAAGATGAAGTATACCGCCCGTATACTCTACATCATATATTTCGGGCTTACATTAATACAGTTCATCCTGCTTCTTGTAGGTCGTATGCCTGTATTCGATGCAGTATGCACAGCCTTCGGAACTGCAGGAACGGGCGGCTTCGGCATCAGGAACGACAGCATTGCAGGTTACTCGTCTTATCTCCAATGGGTAATAACGATATTCATGCTGTTATTCGGTGTCAACTTCAATGCCTACTATTTTATCCTGTTCGGCAATGCAAAAAAAGCATTCAAAATGGAGGAAGTCCGCTGTTATTTCATCATCGTGGCTGTATCCGTCGCCGTGATCACCATTGAACTGTTCAGGTCCGCCGTGCCGTTTGCAAACGCACTCCGCGACTCCTCATTTCAGGTCGCCTCCATCATCACAACCACCGGATTCTCGACCGCCGACTTCAACCTGTGGTCGGGAACGAGCAAAACCATCCTCGTCATGCTTATGTTCGTCGGGGCATGCGCCGGAAGCACTGGCGGCGGAATGAAGGTCTCCCGCTTCGTCATACTGTTTAAGACGGTATTCAAGGAGCTCGACTCCTACATTCACCCGAAACGCATCCAGAAGCTCTCCCTCGACGGCAAGCCGATAGAGCATGACGTAGTCCGCTCAATCAACGTGTACTTTATCACCTTTACCGTTATATTTGTCGCATCGCTGTTCCTTGTCTCATTAGAGGGCAAAGACTTGGTTACCAACTTCACCGCGGTCGCCGCGACAATCAACAATATCGGTCCGGGACTTGAACTCGCAGGTCCTACGCAGAACTTCGGTCACTTTAGCATTCTCACCAAATATGTGCTGATGTTCGACATGCTCGCCGGACGACTTGAGCTGTTCCCTCTGCTCATCCTCTTCCACCCTGCCGTATGGCGTGACCTTCACACCACACACAGGAGATGGAAAAGAAAGAGGATGGAGAAATAAGACTGGCGGAATAAGAATAGAATAGTTATTGCAAAGTAGAACAATTATTATAATTGCTTTATAAAAGGGCTGCGGCTATGAAAGATATATCCCTCTTCCATAACAGTAGCCCTTTTTCATTATTCAAAATTCTCTTGTTCACATTATGTATGTGCATTATGAAGATGCAGATATTTCTCTCGCGTGGCAAGTCCACCGCGGATATGTCTCTCGCTCTTGTTTAGCTCGAGTATCTCGCGCGCCTGCCTGGCAAGCTCCGAATTAATGGCTGGAAGCCGCTCGGCGACATCCTTATGTACGGTGCTTTTGCTGATTCCATACTGCTTGGCAGCCTGACGCACGGTGCAGTTATTCTCGATAATGTATGAGGCAATCTCCATCGCCCGCTCCTCGATATAACTCTTCAAAAAATACCCCTTAAGAATCTTTTTTACAATGTATGACTTAGACTTAAGGGATAGAACTACGGACGGTAAAAAAGCCCACTGCAAAGCGTATTGTTGCTTTCAGTATTCCTTCGCCTGATATTCCAACGTCTGCCTGCTGCTATATCTGCTCTACCCAAATTCAGAAAACAGCAAGTTGCTCTTGTGTCATGAAATTGCCTCCACTGTTGAATAATAGATTGTTTCAACATTACATCATTTGTTGTGTATTAGTATTATACTTTTTCTTATCTATCCAGTCCATTATTTACACTTTATTTTCCTCTGGCATATTTTTTCAATTATTCACTCCATGGTTCTCCATTGCTTCCCACTAGACATTTAGTAAATAATTGCATGAATACTGTTTTAATTGCAAACTTTGAATATGTTTCAACTGATTTATCTAACATTAACATTGCATGTAATGTCCGGTCAACCGCTTATTTCTATGCTAAACAGTTATTGAGCTTCATAGCAGAAATTTTTTTTCGCAAAAAAAGCTGCACACTAATTGCTTAGTGCGACAGCCCCCATAAAATATACCGGCGAAATCACATATTTGTAATCTCACCAGTGCATTGTTCCCTTTATTACCAAATTCCTTTTCCATCTCCAAGGAGTATAATCTTTATATTTTCATCTATTAGCTCATCATCAAGTCCCTGCTGTATAAGCGGTTGAATAACTTCCCTGCTTTCTCTTGTATGTGGGAGTTCCGATGCAAGCCTGTTTGCCTTATCCTCTCGTCCTGCTTTCAAAAACAAAAAGCATAAAGCTGCTCTCATAGTTGATTTCTGCTTTTCATTGATAGACAATGGCAATCCTCTTTCCATTAATTCAATTGCCTCATCTGTATTACCCTTTAATGCTAATGTACTTGCCAAACCCAAAATCATTCCCGGTTTATTTGGATATATCAGCAATGCATCCCGATATGTTTTTTCAGCCATATCATAATCACCGCTTCTTTGATACGCTACAGCTTTCTTGTGAATGTTATAGCGTGTTTCTTCCGCACGAATCGTATCCATACCTATAAGCAAGTCAACGCTTGTTTCAAAAATATTTGCTAACGCTGGAAGAAACGTAATATCCGGGTAAGATTCACCGGTATCACATAGTTAAAGATATTGGTATCATTCAATCAATTTTGCCGATAAAGCGGTAGAAGATTTCTACCTCCT
>CAKRIL010000013.1 GCA_934343915.1 uncultured Lachnospiraceae bacterium | reverse complement strand
TCGTGAGATTTTTCCTCGCAGGAGCCGCAACCTGTGAAGTGGACAAGCAGGGAAGAATACTTCTTCCTGCTGTACTCAGGGAGTATGCAGAGCTTGACAAGGAAGTTGTACTTGCAGGTACATCGAAGAGAATTGAAATCTGGAATAAGGACAGATACTTAGCTGACCAGAAGGAATACGAGGAGAACATCGACGAAATCGCATCCAACATGGAGAGCTTTGGATTCAGTATTTAAGGAAACGAGGAAGCATATGGAGTTTGAACACATACCGGTATTGCTTAATGAGACAATAGACAGCCTGGCGATTAAGCCTGATGGAATCTATGTTGACGGTACACTCGGAGGTGCGGGACATTCATATCATATCTGCGAGAGGCTCGGGGAGCACGGAAGGCTTATCGGAATTGACCAGGATGAGGATGCCATCGCCGCTGCGACCAAGAGACTTGAACCGTTCGCAGACAAGGTGACAATCGTGAGAAATAACTATGTGAATATGAGGGCAGTTCTTGCAGAACTCGGTATAAGCAGAGTTGACGGAATACTGCTTGATATAGGTGTTTCCTCACATCAGCTCGATGATGCTGAACGTGGATTTACATATAAGGATGATGATGCACCGCTTGATATGAGAATGGACAACAGACAGAGCCTCACGGCAGAGATAGTTGTCAATGAGTACAGCGAGAGCGAGCTGTACCACATAATCAGGGATTATGGTGAAGACCAGTTCGCGAAGAACATAGCGAAGCACATTGTCAGAATGAGAACGGAGAACGGCAGGATTACTACTACCGGACAGCTTGTGGAAGCAGTTAAGGCGGCAATACCGATGAAGTTCCGTGCTACCGGAGGACACCCGGCGAAGCAGACCTTTCAGGCGATAAGAATTGAAGTCAACAAGGAGCTTGAGGTACTGGAGAATTCGATTGACGATATGATAGAGCTCCTCAATGACAAGGGAAGATTAAGCATAATCACCTTCCATTCACTTGAGGACAGAATCGTGAAGAACCGTTTTAAAAAGAATGTTGACGTATGTACCTGCCCGCCGAACTTTCCTGTATGTGTATGCGGGAATGTTCCTAAGGGTGTGATAATTACAAGGAAACCTATTGTACCATCGGAGGAGGAGCTTGAGGTGAATAAGAGAGCAAAAAGCTCGAAGCTCAGAGTTTTTGAGAGAAGGCGGGAGGATTAAATGGCAGATAACAGAAAAAGAAATGCATACAGAACAGTATACATCAACGATAACCTTGCCCGTAAGCCTGAGGCTTATGTACAGGCTGCCCCTGTACGTCCTGAGAGGGTGGAGGAGCCTGTACATACAGGCGGATATGAGCATACACATGAGCATGTACATGAGAGCAGAAAGAATCAGGGACTGAGTGCAAGCTTCGGCTTCGCGTTCACACTTGTCATGGCTGCCGCCATGGTTGTTATATTTATAACACTTGTGAACTTCATTTCTCTTAATATTGATATTTCCCATAAGTCGAAGCAGATTGCTTCCTTAAGAAAGGAGCTCTCGACCGTGACGATGGAGAATGACAATATGGAGATGGCTATCAACTCATCCATAGATTACGATTATATCTATAAGGTTGCTACGGAGGAACTTGGAATGGTGTACGCATCACAGAGTCAGATAGTAACGTATGACCATGAGGACAGTGAGTATGTTGTCCAGTATAAAGATGTGGAGTAGAATCTGATATGAATGACATAAGAACACAACTGCCTGGAGAGGATGGCTCTGAAAAGAAACAATTTGCATTTGTGAAGAAGATTAAGACAAGGAAATTGCGGCGAAAGATGAAGATAAAGCTGATTATAGTGGTATCTTTTGTCGTGGTTGCCTTGTTTTTGCTTGCAGGAGTGATGATTAATATAAGCAGAAACAGCAAGGATAAATATGCCAAGAAGGTATTTGACAATCTGCACTATAAGAATTCAACCATTCTTGCAAAGCGAGGAGATATAACGGACAGGACGGGAACGGTTCTTGCCTATTCCGAGAAGGTGTATAACCTCATTCTTGACCCTAACACATACTGGCTTGATGATACTGACAGGGAGCTTAATCTCAATGCACTTGTTGAGTATCTCGGATGTGACAGACAGGAGCTTATAGATATATTCGAGAGCCAGAAGGGTGTAAACTGTGCGTATAAGAGGGTAAAAAGATACCTGACATATGACGAGGTGCAGGAGTACAGGGCGGCTAAGGAGGCTGACTCAAAGATTAATTCCTCATGGCTTGAGGAAGAATATATAAGAACATATCCTTTTGGTTCGATGCTCGCCTCCGTACTTGGCTATGCCACGGAGTCGACGGGTGTAATAGGAATCGAAAATTACTATAATTCATACCTTACGGGAACCAACGGGAGAGAGTACGGCTATGTGGGAGAGGACTTGGATGTTGAGACTACCATAAAGCCGGCTGTCAACGGCAATACAATAGAACTCACAATCAACAGCAATATACAGCGTATTGTTGAAAATAAGATAAGGGAATTCAATGAGGCATATGGCTCTAAGCATACGGCGGTAATGATTGTCAATCCTAATAACGGACAGATACTTTCCATGGCACAGTATCCGACATTTGACCTCAACAATCCGAGCGACCTCTCGGCATACTATACTGAGGAGGAGCTTGCACAGATGGACAATGAGCAGACGGTTGACGCGCTCTATGATGTGTGGAGCAATTTCTGTGTGTCGAATATATACGAGCCGGGTTCCGTGTTCAAGGCGTTCACGATTGCGAGTGGCATTGAGGAGGGAATACTTGACGGAACCGAGACCTATTACTGCGATGGCTCAGAGGTGGTTATGGGAACGAAGATAAGCTGTGCACATCCTGAGGGACATGGTGAGCTTACGGTAAGTCAGGCACTTGAGGAGTCGTGCAATGATGCGCTCATGCAGATGGCGGCAGTAATAGGAAAGAATGTGTTCTATACCTATGTTGACAGATTTAATTTCGGAGCGAAGACCGGCGTTGATCTTCCTTCAGAGGAGTATGGACTTGTCATAAATAAGGATATAGTAACTGATATCGACCTTGCTACCAACAGCTTCGGTCAGAACCTTAATGTCACCATGGTACAGGAGATGGCGGCGTTCTGTTCACTGATTAATGGCGGATATTACTATCAGCCGCATCTTGTAAAGGAGATAAAGAGTACCGGAGGAGAGGTTCTTGTTGAGAATGAGAGCGTTCTTGTCAGAAGAACCGTGTCAGAGGAGACCTCGAAGATACTCAGAGGATATCTCAAGAACGTTGTGGATTATGGAACCGGAGGCTATCTTAAGATAGCAGGCTACAGTGTCGGAGGCAAGACGGGAGCTGCCGAGAAGCAGCCAAGAGATAAGCAGCACTACGTTACATCCTTTATAGGCTTTATGCCGGCTGAGGAACCGCAGGTTGCATTCTATGTGGTGCTTGATGAGGCACAGGTGGCTGATTTTGATACGTCGAGAGCGGCACAGGAGCTTGCGAGAGACATAATGATTGACCTCATTCCGTATCTTGAGATATATCCGGTGGATGAATCCTACGAAATTAACGTCGGAGGACTTCCGACACCTACCGGGCAGCAGACGGAGGCACAGGTTGAATATGTGACCGACGAAAATGGCGAGACAGTCACGGATGCCGAGGGAAATCCTGAGACAGTCGCACCGGCTGAGACTGAGACAACACAGGAGACATCAGAGGAAGAGACTTCACAGGAGAACACTGGGAATTCAGGCACAGATACACCTGCGGAGGGAAGCGGGGCGGAGACATCCGGCGAGGGCATGACTGCGACAGAATAAATATACGAATTGACTCTGATATCATCATATTATCTGAACCTTCATAATAGAATGTAGTACCGGCAGCTTAGGCGGCCGGTGCTATACGTTTTGGGGCTTTATGGAGGAAGGCTATGATAGTGCGGAATAATAAGAGCAGAATGAAGAAAAAACTGTTTCTTGGAATAACCGTCGTCACGGCAGTCATTGTACTGCTTTTGGGAAGACTGGCGGTTATTATGCTTTTTGAGTCGGAATATTACGGGCAGAAGGCGAAGGAGCTGCATGAGAGGGAGCGCCCGATTAAGGCGGCGAGAGGAAGAATAATCTCGGGTGACGGCACGGTGCTTGCATCCAACAGGACGGTGTGCACAATCTCGGTCGTACATGCGCAGATAACGGATGCTGAGAGAGTAATCGATGTACTGGCATCTGAGCTTGACATGGATAGGGAGAAGGTGGCAAAAAGCGTCAATAAGGTATCATCGATGGAGAGAATCAAGACCAATGTGTCCAAGGAGGTCGGTGATGCCATAAGGGAATACAATCTTGACGGGGTTAAGGTTGATGAGGACAGTAAAAGATATTATCCGTTCGGCAGCCTCGCATCAAAGGTGATAGGCTTCACGGGAAGTGACAATCAGGGAATTATAGGACTTGAAGTAAAATACGAGAATGAGCTGTCGGGGGAGGCAGGACAGATTCTTACGATGACGGATGCCTCCGGAATAGAGCTTAAGGAGGAGGGCGAGAGCAGAATAGAGCCTGTCGCGGGGGATGACCTTGTGATAAGTCTCGATTACAATATCCAGACATATGCGCAGCAGGCGGCATATAAGGCGTATGAGGCAAAGGGGGCAAAAAGAGTCTCCGTGATAGTTATGAATCCGCAGGACGGAAGAATATATGCGATGGTGAATGTGCCTGAGTATGACCTTAATGCTCCGTACAGTCTGACGGCGGAGTATCCTGATGCTGCCACACTTGACAGTGAACAGAAGATGGAGCTGCTCAACAATATGTGGCGCAACTTCTGCATCAATGACACATATGAGCCGGGCTCCACATTCAAGATGATTACGGCTACGGCGGCACTTGAGAAAGGAGTTGTGAGTCTGTCAGACAGCTTTTACTGTAAGGGAAGCCTGACTGTGGGTGGAAGAACCATAAGATGCCATAAGACGGCGGGACACGGCTCGCAGACGTTCGCACAGACGCTTATGAACTCCTGCAATCCGGCATTCATAACATGGGGCAGCAGGGTCGGTGCCGAGGACTTTTTCTATTATATGGATAAGCTCGGACTGTTAGAGCGCACGGGTGTGGACCTGCCGGGCGAAGCGGGAACCATTATTCATAAGCTTGAAAATGTAGGGGAGGTGGAGCTTGCGACAATGAGCTTCGGACAATCGTTTCAGATTACACCTCTACAGCTGCTTAGAGCCGCAAGTGCGATAATTAACGGAGGAACGCTTGTCACACCGCATTTTGCGGTTAAGACGGTTAATGCGGAGGGGGAGACCACGAAGGTGTTCGAGTATCCGACGACCGCCAATGTCGTGTCGGCGGAGAACAGTGAGCTTATGAAGAGTCTGCTTGAGAAGGTAGTGGCTGAGGGAGGCGGAAACAGATGTTATATAGAGGGGTACCGGATAGGAGGCAAGACGGCAACATCACAGAAGCTTCCGAGAGGCTCGGGAAAATATATAGCCTCGTTTATCGGCTTTGCACCTGCCGACAATCCGCAGGTGATTGCGATGTGCATTATCGATGAGCCGCAGGGAATATATTACGGGGGAACAATAGCTGCTCCGGTAATCAGGGAGGTGTTCGACAATATACTTCCGTATCTTGGAATTGAGCAGGAAACGGTTGAATTTTCTACGGAATAGAGATATTATTAAATGTAAGTCACTAATAAAAGTGATACAAAGCAGAAACAGGAGACATTGACATGGATTTGAGCGGAAAAAAGGTTATAGTTGTTGGTTCAGGTATAAGCGGTATCGGTGCAGTGAAGCTTCTTACTGAGGTTGGAGCTGTTCCGGTGCTTTATGATGGTAATGATAAGCTTGTTAAGGAGGAGGTAAGAGCAAGATTCCCTGAGGGTGTTGACGCTGAGATTGTGCTTGGCGGGCTTGATACAGAGCTTGTTAAGAGTGCAGACCTTGCGGTAATCAGCCCGGGTGTTCCGATTGACAGTCCGGTTGTTGTGGAATTTAACAATGCGGGAGTGCCTGTGTGGGGTGAGATTGAGCTCGCCTACAATTATGAGAAGGGCGTAGTGGCTGCCATCACGGGAACTAACGGAAAGACTACCACCACAACGCTTGTCGGAGAAATCATAAAGGCATGGGGCAGGGAGACATTTGTCGTAGGAAATATAGGTAATTCATACACGGCTGAGGTGCTTAAGACCAATGAGGCTTCTGTCACGGTTGCCGAGATTTCAAGCTTTCAGCTTGAGACGGTGCATGAGTTCAGACCTAAGGTGAGTGCGATACTTAATATCACACCTGACCATCTTAACAGACATTACACAATGGAGAATTATGCGGCAGTCAAGGAGCGCATTGCGGCCAATCAGACGAAGGATGATTTTATTATTCTTAATTATGATGATGAGGTTTTAAGAGCCTTTGGTGAGCAGACAAGTGCGACACCTGTGTATTTTTCAAGAAAGCATAAGGTAAGCCGCGGTACATATCTTGAAGGAAGCATGATAAAATATACGGACGGTGAGAAGGAGACAGATGTTATAGATGTCAAGGATATGCTCCTCTTCGGTGCACACAATCATGAGAATGTAATGGCTGCGGCTGCAATATGTATACAGATGGGCGTTCCGATTGACATTATTGCCGGGACAATAAGGAACTTCAAGGCAGTAGAGCACCGTATTGAGTATGTCAGAACGCTTGACGGGGTTGAATATTACAATGATTCGAAGGGCACGAATCCCGATTCCACAATCAAGGCAATCGAGGCGATGCCTAAGAAGACAATTCTCATCGCAGGAGGCTACGATAAGCATTCTGAGTTCGACGAGATGATTAAGGTATTCGGCGATACCATAATTGAGCTTGTACTTTTGGGAGTCACGAAGGATAAGATTGCGGCAGCGGCAAGAGCACAGGGCTTTGAAAATATACGCTTTGTCGATACGCTTAAGGAAGCTGTCGAGGTGTGCCATGCTGACGCAAAGGAAGGTCAGATTGTGCTTCTCTCTCCGGCATGTGCAAGCTGGGATATGTTCAAGAGCTATGAGGAGCGCGGAAAACTGTTCAAGCAGTATGTGAATGAGCTTTAGGAGGATTGCCGATGGCAAAACATCGTGAAAAAACGAAATATTTTGATTATTCACTGCTTGTAATTATTCTTTTTCTTGTCTGCTTCGGACTTGTCATGGTGTATTCGACAAGCTATTACAGCGGAATGAGAATGAAGAATCCGGACCCTGCATTTTATTTGAAAAAGCAGATTATATCGACCATAATCGGTTCGGTGGTATTTATTTTCTGCATATTTTTCGATTACAGATTTTATTACAAGCTTGCACCGTTCATATACTTCGGAGCAATTTTATCGGTGCTTCTTATACTCACGCCGCTGGGAGTTGAGATTAACCACGCAAGACGCTGGATTAATGTGGGCTTCGGTACGATTCAGCCGGCGGAGATATGCAAGCTTGCAGTTATTATAACCGTTTCGGCATTTGCCGTGTACGTCGGAAAGGGTATTGACAAGTGGCGCAATCTCTTTGTGGTGGGTGGAATAACGGCGTTTCCTACGGCACTTATACTTGTCATCACAAGCAACCTAAGTTCGGCAATTATAGTGTTCGGAATCGGAGTTGTTATATACTTTGTCGCAACCAAGAGGTATTGGCCGTTCGTGGCAGCAGGAATACTGGGTGTTGCCGCTGTTGTGGCATTTATGTTCTACATACATTACTATGTTGACCCTGTTACGGCGGGAGTTGAGATTGATGACGACACAGGCTTCAGAATGATGAGAGTTCTCGCATGGAGGCATCCTGAGGAGTATGCATCGGGAAAGGGCTACCAGACGTTGCAGGCACTGTATGCGCTTGGCTCGGGAGGCTTCTTCGGCAAGGGGCTTGGACAGAGCATACAGAAGCTCGGCTTCATACCTGAGGCACAGAATGATATGATATTCTCCGTTGTCTGTGAGGAGCTTGGACTTTTCGGAGGTATATGTCTTATACTTCTTTTTGTAATGATGATATGGAGATTCATGGTCATAGCACTCAATGCGCCTGACCAGTTCGGATTCCTGCTTGTGACGGGAGTTGCGGCACATATTGCGATTCAGGTAATTCTTAATATTGCGGTAGTAACCAACGTCATTCCTAATACGGGAATCACCCTGCCGTTCATAAGCTACGGCGGAACCTCGGTCATGTTCCTTATGGCTGAGATGGGTATTGTGCTCAATGTATCAAGGCATATAAGATACAGGCATGATTAGCGTCAAATAATTCATAATATATTGCTCATCACCGGGCATTTGCGGCATATAATAATATGTATACCTGTAATGGAGGAATTATATGCAAGGCAATGAAAATGCTGTGGTTGTATATCCGTGCAGCAGACTGTCCGGTGAAATCAGGCTTCAGGGAGCGAAGAACTCGGTGCTTCCGGTTATGGCGGCGGCACTTCTTAACAAGGGAATATCGGTGTTTAAGAACTGTCCGGAAATCGCGGATGTGTATATTATGGCAGAGCTTTTGAAAATATGCGGCTGCAAGGTTGTATTCGAGAAGCATACAATGCTTGTCGATGCTTCGGATGCGGAAAACGGGGTTCTTGACAGTGAATATGCCACGAAAATGCGTGCTTCCGTAATTCTCATGGGAAGCTGCCTCGGACGGTTCGGGCGGTTCGTTATGCCTCCGCCGGGAGGCTGTGCGATAGGGAAAAGACCTGTTGACTTCCATGTGGATGCGATGAGAAGGCTTGGGGCGAGGATTGTAAGCGAGGACGGCGGAATTGATGCTTTTGTTCCGGTCGGGGAGCTCATGGGCTGTGAGATAAGACTTCCGTTCCCAAGTGTCGGTGCAACACAGAATATACTGCTGGCTTCGGTATGTGCAGCGGGGGCAACGAAGATAATCAATGCGTCACGGGAGCCTGAAATATGGGACTTGTGTGACTTCTTAAGGCTTCTGGGTGCCGAGATAGATGGCGAACGCACGGGAATAATTAACGTGAGAGCGGGGGGCACAATATGTTCTAGGGATATTGAGTATACAATACCTGCCGACAGAATAGTTGCGGGAACGATTCTCACGGCAGCGGCAGGATGTACGGGTAATGTATATATTCCAAATATTGAATGTGAAAGAATTGACAATATAATCAAGTATCTCGGCGCAAGGGCTGCTTCGGACGGTCATGGAGTCATAATCAACACCGACAGGAGAAAAGAGCTTGAATGTGTGATATCGACAGGACCGTTTCCTGATTTTCCTACGGATATGCAGTCGGTGTTCCTCTCGCTTATGGCAGTGTCAGGAAGCTTCTGCATAATGGAAGAGAATGTGTTCGATACAAGATTTTCCACGGCACATGAGCTTAACGGGCTTGGTGCGGATATAAGAACTGAAGGAAAGCTTGCATATGTATACGGAAGAAGGCATCTTCACGGAGGAAGCGTGACGGCGGGCGACCTAAGGGGCGGCGCGGCACTGGTGCTTGCAGGTCTTTTTGCCGACGAGCCTGTTACGGTGAACGGCTGCTGTTATATAAGAAGAGGCTATGAGAATCTTCCGGGAGATTTAAGAATGCTGGGGGCAGAAATAACCGCCTGCAGCGAATAAGGAGAAGGGTGAAGGATGTCACGAACCGAGGGAAAGAAAAGACACATACTGCTTAAAATTCTTATTGTGCTGGTGATGCTTTCAGGTCTTGCCGGAGCGGCGGGCTACTATGCCGCCACTAATTTTAAGGTGACCGGGATAACCTATGAAGGCACTGACAGGTACACGGATGATGAGCTTACGGCATATATATTCGGTGATGCTTCCAATATCAATTCACTTAAGCTCGGGTATGATCTGAAGCATGATTACGAGAAAGCATCGATACCATTTATCGAGACCTATGAGATTGAGATTGAGTACCCGGATAAGGTGCATGTGGTATTATATGAAAAAAGTATTGTTGCCTACGTGATATACAAGGAAAATTATATGTATTTTGATAAGGACGGAATAGTGGTTGAGAGCTCATCTGAGCAGGTTACGGATGTACCGCTTGTCGACGGACTTAAGTTCGACAGCATTGTGCTGTACAATCCGCTTCCGATAGAGGATGAATCGGTATTCAACACAATTCTTGACTTGTCTCAGAATCTCAGAAAGTATGAGATTGCGGTGGATAAGATACATTTTAATGATAATCTGTCCATCGTACTCTACATAGGCAATGTGCGTGTTAATTTTGGAAACGGCGACAAGCTAAGCGAGAAGCTTCACGAACTGAAACAGATGGAAGCACAGCTTACTGGGCTGTCGGGAGTTCTTGATATGGAAAATTATTCCGAAGGAACAGAATTTATTACATTTAAGAAGGATAAAGAAGAAAAATAATAATTTTTTTTCAAAATAGTAAAAAAGCTGTTGATATTTTCACAATAAGACTATATTATAAAAGAATGAGTTATGCATTAGTCAAGGAGGGATTCGGACGTGTTGGAGATTAAGTCGAACGATACAGAGGCATCAGCTAAGATTATAGTTGTTGGTGTCGGTGGAGCAGGAAATAACGCCGTGAACAGAATGGTTGATGAGAATATAGGTGGAGTTGAATTTATAGGAATTAATACGGACAAGCAGGCACTTAAGCTTTGCAAGGCACCTACTGCGCTTCAGATTGGTGAGAAGCTTACCAAGGGACTTGGAGCAGGAGCTAAGCCTGAGGTTGGCGAGAAGGCTGCCGAGGAGAACGTGGAGGAGCTTACACAGGCTCTTAAGGGCGCGGATATGGTATTCGTCACATGCGGTATGGGCGGCGGAACAGGAACAGGTGCAGCACCTGTTGTTGCGAAGATTGCCAAGGAGATGGGAATACTCACCGTGGGTGTTGTCACGAAGCCGTTCAAGTTCGAGGCTAAGCAGCGTATGAGCAACGCGATAAGCGGAATAGAGAAGCTTAAGGAGAGCGTTGATACACTTATTGTCATTCCTAATGACAAGCTTCTTGAGATAGTTGACAGAAGAACTACAATGCCTGATGCACTTAAGAAGGCTGATGAGGTTCTTCAGCAGGCAGTTCAGGGAATTACAGACCTTATCAATGTACCTGGTCTTATCAATCTTGATTTTGCCGATGTTCAGACCGTTATGAAGGACAAGGGTATCGCGCATATCGGTATCGGTACTGCCAAGGGCGATGACAAGGCAATCGAGGCTGTTAAGCAGGCTGTCACCAGCCCGCTTCTTGAGACAACCATTGAGGGCGCATCACATGTCATCATCAATATTTCAGGTGATATAGGTCTTATGGAGGCTAATGAGGCAGCAAGCTATGTTCAGGAGCTTGCAGGAGATTCAGCCAATATTATTTTCGGTGCAATGTATGATGACACTGCACAGGATGAGGCGGTAATCACGGTTATTGCAACAGGTCTTGATGCACAGCAGAAGAACATCGATATGTCCAATGCTATGTCGGGCTTCAACTACAAGCCGCAGAATACATACAGCAAGCCGATTAACACGACACCATCTGCGAGAGCGCAGCAGACAGCTCCTTCGCCTTCTACATCTTACAGAAGACCGCTTGAGAGCAATGTCAAGAATGAGGAGTTAAGTATTCCTACATTCCTTCAGAGAAAGAAATAATACAGTATCCTATGGGGATGCCGCATGTGCGGTGTCCCTTTTTATTTGAGGCATATTTTGTCGAAAAATTCTTGTGATTTGTCATGTCGGTTCGACATTTTTTTCAACATAACGAATATATAATGTGCAATGTAAAATCTTCCAAGGGGAGGTGAAACTTGTACTACAAAATTTATCCGGACGTGATATTTCTGGTAAACCTGTTGATGAACTATACTGTTCTGTCTGTCTCATGCAGACTGTGCAAAACCACAACCACTTATGCACGGCTTGCGCTTGCGGCAGGGGCGGGGGCAGCGTGGAGCGTCTTCATGGCGGTGTACAGGATTCCGATTGCGCCGGAGGTGTTTTGCACATATCTTGGTGTTCCTGCTGTAATGCTGTGCATATCGGGAAAGATAGGAAAACTGTCAGAGCTGGTGCGCAGATACATAGTTCTCATGGCGACGACCGTGCTTGCAGGAGGGGTACTTCTTGCGGCTGCGTCTAAGAGCACCAATGTGCTGTGGATGGCTGTGGCGGCTGTTCTGTTCCGGCAGGCGGCTGTACCTGTCATAAGGTGCATTACGGGATATGTGAAGAGGAAGAATCTGTTATATGAGGTATGGCTTGAGCTTGATGGAAGAAGCGTACATGCTGCGGGACTGTATGATACGGGCAATTCGCTCGCAGACCCGTACAACGGAAAGCCTGTCTGTGTGGCAGAGAAGAAGGTGTTAAAAGAGCTTATGCCGGGTGATGAGTATGGGGACGGAGTAAGGCTTATTCCGTACAAGAGTCTTGGAAAAGAACACGGACTTATGAGACTTGTCACGGTAGACAGCATGGTGATTGAGTATGATGGAAAGAGAATGCGGTATGAAAAACCGGAGCTTGCAGTGTATGAGGGAAGTCTGTCAGGCTCGGGACAGTACGAAATTATTCTTAATGCCGCATGTCTTGACCGAAAATAAATGATTGATAAGGAGAATACATATGTTCATAAAGGTACTTGTTCCAAATAAATTTCAGTTTAAGGCAGTTCCGACATTCAAGAGCCTCATGAGCGCTGACCGCAATGAGGTACATTATATAGGGGGAGCGGATGTACTTCCGCCTCCGCTTACGGCACAGGAGGAAGCGGAGGCACTGGCACGCCTCGGACAGGAGGATGACGGTGAGGCTAAGTCGATGCTTATAGAGCATAATCTGAGACTTGTTGTGTACATAGCAAAGAGATTCGACAATACGGGAGTCGGAGTTGAGGACTTAATATCAATCGGAACGATAGGGCTTATTAAGGCTGTCAATTCTTATGATTCGGGAAAGAACATAAAGCTTGCAACCTATGCGTCGAGATGTATTGAGAACGAGATATTGATGTACCTCAGAAGGAATAATAAGACAAGGCTTGAAGTGTCGATAGATGAACCTCTCAATGTGGACTGGGACGGCAACGAGCTGCTATTGTCGGACATTCTCGGAACCGATGAAGATGTGATATATAAGGACATTGAGGACGAGGTTGAAAAGAAGCTTCTCAACAAGGCGATAAGCCGCCTGTCGGACAGGGAGAGACAGATTGTTGAACTGCGCTTCGGACTCAGCAGCGAGGACGGCACGGAGCTTACACAGAAGGAGGTTGCCGATATGCTCGGTATATCACAGTCGTATATTTCAAGGCTTGAAAAGAAGATAATAAAACGTCTAAAAAAAGAGATAGTACGTTATGAATAAGTAATTATTACCAGTATAAAGGCAGTCAATCAGGGAATCATCTTAGCATAAGTTATCATATTAAGGGGGTTTTAGGGATGGCTGCCTTTAAGGTTGAAATATGCGGTGTGAACACATCGAAGCTTCCGCTCCTCACGGCGGAGGAAAAGACGGTTCTGTTGGAGAAAATCAAGGAAGGGGATAAGCAGGCAAGGGAAAAATATATAAAGGGGAATTTAAGGCTTGTGCTCAGCGTTGTACAGCGCTTTTCGGGCAGCAATGAGAATATGGATGATTTGTTCCAAATCGGATGTATAGGGCTTATTAAGGCGATTGATAATTTTGATATAACACAGCAGGTGAGATTCTCAACCTATGCGGTGCCTATGATAATTGGGGAGATAAGAAGGTATCTCAGGGATACCTCAAGTCAGATAAGAGTTAGCCGTTCGTTAAAGGATACGGCATACAAGGCGATATATGCGAGGGAAAGGCTTTCAAAGACTGCATCAAGGGAACCGACAATCAATGAAATAGCTGATGAGATAGGAGTGAACCGGGAGGATGTTGTGCTTGCACTTGACGCAATACAGAGTCCGGTATCGTTGTATGAACCGATATATACGGACGGAGGAGATACACTCTATGTCATGGATCAGATAAGCGATAAGAAGCATCTGGAGGAGAACTGGGTGAAGGATATGGCTCTCAATGATGCGATTAACAGACTGCCCGAGAGAGAAAGGAATATAATCGACCTTCGCTTTTTTCAGGGAAAGACGCAGATGGAGGTGGCGGGCGAGATAGGTATGAGCCAGGCACAGGTATCGAGGCTTGAGAAGAATGCACTCAACAGTATGAGACATTATCTGGAATAGAAATCTGACATACGGTTTACTGTGGGGTAAATTACTTGTATCTTCCGACAAAATATGATATAATTTTTATAAAAACGTGTGAGAGGAATACAGGTATGGTTCTTGAAAAGATAGAGTGTGGAAAATTTACCGTGGACAAGTTCTTTGACGTGCGCTACGGAAGTGAAAAATACTTTGAGTATATAGGAAAAGAAGCATACAGAGCACTTCCTAAGCTGTTATACAATGATGACATTGAGCGTTTCCGTATATTCTTTGAGACTGTCGATGAGCAGTGGCGCGGAATAACAGTGAAGCTTAAAAGAGCTGATGATGTGTATCGCGATGCATATATAAGAGCTAAGAAGAAGTCAAGTCTTGTTGGCGGCGAGCAGCTGTGGGATATGGAGGCATACGATATTGATACTCTGACGCAGAATTACCGCCATGCCAATGACGAGCTTGGAAAGTACAGAACGATTCTCGGACTTGAAGGCAGAACGTATTTTTGCTATGAGCATGAGAGCGAGACCATAAGCATGTACAGGTCGGGCGGAACAAGGGAGAGAATGCTGTGCTCCATGAAGCTTGGGGACTGGAGAGCGGATGTGAGCGCCGGTCATATCGACAAGGCGGACGAGGATATATTCAGCGGTATGTGCGATGACATAGAGCGCGGAGCAGCGGAATTCTCTGTCGAGCTGTCCTCCAACCTGTATGCACCGGAGGGAGAGATTAAGCCGTGCCGCATATCGGGGTCAACAATATCCAAGGAAGGAATACCGAAGTTTACCGTAGGAATAATAAAAAGGCTTGAATCGCAGGGCGAGGCTGCCCCGGCGGAGAACAGGGATGCACTTATCGACCCGCTTACAAGGCTCTACAATAAGAAGTATATCCAGACAAGGGCAAGAGAAATAATCGAGGGCGGAAAAGAGAATGCCGCACTGTTCATCATGGACATTGACAATTTTAAGGAGGTCAATGACAATTTAGGTCACATGTACGGAGATGAAGTGCTCGCAAGAATTGCCGGCGTAGTGCTCGATGCGCTTGCAGACAACGGAGTTGCCGGAAGAATCGGCGGCGATGAATTCATGGGTATCATCTACAATGTCAAGGACAAGGAGATGGTAAGACATATCCTGCGCTCCATAAGAAGCAGCGTGGAGTACCTGTACAGCGACACCAAGGGAGTCAATGTGACCTGCTCGATAGGAGCGGCAAGATTCCCGGAGGACGGCGATACTTATGACGGACTGTTCAACTGTGCTGACAAGTGCCTCTATATTGCCAAGGACAAGGGAAAGAACAGATATATCATATATCAGGAGGAGCTGCACGGACCTATAAGGAATGAGAACAGGGTTCAGACTGAGATAGAGCATATCACGGGCGGCGCATCCGAGAATATATCGGGAGTTGTCAAGAGGTCGATTAATCTTCTCTACTCGCATGGTCGTGATGCCATTCCTGATGTTCTTAAGATTATGTGTGAGGTTGGCAGGTTCGCCAGAGCAGGAGTCTATTACGGAGATGGCTTTAAGCAGATATACTCATATGGCTTGGAGGGCTGTGACAGGGCTTTTTGGGCGGACTGTGAGCCGTACATAGAGCATTTTGACAGTAACGGGCTTCTCACCATGAGCAGCCTGTTTAAGGTGGAGAACACTGACAAGAAGATATATGAGCAGTTCTATGAGCAGAATACGGGCTGTTTTATACAGTCTATACTCGGAGAAAAGGACAATATATGCGGATACACAAGCTTTGAATGCTGCAAAGGCGGTAAAAGATTCACGGAGACCATCCGGAATGCGGTTGACTATGTGTCCGGTATGATATATGAGGTCTTAAAGAAAGAGAACTGATGCGGTTATTACCGGAGGTTATGGGGTAAGTTTGAAAATAAAATTTTCAAACTATTTATTAGTGGCAGTACTGCAAGCAAGGCTTGCAGTATGCAGGAGTGTAAAAATGAAGATTAGTATGAAAAAGTTAATACCGTGCATCACTTTGCTGCTCGGAATGGTACTGCTCGGAGGCTGCAGTGTCGGCAGAAGGAATATGTCAATCAGTCCGTACATACTTGCTGATGTGTCAGGACTTTCAGGAAGAGCGAGTGCCACGGTATACCTTGATACGGCAGGAATATACAGTGCACTGGCGGGAACGGATGCGACACAGGAACAGAAGGATGAGTATAAGAGCTTCGTTGAATCTCTTACGCTTTCCTGTGACAAGCTTGATAAGCTTGCCAACGGGGATGTAATCAACATGACAGTGACGTATGACGGCGAGGAGGCTGACAGGCTTAAGCTCAATGTCAATGATTTTGTAAAGAGCTATAATGTGCAGGGACTTGATGAAGGACAGGAGATAGACGTATTCAAGGATTTGAAGGTGGAAGTCACGGGAATAGCACCGTATGCGTTCGTCACATATACGAACAATTCAACCGACCCGTACATAAAGAATCTGGAGTATGTCATAGAGGGAAAGACCACGGGGCTTCAGAACGGAGACATAATCACGATAAAGTGCATGATTGATGAAAAGACTGCCGAGCTGTACTACTATTATACAGATGTGACCACAATGAGTTATACGGTAGAAGGTCTTGATACATATATATACGACAGTGAGCAGCTTGATAAGCAGGTGCTGAGCGGCATCGCAGCCGAGTGTGCGGACACGATACGCAGTGAGACAGATGATACCACAATGAGAATGCTGTACAAGCTTACCGGCAGCAGCAATTATCTCTATCAGGATAACAACGAGTGGGTTGACAATATCAAGCTCAATCAGGTGATATTTCTGACAAGAAGCGCACAGGGTGCGTCACCTTATGAGAATGTTATACTGTATGTGTTTGAGGCGGCGATAGCCAACAACAATTATACTGAGTACGGATTTTTTATTTTTGAATATACCAATGCCATAAGGAACGGAAGCGGTGAGTTCATGATAGGAAGAAATAATCCGGAACTTAGATATGTGTGCGGACTTGATTTTGATGAATTATACAACAATTTGGTAAAAGATATGGAATATCAATATTCCACCGAATTATTAGATGGTATAACCATGGAGGAAAATGCACAATGATGAGCGGTGTTCGTAAGAAAATCAGACTTGGAGATGTTCTCATAGGAGAGGGAAAGATCACACAGGAGCAGCTTGATACAGCTCTTAAGGAGCAGAAGATAAAGGGCAAGCTTCTCGGAGATACCCTTGTTGACCTTGGATATGTGACACAGGATGATATGATTGATGTGCTCTGCCGACACCTTAATGTGGAGTATGTCAACGTGGCAGCAGCTTCGATTGAGGAAAAGGCAGTAAGAACCATTGACGAGGATAACGCCAGAAGGCTTAAGCTGGTTCCTTATATGTTCGATAAGAACAGAGCCAACGTCATATGGGTGGCGATGGCAGACCCGATGGATATCATGGCTATTGATGATGTGAGTATTATCACCGGAATGGAAGTGGTTCCGGTGCTCAGCAAGCTCTCTGATATTCAGACCGTAATTGACAAGTACTTCGGTAAAGAGAAGGCTATGGCGGTTGCAGAGGCATATAAGCAGGAACAGGCAATATATGATAATGCCAATGTGCAGGAGGACGATAAGAGGGAGGATGTCGAGAACTCGCCTATCGTACAGCTTGTGCGAAATGTCATCGAACAGGCGGCAAGACAGAGAGCCAGTGATATTCATATTGAACCGTTTGAATACAGCATCCGCATCCGTTATCGTATCGACGGTACTCTCAATGAGGCGATAACGTATGACAAGGCATTGTACTCAGCAATGATTGCCAGAATCAAGATTATATCGGGAATGGATATATCAGAGAAAAGAAAGCCGCAGGATGGACGTATTACTATTGATGTAGACCATAAGGAATATGATATCCGTGTATCCTGTCTCCCTACATGCTACGGCGAGAAGGTGGTTATGAGACTTGCGCTCAAGGCGGGCTTCAAGAGGGAAAAGAGCAAGCTTGGTCTTAAGCCTGACGATATGGTTAAGTTCGATAACATACTTAAGAATCCTCATGGAATCATTCTTGTCACGGGACCTACGGGTTCAGGTAAGTCAACGACGTTGTATACGGCACTCAGTGAGCTCAACAAGATGGATGTAAATATTATAACGGTCGAGGATCCTGTCGAGGCGAATATTGACGGAATCAATCAGGTAATGGTCAATGCCAAGGCAGACCTTACCTTTGCAAGTGCTCTCCGTTCCATCTTAAGACAGGACCCTGATATTATCATGATAGGTGAGATTCGAGATTCAGAGACAGCGGAGATTGCCGTCAAGGCTTCCATCACGGGACATCTTGTTGTAAGTACACTGCATACGAACAATACGGCTTCATCCGTATCCCGTCTTATTGATATGGGCGTTGAGCCGTATCTTCTCAGCGATTCGCTTGTGGGAATTATCGCTCAGCGACTTGTAAGACGCTTGTGCGAATGCAGCAAGGACAATACAAGGGAGGCAACCGATGATGAGAAAAAGATACTCGGTGTACCTCTTGACAAGCCATGTACACTGCATGAGCCTAAGGGCTGTAAGCTGTGCAACGGAATCGGATATTACGGACGAATCGGTGTATATGAGATAATGCCTATAACCAAGAGGCTTAAGAGAATGATTGCCGACAAGCGCAATGCCGACGACATTATGGATGCGGCAGTTGAAGAGGGCATGCATACACTGAGGGCTTCGGCGGCAGAGTATGTTCTTGACGGAACAACAACCTTCTCTGAGATGATGAAGATTACATACAATGTTGACAATTAACAGATAAAACAATATTAGAATGTGAGGACAGAATTATGACGATAGAGGAATTGCTTATTACTGCGAAGGAACATAAGGCATCTGATGTACATATCACGGTAGGACTTCCGCCTAAGATGCGAATTAACGGTATACTTGTGGATATGGATTATCCGAGACTTCTTCCGGCGGATACCGAGGCTGTTATCAGTACAATGATGAATGATAAGAGGCTTAAGCAGTTCGAGGAGCTTGGTGAGATTGATTTCTCATATTCGATACCGCAGACCGGACGTTACCGTGTGAATGTATTTCATCAGAGAGGTTCAATGGCAGCTTCAATTCGTCTTGTGTCGACTAAGATTCCTCTTCCTGAGGAGCTTGGAATTCCTAAGTCGGTAGTGGACTTATATCAGAGAAAGAGAGGACTTGTGCTTGTCACAGGCCCTACGGGTTCAGGTAAATCCACAACGCTTGCGTCCATCATAGATAAGATTAATTCCAACAGGGAGGTTCATGTAATTACCCTCGAGGATCCTATTGAGTACCTTCATAACCACAAGAAAGCGATGGTCAACCAGAGAGAAATCGGACTTGATACACATTCATATGCCAATGCACTCAGAGCAGCTCTTCGTGAGGATCCGGATGTTATTCTTGTCGGAGAGATGAGAGATCTTGAGACAATATCTACGGCAATAACGGCAGCAGAGACCGGACATCTTGTTCTGTCAACACTCCATACGATAGGTGCAGCGAGCACCATTGACCGTATCGTGGATGTATTCCCGCCGCATCAGCAGCAGCAGATAAGGGTTCAGCTCTCGATGGTGCTTGAATCCGTAATAAGCCAGCAGCTCATTCCGACAGCCGATAAGAAGAGCCGTATTGCAGCATTTGAGGTAATGCACAGCACTCCGGCAATCAAGAACCTTATCCGCGAGGCAAAGAGCCCGCAGATTAACTCCACGATTCAGACCAGCAAGAAGCAGGGAATGCAGACCATGGATGATGCGATATTCGACCTTTACATGAAGGGCGATATAGATAAGGAGAATGCAGTATCGTATGCACAGGATGGTGCTCTGATGGAGAAGAGGATTGAGAATGCGTACTAAAAATGTGCGTGATACATTGAATATATAAGGGTTATATTTATACATAGTGCCTCATACAAAGCTGCATTATGTTTTAGGCTTCCATCTTTATGATGGGAGCTTTTTATTTTGTAGAATGCAGATGAAAATATTTTAAAGTATTGCCAAAGGTGATACAATGTGTTATAATCTTCTAAAAGCATAGTTCTAAATTTCTTCAGTTATTTCTTTCAAGTAATATTCGTATTTAGGAGTCCATGCTTTTTGTTCCCATAATAACAACGGCAGGTGGATTTCTAAATAGAGAAGTTGTTCTCAGTATAATCCTCCTGCATCAAAAAAGGAGGTACATATTGACAGAAGAACGAGAAGAGAACCGTATACAGTGGCATCCTGCGTTTTACGCGGCGACGAAGCTGGAGCTTCATGACAACATTGAAGAGCTGGAGTTCTATCCTGAGTACAATCTTAGTAAGAAGCCGTTACAGGCTGACCTGCTTATCATCGAGAAGAACGGCAAGGCACAGATTAAGAATGCGATAGGTCACATTTTCAGGAAGCACAATATTGTCGAGTACAAGTCGCCGGGTGACGGCATGACAGTGGATGATTTTTATAAGTGTGTGGCGTATGCTTGTTTGTATAAGAGCACGGGCGAGAATGTGAATGAGATAGCGGGTGATGAACTCAGCGTGACAATGATTCGTGAAAGCTATCCAAAGTCCATGATGCGGGAGCTTAAGAGATTAGGAATCAGCTTTACGAGGTATGATTCGGGAATATATTATTCGCAGAATTTTTTTATTCCTGCACAGATAGTTGTGACGCAGGAGCTTGAGGCGGACGAACACAGAAGCCTGAGAATCCTGTCAAGGAATGCAGACGAGAATGACGTGAAGGGATTTATAAAAGAGACATTGGGCTATGTGACGCAGGGCGAGAAAGCGGATGTACAGGCGGTGTTGAGGGTAAGTGGAACGGCTAATTATAATTTATATGAAAAGATAAGGAGTGAATCTAACATGAAAAGCTTTTTGGATGAAATAAAGAATGAGGGGTTCAACGAAGGAATAAGTCAGGGCTTAAGTCAGGGAATAAGTCAAGGAATAAGCCAAGGGCGCACGGAAGCACTTGAACAGACCGCTAAAACATTATTTGACATGGGAATGGCAGTAGACAAGATAGCACAGGCGGTGCACACAAGTGTTAATATAGTAGAGGAATGGCTATCAGTGAAGAGGGGCAGCACTGCAATGAAATAATTCATATGAGAAAGAGCTTTTCATACTGTTTTATACAGTGAAGAGCTCTTTCATGGCTTCCTGCCATATGTCGAATATTGTATGAATTGGGTATAATTTACCATAAATAGGTAAGTTAATGCTATGGACAAGAGTGTAAATACTTACTATAATTACATACATATAATAGTAAAGTGTGATAGTTATGTAAACAAAAAAGTTTTGTAGTGCAAAGACACAGATGGGGATGGATACATATGGCATCATTTTCGTATGAAATTGTCACTAAAGACGGCAAGAAAAAGAAGGGCTCTATCGAAGCCGATAATATTGATAAGGCAAGGAATGCGATTAAGGCTGAGGCGAGTATGGTGATATCGCTTAAGGAAGCATCTTTGCTCAATAAGGATATCGAGATTAATATTGGTAAAAAGAAGGCATCCGTGAGAGATCTGTCAGTGTTCTGCCGGCAGTTTAACAGTATACTGAAGGCGGGTGTCAGCGTTATAGAAGCACTTGATATGCTGTCACAGCAGACTGAGAATAAGAAGCTTGCGGTGGCAATATCGGAGACTAAGGCGAGCGTTGAGAAGGGCGAGACACTCTCACTTGCGATGCGTAAGCAGGGCGAGATATTCCCGGAGATGCTCCTTAACATGGTTGCGGCAGGTGAGCAGTCAGGTTCACTTGAGACATCACTATCAAGAATGGCTGTACACTTTGAAAAAGAGAACAGACTTAAAGGACTTGTCAAAAAGGCGATGATGTACCCGATTATACTTATAATTGTTGCAATCATTGTAATGGCTGTAATGCTTGTTGCGGTTCTCCCGAAGTTCATGGAGACATTCGAGGACATGGATATGGACATGCCGGCATATACGCTTGCGGTTATGGGACTGAGCGATTTCCTTATTGCCAACTGGATTCCGATTATACTTGTTATTGCGGCTGTTGTTATTGCAATAAAAATATACGGAAATACACCGACGGGAAAACGTAATTTCGGTAAGATGAAGCTCAAGGCTCCTATATTCGGAAAGCTTAACACCAAGACGGCATGTTCAAGATTTGCGCGAACGATGTCGACACTGCTTGCTGCAGGTATGTCAGTGGTTGAGGCACTCTCCATAACTGCGAAGGTTATCGGAAATGTAATATATGAGGATGCACTTGCGGATACACAGGAAAAAGTAAAAGGTGGTCAGCCGCTTTCAAGACCACTAAAGACGAGCGGAATATTTCCGCCGATGATTGTACATATGGTTGGTATAGGCGAGGAGACCGGTAATCTTGAGGAAATGCTTGACAATGTGGCGGATTACTATGATGAAGAGGTTACGATGGCAACCGAGCAGATGACGGCACTTCTTGAGCCGCTTGTAATTGTGTTCCTTGCGGTTATCGTTGTGGCGATTATTGCGGCGGTGTATGCGCCGATGCTGACGCTGTACAACGGAATCGGATGATGCAGCTTACTACATAATGAAAATATAAGTGCGAACTCACGACGTATTGAGTGCGGGGTATTTTATCTGCACACATCGCTTGAATGTACGAAGCTAAGTTTTTTCAGACATTCTGCGGAAAATTATGATAGTGGGACGCAACCGATGCAAAGTCGCCATCCATGGCTCCGTTGCATCTTTTCCAACATCGTGTTGGAAATTGCTGGTGCTTCGGCAGAATGTCGAAAAACTAAGCTTCTCCCATAAATCGCTCTGTGCGCAGATAAAATACCGCGCACGGCAAGGTTGTGAAGAGTGGACATTTAAGAGCATATATGAAAGTGAAGAGGGCTGTATGAGGATAAAGATTACTAATTTTGGTCCTATAAAAGAATTTGAGTTTGATTTTTCAAAGAAGCTTATTGCCACATACGGAGATAACAATATCGGTAAGTCGTATGCGATGCAGGTGGCATATCTTTTACTCAAGACTTTTATGAATGTTTCGATTAGCCAAGATGAATTAAAGAATGTGCTTCATGATATTTTTAAGTCCATAGCCAATATGAATTATCAAGGTGATACGCCGATAGTTGCGGAAGAGCAGGAAAATTACAGAAGCACCGAGAAGATGTATGATGAAATATCGAAGTTGATTATTCCTCAATTTATAGATTCATGCAGAGTTACATTTGGAAAATTTGATTTAATATTAGAGCAGGAACCACATATCTATTTCGATGTTAAACAGCATCATATGGATATAGACCTTAATAACAAGAAAATAACAGGAACAACAGATTTCAATTATAATGTTAAACGAGATGAAACGGTTGTATATGGTATGGCAGGCATGCTTTATAAAGCTAATCCGTTGTTTAACGATATTGTGTTGGCAATTCAGGATGAAATCGGACAGGTGCATTATCTTCCAGCATCCCGTTCAGGCATATACAATAGTTTGAGTTCATTCGGTTCTATTGTTGCAGAATTGTCTAAGAATAAAGATGTGCTTACAATGGGAATGAAATTTCCTAATTTATCTGTTCCCATTTCGGATTATTTTGTCACAGTATCCAATATTGCAAAATATGGAGAATATATTGCAGATGCGGCTGATAACAGGGTTAAAAAATGTTGTGATGATGTAGAAAAATCCATTCTTAAGGGCAAGGTTATAATTGATAAGAACACAAATGTTCTTATGTATGCTCCGGATGATATGAATACGCAGTTATCTCTTAGCGAAGTGTCATCAATGGTCTCAGAAGTTTCATTGATGTTAGCTTTCTTTAAATATGTTTTGATTAATAAGGACAGCAAGTATATAAATAATAAAGGTATTCTATTTATCGAAGAGCCTGAGGCACACTTGCATCCGAAGAATCAGTTGAAACTCATGGAAGTATTTGCAGAGTTGGCACAGGCAGGAATAACAATAGTGATGTCCTCACACAGCAACTATGTGTTCAATAAATTGAACAATCTTGTACTGTCGCGCAGGTTGGACTATAATATGTATGAACCGATAGTGCTCAAAAAAGGTGAAGATGGAAGCGTATCAAAACTAATGCATATTGATGAGTACGGAGCTGATGATGAGAACTTCATTGATGTCAGTGAGGCATTGTATAACGAGAGGGAGCAGATTATACAGAAACTTAATGAGGGAGTAGAATGATATCTAGGATACAGAATGAACGTAGATTGAAAGACTGTATAAGGTATGAGATAGAAGAAATTCAACCCGATGATGGTCACAAAATAAATGTAGAGGTTGATAAAAGACTTACTCATAAAGATTATGTGGGAATTAAAGTTGATGATTACTATAATGGTCTGCACATTAGCAAAACACCTAAATCAGTTGATTTTGTGGTTGTTGTTAAAAATTCCCGTGCTTCGTTTACGATGTATATTATTGAATTTAAGGACGTTAGTAGTCAAGAAGGACTTAAGATAAGAGATATTCAGGATAAGTTTACAACGACAATTAATGATTTCTTATCAGAAAGATTTAAGGATATTTTTCTTGACGACAGATACAATTATAAGGATATTCAGTTGTACCTTGTCTCAGATGCTTATGGCTTGGCAGGAAAGGTCGAATCCTATGAAAAATATAGGGAGATTCAAGAAAAATTAGATAAGAAGGATTCATTAAAAGTTGACAGGAAATTGGGAGAAAAGTTGTACAAGTTCAGAAACAAATTTTTAAGGATAAAGTATGAAATTCCACCAAATCCGATAATACATAAAACAACTTAACTCGGTTATCCCGGTGGGCGACCCGACCACCGCGTAACATATATGGGCTGATGCCTAAAAAAATTATTTATATTTAAAGGAGAAATTTAAGTATGAAGAAGTTAAACAAAGACAATAAGGGTTTCTCTCTCGTAGAGCTCTTAGTAGTAATCGCAATCATGGTAGTATTAGTTGGTGTACTTGCACCTACACTTCTTGGAAATATTGAGAAGTCAAGAGTATCTTCTGATATTCAGGTACTTGACTCTATTGCAGGTGCTGTTCAGTCAGCGATTGGAAGTGATGAAAAGGCATATTCAGAAGCTATGGCAATAGCAGCAACTGGTGCAGAATGTACAGTTGATGATTTATATTCAGGTATTAGCTATACAGAAGGTGGAGTTACTAAAACAGCTGATTCACTTAAGTCATTAGCAACAGAGTATCTTGCTAAAGCTAAGATTGCGTTTAAGGGCTCAGATGCAAAAGCAGCATATGCAACAACAACTAATTTGGTCCTTAAGATTGAAACTAATGGTACAATAACAGTAAGATTAAAGAATAGCGCTGGAAATACTCTTGAAGCTAAAAATGTAGAGTATACTGTAACAAGATAATCATTCTCAGCTACTATGCAGTATTACATCCCATTATACATAATCATTTTCCTTTTCGGGATTGTGATTGGCAGCTTCCTAAATGTGTGCATTTACAGGCTGCCGCTTAAAGAGAATATTGCAACTACGGGTTCACACTGCATGAGCTGTGGGCATGGGTTAAAGTGGTATGATTTGGTGCCGCTTTTCTCATGGCTGCAGCTTCGTGGCAGGTGCCGGTATTGCAAGGCACGGATTTCAGTACAATATCCGCTCATCGAGGCGGTGAACGGAATCGGGTATGTACTGATATTTGTGGTTAATGGCATATGCGTGGACAGCATACTTATGTGCCTGTTTTTCTCATGCTTGGTTACGTTGTCTGTTATTGACTGGAGAACTTATGAGATTCCGGTGGGTATCAATATTACCATTTTGGTATTCGGTGTACTCAGATGTGTGCTTGATTATCACAATATTGTGTCTCACCTGATTGGACTTGTATGCGTCAGCGTGGTGTTGCTGCTGCTTAGCCTTGTGACAGGCGGCAGGGCGATGGGTGGCGGTGATGTTAAGCTTATGGCTGCGGCGGGGCTCTTCCTTGGTTGGAAGCAGATTACTTTGGGATTTTTCCTCGGCTGCATAATAGGCTCGATAATTCACCTGTGCCTTATGAAATTTGCCCATAAGGGCAGAAAGCTTGCATTCGGACCATATCTCTCAGCAGGGATGATAGTCGCGATGCTCGCGGGGGATGCCATGATTAACTGGTATCTCTCACTATTTTAAGAGAACTACTAAATGTAGAGAACTTTCTTACATGATAGTTCTCTTACATATTTTTACTTATGTGCATGGAAAATGCGTCCATATCCTGCACTTATGAAAGCAGAAATATGTAAAAGAACTATCGTAATCCAACAGATATAATAGGAGTTTCATATATTAGAAAATGAACTTTAACACACAGTTGTGAGATTTATCTATACTGCTACGAGACTTTTTGTCGCCGTATTAGTTCAGTATAACTGAACTATTGTTTTTATCGGCTGTATTTTAGCCGATTATGAACCGCTACGAGCGACAATGAAATGAGAATGTGTCTCGTAGCAGTATAGATAAATCCCACAACGTCCGGGTTAATATAATATTCCATTATGGAGGACAATTATGGCTTCAAAGGTTACCAAATTCATCACAATCTCAATAGGGAGTGAAGAAATCAAGCTGTGTGAGCTTGACAACAGCAAGAGAAATGTGTCGGTGCTGTGGGCTGAGACTGTTCCTACACCTGCCAATTCATATGATGAGGGCGAAATTGTTGATATTGAGAAGATTTCCAAGGTTCTCAAGCAGACGATTTTCAAGAACCGAATCAATGCAAGGCATGTAATATTCACGGTTCATGGACCTAAGTTCGCCAATAAGGAGATTACCATTCCGAATGTCAAGAAGGACAAGATAAGGTCGGTTGTCGATGCCAACTGCTCAGAGTATTTTCCGATTAATACAGAGGAATATGTGTTCTCGTACTCAGTTCTTGAGAACTTCGTTCAGGAGGGGAAAAAGCAGTTAAGACTCATGATTGTTGCTGCACCTGAGGACATCATTGAGAGCTATTATACCTTGGCGGACAGACTTGAGATGAAGCTTGAGTGCATTGATTATGTGGGTAATTCAACACTTCAGATTATCAAGCATCAGATTGATGCGGCACCGAATATTGTGATTCAGGTTAATAACGCAACCACGGTTGTAAATATATTGAAGAACGGCATACTGCAGATGCAGAGAACAATCCCTTATGGCAAGAATGTTCTTATCAATGCCGTTATGGATGAGAGACAGGTTCCCGAGGCTGGCGCAGAGCAGCTTATCAGAACAGAGAAGATGATTCACTCAAGCTTTGACGGCGATCAGGTGACGGATTCACTCAGATATATGGTTGCCAACTTAAGCCGAGTAGTTGATTATTACACTACGAGAAATCAGGACAGCCCGCTTGACAAGGCTTACCTTATCACTGACGGAGTTGACATACTCGGACTTGAGGGACTGCTTGGTTCAGAGCTTAATATTCCGATTGTTTCCATGAAGGAGCTTAAGAACATAACAGGAAGCAAGTACTATGAGATGCCTGAGAATCACCTTATGAATTATCTTGAGAATCTCGGTGCGGTGTTAGAACCTATCAACTTTGTCTCAAAGAAGCATATTGAGACAGCGCAGAAGAAGGAGGGCAAGCACAACAATGTAGTGCTTATTGCCGGAGCGGTAATTATCTCCGCTGTACTGATCGGCTATCCTTATTGGAATTATACCAAGGTAAGGGATGAGAGGGATAGACTTGCTGCGGAGATTGAAAGAATTAAGGATGTAGAGAGTACGGTCAATGCTTATTATACCGCCAAGGATAAGGCGGCGGATATGCTCAAGTTCGTTGCATCTACATACAGTGACAATGATTCGGTGCTTTATATGTATAACAAGCTTGAAGAGGTTATGCCTTCAGATATTTCACTTTCAAGTCTTTCCTTCAACAATGGACAGGCAACACTTTCTGCGACAGGCTCATCCAAGCTGTGCGTAGCCAAGTTCTTAGAGGAACTTGAGAAGCTCGACAATGTATATGATATTCAGATTTCGGGTGTGAGCGAGTCTAAGGATGAAGAGGGAGTAATTACCGAGAGCTTTTCACTCACCTTTAAGTTCCTTTTAGTTGCGGAGGATGAGAGCGAGAGCACGATTGAAAGCATAGAGAATGAAGTAAAGGAGGCACAGTAATTATGAAGCTTGCAATTTCTGAACGTGACAAATTATTATTATGCCTTGTAGGAAGCGTATTGCTTGTGTTTTTATCATGGTACTTCGGCTTCCGCAGCTTCAACGAGAAGACAGCGGCTCTTGAGTCAGAGATATCGACATTGCAGGTTAAGTATGATGACCTCAATGACAAGAAGAAGAATGCCGGCAAGTATGCACAGGATGCGGAAGGGTATGAGCTTCTCTGTGATGCATGGCTTTCACGCTTTGATTCAGGCTTTTCACAGAAGTCTACGCTTATATTTACAACCAACATAGAGAGCGAGCTTGGCGTATGGATAAGAACAGTAAATATGCCTGATGCGACACTTGTATATACCTTCGGACAGATACAGTCCACCAACCCTTCGACGGCGGGTGCGACAGTGTACAGCACCGATATGAAGGGCTATAAGAAGACGGTTACATATTCATATGAATGCGGATATGACACATTCAAGGATCTGCTTGCATATGTGCTCGATTACGACACATTGTACACGATTGATTCCGTGAGCTGTTCCTACGATGAAGAGGATGAGCTTATGACGGGTAATATCACGATATCACAGTATGCCATAACAGGCAGCGACAGAGAGTACTATGAACCTGAGATAGATTCGATTGACCTTGGAACGGAGAATCTCTTTGTATCGGAGACCAACCCGAACCGTGTGGCAGAGGCGCAGGATGAGTTCGGACTTATGACCAACTATGACATTGCACTTTCGTTGAGCTCAGAGAGCTCTGACTTAAGCTCGGTAGTGCTTGGAAGAAGAGGTCTTGTATCGTCACAGGTTTCAGCCAACACGAACGATAATGTTCCTGTTGTCATCAATATCGAGGGCGAGAACGGAGAGTATACTCTCAACTATTCGGTTGGAGAGAATACATACCCGGGTGATTCGATGGCGTTCAGCAAGGACACATTGGCTGTATTCAATCCGGGAAGAAGCATGGATCTGATTGTATTCAGCAGCAAGCGTGACGGTGACGCTGATAACGCAGGGGCATCGGTTACAATCAACAACAATTCCGATATGACACTTAACATCAAGGTGATCAATGATGATACCGCTGAGCCTCGATTCAATATCGAGAGTGCGGAGGGCTCGATTAAGTTTTATAGATAATGTAAGAGGTGCTTTATGGTACGGCTTAAGAAAATTCACGAACAGAATAACGGATTTTCCCTGATAGAGCTGCTTATTGCGATTGCAATATTGTCAATTCTTACCGTGCCGCTTATGAATTCGTTCATAATGTCGGGCAAGGTGACGCGAAACAGCAGAAGACTTCAGAATGCAACGGCTGTGGCTCAGAGCATTACGGAGACAGTGAAACATACGACGGATAAGGCAGCACTTGAGGCTGCCCTTAAGTCGTTTTCGGGAGTATATGATTTCCCGGCAGCATCCAAGGTCAATGAGACTGCTCCTGAATATACCTTCAAGCTTGACGGAGCGGACGGCGAGAGGTTCCGTGTGAGCGTGTCGCTGACTCCTAAGACGGAATATGACTATAAGGAGACTGACTTTGCAGACCTCTACAATGAGGCGAATGTTATATACAGTGAGCTTATCCTGTATGATAACAAGGTAATATCCCTCATGAAAAATCAGAAGATTCCGTATGGCACTTCGACTGCGCCTGTAAAGTATAAGTGGGATGGCACAACATGGATTCCTGACAGTGTTACGGTTGATGATGTGGCACTCAGGGACACATTCGGCAACCTTATTGCCGACGAGTATGTGGGAAGTGCACCGGAGGGCATGAGCAGCTCTGATTTGACCAATATGTATGCAAAGCTTAAGAAGGAGAACATAGATAAGACGGTTGCTGTTGTGGTGTCACAGGAGGGCAATGACTATAAGCTTGCGATTAACACCACATATTCGATAAAGTATGATGTTGTCTATCGTGCGGAGGATAAGGATGCTGAGGTTGAGGAGGGAATGAAGACTCCGATGGCATTTTACAGATGTATCGGAACGTTGGTATACAAGGCGGACGAGATTGTCATGACATTTGACAATGATAAGCCGCTGTACTTTCTTTATGCCAAGGCGGAAGCAGGAAGAACGGAAGCGGACGGCACTGAAATCAATGCAGATGTGAGACATTTTAATAAGGTTGTATATAATATTTCGGTCGACGGAAGCGTAATTCTCACGAATAAGGACGGAAGCTCACGCAATGTAAGCATGTACCTTGTAGAACAGGCGGGAACAAGACAGGAGGACAGCTTCAGTATCAAAGTGGATAATAACAGCTACAACTCAGGTCTTGATATATATACAACAGAGAATTACGGCAGTTCACCTGCTGTTGCAGATGATACGCTTACGATTGGCAATGCCGGTAAGGGTGTTAATGTATATTCGACAAAGAATGATGCCAATACAGATAATCATATAGCATATAGCAAGGGTGATGAGATAACATCATTATATAAGATAACGGTGAGTGTGTACTATGATGCTGACCGCGATGGAAGCTATGCGGAGCATGTATATTCCGTATCGACGGAGGATTGATTATGAAGAAGCACGGATTCGGCAGATTTAAAGAGAATAAGGGTTCATCACTTATCATGGCGTTGGTTGTGGTATCATTCATAGCCGTGATTGCCATGACAATAACGACCATTGCCCTGTCATCATATAAGATAAAGGCTATGGAGGCTAAGACCAAGAACGCATTCTACAATGCGGATATGGCTGTGGACGAGATATACGCGGGACTTGCCAGGGATGCCTATGCCGAGCTGGCTGTTGCGTATGATTATGTGGTAAGCAATCTGCTGGAGGTTGACGGGGATTCCGTGACAATGATTGACAATGATACCGCCAACAAGCTGCTTCGCAATACATATTTCCGCAATGCGTGCTATTCAATCTTCGGTACAAGCTACAATGTGGCGGACGGCAGTGTGAAGGAGACAATAGATGGAGAGCTCTCAATCGGAAGTGCGCTCTCATCGGTTGATTTGGATAAGCTTGCAGAAAAGCTTAGCAGCTACATGTCCGATAATTACAGGAATGCAGCGGTGACAAGCGTTGATGTCAAGGTGGCACAGGCACCGAACATCGTAATTATCGACGGTGTGATAAGCTCCATTATAATCAAGGATGTTACGGTCACATATGAGAACATTAAGACCGATTATTTTTCACAGCTTACGACGGATTATGAGATAGTATTTCCCGAGAAAGCCAATATTCATATAGTTGATGACAGCAGTGATATATTGTTGTCCTTCAAGGACTATTCACTGGTAGCGAACAAGAGCGTCAATTCAATGGGTGATGTCACCGTGAACGGAGGAATCTACGGCAATCTCGGAATCAATACCTACGGTGCTGCGGCTTCGCCGAGCCTTTTAAGCCTTAAGGTGAACGGCGGTAATATCGTGACGAACAAAAAGATTCTTCTCGGCTCCAATTCAGGACTCACGCTGAACAACGGAAGAATATGGGCGGACAATATCGAGCTTACCGGAGCTGACCTTGTAATCGGAGCGGACGCTTCAGCATATGTGGCGGATGACCTCACACTCACACAGGATTCCAAGGCTGATACGGTGGCAATAAGCGGTGATTATTACGGATACAGCATAGAGGGCTACGGAGTGTCAAGCGACAGCGCCACACCTGCCAAGAGCAGTGCAATCATTATCAACAGCAAGAAATCGACGCTTGATTTTTCAAATATCAGGACACTTGTACTTGGAGGCTACGGCTGGGTTGTATATAATGAAGGAACTGCCGGGAGCGGGGATGAGAGCTATTACAGAACAGGTGAGTCGATAGCGGTAAGGTATACTCAGACGGCTTATATACTTCCTGCATCATGGAATGGAATAGTGGATGCGAATTTCTTTGCGAAGGGACTTCTTAACTCGGCACAGCCTGTTATTGCCAATACACTTGATGACGGAACTACGGAGTATTATTATAATTTCAAGAGCGGAGATGCGGCTGCAAGCTTTTACAGGGCACTGTATGATGACGAGCTTTTTGCACAGCTGTGCAGCTCGGCGCATATTACTGGCCCGGATGCTCTGAGTGCAGCTTCCGATATCCGAATCAGAATAAGGAATATCGTGAATGCGGCATACAATGATTTCCTCAATTCATCGGGAACCGGTCCGGCAATCACAATCAATCCTTCGGCGCGTGTGTATGAGAAGGGAATCATCAGAGACAATGCAACGGATGTGAATGAATACAATGGTGTCGGTGATGAGCTGGTTAAGGTTCTGTATGATAATTCCAGATGGAGACAGAAGATAATAGGCAGTCTGCTCATAGAGCTCGAGGATGACTGGATGTATGTTGAGAGGGAGTGGACACCGGTTACGGCTCATTCGCCTATCAATTACGGTTCAATGCGTTTCTCGTACAAAATCAAGTCCGAGGATGAGCTGTCCAAGGGCGCGGTAGACAATATTCTGCTTGGAAAGAACAAAATAGCCGAGGTTGGAAGTGCTTATTATTATATAGAGGATGAGAACGGCAACAATGCCGAGGATTACATGGTATATGTTGTGAATGGTGATGTGAGACTGAGCACCACGCTCGATGGCAGAGCTCCCCGAAAGGGAATAATAATCGCCGATGGCAATGTGACGGCGGATGAGAACTTCACCGGCTGCATAATCGCGACGGGCGACATTAAGCTTGAGGGCGGCACATACACGGCTGCGCCTGAGCTTGTAGAGAATATTATCAAATCACTTCCGGGTGTAAGAGGCTTCTTCGACGGAAGCAATGTGACGGATATAGGAAAGCACGGCGGCTATAATGACGGAGCACATGCAGTGCAGCCGGACGGCGAGGAGAAGGGAAATCTCAACAGCTATCAGGCATCAGACTGTATAAATATATCCAATTACAGAAGAAGTGCAGTTCCGGATGCCGAATAAAAGTAATGAATGTTAAGGAGTATGCCGATATGAATAACAGGGACAAAGGCTTTTCGCTAATTGAATTATTGGTTGTTATTGCCATTCTTGGTATTTTTATAGGGGCATCCTTTGCAACGGTCGGGCTTGTACAGGCAGGAAATATGACGAGCGTTACTAAGAATATCGCATCGGGAATGCAGGAGACAAGGCAGAAGACCATGACGCAGAATCTTGCAGGAGGCTTCTTATTCACGGTGACTGTGGATTCAGAGCAGAATGCAGGCATGACCATAACCAAGAATGCCGTGAAAAATTCGGCAGGGGATATAATTACACCTGCGGTTGACACGACGACCGGGCTTAAGAGATGCAGACTGTATTATTCGGCTGACGGCGGAGCCGAGAACGAGATAAGCAGCATGGTCATGAAGTTCGATGCGTCAACGGGTGCCATCAAGAGCCTTGAATACACGCTTGTATCGGGTACAACGGCTGTACAGCAGTCAGGCACCGGTGTTATCACAGCCAGACATGGTAAAAAAGAGAGTGAGCTTACCATATTTTTTGCTACCGGAAAATATGAAGTAAAATAGAGAGGTTATATATGGACAATTCATATTCGAATAAACAGAATATAGTCTCAGATAACAAGGGAATTACACTCATAGAGCTTCTTATAGGAATTGCAATAATGGGTATAGTTTCTTCAATGATTTCTGTTATAATGGTAGGTGGAACGAACTTTTTCAGGAAGCAGAGTGCCACAATCGACCTTCAGAATGATTCACAGCTTATAACGGCTTCGATGTCGTCTGCAATACTTGAGGGAACCGGTTTTACGCTTCAGGAGAAGCATATTGACGGAAGAACGGTTCTGCTGTTCACGACGGGAGCACCTCCTGCCGAGGGAGAGAGCGGAGCAGCACCGAGACAGTATATATGGGTTGAGGAGAGTCCGTTCGGTGATAAGGGATATCTGTACATATATGATGCGGGGGCTGCGGTTGATTACAATAAAGGCAACTGTATATCAGAGGTGGTAACCTATCTTGATATAAGTGCTAAGGCAGTTAAGGCGGTCACGGATGCATCGGGCGATGTGACCTATACATATGATAAGGTAAGGAGTGCGTCCAAGGTTGACAGCATATGTGTGAGCTTCACACTTGCCAATTCCAAGGATGAGGTTACACAGAGCATTGAAATCAGACCGAGAAATACATCGGCGGGCTACGAAAAGTATGATGCCGAATAACATAAAGACAGAACACGAAAATGAAGGAAAGTGAGCGGATGTCTATGAGAACTGTTAATTGCATTAGGAATGCAGGAAAGAGAATAGGCGCATTGGCGCTGGCATTTGTGACGGCAGTATCTGTAATACCGGCACAGAGGATTCAGGCGGGCAGCACTGCTAAGGTCAATTCTTCAGTGAGCAGCAGTGTTCAGAGAGCGCTCGACGCGGGACTTAAGAACAATGTCAACAGTGACAGCGTGATAAGGGCTGTGCTTGACAATATTGAGGAGCTGCCACAGTACGGTAATTCGAATTTCACATCACTTGAGCGAGGAAGCGTGGAGAGACCTTTTGTTATTCTTGAGATTGTTCCGGCGGAGGAGTGCGCTGAGTACGGATACCTCGTACCTGGCTGTGAGCCTGTCCGCACGGAGGATATGTTCGGCGGAAGCTATCTGACCTCGATTGCAAGCATGAATACCGCAGAGGTTAAGCAGGTAAGCGGGAATACATATTTCTTTGAGGACGAGAAGGAAGGCCAGAGAAAGTATTACGGCAATTTCAGTCAGTCCGATTGGAATTACAGGATGAATGAGGCAAGCAAAAATGAGCTCACTCATAACGGCTACTATGAGTATGTCGGTGAGGGCGCAGGGTATTTTAAGCTTATCGATGCCGGGAATCTCACAATGAAGAACGTGGGAGAGGGAAAGGGCTCATACATATGGCACACGATTAACAGCTTTGAGGCTTCCGATTATTCAGGCATTGTTTTTGACGGAACCATGGCTGATACTGAGGCTGTCAGGGGAGCGAGAATCTACACCACAAGGGTGAGCAGCAGTTCGGATAAGGTTATAAATGTATCTCAGTATTACTATTCTTATAAGAACAGCGATTTGTTCCTCACGGATACACTCATCATGTCGGAGGATGCCGCTTCGAATTATTCATGCGTGATTAAGACAATCACGGCGGATGAGCTCAATGCCACACCTGACTGGGTTGATTATGCAGACCTTATCTATATCTTCCCTGGCAACCATATGAGTACGGTAATTGATATATGGAAGAATAACATAGCAGGAGAGCCGGCTAACCGTCTTGCGCATACGTCAACCAAGACCTCGTATCCGCTTAACAGCTTTGAGACCAACGATATATCGACAACGGTTGCACTTAAGATATTTGACAGAGTTGCAGCGGCAAGCAACTTTGCATCAATTATTATTGATAACAGACTTTATGATTTGGCACAGAATACATATTCATCAATCTCGAAGGCGAACAGAACACCGGTTATGAATGTGTATGACTGGAACCTGAGAGATACGGGAAGGGACTATTCGATAGTCGGCGGAGCGAGCAGAAACAATGTCTATAAGATGTGTATGATGCTCATATCCCTTAATCCTAACCTTGTAAAGCAGCTCTATCTTCAGCCGGGCAGTGAGATTATAAAGGAAAAGAACGGAACTCTCGTTGACACGCTGCATGACGGGGTAGCGGCTGAGTACTGGTCAGGATATACGCTTCAGCTTGTTGACAGAGACTTTACAGGTGATGTATACGGATATTCAACCGATTATGACAACTGGCTTGCGACGGGAAGCTGCGGCAATCCGAGCAGTCAGAACTTCAAGGCCTTTGTAAGCGACCATGTATACACATATAACGGCAACAGCAGTGTTGCGATGAATTTCGTGAGCAATGCATATGGTTCGGGACTTATCGGCTCAGATAAGCAGACCAAAACATGGGGCGGAACGGATTATATATATGATGATTTCAGGGAGCATCTTTCCGATACCGCGGATAAGACAGGATATGATGAAACTGTCGGAGCCGACTCCTCGGATGCGGTCAGATATATTCTCGGAGTAGCGGGAAAGAAGCAGTACTACGGAGAGAACATGACACTTAAGGTACTCGATATTGAGCCGGGTGTCGGACTTGACGCTTCAAGTAAGCCTGACTGGGTACTCACCGCTAATTATATAAGGAAGCTTCTGCCTGACTATGCGGGAAAGATTGAGATTACACATCAGACGACGGCAGAGTTCATCGGCAAGGTTGAGGATCTTAACAGTGAGTACAATCTTGTCTATATAGGACTTGATACGGGAGCCTTCAATACAAGAAGAGGCGAGCTTAAGTTCAACGACGGAACGAGCACTTGGACTACGATAACGGACTTTAACGATAATTCGCTTGACGGCAGGATATATTTCCATGTGGGAGACAGTATGGTGTCTTCATGCTATACGGGAGATAATCGTAACCGTTCGATGAAGTTCCTCTACAACGTGAGCACGGGAAGTGTTGTCAACAGCGAGGAACTGAGATTCCCGGGCAATGATATAACCAATATCAAGAAGCAGGAGCTCATAAGCTATATTGAGTCGGGAAGACCGATTGTAACGGAGCAGTATCTGTACAATCTTGAGAAGGCAATTATAGATGAGAGCTCCAACATATACAGTCTTGTGAGCAGTTACCGCAACACTGATGATGTTGTGAAAGGAATATACATTTCGGATGATACTGCCGGACTGCAGAGTGCCGTGAAAAATCAGGTACAGGGAGTGACATTTACAGCAATGCCTGCTCTATATAACGGAAATACGGTCAGCAGTTCGAATCCTACGATATCGAATCCTAACTATCTGCCGACGAACTCCGACGGCAACGCATATATGGAATTCAGATTCAATGCGGTTGATGCCGGATACCACTACCGTATATACGTTGACCAGGATAAGGACAGCAAGTTCACGGCTTCCGAGGTGGTCAAGGAGGGCGTGGCTTCGGCAGGAGACAATATCTGCACCTACGATGTGGCATCAAGCATTGTGGGAGTCGTACAGTGGAAGATAGAAGTATACAGACTTGACAATTCCAATATAAGATATACGCAGACCGGCTCCTCTGCAGTCAGAATCCGCTCAACCGATGAAAAGAAGCAGCTCAAGGTTCTTCAGATTATGCCTAAGAACGACGGCGGTCTGCTGAATCTTCAGAATGATACACTGTTTAAGGACAGATACAGCAATCTCAATGATTTTGAGGTTACTGTCAGGACAATCACTTGGGCTGACTTTGAGAAGTTCTTTGCAGGAAGCGGATTCACCTTCGATTTATCGGCGGATATAAGCAGCACCAACCCTGATTCGGAGGTTCTTGCCGCAGCATCCGATGAGTATGATGCCTATGGAAGAGTAATAAAGTCTGAGCTTGACGGTAAAGAGATTGGAAAGCTCAGCGCCTACAACATGATTATTGTAGGCTTCGGCGACTGCTATGGAAGCATTGACTTAAGTAATGACAACGGAGCTGTCGAGTATCTTCAGTACTACACCAAGCTCGGAAAGAGTATTCTCTACACCCATGATATAACATCCATGTACAATCTTAAGGATTTGAGTGGCAGGAAGGTATTCGGATACACGGCAAATGCCATGATGCGTGATATAATGGGAATGAACAGATACAAGGCGGTAAGCAGTGAGCTGAGCACGGCTATGAGGGATGCCCTCATAAGATATCAGAGCACGGGAACCTATGACGACATTGCATTGGCAGAGAAACAGGGCTTCACATACTATACCATGAAGAGACTTGGCTGGACCAATGCGTCATACAATGCCAACTCGGGAAATAAGCTTCCGTACAGATATATGATAACAAATCCGCAGGGCAATGCGGTTATGAATGAGAATTACACCTCACAGACAACCGGCTTTGCAAACACGAACGATATTACAACGACGGCGACTAAGGTTAATGAGGGGCAGGTAACGACATACCCTTACGCAATATCCGATGTGCTTCCTATTGCAGCCACACATGGTCAATGGTATCAGCTCAATATGGAGGATCCGGAGGTTACTGTATGGTACTGCTTGTCAGACCCGCTTGCGAGCGGTAATTCGGGAACGGGAAGTGCAAGAAGCGCATCATCTGCGGGAAACGGAGACGGAAGCGCACTCACTTATGGCGTATCGCCTAACGATGCAGCTAACAACTACTACATATACAGCAAGGGAAATGTCTTCTACTCAGGTGTAGGTCATTCCAGGGTCAACGGAGATATGGAAGCCAAGCTTTTTGTCAACACCATGATTGCGGCATACAGAATAAGCTATGACACTCCTGCCGTGAAGGTTGAGATGGCAGAGCTTACGGATACAGTCGGCGGAACAAGAGAGAGTGCGTATGACTTAAGCGTAGAGAAGATAAGCGACAATGATTATGCATCCGATATACCGGATGACTATGCGGATTACGTGCGTATATACTTCAGACCTGAGGATATGAGCTTCTCGAACAATATGGATGTCCGCATATCATATACTAAGAAGGACGGAACGAGAGGATATATCTCAGAGATATGGACGGCGGAAGCGGACGCTGATGAAGCTGCGGGTTCGGCACATGCAGCCGGAGCGACGGACAATTACTTCAATGCACTTAAGAACAACAAGCTCTACTATTTCTACTATCTGAAGTCGGATATAAGAAATGTGGGTGGCACATTCATGTTCGAGGTAAACAACAATCGTTCATCGGATGTAGGACTTACATATTTTAAGATGGCACTTCAGACCTTGTACTATCTTGATTAATAAGCTTAATTTTAAAATACAGTCCCGGAAATCTATCGGGGCTGTATTTTTTTGACAAAAACATATTGTCAATAACCGAAAGGTATGCTATATTAGATACAAAGCATAGTTCTTATATTCTATTATTCAATTCCGCCGGGGTTTGCTTTGGCAGGTCATTTAATCAGAAGTTCATGCTTTTATTTCCACGCTGCAATGAGGAATATATTTTATGGAGGACATGTGTATGGTGAGTAAGGTGGGCTGTGCTATGGTCACGGCTATGGGAGCCTCTCTTTTTGAGGTTGAGGCGGATGTCTCGGGAGGACTTCCGGATATAGAGATGACGGGAAATCTCGGAAGCTCTGTGAAGGATGGAAGAGAGAGGATAAGGGTGGCGATAAAGAAGTGCGGATTTCCGTTCCCGCAGGGGCGCGTCACGATAAATATTGCACCTGCGGCGATGCGGAAGGAGGGAACGACATTCGACCTTGCCGTGGCATGCGCAATTCTTGAGGAGATAGGAATTGTGGATGAGGGCAGCCTGAAAGGGAAAATTGTAGTCGGGGAGCTTGGCCTGGATGGAAGCATTATAGGTGTCAGAGGTGTACTGCCGATTGTGCTTGAAGCATATAAGGCTGGATATACGGGCTGTATTGTGCCGGCGGACAATTATTCGGAGGCAGTGATGGTATCAGGCATTAAAATAATTCCGGTGATGCACCTGTCACAGCTTGTAAATATCAAAGATGAAGATGCGCAGGAGAATGGCAGCACGGATATGGATTACGTTAAGGATGACATGGAACATATGCCCGACTACACCGATATATCAGGTCAGGACTATGCAAAGAAGGCAATTCTGACGGCGGCTGCCGGGAGGCATAACATCCTGCTTATGGGGCCGCCGGGAGCGGGAAAGACAATGCTTGCATCGAGGATTCCGACAATTATGCCGGAAATGTCTGATGAGGAGCGGCTGGAACTTGCGTGCATATACAGTATTGCCGGAAAGCTCAAGGACAGAAGGGATATAGGCATAAGACCGTTTCGGGCACCGCATCATTCCATAACGGCGGCTGCTCTTGCGGGCGGCGGACGGATGGTTGAGCCGGGCGAGGTTTCGCTTGCTTCGAAGGGTGTTCTGTTTCTCGATGAGCTTACACGGTACGATACGCGGGTTGTCGAGCAACTGAGGGAGCCTCTTGAGAATGGAAAGATAACAATTAACCGTGTGAGTGGTGCCTATGAGCTCGCAGCGGATTTTATGCTTGTGGCGGCGATGAACCCCTGCGCATGCGGATTTTATCCGGACAGGGCAAGATGTAAATGCACAGCATGGGAGGTCAACCGCCATTATGGAAGGATAAGCAGACCGATTCTTGACAGAATTGACATTTCCATTGCGCTTTGCAGAGTGAATTATGATGAGCTTACGGGACATAAGAAAAGAAAAAACAATAATTATTCAAGCAGGAATATGAAGGAGACTGTAAATCGGGTGTGGAAGCTGCAGTCGGATAGGCTCGGGGACGGCAGAAGCAACAGCAGGATGACGAATGAAGAGATTAAGAAGTATTGTGCGCTCAATTCGGAATCGGAGGAATTAATCAGGGAAGCATATGAACATTACGGGCTGAGTGCGAGAGCGTATTATAAGACTCTCAAGGTGGCAAGGACGCTCGCGGATATCGACGGAAGTGACAATATAGATACCAGACATGTGCTTGAGGCGCTAAGTTACAGGGTGAAGGATAAGGGGGATGAACAGTGACGGAGAATTCTAAGAACCGCGAAAAACGCATGGCAGAATATGAAGCGGCCAATATAAGGGAGTGGTATTGGTTTACAGGACTTCCGAAGATAGGACGAAGAAAGCAGGAGCTTCTTTTAAAGGCATTTAAAAATGTGACGGAGCTGTATAATATAGCGGAGAATACGGGGGAGGATGCGGCGGAAAAGCTTATTATAAAAGCATTTTCGGCATCCAATACAGCCGGCAATACAACAGGCAGCGGGGCGGGGTGTGATGAGACAGTTAAGGTATTGCTTGACAGGGAGCTCAAGAAAAAGCTGAATGCAGAGTATGATAGAATTCTTTGTTCAGATGTAAAAATGGTTTCAATCGATTCGGTCAATTATCCGGACAGGCTTAAGGATATTTTTGATGCGCCGTACATACTATATTACAGAGGCTGTCTGCCTGACGAAGAAAAAAAGACGGCGGCACTGGTCGGGTCAAGAGCATGCAGTGAATATGGAAGAAGCATGGCTAAGGATATTGCGTCCGGACTTGCTGCGAATGACGTGCAGATTGTAAGCGGCTTTGCAAGAGGAATAGACACGGCGGCACATAACGGGTGCCTCGGGGCGGCGGGCGGAAAGACCTTTGCAGTGTTCGGCAGCGGAATTAATTACTGTTATCCGCCTGAGAACAGATTTACTTATGATGAGATTATTGAAAAGGGAGGCGGAATAGTATCGGAATATCCGCCGGATACAAAGCCTGTGCCGGGATTTTTTCCAATGCGCAACAGGATAATAAGCGGGCTTTCTGATATTGTGATAGTCGTGGAGGCAGGAAGTAAGAGTGGAGCCCTCATAACGGCTGACCATGCCATCGAACAGGGGAGAACGGTGATGGCACTGCCGGGACGTGCGACGGACAGGCTGAGTGTGGGCTGCAATGCCCTCATAAGGCAGGGCGCGGGAATAATAACAGGCATGGATGACATATATTTTGAACTTGGAATCTCGGAATTGAAGAATGATAAAAAAGTCCCAAAAAGCGAAAAAAACCAAAATGAACTTGCAAAGCCCGAAAAAATGTTGTATAGTCAACTAGATTTTAACCCACAGGGCATTGACGATTTAATTCGTAAAAGCAGGCTCGCACCGGATGAAGTATCGGCATGTCTTGTCAGAATGGAGCTGGCAGGGCTTGTCAAAAGAATCGGTGGCATGTATGTGCGTGGAAAATAGAAAGTGGAGGAGTTGTCATGGCAAAATATCTTGTAATCGTTGAGTCTCCGGCGAAGGTGAAGACTATCAAGAAGTTTCTCGGCTCTAATTATGAAGTGGTTGCATCACAGGGACATGTGCGTGACCTGCCTAAGAGTACGCTCGGAATCGATACGGAACATGACTTTGAACCGAAATATATAACAATAAGAGGTAAGGGCGATATACTGGCACATCTGCGCAGGGAAGTAAAGAAAGCTGACAAGGTCTATCTTGCAACCGACCCCGACCGTGAGGGAGAGGCTATTTCGTGGCATCTTGCACAGGCACTTAAGCTTGAGGATAAGGACATTAACAGAATAAGCTTCAACGAGATTACCAAGAATGCGGTTAAGGCTTCAATCAAGGAGCCGAGAAAGCTTGACATGAATCTTGTGGATGCACAGCAGTCAAGGAGAATGCTCGACAGAATGGTTGGTTACAGAATCAGCCCGGTTCTGTGGGAGAAGGTAAAGAGAGGACTCAGCGCAGGACGAGTTCAGTCTGTTGCACTCAGAATCATATGTGACCGTGAGGCAGAGATTAATGCCTTTATTCCTGAAGAGTATTGGACAATCGACGGCGTGTTCAAGGTTAAGGGCGAGAAAAAGCTTCTGACGGCGAAGTATACAGGGGATGAGAGCGGCAATGCGGATATACACAGCGAGGCTGAGAAGGATGCGGTGCTTGCGGGGCTCAAGACGGGAGCTGCCAGGATTGCAGAGGTTAAAAAGAGCGAGAGGATAAGAAAAGCACCTCTTCCTTTTACAACCAGTACACTTCAGCAGGAGGCTGCAAAGACGCTCAACTTTTCCACGCAGAAGACAATGAGAATAGCTCAGCAGCTGTATGAAGGTGTTGATGTCGAAGGTCAGGGAACAATCGGTATCATAACATATTTAAGAACAGACTCCACAAGAGTTGCTGCCGAGGCTGATCTGTCGGCAAGAGAATATATAAAGAATACCTACGGTGTGGACTATTATTCACCGATTGAGAATAAGAAGGAAAGTGCCAAGAAGATCCAGGATGCACATGAGGCTATAAGACCTACTGATATTGAGCTTCTTCCGGTTAAGGTTAAGGAATCTCTTTCAAGAGACCAGTTCCGCCTGTATCAGCTTATATGGAAGCGCTTCGTTGCGAGCCGTATGCAGCCTGCAAGATATGAGACCACTACGGCAAAGATAGATGTCTGCGGACACCATTTCTCAACGTCAGCATCAAGACTTGTGTTCGACGGATTTATGTCGGTGTATGCTGAGTCAGATGATGATAAGGAAGAGAATAATGCGATGGTCGGCGGCTTAAGCATGGACAGTGTGATTACGCTTGAGGATGTGGAGAGCAGACAGCACTTTACACAGCCGCCTGCACATTACACGGAGGCATCACTTGTAAGAACACTTGAGGAGCTCGGAATCGGAAGACCGAGTACTTATGCTCCTACGATTACAACTATTATTAATAGAAGATACGTCGCAAAGGAGAATAAGAACCTGTATGTGACAGAGCTTGGCGAGGCTGTCAATTCCATCATGATGAAGGCATTCCCGGTAATAGTGGATGTCAACTTCACAGCCAATATGGAATCACTTCTTGATGGTGTGGCAGACGGAAGCATCCAGTGGAAGACAGTTGTAAGCAACTTCTATCCTGACCTTGATGAGGCTGTTAAGAATGCCGAGAAGGAGCTTGAGGAGGTTAAGATTGAGGATGAGGTGACAGACATTCCGTGTGACGTGTGCGGAAGAATGATGGTAATCAAGTATGGTCCTCACGGAAAGTTCCTCGCATGTCCGGGCTTCCCGGACTGCCGCAATACGAAGCCTTACCTTGAGAAGGTAGGTGTTGCCTGTCCTAAATGCGGCAAGGATATAGTAATCCGCAAGACCAAGAAGGGCAGAAGATACTATGGCTGCGAAGGTTTCCCTGAGTGTGATTTCATGTCATGGCAGAAGCCGTCGGACAAGAGGTGCCCTGAATGCGGCGGATATATGGTAGAAAAAGGAAACAAGCTTGTATGTGCTGATGAACAGTGCGGACATGTGATGGATAAAGCCTGATTTTATAATCTGTATTGATTGAATGAATATAATGAATATTAAGAATTATAATAATTATTCAGACTATTCACAAAAAAGTGAGCAAAAACTATTGTATATTCAAAATATTTATGCTAAACTTAGCAAGTAGAATATTAATTCTGCTTGCTAAGTTTTTTTACCGTTATGAGATTATTCGGAATTATATGGAAAGGGTGGTTGCACGGATGAGCGTTCAGTTACTTGATAAGACAAGAAAAATCAACAAGCTTCTGCACAATAATAATTCACATAAGGTGGTATTTAACGATATTTGTGAAGTCCTGAGCGAGATATTGATGTCTAATACACTTGTTATAAGCAAGAAGGGTAAGGTATTGGGAAGCAGCTTGTGCGATGGAGTGGAAGAAATCAAAGAGTTGATTGATGATGAGGTTGGCGAATTTATCGACCATATGCTCAACGAGCGACTGCTGAGTGTCCTTTCCACCAAGGAGAATGTTAATCTTGAGACATTGGGCTTCGGAAGAGGAGATGCAAGAAAGTATCAGGCAATCATAGCCCCGATAGACATTGCGGGAGAACGTCTTGGAACACTGTTCATGTACAAGTGTGACAGCCAGTATGACATAGACGATATTATCCTGTGTGAGTACGGAACTACGGTTGTCGGACTTGAGATGATGCGTTCTGTCAATGAGGAGAATGCGGAGGAGACAAGAAAGATTCATATTGTTAAATCTGCAATCAGTACATTATCCTTCTCGGAGCTTGAAGCTATCAAACATATTTTTGAGGAGCTTGACGGCAATGAGGGAATCCTTGTCGCAAGCAAGATTGCCGACAGAGTCGGAATTACACGTTCGGTAATTGTCAATGCACTGAGAAAGTTCGAGAGCGCAGGTGTAATCGAGTCCAGGTCGTCAGGCATGAAAGGAACTTATATCAAGGTTCTCAATGATGTCGTGTTCGATGAGCTCAAGAAGATTGATTTGAAGAATCAGTAATTTATATACAGCATATAATGTAAGCTGAATATGCGCTGCCGTGTTGTAACGTGCAGCGCATTACTTTTATAAAGGCAGAGAACATACAATATCTAGGATAAGAAGGAGCTAAGAAGTGGTATATTTTGTGAAATTATGTAACTTCTTGTAAAAAACTCTTGTAATTTTGACAGGATGACTTATAATTGTTAGATGGGTATGTTTAGAGTTGTATTATGACATTAAGGTTATCATAAAGGAGAATGACAATGTTTGAATCAGGTGCGTTTGGATATGTTAATGTGCTTACGTCTGCGGCTGATGCGGCTTGGACGAGAAATGAGATATTGAATAACAACATTGCTAATGTTGATACACCGGGATATAAGAGACAGGATCTGAAGTTCGAGTCTCTATTGCAGAATGAGATAGCAAGGCAGGGCAGGACAAGTTCGACTCTTGACCAGAAGGTAGCTAATGTGGATTACAGAAGATTACAGCCATATGTATATACTGACAATGCTGAGTTATCAACAAGACTTGACGGCAACAACGTCGATATCGACACAGAAGAAGCAGAACTTGCTTCCAATCAGCTTATGTACGATGGAATTATAGAAGGTCTTAACAGTGAGTTCGAGAGAATGAAGGCTGTTTTGTCTAAGTAGGATAAGAGGAGGACACAATAATGGCATTATTCAGTTCATTTAACATTGCCTCATCAGGAATGACGGCACAGAGACTCAGAATGGATGTTATCTCAGAGAACATCGCGAATGTCAAGACTACAAGGACGGATGAGGGCGGTGCTTATGTCCGCAAGAATGTTGTTCTTGCAGAAAAAGGCAATAATTACGGCATCAAAACCTTCAGCGAGATTTTTGATGCGACGAGAAGCGGTGTGGGCAACGGCGTTAAGGCAACAGCAATTGTCAATGATACCGATACACCGATGGAGCTGGTATATGACCCTTCACATCCCGATGCGGATGAAAACGGATACGTTACATATCCTAATGTGAATATAATTACCGAGATGACGGATCTTATAGATGCGTCACGCTCATTCGAGGCTAATGCGACAGCATTTGAGGCATCTAAGAGCATGGCTGCGAAGGGACTACAGATAGGACAGTAGGGTTATGAATTATAGTAAAAAAGTGAGGGATTTTTATGTCAACAGTCAATATATTGTCCGGTGTATCAAGCGATTATCTTACTAAGTCGATTACAGGCAATAACACTGCAAAGACACAGGATACAGGGACATTTGATGAGCTGTATCAGGCTGCAGTCAACCTGATTTCGGGAACTAACGGATACATACAGCAGGCACAGCAGGCTGAGATTGATTATGCGATGGGCAAGCTTACAAGCACACATGAGCTCAGCATTATTGAGGAGAAAGCTAATATAGCACTTCAGTACACTGTTGCAATTAAGAACGGAATTCTGGATGCATATAAAGAGATTATGCAGATGCAGATTTAATAATTGATTAAGAGATACCAAGTGATACAGGAGAGCACATATGCCGGATATAGTTAAGAAATACCTTGATAAGATAAAGGAATTTTGGAATAAATACAATAAAAAGCAGAAGACGATATTTATATCATCCGTGCTTGTCGCAGTGATTGCCATTGTCATACTGGGAGTTGTGCTTGCCAAGCCGCAGACGGTTGTAGTGCGTTACTGCTCATCCGCTTCGGAGGCGACAGAGGTGAGATCACTTCTGACAAGCAATAACATATCTTGTACGGTCGGTTCTAATTTCGAAATTATAATCGACAAGAATGACGAGATAGAGGCACAGCTTGTACTGGGTTCCAACAATATATCGTCAAGCGGCTATTCATTAAGCGATGCCTTAAGCGGCGGCTTTTCTCAGACGCAGGACGACAAGGAGAAGCTCTATAAGGATTATCTCGAGAAGAGATTCGCAGAACAGCTCAGCAAGATTGATGGCATAAAGAGTGCTCAGGTTACGATTGATTTTAAGAATTCAACGTCAATCTTTCAGGAAAATCAGGATGCTTTCATCAATGCGGTTCTTGTGACAACCAAGACCATTGATGAGTCTACGGCAGAGGCGATAGGTCTTTTACTTGCCAATAATGTGGGAAACAAGAACACCAACAACGTTGTAGTGTTAGACGATAAGGGACAGCTCCTTTTCTCAGGAATCACGGATGCTACATCAACATCAATGAGCCTGTCCAACCAGTATAAGTATCAGAAGCAGCTTGAGACTAACATGGAGGCGAAGGTTAAGGCACTTGCGCTTGCAACACAGAATTATTCTGATGCAGAGGTTATGGTTAATCTTAAGCTTAACTCTGATATGGTCAACCAGATTATGCAGGAATACACTGTACCGTCAGGCTCTGAGGAAGGGCTTAAGAGCACAAGCTACGAGGTTGACTCAACCAACGGAACAGGTTCAGGCGGCGTGGCAGGTACCGAATCCAACGATGACGATACGGGATATGATTTAACGAATGGAACAACAACCAGCGGTGAGTACTCATTAAGACAGTATGACTGGCTGCAGAACAGTACATATACAACAACAGAGAAGGCCGCAATGTCGGTTGAACTTGACCAGTCAAGCCTTGCAATAATACTTACAAGGTATGAGGTTGTTTCAGAGGCTGACCTTACGACACAGGGCTTACTCGATACAATGACCTATGATGAATACAAGCTTGCCAACAGCGCACCGGTTACGATAGATGTTGAGGAAGATTTGGCACAGCTTATAGCAAGCGGTACTGGAATTGATGTCGGAAGTATTAAAATATCTGCCAACATGAAGTATATATTCTTAGAGACAGAGAAGAGCAAGACTCCTACATCATTCATTATACAGATTGTGCTTGCGGTTCTCATTGTTGCACTTCTTCTGTTCGTAGTGTTCAGAAGTGCAAGACCTGTTACTGTCGAGGAGACAGAGCCGGAGCTTTCGGTCGAGGATATGCTTGCATCTACAAGAGAGAAGCAGGCGCCGCTTGAGGACATTGACCTTCAGGATAAGTCTGAGGCACGCAAGGCTATTGAGAAATTCGTACAGGAGAATCCGGAAGCAGTTGCAATGCTTCTCAGAAACTGGCTCAATGAGGGCTGGGATTAACGGAAACGTGAGTTAATAACGCTTCGGAATGGAGACAATATGGCAAAGAAAAACGGATTAGATGGTATACAAAAAGCGGCGGTTCTTTTGATTGCACTGGGACCGGAGATGTCATCGCAGATTTTTAAGCATCTGCATGATGATGAAATAGAACAGCTTACGCTTGAGATTGCCAATACCAATAGTGTATCACCGGGAACCAAGGAAGAGGTCCTCAATGAGTTTTATGAGGTGTGTCTTGCACAGCAGTATATCGCAGAGGGCGGTATCGGCTATGCGAAGGACCTGCTCGAGAAGGCACTTGGTGCGGACAAGGCAAAGCAGGTTATCGGAAAGCTCACGGCAAGCCTTCAGGTTCGTCCTTTCGAGTTCGTGAGAAAGACAGATCCTGCACAGCTTCTCAACTTCATACAGGACGAGCATCCACAGACAATCGCACTCATATTGTCGTACCTTTCACCGACACAGTCATCTATGGTAATCTCGGCACTGCCGCCTGAGAAGCAGGCAGACGTTGCCAAGAGAATAGCACAGATGGACAGAACTTCACCGGATGTAATAAAGGAAGTGGAGGGTGTGCTGGAGCGCAAGCTTGCATCGCTTGTTAATCAGGATTACACGATTGTCGGCGGTGTCGATGCCATTGTTGAGATACTTAATGCTGTTGACAGAGGAACAGAAAAGCATATTGTGGAGACTCTCGAAGTGGAAGATCCGGAGCTCGCAGACGAGATCAGAAAGAAGATGTTCGTATTCGAGGATATTCTTTCCCTCGACGACAGAGCTATTCAGAGAGTGCTGCGTGATATTGATAACAATGATATCGCTGTCGCTCTTAAGAATGCCAACGAGGAGGTTCAGAATGTTATATTCAGGAACCTTTCAAAGCGTCTTGCTGCTATGATCAAAGAGGATATGGACTTCATGGGACCTGTACGTCTTAAGGATGTCGAGGATGCTCAGCAGAAGATTGTCAATAATATCAGAAAGCTTGAGGACGCAGGTGAGATTGTAATTGCAAGAGGCGGAGGTGACGAGATAGTTGTCTAATCTGCTGAAATACAACAGCTTTGTTGTAAAGGATACCGACGATTTTGTTATAGATTCCAATCAGAAGGTGATGGATAAGATAAGCAGCATTAAGAAGAACATCAAGGCTGCATCTTTCATCACGCCGGGTGAACCGGATGCTGACGGGTTCGTGAGCGGACTCAGCGCCCAGGTCGTTGAAGAGTTGACCGAGCCCGATGAGGAAGCTGCCACACAGGAGGAGCTTAATGTTCAGACTGAGGAGATACTTGAGGCTGCCAGAAATGAAGCTGACAGTATCATAAATCAGGCTCACAGGGAGGCAGAATATTTTATAAATGCCGCCAAGGATGAGGGATATGAGCAGGGATTAAAGAATGGCTCCGCCGATGTTGAAAAGCGTATCAAGGAGCTTGAGACTGAGTATGAGAATAAGAAGAACGAGCTTGAGACAGAGTACAGGAATAAGATGTCTGAGATAGAACCTGAGCTTGTCGATACGCTTCTTAAGGTGTTTTCTAAGGTTACTCATACGATGGCAGAGGATAAAAAGGATATGATTATCTGTCTTATCAATTCTGTCATGAACAATACGGATATCAGCAGGGAATTCATTATTCATGTTTCGCCTGATGATTATAGATTCACGATAAGCAATCAGCATCTGATAAGCAGTGCGGTGTCGAAGGATACCCGGATAGAGATTACTGAAGACGCAACACTTAAGAGAAATGAGTGTCTGATTGAGACAGATGCAGGAGTGTTCGACTGCAGCCTGGATGTACAGCTTGATAATCTTATTAAGGATATCAGGATTCTGAGCTGTATGGGCGGCGAATAACGGAAAAATACATCCGGTAGGAGAGTGTAGAGAGTGCTTGCAGATATAGATTTGGAAAAATATAAAAAGCTTGCGGACAAATCATATTACAAGAAGCTAGGACGCGTCGCCAAGGTGGTCGGACTCAGTATTGAATCCGTAGGACCTGACGCAAAGCTCAATGATTTGTGCCGGATTATTCCAAAGGATAATCCGGATAATTCCATATATGCTGAGGTAGTCGGCTTCAAGGATAAAAGAATACTTCTCATGCCGTTCGAATCGGTTGACGGAATTGCACCGGGCTGTATGGTAGAGAATACCGGCAAGCCGCTTATGATTAAGGTTGGTTCTGGGCTTCTCGGCAAGTCACTTGATGGACTTGGCAATCCTACTGATGGGAGCAGCATAAGCTATACCGCTGAATATCCATGTGAGGCTGCACCGCCTGACCCGATGGAGAGAGAGATTATTTCAGAGGTACTTCCTCTTGGGGTTAAGGCTGTTGACGGACTTATTACGGTAGGTAAGGGACAGCGTATCGGAATATTTGCGGGAAGCGGTGTTGGAAAGAGTACTCTTCTCGGTATGTTCGCACGTAATACGAAGGCAGATATCAATGTTATAGCACTTATCGGAGAGAGAGGAAGAGAGGTACGCGAGTTCATCGAGAGAGACCTCGGTGAAGAAGGAATGAAGCGAAGCGTGCTGATTGTTGCGACATCCGATAAGCCGGCACTTATTCGTAACAAGGCCGCCAAGACGGCAACGGCTATTGCGGAATATTTCAGAGACCAGGGAAAAGATGTCCTGCTTATGATGGATTCACTTACACGTTTTTCCATGGCACAGAGAGAGATTGGTCTTGCATCAGGCGAGCCGCCTGTAACAAGAGGTTATCCGCCCAGTGTATACAGTGAGCTTCCTAAGCTGCTTGAACGCGCGGGAATGAGTAAGAAGGGCTCAATCACAGGTCTGTATACAGTGCTTGTAGACGGAGATGATTTCAACGAACCGATTACGGATACGGCAAGAAGTATCCTTGACGGACATATAATGCTTAACCGTAAGCTTGCCAACAAGAACCATTATCCGGCGATAGATGTACTTATGAGTATATCCCGAGTCATGAGCCAGATAGTTGACAAGGAGCACAAGGCGGTAGCGGGAAGACTTAAGAATGTACTTGCCACTTACAGCGAGGCGGAGGATCTTATTAACATAGGAGCATACAAGAACGGCTCCAACAAGGAGATTGATTACGCCATTGAGAAGCATGAGGCGGTCAACAAATACCTGCTTCAGGGAGTGGATGACAAGTATGAATTTTCCGAGGAGATTAAGCTCCTCAATGATATTTTTAAATAGTAATACGCTTTGATTGACAGTCGGGAGATGCAGTATAATGGCTAAGTTTGTTTACAGGATGCAGAACATTCTGGATATCAAGAATAAGCTTGAGATACAGGCGAAGAATTCATATGCGGTTGCAAGGATGAGGCTCAGCAAGGAAGAAGAGAAGCTTGATGGGCTTTTTGCACAGAAAAAGGCATATGAGGAGGCTTACAGACAGCAGCTTTCCGGCAGTATTGATGTCAGACAGATTAATATATGTAAGAATGCCATAGAGCTGTCGAAGAATATGATTAAGAAACAGCTTGTGGAGGTTAAGGTTGCTTCACTCAATCTTGAGGCTGCACAGAAGCGTCTTGGTGAAATTATGAAGGAACGAAAAATTCAGGAAAAACTCAGAGAGAAGGCTTACGAGGAATTTCTTCAGGAACTCAATGACCAGGAGAAGAAGGAAATAGATGAGCTTGTGAGCTTCCGATTTGAACAGGAGGATTAGTATGGCAGAAGAGCTTGATGACTTATTAGATGAACAGGAGGAAGAAAAAAAATCCAATAAGCTTGTAATTATTCTTGTAACGATACTGATTATTTTAATCTGGCTTGCCATATTCGTTCTGCTTGTCAAGCTCGACGTCGGCGGATTCGGAAGCAAGGTATTAAGACCTGTGCTAAAGGATGTTCCGGTTATCAACAAGATTCTTCCTGATGCTTCCAACGAGGAGATTGGAATGGACAGCAAGTACCCGTACACAACGCTTTCCGAGGCTATTGCGAGAATTGAAGAGCTTGAGAATGAGAATATTCGTCTGAATGAAGCTATCAATGAGAATGCGGACACAATAGCAAGCCTTACTTCTGAGGTTGCAAGACTCACACCTTTTGAGACATATCAGAAGAATTATGAAGAGCTTAAGAGACAGTTCGATGAGCAGGTTGTATTCGGCAATGATTATACAGGCAATTATGCGGCTGACCCGGACACATACAAGACATGGTATGAGAGCATTGACCCGGAGAATGCGGCACTTATATATCAGCAGGTGCTTGAAAAGCAGGCAAGCAGTCAGATTATAACAGACCTTGCGACCACATATTCTAAGATGAAGGCTGCACAGGCTGCGTCCATCTTAGAGGAGATGACAGGTGATGAGGAGAAGGTTGCTTCAATTCTTGCCGGCATGAGCGTGACAAACGCGGCAGACATATTACAGAATATGACTTCAACCTACGCAGCCAAGATTACATTACTTATGTATCCGTCACCATATACGATGGAGGAGTACCGTGAGAACAGAGTGCAGGAAAGCCAGGGCAGGAACCCTGTCGGAAATCCTGACGGCACACATGACGGAAGCAATGCACCAAGATAGTTATCCGGTTATCCGGTTGACTATATAAGCTGCAGTTCGCAGCACATATTTTGAAGAAAGGAGGATATGAGGTATGGCAGCTAACACGAATGTCAATAATGTGACTTCAACAGTCAAGAACAACAGCATGTACAATATTGCAATGCAGAATGTTTCTAAGGCTGCTGATGCATTCGGCAGTATGATGAAGCAGTCGCTAAAGAATGTGTCGGGCGCAGACAATGTGCAGAATAACACACCGGGCATTCAGGAGAAGATGTCAAATCGCCGCTCACAGGTTGAGTACATTGTGAAGGGTGCAAGACATATGGGCGATGGAACAGCGGTTGATGAGTCTGTTATGGCGAGTGACCTTAAGGCACTTACAAGCGAAATCAAGGCTGTGGTATGCGCAGTTCTGGATGTCACTGATGAAGAGCTTGAAAAGATGCTTGCCGAGAGCGGAATGTGCATCACTGACCTGCTTAATCAGGGAAATCTTGCTGACTTTGTTGCAGATGCATTAGCTGACGGAGATTCGATGAAGCTTCTTACTGATGACAGCATATCGCAGACATTTGCGGAGCTTGGAAGTCAGATTAAGGAAGTAGTAGGAAGTGCAGCTGATGAGCTTGGTATATCGGACGATAAGCTTGCTGATATGCTAAAGCAGTTCAATGTGTCGCAGACAGAGGATATTATTGCTGATGACAACACGGTATATGAAGCTGACACGCCTGTTCAGAATGCACAGAGCGATACGGTTGCGGAGATTCTGACAGACAACGGTATTCAGAAGCCTACTGATGACAGACAGACCACGGCAGAAGATACCGGACGGAAGGCTGAGTCCCGGCATGTGTCAGATGAGAACGTGCAGACGATTAACCAGCAGACTGAGGGAACTCTTGAGGAGAAGATTACACTTCATTCCGAGAATAATTCCAATTCCGAAATGACTGGGAACGGCAGTGAGAGCTTGTCGGGGCAGTTCCTTGAGACACTTATAAGTAATGTCGACAATGCAATCAATGCAGACAGCGCATTCGAGGGATACGGCGTAAGCTCGGAGGAGATTGTAAGACAGATAATCGATGCCGTTAAGGTCAATGTCAACAGTGCTGCAACCGAGATGGAATTACAGCTTCATCCGGAGAGCCTTGGAAAGGTTAATCTTGCGGTTGCGGTTAAGGACGGCATCATTACGGCTCAGCTTGCAACACAGGACGAGGCAGTTAAGAACGTAATTGAGAATCAGCTTGTACAGCTTAAGGAAAGCTTTGAACAGCAGGGGCTTAAGGTTGAAGCAGTTGAGGTCACGGTGCAGAGCCATGGCTTTGAGACAGGAAAGAATCTCGAGGGCAGTGAGGACGGCAATTCCAATCAGGAGAGCGGACACAGACAGACAAGGAAGCTTTCACTCGATGAAATCAACGCCCTTATAGGTGATGATGATCTGAACCTGACGGATGATGAGGCACTTGAGGTTGAGATGATGAGAGCAACCGGAAGAAGTGTAGACTACATGGCATAATATTTTCCGTATATATGCGGAGAGGAAAGGAGAATAACGATGGCAATAAGCGCACAGATAGTAAATGGTAAAATTTACGCTAATACAACACCTGATAATCTGTCAGAAGATACAAAGGGTACATCCACAATGGGTAAGGATCAGTTCCTGCAGATTCTTGTAGCTGAGATGCAGTATCAGGATCCGCTTGAGCCTACAACCAACACAGAGTGGGTATCACAGATGGCTACTTTCTCGCAGATTGAGGAACTTCAGAATATGTCGGAGTCTATGCAGACAGGACAGGCACAGAATCTTGTCGGAAAATATGTTATCATGGCTACGACGGACAGCACCGGTGAGACAAAATACACAAGCGGTAAGGTACAGACGGTTGAGATTCGTGAGGATGGTACATATCTCTCAATCGGTGGTTATCTCTACAATATTGATGATTTGTACTCAGTTGTTGATGAGGATTACTACAAGGAGCTTACAGGCGGCAGTTCAACAGGCAGTGGTTCAGACAGCACCGATAAAGAGTAAGCGGTTCAAGCAAAGGAGCGAATATGGAGATTAAAAACAATGTTTATTCCTCCATTGAACAGATCACGGGTCAATATCTGATTCAAAAGACGAAAGAAAGCAAGGATGCGGCTGCTTCACAGACAATATCCTTTGAGGATATGTTAAGACAGAAGTGGCAGAATAGTAAAGACACTACCACGGATGGCAGTCTTAAATTTTCAAAGCATGCCGGTGAGCGCTTGAGGCAGAGAAATATAACATTGTCCGACGACCAGATGGCAAGACTTCAGGACGGAGCAAAGAAAGCATCTGATAAGGGCATCAGGGAATCACTTGTTATAATGGACAGCCTTTCTTTCATTGTAAACACCAAGAGCAATACGGTGATTACAGCAATGGAACAGAGCAGTGATGCTGACAATATCTATACTAATATTGATGGAGCAGTGATAATATAGACCGGACCGATGAGGAGGTCGAGGACTTTGAATGATTGAGAAGCCCGACACGGTTCCATAATCAGGAGGAACAATTACTATGATGAGATCACTTTTCTCTGGTGTGGCAGGTCTTAAGACACATCAGACCAAGATGGACGTTATTGGTAACAATATCGCCAACGTAAATACTGTCGGATATAAGGCACAGTCCGTATCCTTCAGTGATGTATTATACCAGACAACACAGAGTGCGTCAGGTCCTAACGCTTCAACAGGACGAGGCGGTACGAACGCAATGCAGATAGGTCTTGGTTCCAAGGTTGCAGCCATGAGCACATCCGTATCGGATTCAGGCGGTTCACAGGCAACCAACAACCCGTTCGACCTTATGATTAACGGAGATTCAATGTTCATTGTAAACGATGGTACACAGAATTTCTTTACAAGAGCAGGTAACTTTACAACAGATGCCTCCGGTAATCTTGTTACAAGTGCTGGTTACAGTGTAATGGGATGGCTTCCTGATGCCAATGGCAATATTCAGAGAGCAACGGTTCAGCCGCTCTCAATCTACACGGCAGCCAATACATACACTAACCCGACACAGACAACACAGGCAACCATAACAGGTAATATCAACAAAGAGGATGAGAGCTTCTCAACCACAGGCGGAACAATCTCAACCAATGTAAGCTTTTATGACAATCTCGGCTACGAGTACAGAGCAACACTCTCAATCAGTCAGGATGCTGCGGATCCGTACAGCTACAATATCACATGTACGGCAATGACATGTAACGGAACGGATATGGGACTGACCGATGCTCAGCTTCAGGCGGTTATTAACAATGCCAACATTAAATTTAACAGCGCAGATGGAAGTCTTGCAACAGGCAACCCGCTCACCCTCACTGTTACAGGTCTCGGCAATTCGTTTGACCAGAACATTACAGTTGATATTTCTCAGGTTACATGCTTTGGTAAGGATACATCGCTCGTTCCTAAGAAGGGTGATGCTGACGGACAGAATGCAGGTCTTGCAGCAGGTAAGATGACATCCGTAAGCATTCAGACAGACGGTAAGATTATTGCAAGCTACGACAACGGTGCATCCAAGACACTCGGACAGATTGTTGTTGCGACCTTCACCAACCTTGCAGGTCTTGAGAAGGCAGGTTCCAACCTGTACTCAGCAACAATGAACTCAGGTGAGTTCGATGGAATCGGACAGGATGTAACCTCTGACGGAGGTTCATTTGCTCCGGGTTATGTCGAGATGTCAAATGTTGACCTTGCCGGACAGTTTACCGATATGATTACAACACAGAGAGGTTTCCAGGCTAATTCACGTATCATTACAGTATCCGATACAATGCTTGAGGAGCTTATAAATCTTAAGAGATAATTATTTTAAATAATATTAATTTGGAGCAGGTTATGAAGTCAGTTACTATTATCGGAGCAAACAGTTATATAGCAAGAAATCTTATACAGTGCATTAAGAACAGCAATGCAGAGTTAAAGATGTATTTATATGACAGGGAGGAGCTGCATAAGGACGGACTTTGTGACTATGCTCCTATTAATATTATGAGTGAGGAGTCGATGGCATCGGTAAGGTATGATGTCGACGCGGTTATCATTTTTACCGGAAGGACCGGAACTTATGCAGGATTTGACGAGCCGGAAAGCTTTGTTGAGGTCAATGAGCTGGGACTTTTGAATCTGCTTAATGCCATGCGAAGGGCGAATTCAACCGCAAAGCTTGTATTTCCGTCAACAAGACTGGTATATAAGGGCAAGGACGAACCTCTTAAGGAAGATTCCGAAAAGGAAATGAAGACCGTATATGCGGTGAATAAGTTCGCGTGTGAGCAGTATCTTAAGATGTACCATGATGTGTTCGGAATACACTACTGTATATTCAGAATATGTGTGCCTTACGGAAGTCTGCTTGAGGGAGTCAGTTCCTACGGAACTGCAGAATTCTTCATAGGGAAGGCTGCATCAGGTGCGAATATTTCGCTGTACGGTGACGGAGAAGTGAGAAGAACACTCACATACATCGGTGATTTATGTGAGACGATTATTGCGGGAAGCTTTTCTGATATGTGTATTGATGATGTATATAATATAGGCGGTGAGGATTACAGCCTTAAAGAGATGGCACAGGTTACAGCGGACAGATATGGGGTTGATATTGAGTATACTCCGTGGCCTGGAAGCGCACTCAAGATAGAGTCGGGAAGCACGGTGTTCGACAGCGGTAAGCTTGATAAGCTTCTCGGTGATATAAGAAGGATGAATTTCAGAGAGTGGATAGGAGGGGGAGAATGATTGACTTGACGAGATTGAACGGTATTAATTTTACCGTAAACTGTGATTTGATTGAGAGTATTGAGGAGACTCCCGATACGGTGGTGACACTCACAACCGGGAAAAAATTAATAGTAAAAGAAAGTAGACAAGCAATAAAAAATTTAGTATTATCTTATAAGAGGAAAATTTACATCGAAAGAACAGCCTTGGAAGAGGCCTAATATACAAATAATAATGACTGGCAGGTGAATAAAGGTGGATTTAGCTACAATTATTGGTTTGGTTTTATGTTTTGGATTCACGATGTACGGAATTATATCAGGTGATGGCTTCGGCGTTATCGGAAGCTTCATTGACCCGGGTTCGATTGCGATTACTATCGGAGGTGCGTTCGGTGCATGTCTTACGATGAATAAGATGCCGGATTATGTGAAGGGGCTTAAGGGCTTCGGACTTGCACTCAAGGATAAGAAGGTTGACCACGCTGGCACAATCAAGAAAATTATTGAATTATCCAATCTTGCAAGAAAGGAAGGACTTCTCGCACTCGAGGAAGCTGCCGAGGGACTTGATGATGATTTCCTTAAGAAGGGAGTTCTTCTCATTGTCGATGGTACTGAGCCTGACCTTGTAAGGGCAATTCTTGAGACTGAGCTTTCCAATCTTGAGGCAAGACATAAGAAGGTATATGGATTTTGGGAGAACCTTGCAGGTATGGGACCTGCATGGGGAATGATCGGTACTCTTATCGGACTTATCAAGATGCTCCAGAACATGAGTGACCCGTCAGCAATCGGTCCTGCGATGGCTATCGCCCTCATAACAACATTCTACGGCTCGCTTCTTGCCAACTGGCTTGCAACACCTGTGGCAATCAAGCTGCGTGCCAACAACGAGATTGAGGTAACCATTAAAGAGGTTATGATAGAAGGTCTTCTGTCTATTCAGGCAGGTGAGAACCCTCGAGTTATTGAAGAGAAGTTAAAATCATTCCTTTCACCTGCTGACAGAAAGAAGTTCGGCGGTGATGAGGGAACAACTGAACAGGCAGGTGAGGCTTAATGGCAAAGAAGAAAGATGAAGCACCGGTAAAAACCGATGGGTGGAAAGATACCTTTTCCGACCTGATGAATCTGCTGCTATGTTTCTTCGTACTTTTGTTTGCTTCGTCGACAGTTGATGCTGAGAAGTTCCAGCAGATAGCACAGTCCATGGCTCAGAGCTTTTCCATATTGAACGGAGGGCAGACGGGAATAGGACAGGGTGTGCTGATTGCCAGCGGTGCAAGCCAGCTGACACAGCTCAGTGAGTATTACACGGAGCTGGGTAAGAATGAGGATGGTGAATCCGATTCGGTTACATATGCTAAGCTTGAACTCGAGAAGGAACAGCTTAAGGAATCAACCAAGATGTCTGAGAATATAGAGAGAGAGCTCGAGGATAAGAACATTGTATCGTCAGTGGAGGTTCAAACGACCACACATTATGTGCAGCTCACGCTCAAGGGGTCGCTCCTGTTTGATTCTGCCAAGGCGGATCTTAAGCCGGAGGCGAAGGAGCTCCTTTCCCAGGTTGCACTGGTTCTTGCGGAATATCCGGACAACACGATTCAGATTCTCGGACATACGGACAATGTTCCGATAATAGGTGACCCGCTCTTTACAAGCAATGCGGTGCTGTCAACATACCGTGCACTTTCGGTGTATGAGTATTTGGTGAATGAATGCGGCTTATCACCGAACAATCTTATGCATTCCGGCTTTGGCGAGTATAAGCCAATCGCGGATAATTCGACGGCTGAGGGAAGAGCACAGAACAGGCGTGTTGAAATCAGAATATACAACAGCTTAAGCGATTACAATCAGTAGACAGATACAGGAGGAAAAGAAAGTGAAAAAGAGTCTGTTACAAATCATTACACTTGCGCTTGCAGTAGTGAACTTAGTGCTTTCGGCATTACTTATTTTTACATGTATGCCGGCTATTAACAAGACAAGCAATCTCGTTGACAAGATATGCGAGATAATCGACCTTGATGTGAGCGGTTCTTCGGATGAACCGGAGACAGTTGACATTACCAAGCTTGAGGAGGTAGCCGTTACATTCAACGGTGAGTCCACAACATCCTTGAACCTTAAGACGGGTGAGGACGGCAAGGCACATGTTATTGTTCTTGGTATGAGCATTATTCTTAATAAGTCACATGAGGATTACAAGACTAAACAGGCAACAATAAGCTCAGCGATGAGCCAGATTGACAGTGTTGTGATTGAGGTTATTACCCAGTATACAATGGATCAGGCAATCAACAATAAGGAGGAGATCCGCAAAGAGGTTCTCGGAAGACTCCAGCAGTTGTTTGATTCTACATTTATATATGATGTAAGTTTCACAAGTTTCATCACACAGTAGTGTATTCTAGAGGAAGGGCAGGTGACTTTGAATGGGCGAAGTCCTGTCGCAGAGCGAAATAGACAATCTGCTGAAGGCTCTCAATAGTGGAGAGCTGGATGTGGAAGAAATTAAAGATAAGGACGAAAAACAAGTTAAGAACTACGATTTTGCGAGACCTACCAAGTTCTCTAAGGAGCATTTAAGAACACTCGAAATCATATTCGAGCACTACGGAAGACTTCTTTCAACGAATCTTCCGGCATATCTTAGAAAAGCGGTGCAGGTGGAGGTAATCAACTCAGAGTCGGTAATATACTCCGAGTTTTCCAACGCATTGTCGAATCCGGTGCTCTTAGGTGTTATCAACATGGATCCTCTTGAAGGCTCGGCAGTCATGGAAATATCAGGAAACTTAGCTTTTTGTATTGTGGACAGGCTGCTTGGCGGTGAGGGAGAGCCGCTTGATAAGATGCGGGATTACTCGGAGATAGAGCTGGTAATCCTTGAAAGAATATTTACAATATGTGTGAATCTTTTGAGGGAACCATGGCAGAATGTAGTCAGCATTACTCCACGATTAGAGAGAATAGAGACAAATTCACAGTTCGCACAGATTATTTCACCGAGTGAAACTATTGCAATTGTCACAATTAATGTTAAAATAGGTGATGTTGAGGGACTGATGAATGTCTGTCTTCCGTTCGGCGTTTTAGAGCCTGTTATGGACAAGCTTAATACGAAGTATTGGTTCTCTACTATGCAGGATAAGGATAATAAGTCCTATAATGATGCTATTGAGAGCCTTATTTCCAAGGCACAGATACCGGTTAAGGCTGTTTTAGGCAACAGCTCAATATCTGTTAATGATTTCTTACAGCTTCATGTTGGTGATGTCATTAAGCTCGACAGAAGCATAGATGATGAACTTGATGTATATGTGGGCAATATTAAGAAGTTTGCAGCTATGCCCGGCTCTACCAATGACAATTATGCGGTTAGAATAACGCAAATACTGAAAGAAGAGGAGTGAGAACAATGGACGGAATGTTATCACAGGATGAAATTAATGCATTATTAGCCGGGGTTGATAATGGCGACAGTTCGACTGCGACAGCCACAGCATCTGCGGATGATGATAAAATCCTTACTGACGAACAGAAGGATGCCATTGGAGAGATTTCCAATATCAGTATGGGTTCTGCGGCTACAACGCTTGGTATGCTGCTTAATCAGACAGTTACCATTACCACACCGAATGTTTCGTATGTTGAGTGGGGTGAGCTGGCAGATTCATACGACAGACCATGTGTATTTCTCCAGATAAAGTATGTTGACGGTCTTGACGGCAACAACGTACTTGTATTAAAAGAAAATGATGTTAAGATTATAACAGATCTTATGATGGGTGGTCCGGGTGTAGCCTCGGATGAGCCGATAACAGAGCTTCATCTCAGCGCTATCGGAGAGGCAATGAACCAGATGATGGGAAGTGCGGCGACATCCATGTCGTCAATGCTCAACAAGAAGATTGATATAAGCCCGCCAACAGCAGAACTTGTAGATCTTAATGAGAGCATGAACACGGGAAAACTTCCTGAGTTCCTCAAGTCCAAGTTCGTTAAGGTTTCATTTAAAATGTTAATAGGCGACCTGATAGACAGTGAGATAATGCAGCTGTATCCATTCGAGTTCGCTAAGTCTCTTTACGAGATATTCGGAATGAAGTCGGGCAGCTCATCAGACAGTGCATCGAGCTCCGCATCGCCGGCACCTGCGTCACAGCCGGCAGCTTCTGCACCTGCTTCTGCACCGGCACCACAGCCAATGCCAGCTCAGCCAATGCCTGACATGAGTGCATATCAGCAGCCTGTGATGAATCCATATGCTCAGCCGATGCCGGGATATATGCAGCCGGCAATGCCATATCCGCAGCCACAGCTTATGGGAGGCTATCAGCCGCAGCCGATGCCTAATGTACAGCCGGCTTCATTTAAGCCATTCACAGGAGACATGTCTTCGTCAGGTCAGCATGAGAATATTGATTTAATCATGGATGTACCTCTCGAGGTTACGGTAGAGCTTGGACGTACCAAGAAGTCAATCAAGGAGATTCTTGATTTTGCACCGGGTACCATTGTAGAGCTTAACAAGATTGCAGGTGAACCGATAGACGTTCTCGTCAATGGCAAATATGTAGCCAAGGGAGAGGTCGTCGTAATCGAGGAGAGCTTTGGAATTAAGATTACAGAAATTATTAATTGACATTTATAACATAATACGATATTTTATTAATGTTAATTATATAGTATAATGGTAACAGAAATCTGAATATATATTACCAGAAGGAGAATATCATGGGAAAGAATATATTAATTTGCGATGACGCAGCATTTATGAGAATGATGATCAAGGACATCCTCACAAAGAATGGTTACAATGTGGTAGGTGAGGCTGAGAACGGCGCTAAGGCTGTTGAAAAGTATTCAGAGCTTAAGCCGGATCTTGTTCTTATGGATATCACAATGCCTGAGATGGATGGAATTCAGGCTCTCAAGGCAATCAAGGCATCAGATTCATCAGCTGCAGTTATCATGTGCTCAGCAATGGGACAGCAGGCAATGGTTATTGACTCAATCCAGTCGGGAGCTAAGGACTTTATTGTTAAGCCATTCCAGCAGGATCGTGTATTAGAGGCAGTAAGAAAGGTAGTAGGTTAGTGCTGACATTTATGCTTCTTACGGGAGTGAATGGTATTGTACAACTGATTACGGTTGCTGTATTGTTCGTGTTTGTGCTTGTTCTGACTTATTTTATGACATGCTTTGTCGGAAAGTATCAGAAGGGGCAGTTATCGGGCGACAACATACAGGTTCTTGACACAATGCGTCTTTCACAGAATAAGTTTATACAGATTATTCGTGTCGGAGAGCAGTACTTTGCGGTTGCTGTGTGCAAGGACACGGTAACTCTTTTAGGTGAGATTGAGAGCGATAAGCTGGTAATTAAGGAACAAAAAGGTCAGTCGAACGTTGACTTTGAGAGTATACTTAGACGATTTAGAAAAAAAGAACAGGAAAACAGACAGGAAGACAGGTAGAGAGTATGTACACTAGAAAGAATTTTAAGAAGAACGCTTTTAGGTTCCTTATGCTCTTCACAATTACTTTTCTTGTCCTGTTCATGAGTACCGAAAGACCGGTATATGCTTCGGAGGGCGGGAATGTGACAGGTACACTGAGTACCGAGAGTACCACCGAAAGCAGTAAGGATTATAATTTGCTTACAATAGGTGTTGCGGCTGGCGATGAGAATATGGCAAGTGTCCTTCAGATGCTTGCTCTTCTTACTGTTATTTCGCTTGCACCATCCATACTTATAATGCTTACATCCTTCACAAGAATCATTATTGTTCTTCATTTTACGAGAGCGGCACTTAATACACAGACGGTTCCACCTAATCAGATTCTTGTCGGACTGGCATTATTTTTAACTTTTTTCATTATGGCACCTACATTCAGTTCGGTGTATCAGAATGCGGTTAAACCGCTTGCGGCAGGTGAGATTACATCTGAGGAAGCATATGAGATCGGAATGGCTCCTGTCAGAGAATTCATGTTTAATCAGACAAGAGAGAAGGATCTTAAGATGTTTCTTGAGATTGCGGGTACACAGGATGTTCAGGCACAGGATGATATTCCTACATCCGTACTTATCCCGAGCTTCATAACAAGTGAATTAAGGACAGCTTTTATAATTGGTTTTGTAATTTACATACCTTTTATAGTTATTGATATGGTTGTAGCATCCACACTCATGTCCATGGGTATGATGATGCTTCCGCCTACGACGATTTCCATGCCTTTTAAGATCCTTTTATTCATCATTGCCGATGGCTGGAATCTTGTTATCGGAAATCTCGTTAAGACCTTTTACCATTGATAAATATGGGCAAGAATATCATGCCTCCACGCTATTAAGTGGGGGCTGATTTGGTGTTAGAAGATAAGGAGGATATTTATGTCACAACAGCAGGTACTTGATATAATGCGCGAAGCACTGTTCCTTGTAATTGAGTGTTCGGCTCCGCTTCTTCTTGTGTCACTTGTGGTTGGTCTGATAATAAGTATTTTTCAGACAATCACATCCATACAGGAGCAGACACTTACGTTTGTTCCGAAGGTAATCGCGGTATTCCTCACACTTATGCTTGTTGCAGGGTGGATAGGTACGAAACTTACTGATTTTATCAGTAATCTGTGGGGCTCTTTCAGTACATTATGCGGATTCTGACATTCGCATGCGGCAGCATTAGGATGGGATTGATATGACGATTGACGTTAATACTTTATTTGCACAATGGGAGTTATATCTGCTTATACTTGTGAGAGTGGCAAGCTTTATATATACGGCTCCGTTTTTCTCAACAAGCAATGTGCCGACGAGAACCAAGCTGGGGCTTTCAATTTTTCTGTCATATATTATTATGTTTGCCGCACCTGAGCAGTCATACAGCTACGACGGCGTAATCGGATATGCCATACTTGTTATGAAAGAGTCGATTGTCGGTCTGTCAATAGGCTTCTGTGCGAGCTTGTGTATGCAGGCGATTCATTTTGCGGGATACCTTATAGATATCAATATCGGATTATCAATGGCAACAATGTATGACCCGGCAACGAGAATGCAGGTGAATATCTCAGGACAGTTATATTACTATGTGGTGCTGCTGCTTATGATGGTATCAGGGCTGCATACATTTTTAATTCAGGCAATTTCAGATACATACACGGTTCTGCCGGTAGGCGCAGGAATACTAAAGCCGGGAATGTACACTACGGTGCTTGGCTTTGTAGCAGATTATTTCGTTATCGGATTCAGAATAGCATTGCCTGTGTTTATTACACTTATGGTTATGAACTGCATACTTGGAATCATGGCAAGGATTGCACCTCAGATGAATATGTTTGCAATCGGAATGCAGATAAAGATTCTTATAGGTTTTATCATAATGTTCTTTGCAATATCCATGCTTCCTTCGGTTGCCACCGTTTTGATGGAGACTATGAAGAGCAATATCGTAGATGTGGTGAAAGGGATGTACGCCGGGTGAGACAGCTTAAGCTCGATGATAATAATATATATATAGTATATTACCGCAGGGAAAAGGACTCGGCAGTATGTCTGCCGCAGTTTTCACTCCAGTTCTTTGCCAAGGACGGCCCGGGCGGTGAAAAGACAGAGGAGCCTACTGCCAAGAAGCTCTCCGATGCGCGTAAGGATGGTCAGGTTTCAAAGAGTAAGGATTTAAGCTCGTCAGTAATATTGCTTGTATCCTTCCTTGTATTGAGATTTATGATTGGAAGTATGGGCGAATCCTTCGTCAACTGCTTTAGAAAGAATTATTCGCAAATCGGTGATTTTTTTACAAGCATGCAGGGTGAATTTAATGTGCAGTACACGATACAGCTGTTAAGAACCGCTTCGCTTGATATGCTTATTATGCTTCTGCCTTTTTTTGCGGTGGGAGTTGTGGTTACATTCGTTATAGAAGTGGTTCAGGTAAAGTGGAAGCCGACTGCGAAGCCATTGCAGCCGAAGCTTAGCAAGTTCAATCCGGTGAACGGAATTAAGCGTCTGTTTTCGGTTAAGACACTTGTTGAGCTGCTTAAGCAGACAATTATTCTTATCATTATTTTTGCAGTGGTGTACAATAAGCTTAAGGACAGAGCAGGAGATATCTATAAGCTGTATGATATTTCCCTAAATCAGGCATTGCTGCTGCTTGCCGATATTATTTTTGATGTCGGTACGGTGATATGTGTTATATATTTAGTAGTCGGTTTGATCGACTTTATTTACGAAAAGAGAAAGTTCAAAAAAGAAATGATGATGACCAAGCAGGAGGTCAAGGACGAGTGGAAGAACACTGAGGGAAGTCCGGAGGTCAAGCAGAAGCAGCGTCAGAGAATGTCCGAGGTATCAAGGCGGAGAATGATGCAGGCTGTGCCTGAGGCGGATGTTGTTATCACGAATCCGACACATTTTGCGGTTGCACTTAAGTACGAGCAGAATAAGGGAAGGGCACCTGTGGTAGTGGCAAAAGGTGAGGATTACCTTGCGGCTCGTATCAAGGAGACTGCCAAGGAGAACAATGTTGAGATTGTTGAGAACAAGCCTCTTGCGCGTATGCTGTACTATAATGTAGAATTAAATGAAGAAATTCCGCCGGAATTGTATCAGGCAGTTGCAGAAGTTCTGGCATTTGTATATAATCTTAAGAATAAGAGGGCGTAGGGATGCGCTCTGAGCTTGTGAAAGGAGGAGAACATGAAAAAGTCTGATTTGTTTGTCGGTCTTTATATTCTTGCGGCAGTTGTTTTCCTTATTGTATCAATTCCAAGCGCAGTACTTGATGTGTTGCTTGCGTTCAATATGGCTGTGGCACTTGTTATTCTGTTCATGGCACTTTTTTCAAAGGAACCGCTCGATATGCAGGCGTTTCCTACAATTTTGCTCTTTACGACAATTTTCCGTATATCTCTTAATGTATCATCAACCAAGCTTATCTTAGGTACAGGAGATCCGGGTAACGTCGTAAGGGTATTCGGTCAGTTCGTAGGAGGCAACGATATTGTAATCGGTGTTATCGTATTCCTTATACTCATTCTTGTACAGTTTTTAGTTATCAATAAAGGTACTGAGCGAGTTGCCGAGGTAACAGCACGATTCACACTCGATGCCATGCCAGGTAAGCAGATGGCCATTGATGCCGACCTTAACACGGGAGCAATAAGCGATAAGGAGGCTATTGCACGAAGAGAGAAGCTCCAGCAGGAATCCTCGTTCTTCGGAGCAATGGACGGTGCTACCAAGTATGTTAAGGGAGATGCGACAGCCGGACTTATCATTACCGTTATCAATATTGTCGGCGGTGTAATTATGGGAGTTGTGCGTCAGGGAATGGATATCAATGACGCTCTTAATACATACACGATTCTTACAATCGGTGACGGACTTGTAAGCCAGATACCGTCACTGCTTATTTCGTTGTCAACAGGTATTATCATCACCAAGGCGACGAAGGAGAAGAATCTGTCGGACGAGCTTGTGACAGAGCTTTTTTCAATGCCGAAGGCTTTCTTTATGGTCGGCGGTGCGATGGCATTCCTCGGTGTGTTTACACCTCTTCCTTGGTACATATTTGTTCCGTTCGGTGCTCTTCTTATTGTGTGGGGCAATATTCAGAAAAAGAGACAGGATATCAGCTCGATTGAACAGGATGCGGATAATGCCGACGAGGAGGCTAATGAGATAAGGAAGCCGGAGAACGTTACGTCGCTTCTTCAGGTTGATCCGATTGAGCTTGAGTTCGGATACGGAATTATTCCGCTTGCCGATGCTAATCAGGGAGGAGATCTTCTTGACCGAGTTGTAATGATAAGAAGACAGATTGCCATAGAGCTTGGTACAGTTGTTCCTATTATAAGACTCAGAGATAATATTCAGCTCAATCCGAACCAGTACATAATAAAGATTAAGGGTATTCAGGTCAGTGAAGGAGAGATTCTCTTTGACCACTATATGGCGATGAACCCGGGCTATGTTGAGGAGGAGATAACAGGTATTCCTACCTTCGAGCCTTCCTTCCACCTTCCGGCAATATGGATTACCGAGGGACAGAGAGAACGTGCGGAATCACTTGGATACACGGTTGTTGACCCGCCATCGATAATTGCCACACACCTTACTGAGGTTGTGCGTTCACATATTGCAGAGCTTCTTACCAGACAGGATACACAGAACCTCATCAACAATCTCAAGGAGAACAATCCTACGCTTGTTGAGGAGCTTGTTCCTAAGCTCATGGGTGTCGGTGAGATTCAGAAGGTATTGCAGAATCTTCTCGAGGAAGGCATATCAATAAGAGACCTTCTTACCATATTTGAGACACTTGCAGACCATGCTGCTACCACAAGAGATCCTGATATTCTCACTGAGTATGCAAGACAGAGCCTTAAGAGGGCAATATCCAACAAGTATTTCACTCCTAATGAGACAACGAGTGTTGTAACACTTGATCCGACTGTTGAGCAGGAAATCATGGGTGCCGTTAAGCAGACAGAGCAGGGAGCATACCTTACGCTTGCACCGGACAGAACACAGAAGATTGTGGATTCCGTCAAGCAGGAGGTTGAAAAGCTTGAGAACATGGGCAAGTCTCCAATTGTCATAACTTCTCCTATTGTGAGAATTTATTTTAAGAAATTAATCAATGATTATGTGAGTGATTTGACGGTGGTTTCATACAATGAGATTGAATCTAATGTCGAATTGCAATCAGTTGGGATGGTGACTGCATAAATGATAGTTAAGAAATATACGGCAGCAACCGAGACAGAGGCAGCACTTAAGGCGAAGGAAGACTTAGGTGCGGGTGCGGTTGTTCTTAATGTCAAGACAATTAAGCAAAGAGGTATTGCCAAGCTTTTTAAGAAAAATTATGTCGAGATAACAGCAGCGCTTGAGGAGAAGGAGAATGTGACACCGGCTCCCGAGATGAGGAAGGCTCCGCCGGCAGATTATCAGGCAATCAGTGCGACGACCGAGAAATCGATTGAGAAGAAGTTAGATACACTGCATAATCTTCTTGCCGACCAGATTAAGAAGAACGAGGACGACAAGCTTAAGACGGAGGAACAGCCCAAGGAACAGGCACCTAAACAGGAAGAAGTCAGGGAGACAAGCAATTTTAAGTATCTTAAGCTGATTTATAATAAGCTGATAGACTCAGAGGTTGAGGAGAAACTTGCCAATGTAATAATTGAAGATATTGATTCATCGCTTAAGAAGGAATCCAATATCGACAGTATTATATCGGCGGTATATCAGAAGATAATATTGAAGCTTGGAGAACCGGTTGTGATTGACGCTTCAAGCGGAAGAAATATAGTGTTCTTTATGGGTCCGACCGGCGTTGGAAAGACCACAACGATTGCCAAGCTTGCATCTGACTTTAAGCTTAACAAGGGTGTAAAGGTAGCAATGATAACGGCAGACACATATAGAATAGCGGCTGTTGAGCAGCTCAATACATATGCAGGTATTCTTGATGTTCCCGTATCCGTTATCTTTTCGCCAAGCGAGCTGGTGGACGCTGTGAAGAGTTACAGCGAGTATGATCTTATTCTCGTTGACACGGCAGGAAGGTCTCACAGGAATCTTGAGCAGCTCGGAGAGATAGAGGAGCTTATAAAGAATATTGAGGATGCACAGCTCGGACTCAATATTGAAAAATATCTTGTTGTGAGTGCGACTACAAAGTATCGCGACCTCATCAACATAGCTGATGCATATAAGGAGATTAAAGATTACAGGCTCTTGTTCACAAAACTTGATGAGACAAGTGCTTACGGTAATCTACTTAACTTAAGAAACAGAACGGGAGCACCGTTATCGTATACCACATGCGGTCAGAATGTACCTGATGATATTGAGGTGACGGATGTTCAGGGACTTGCAAAGCAGCTTATAAGCGGAGCGGTTAATACACCGCTCGGATAGCAGACTTCATGGGAGAGGAGAGCATACATGGACCAGGCTGAGAGATTGAGACAGATGGTACAGCAACAGAATAGAGGCGGTCAGGTCAGTGATGCTACAATGGGAAAGCATGCAAGAATTATCACTGTAACAAGCGGCAAGGGCGGAGTAGGCAAGTCAAGCTTCGCAATCAATCTTGCACTCATGTTTCGCAGACAGGGCAAGAGAGTCATAATTTTTGATGCAGATTTCGGACTTGCCAATATAGAGGTAATGTTCGGTGTTATTCCCAAGTATACACTTGCAGACCTTATGTTCAAGGGAAAAGAAATAGGAGAGGTTATATGTGAGGGTCCTGACGGAGTGATGTTCGTATCGGGCGGTTCGGGAATAGCACGACTTGTCAATCTTGACAAGGAGCAGATAAGAAGACTTGTCGGTAAGCTGTCAGAGCTTGATTCCATGGCGGATGTTGTCATAGTGGATACCGGAGCGGGAATCTCAAGCAGCGTGCTTGAATTCGTAGCGGCAAGCCCTGAGGTGGTTCTTGTGGCGACACCGGAGCCGACATCAATAACCGATTCATATGCATTATTGAAGGCGTTGAGCATGTTCCAGGGCTTTGAGAGCGAGCATACCAAGATAATGCTTCTCGGCAACAGGACGACATCACCGAGGGACGGAATCAATATGTATGAGAAGCTCTCAACGGTGGTTGACAGGTTCTTAAATCTCAACCTTGAATACTTAGGCTGTGTACCGGCAGATGATTCTGTAGTGAAAGCGATTATGAAGCAGTCGCCTGTCGTTATGGAATATCCTAATTCATCCGCTTCAAGGTCATATGCGAGTATTATGGCGGCACTCACGGATGGAAGCAGACAGACCAATACGGCAAAAGAAAAAAGAGGTATTGGAAATTTTTTCAATAATGTCTTAAAGCACAACAATAGATTCTAGAGGAGAGTTTATTTATGGAAAAAATATTGGTTCCGGGCGGAAGATTGGAGCTGAATGAGATTGTGGCTGACAAAGCAAAAAAGCCGAATACATATCTTAGTCAGATTTATGATATTGATGAAGAGGAAAACAGAGTGTCAATCGCAATGCCTTATAAGGAGGGTCGCTTGGTAGTCCTTTCCATGGGGATGAGTTTTGATGCTTTTTTTTATTCAAAGACGAGCCTGTACCACAGCAGGGTAAAGATTGTCGACAGATATAAGAGCAATAATCTGTATGTACTGGTTATAGAACTTAACACGGCACTTAAGAAGGTACAGAGAAGACAGTTCTTCAGGTATGAGGTATCAATGCCGGTCAAGTACATGCTGATGGACAGTGATGCAATAGCGGTATATGAAAAGACAGGTGAACTTCCGGACAGCGTGATTGAGGATAAGATGATAGAGGGACAGACAATCGACATAAGCGGAGGCGGACTTAAGTTCGCGGGTGTGCATATTGAAAAGGGTTCCATTGTATATATACAATTCTTTTACACACTCGGTTCGGCACTGTATTGTCTGAGAACTGCCGCAACCGTTGTCGAGTCGGTTAATCCGCTTGGCAGAAGGGATATTTTTCACAACAGGGTAAGCTTTGACAATGTTAAGGATGATGACAGGGAACTTCTCATACGCTTTATCTTTGAGGAGGAACGTAAACAGAGACAGAATGAAAGGAGGAAATAATCTATATGGCAAAGAAAATTTTGATAATTGATGACTCTGCACTCATGAGAAGAGTCATATCTGATATAATAAAATCAAATAAACAATATGAGGTTGCTGATTTTGCAACAGATGGTCTTGATGGTTTTGACAAGATTGTTTCTCATCCTAAGCTCTATGATGCGATTATCCTTGATATCAATATGCCGAAGATGAATGGACTTGAGCTTTTGGAAATGCTCCAAAAGAACAGGATTCAGGAAACGGTAATTGTTGTCAGCACAGTCGCTAAGGAGGGTGCTAAGGAGACAATCAAGGCACTTGAACTTGGTGCTTTTGATTTCGTTACTAAGCCGGAGAACTTTATTGAGGCTAAGGGTGTAGGCTTTAAGCAGCGTATACTCGATATGCTCGAGATAGCTACGGCAAGCAACACCAAGGCTTCCGTAATCGGCTCAATGCCTATCACACAGAGCATTAACACGAAGGCAACCACAATGAGAACCTTCGTGACAGCCAAGAACGAGAGGAGCACAGCCACAGTCGGCAGCAGACCTGCACAGCCGGCTATGTCGGTCAAGATGAGTGACCACAATCTCTACAAGAGAGATAAGGCTAACAGACTTGTAGCACTTGCATGTTCCACGGGAGGTCCGAAGTCACTTCAACAGGTGATTCCTTATCTTCCGGCTGATTTGGATGCGGGTATGGTTGTTGTACAGCACATGCCGGCAGGCTTCACTAAGTCGCTTGCAATGAGACTTAATGAAATCAGCAAGGTTACGGTCAAGGAGGCAGAGGACGGTGACATCGTTGAAAAAGGAACCGTATACATAGCACCCGGAGGAAGGCATATGCGTCTTTCAAGGTCGGGAAGCTCTGTTAAGGTAGTACTGTCGGACGAGCCGCCGGTTGATGCTTTAAGACCTTGTGCGAATGTAATGTACGAGTCGCTTAAGGATTCTCCTTATGACGAGATTGTATGTGTCGTTCTCACCGGAATGGGTGCCGATGGAACCAAGGGCATCAAGCTTCTGAAGGAGAAAAAGAACATACACGTCATAAGTCAGGATGAAGCAAGCAGTATTGTTTATGGAATGCCAAGGTCAGTTGCAGAAGCAGGACTGACAAATGAAGTAAAACCACTTGAAGAAATCGCAGACGCGATAACTAGAAACACGGGGGTGCGCTAAATGGACGTAAGCCAGTATTTAGAGATTTTTATTGATGAGACAAAAGAACATTTACAGAATTTGAACGATCTTCTATTAGTATTAGAGAAGGAGCCTGAGGACAAGGCTACTATTAATGAGATATTCCGTGCCGCACATTCTCTTAAGGGAATGGCAGGTACAATGGGATACAAGAGAATGCAGAATCTCACACATAACATGGAGAACGTATTCTCAGAGATTCGCAATGACAAGATGAAGGTAACTGCAAGTCTTGTAGATACCTTATTCCAGTGCCTTGATGCACTCGAGACATATCTTTCCAATATTCAGGAGACATCTGATGAGGGAACAGAGGACAATGAGGCTATAATCAAGCTTCTCAACGAGTTCCTCGCAACAGAGGGCAATATCGCTGCACAGCCTCAGGCAGAGGCTCAGCCGGCACCGGCCGCTGAAGCAGCTCCGGCACAGTCAGCCGGCTCAGATGATTTGGCTAAGTATAAGAAGATTGCACTTGCCGATTTTGAGATGCATGCCATCAATGAGGCACGCAAGAAGGGCATGAAGGCATATGGCTTTACCATATACCTTGACCCTAACTGTATCCTCAAGGCAGCAAGAGCTTTCCTTGTATTCAAGGGAATCGAGGAAGTCGGAGAGGTTATCAAGTCAGACCCATCCACACAGGATATCGAGGACGAGAAGTTCGAGCTCGATTTCAGTGTGTTCGTAGTATCTAATGAGAGCCTTGATAAGGTTCTTGGAGTAATTAAG